>NZ_PKIG01000001.1:0-611864 GCF_002860905.1 Streptococcus oralis subsp. dentisani | reverse complement strand
AGCTAAAGCAGCCGCTGATAAAGCTAAAGAAGCAGTCGATGCAGCACCAACAGATGCAGCAGTAGACGCAGCTAAAGGAACTGGTACAGGTGACATTGCGAAAGTTAACCCAGTAGCCAAAGAAGCAGCTAAGAAGGCAGTAGCAGATGAATTAGCTAAGAAAGAAGCAGCCATTGATGCTCGTCCAGACTTAACTGACGAAGAAAAAGATGCCGCTAAGAAAGATGCGCAAGCAAAAGCTAAAGCAGCAACAGACGCAATTAACACACAGCCATCTAACGCAGAAACACCAGAAAAAGCAGCAGAAGCTCAAAAAGCAGTAGACGCAGCTAAGAAAACAGGTGTAGATGAAGTTGCAGCTGTAAATCCAGAAGCAGTTAAGAAACCAGCAGCTAAGAAAGCGATCGAAGATAAAGTTAAAGCTGTAAATCCAGATGCAACAGTAGTTGTAGATGATAAAGGAAATGCGACAGTCACAACTCCAGAAGGTAAGACAGCTGTAATTCCAGCAGCAGACTTGACGAAAGATCCAGAAGCTGCAACTAAACCAAATGCAGGCAACGACATCGTTAAACCAGCAGATAAGACAGTAGTAGCAAATCCAGAAAAACTTACAGACGCTGAGAAGAAAGCGATCGAAGATAAAGTTAAAGCTGTAAATCCAGATGCAACAGTAGTTGTAGATGATAAAGGAAATGCGACAGTCACAACTCCAGAAGGTAAGACAGCTGTAATTCCAGCAGCAGACTTGACGAAAGATCCAGAAGCTGCAACTAAACCAAATGCAGGTAACGACATCGTTAAACCAGCAGATAAGACAGTAGTAGCAAATCCAGAAAAACTTACAGACGCTGAGAAGAAAGCGATCGAAGATAAAGTTAAAGCTGTAAATCCAGATGCAACAGTAGTTGTAGATGATAAAGGAAATGCGACAGTCACAACTCCAGAAGGTAAGACAGCTGTAATTCCAGCAGCAGACTTGACGAAAGATCCAGAAGCTGCAACTAAACCAAATGCAGGTAACGACATCGTTAAACCAGCAGATAAGACAGTAGTAGCAAATCCAGAAAAACTTACAGACGCTGAGAAGAAAGCGATTGAAGATAAAGTTAAAGCTGTAAATCCAGATGCAACAGTAGTTGTAGATGATAAAGGAAATGCGACAGTCACAACTCCAGAAGGTAAGACAGCCGTAATTCCAGCAGCAGACTTGACGAAAGATCCAGAAGCTGCAACTAAACCAAATGCAGGTAACGACATCGTTAAACCAGCAGATAAGACAGTAGTAGCAAATCCAGAAAAACTTACAGACGCTGAGAAGAAAGCGATCGAAGATAAAGTTAAAGCTGTAAATCCAGATGCAACAGTAGTTGTAGATGACAAAGGAAATGCGACAGTTACACTGAAAGATGGAACTACTGCGACAATCCCATCAGAAGATTTATTCAAATCAGAAGTAGATGCAACTAAACCAAATGCAGGTAACGACATCGTTAAACCAGCAGATAAGACAGTAGTAGCAAATCCAGAAAAACTTACAGACGCTGAGAAGAAAGCGATCGAAGATAAAGTTAAAGCTGTAAATCCAGATGCAACAGTAGTTGTAGATGATAAAGGAAATGCGACAGTTACAACTCCAGAAGGTAAGACAGCCGTAATTCCAGCAGCAGACTTGACGAAAGATCCAGAAGCTGCAACTAAACCAAATGCAGGCAACGACATCGTTAAACCAGCAGATAAGACAGTAGTAGCAAATCCAGAAAAACTTACAGACGCTGAGAAGAAAGCGATCGAAGATAAAGTTAAAGCTGTAAATCCAGATGCAACAGTAGTTGTAGATGATAAAGGAAATGCGACAGTCACAACTCCAGAAGGTAAGACAGCTGTAATTCCAGCAGCAGACTTGACGAAAGATCCAGAAGCTGCAACTAAACCAAATGCAGGTAACGACATCGTTAAACCAGCAGATAAGACAGTAGTAGCAAATCCAGAAAAACTTACAGACGCTGAGAAGAAAGCGATCGAAGATAAAGTTAAAGCTGTAAATCCAGATGCAACAGTAGTTGTAGATGATAAAGGAAATGCGACAGTCACAACTCCAGAAGGTAAGACAGCTGTAATTCCAGCAGCAGACTTGACGAAAGATCCAGAAGCTGCAACTAAACCAAATGCAGGTAACGACATCGTTAAACCAGCAGATAAGACAGTAGTAGCAAATCCAGAAAAACTTACAGACGCTGAGAAGAAAGCGATCGAAGATAAAGTTAAAGCTGTAAATCCAGATGCAACAGTAGTTGTAGATGATAAAGGAAATGCGACAGTCACAACTCCAGAAGGTAAGACAGCTGTAATTCCAGCAGCAGACGTAACTAAGTCAGCAGCAGATGCAGGTAAAGCAAATGCAGGAAATGCAGTAAACACACCAGCAGCTAAGGTAGAAGTTAAAGATCCAGCCAAATTAACAGATGAAGAAAAAGCAAAAGTTAAGAAAGCAATTGAGGCAGTCAACCCAGGATCTAAAGTTGTAGTAGACGATAAAGGAAACGCAACAGTAACAACACCAGAAGGAAATACAGCCGTAATTCCAGCAGCAGACGTAACTAAGTCAGCAGCAGATGCAGGTAAAGCAAATGCAGGAAATGCAGTAAACACACCAGCAGCTAAGGTAGAAGTTAAAGATCCAGCTAACTTAACAGACGCTGAGAAGAAAGCGATCGAAGATAAAGTTAAAGCAGTCAACCCAGGATCTAAAGTTGTAGTAGACGATAAAGGAAACGCAACAGTAACAACACCAGAAGGAAATACAGCCGTAATTCCAGCAGCAGACGTAACTAAGTCAGCAGCAGATGCAGGTAAAGCAAATGCAGGAAATGCAGTAAACACACCAGCATCTAAAGTGGAAGTTAAAGATCCAGCTAACTTAACAGATGCTGAGAAGAAAGCGATCGAAAACAAAGTTAAAGCAGTAAATCCAGGATCTAAAGTTGTAGTAGACGATAAAGGAAACGCAACAGTCACAACACCAGAAGGTAAAACAGCAACAATTCCAGCAACAGATTTAACTAAGTCAGCAGCAGATGCAGGTAAAGAAAACGCAGGAAATGGTGCAAACACACCAGCAACTAAGACAGTAGTTAAGGATCCAGCTAACTTAACAGATGAAGAAAAAGCAAAAGTTAAGAAAGCAGTAGAGGATGTAAACCCAGGATCAACTGTAGTAGTAAATGATAAAGGTGATGTAATCGTTACTAAAGGTGATGGAACAGTATTAGTAATCCCAGAACTTGACTTAGTAATTCCAGAAGATAAATTAACTGATCCAACTCAACAAAATGGTGTAAACACACCAGCAACTAGAGTGTTAGTTGGAGATAAAGCTAAATTAACAGCTGATGAAATTGAAAAAGTTAAAGAATCAATTAAAGCAGTCAACCCAGGTGCAACTGTAGTAGTAGACGAAAACGGAAATGCGACAGTAACAACACCAGAAGGTAAGACAGCAACAATTCCAGCAGCTCAATTAGTTAAAGATGCTAAAGATGTTGCAGCTAAGAACAATGGTGAAAACATCAACGTTGACTTCGAAAAAGAAACAGTAGCAGACTTCAATAACTTAACAAATGCAGAAAAAGATGCTGCAAAAGCTAAGATTAAAGGAGCAAATGCTGATGTAGTAGAAGTTATCTTCGACAAAGCAGGAAACGCAACTGTAATTACTAAAGATGGTAAAGTTTACACAATCGTAGCTAAAGATATCTTTAAACAACGTCCTTCTGCAGACAATGGAAGTTCAGCTAATGCTGGTCAAACAGCATCAGCACAAGCAAATGCGCGTAAAGTAGCTAAAGAATTGCCAAATACAGGTACAGCAGATTCTACTGTAGCTATGGTAGCAGCTGCCGCAAGTGCAGTAATTGGTCTTGGTCTTGCAGGCCGTCGTCGTAAAGAAGACGAAGAAGCTTAATTGGTAGATTATTTGATAATTATCAGATGATAAGTCCGATTTTCAAAGCTTAAACAAGTACCTCTCGTAAGAAAATCTCCTAGCAGGAAAGTCTGCTAGGAGATTTTTGCATTTCAGGAAGTGGACGGCTGACTTGGCAACCAGCCAAGTGTGAAGGTTAGTTGCTCAGCTTTTAGGAGGTCTTGGTGTTGAATAGTTGATACTAGAGTTGTGTCCAGTCGGCATTCTTTGACAAAGTTGAAGTGGCTGTGGTTTTGTTCAGTATGAATATCTAGCCATTTATTTTCTTTAGCTAGGTAAATACGGAGGTGGTTAAAGAGAGGGATTCCGAGATCATAGCTGGGCTTTCCTGGACAGATTGGATAGAATCCGAGAGCTGACCAGATGTACCAAGCAGAGAGACTACCATTGTCTTCATCGCCAGGATAGGCTTGCCAGCTTGGGTGAAAGGCTTTCTGACGTAAGGTCTTGATAAGAAGGGCAGTGTAGTCAGGGTAGTTGCTGTAACGGAAGAGATAAGGAATGTGGAAGCTCGGTTGGTTGGAAATAGCGAGTTGTCCAAAAGGAGCAGTAGCCATCTCGCTCATTTCGTGAATCTCGTAACCATAGCCTGTTGTCTCAAAGAGGGGAGCATCCTGACAGGCTTTTAAAAGATAGTTGCTAAAGGCTTCTTTTCCACCCATAAGCTGGATCAAGCCTGGGATGTCGTGGAGAACGCCTAAAGTTGCTTGGATAGCTGAACATTCGGCATAATCACGTCCCCAACTATAAGGAGAGAAGTCAGGGCGGAAGTTGCCTCGATTGTCTCGCGCTCGCATGTAATCTGTCTCAGCATCAAATAGATGGCGGTAATTTTGTGACGCAGTTCTATAAGTTTCCGCGATGTCATTCTGACCAAGTTTTTCGGCACAGCTGGCGATACAAAAGTCGCTATAGGCATAGTCAAGAGTGTAGCTGACGCTTTCGTGGTGGTCGGTAGAGAGGTAGCCCAGTTCTTGGTATTGGGCTAGTCCGTGACGACCATTGATGCCGAGAGGGTCGGTCTTGCTGGCTGTTTCAAGCATGGCTTGAAGGAGTTCTTCTTCTAGGTCGGGGGCCATGTCCTTGCAGGCGCTATCTGCGATAATGCCGTCTAAAAGGGTACCTGGCATCATACACGTTCATCTGGAGCCAACCATTTTGGAAGGAAACCAGTATCGCGATAGCTATTGAGAAATCCTTCTAAAAAGCGGTGGTAGTGTTCTGGTATGATAAGGGCAAAGAGGGGGAAGGTGGTGCGGAAGGTATCCCAGAAACCATTGTTGCTAAAGAGGACACCAGGCTTGACGGTATTAGTAGACAGATCCATGTGGATGGCTTGCCCTGATTCATCAATCTCATAAAAAGTCTGTGGGAATAGGAAGAGTCTGTAAAGGCAGTGATCAAAGAAGGTTCGGTCAGCCTCTCCTGTCTTTATAATGTCAAAACGATGGAGGAGATTTTCCCAGTCCGCTTGGGCACTTGCTTTACATCTTTCAAAATCTTCTTGGGGTAGATTGAGTAGTGCTTGAGAAGGGGAGATGAAAGAAGTGGCTAGCTGAATCTCAGCATGCCTATCTGCTAAGTCAATTCGCCAGTCTCCGTCTTCTTGATTGACAGCAAGGATATCCGTATTCATTTGCAGGGTAGTGAACATAGTTAGTGGATTTTTGTTGGTTTCAGTTTTACCTTCTTGTCGCAGGGCAAGAGTTCGCTTATCTACTTGCTCCACGGTCAGTTCATCTGCTGCGTGAAGATAGAGGGAGAGGGCTTTGCCTTGCTTTTGTTCCAAACGAATAGAAGCACCGTAGCAAGTCGGTGTGAGCTGGGTTTCAATCTGATAGCGCAGGGAGAAAATTTTCAGATAATGAGGCTGGAAAGAGGCCTTATCCATATCATAGGAAGACTGACGATGGAAGAGGCTATCTCCACCTAGCTGGCCTGTGACAGGTGTCAGAAGGAGCCAAGAGTAGTCACCAATCCAAGGACTGGGCTGGTGGGTTAATCGAATCCCCTGAAAGATAGGCAGATACGGATCGAAAAACCAAGAGCCATCCTGGTCACTGGTCTGGGGTACAAAGTAATTCATCCCAAAAGGCACGCCTGTGTATGGCAGGGTATTTCCCCGAGAAAAGGCATGTTTGCTGGCAGTACCAAAGCGGGTATCGATGCTTTCAAGTAGTGGTTTCATAGTCTTTCCTTTAGCTGTTTTTCTACATTATATCAGAAAAAGAGGGCCTTTAGAAAAGGAGTTTCAAAGATAACTATTTTGTAGAAAAATGACTATCATTTGTGTATGTATTTTCTGCCTCAAAAGCTATATACTGAAAATGAAACTTGTTTGAAAGAGGATACTGCACGATGATTTATTCAAAAGAAATTGTTAGAGAATGGCTAGATGAAGTAGCAGAACGTGCTAAGGACCATCCAGAGTGGGTGGATGTCTTTGAGCGTTGCTACACCGACACCTTGGACAATACGGTTGAAATCCTAGAAGATGGTTCAACCTTTGTGCTCACAGGAGATATTCCTGCTATGTGGCTTCGGGATTCGACAGCCCAACTCAGACCCTACCTGCATGTGGCTAAAAGAGATGACCTCCTGCGTCAGACCATTGCAGGTTTGGTCAAACGTCAGATGACCTTGGTAATCAAGGATCCTTATGCCAACTCTTTTAACATTGAGGAAAACTGGAAGGGGCACCACGAGACTGACAATACAGACCTTAATGGCTGGATTTGGGAACGCAAGTACGAGGTGGACTCGCTTTGCTATCCTTTGCAGTTGGCTTATCTCCTCTGGAAAGAAACTGGCGAGACTAGTCAGTTTGATGAGACTTTTGTCGCAGCGACTAAGGAAATTCTCCATCTTTGGACGGTGGAACAAGACCACAAGAACTCTCCTTATCGTTTTGTCCGAGATACGGACCGCAAGGAAGACACCTTGGTAAATGATGGCTTTGGCCCTGATTTTGCAGTGACAGGTATGACTTGGTCAGCCTTTCGTCCGAGTGATGATTGCTGTCAGTATAGTTACTTGATTCCGTCAAATATGTTTGCTGTAGTAGTCTTGGGTTATGTGCAAGAGATCTTCGCAGAACTAGACCTAGCTGATAGCGAGAGTATTATTGCTGATGCTAAGCGTCTCCAGTCTGAGATTCAAGAAGGCATTGAAAATTACGCCTACACCACTAATAGCAAGGGTGAAAAGATTTACGCCTTTGAAGTGGATGGTCTAGGAAATGCCAGCATCATGGATGATCCAAACGTACCAAGTTTGTTGGCTACGCCTTATCTGGGCTACTGTTCAGTCGATGATGAAGTTTATCAAGCCACTCGTCGTACCATTCTGAGCCCTGAAAATCCATACTTCTACCAAGGAGAATACGCTAGCGGTCTCGGAAGTTCTCATACCTTCTATCGCTATATCTGGCCAATCGCCCTTTCTATCCAAGGTTTGACAACAAGAGATAAGGCAGAGAAAAAATTCTTGCTGGATCAGCTGGTTTCTTGCGATGGTGGTACAGGTGTTATGCATGAAAGCTTCCACGTAGATGACCCAACTCTCTACTCTCGTGAATGGTTCTCTTGGGCCAACATGATGTTCTGTGAATTGGTCTTGGATTACTTGGATATCCGCTAAGGAACACGCTTTAGCGCAACTGATTCTTGGAAAGAATCACAAATTTACATTTAAAACGTTAACAATAAAAATTTAAATTTAGAATGAGGTTTTACTTCATGGAAAATGTTGTCGTACATATTATCTCACATAGTCACTGGGATCGTGAGTGGTACTTGCCTTTTGAAAGCCACCGTATGCAGTTGGTGGAATTATTTGACAATCTCTTCGATCTCTTTGAAAATGACCCTGAGTTCAAGAGCTTCCACTTGGATGGTCAAACCATTGTCCTTGACGACTACTTGGAGATTCGCCCTGAAAATCGTGACAAAGTTCAACGCTACATTGACGAAGGAAAATTGAAGATTGGTCCTTTTTACATCTTGCAAGATGATTATTTGATTTCAAGTGAAGCCAATGTCCGAAATACCTTGATTGGTCAAGCAGAATGTGCAAAATGGGGCAAATCAACCCAGATTGGTTACTTTCCAGATACCTTTGGAAATATGGGACAAGCGCCTCAAATTCTTCAAAAATCAGGCATTCATGTGGCAGCTTTTGGTCGTGGTGTGAAGCCGATTGGATTTGACAACCAAGTCCTCGAAGATGAGCAGTTTACTTCTCAGTTTTCAGAAATGTACTGGCAGGGTGCGGACGGAAGTCGTGTCCTCGGTATCCTCTTTGCCAACTGGTACAGTAATGGGAATGAAATCCCTGTTGATAAAGACGAGGCCTTGACCTTCTGGAAACAAAAACTGGCAGATGTGCGTGACTATGCTTCAACCAACCAGTGGTTGATGATGAACGGCTGTGACCATCAGCCTGTGCAGAAAAATCTGAGTGAGGCCATTCGTGTGGCAAATGAACTCTTCCCAGATGTAACCTTTGTTCATAGTTCTTTTGATGAATATGTCCAAGCCGTGGAAAGTGCCCTACCAGAGCAATTATCAACGGTTACAGGTGAGTTGACCAGTCAGGAAACAGACGGCTGGTACACACTTGCCAACACTTCTTCATCTCGTATTTATCTCAAACAAGCCTTCCAAGAAAATAGCAACCTCCTAGAGCAAGTTGTAGAACCCTTGACAATTATCACTGGGGGCCACAACCACAAGGACCAGTTGACCTATGCTTGGAAAACACTTTTGCAGAATGCGCCCCATGATAGTATCTGTGGCTGTAGCGTGGATGAAGTTCACCGCGAGATGGAGACACGTTTTGCCAAGGTCAATCAAGTCGGAAACTTTGTTAAGAGCAATCTTCTTAACGAGTGGAAGGGTAAAATTGCTACGGCTAAGGCTCAAAGTGACTATCTCTTTACTGTCATTAACACAGGCCTGCATGATAAGGTCGATACTGTCAGCACAGTGATTGATGTTGCGACTTGTGATTTCAAGGAATTGCACCCAACAGAAGGTTACAAGAAGATGGCTGCTCTTACCTTGCCAAGTTACCGTGTGGAGGACTTGGATGGGCGTCCTGTAGAGGCTAAAATCGAAGACCTTGGGGCTAATTTTGAGTACGATTTACCAAAAGACAAGTTCCGCCAAGCTCGTATTGCTCGTCAAGTGCGCGTGACAGTCCCTGTTCATCTAACACCTCTCTCTTGGACAACCTTCCAATTACTGGAAGGAGAACAAGAACACCGCGACGGTATTTACCAAAACGGAGTGATTGATACGCCATTTGTAACGGTGAGTGTGGATGACAACATCACAGTCTATGATAAGACAACTCACGAAGCCTATGAAGATTTTATCCGCTTCGAAGATCGTGGTGACATCGGAAACGAGTATATCTATTTCCAACCAAAAGGAACAGAGCCAATCTATGCAGAGCTTAAGGGCTACGAGGTCTTGGAAAACACAGCTCGCTACGCTAAGATTTTGCTCAAACATGAATTGACCGTGCCTGTCAGTGCAGATGAAAAGTTAGAAGAAGAGCAAAAAGGTATCATCGAGTTTATGAAGCGTGAGGCTGGACGTTCAGAAGAATTGACAAGCATTCCTCTGGAAACTGAGTTGACTGTCTTCGTTGACAATCCACAAATTCGTTGCAAGACTCGCTTTACCAACACTGCCAAAGACCACCGTATCCGTCTTTTGGTCAAGACTCATAACACGCGTCCAAGCAATGATTCTGAAAGCATCTATGAGGTGGTGACACGACCAAACAAACCAGCAGCTTCATGGGAAAATCCTGAAAATCCTCAACACCAACAAGCCTTTGTTAGTCTGTATGACGATGAAAAAGGGGTGACTGTATCCAACAAGGGATTGAATGAATACGAAATCCTTGGAGACGACACTATTGCAGTGACCATTCTGCGTGCGTCAGGTGAGCTAGGTGACTGGGGTTACTTCCCAACACCAGAAGCACAATGCTTGCGTGAGTTTGAAGTCGAGTTTGCGCTTGAATGCCACCAAGCCCAAGAACGCTTCTCAGCCTATCGTCGGGCTAAAGCTTTGCAGACACCATTTACAAGCCTTCAGCTTGCTAGACAGGAAGGAAGCGTGGCCGCTACTGGTAGCCTCTTGAGCCATTCTGTTCTCAGCATACCGCAAATCTGTCCAACAGCCTTTAAGGTAGCTGAAAATGAAGAAGGCTATGTTCTTCGTTACTACAATATGTGTAGTGAAAATGTACGTGTACCGGAAAGTCAACATCTCTTCCTGGACCTACTGGAACGACCATACCCAGTTCATAGAGGCCTCATTTCACCACAAGAGATTCGTACAGAATTCATCAAAAAAGAAGAAATTTAATTTCAAAAAGTAAACATAAAGAGAAAGGAGGGGCGAAAAGGTAAGAACTAACTGCTGATTCGCCCCTTTTTATGGTAAAAACAATGACTATTGCAACGATTGATATCGGAGGGACTGGGATTAAGTTTGCCAGTCTGACTCCTGATGGGAAAATACTAGATAAGACAAGCATTCCAACGCCTGAAAACTTGGAGGATTTACTAGCGTGGCTAGATCAACGCTTGTCAGAACAGGATTACAGCGGGATTGCTATGAGCGTTCCAGGCGCGGTCAATCAAGAGACAGGTGTGATTGATGGCTTCAGTGCGGTGCCCTACATCCATGGCTTTTCTTGGTATGAGGCGCTTAGTTCTTATCAGATTCCTGTCCATCTAGAAAATGATGCCAACTGCGTTGGACTCAGTGAACTACTAGCCCATCCAGAGCTTGAAAATGCAGCCTGTGTCGTGATTGGGACAGGTATTGGCGGAGCCATGATTATCAATGGTAGACTTCATCGAGGTCGCCACGGTCTGGGTGGAGAATTTGGCTACATGACAACCCTTGCCCCTGCTGAAAAGCTCAACAACTGGTCGCAACTAGCGTCAACTGGTAATATGGTGCGATACGTGATTGAAAAATCTGGTCAGACTGACTGGGACGGTCGCAAGATTTACCAAGAGGCCGAAGCAGGAAATGCTCTTTGCCAAGAAGCTATTGAGCGCATGAACCGTAATCTGGCGCAAGGTTTGCTTAATATCCAGTATCTCATCGACCCAGATGTCATTAGTCTGGGAGGCTCTATCAGTCAAAATCCAGATTTTATTCAAGGTGTCAAGAAGGCTGTAGATGACTTTGTCGAGACCTACGAAGAATACACGGTCGCACCAGTTATCCAAGCCTGCACCTATCATGCAGATTCCAATCTCTACGGTGCCCTTGTCAACTGGCTACAGGAGGAAAATCAATGGTAAGATTTACAGGAATTAGTGACAAACAAGCGCAAGCTATAGAGTTGCTTCAAAAGCACATTTCTTTACCAGATGTGGAAGTATCTGTCGCTCAGTCTGACCAAGCCTCTATCTCTATCAAGGGTGAGGGTGGCCACTATCAACTAACCTATCGCAAACCCCACCAACTTTATCGAGCCTTGTCCCTATTGGCAACATCCCTAGCAGAAGGTGACAAGGTAGAGATTGAGGAACAGGCGGCTTATGAAGATTTAGCCTATATGGCAGACTGTTCTCGAAATGCAGTGCTGAATGTGGCTGCTGCCAAGCAGATGATTGAGGTCTTGGCTCTCATGGGCTACTCAAGCTTTGAACTTTACATGGAAGACACCTACCAGATTGAAGGGCAGCCTTACTTTGGCTATTTCCGTGGAGCCTACTCAGCTGAGGAATTGCAGGAAATCGAAGCCTATGCCCAGCAGTTTGACATGACCTTTGTGCCTTGTATCCAGACCTTGGCCCACTTGTCAGCCTTCGTCAAATGGGGTGTCAAAGAAGTCCAGGAGCTCCGTGATGTGGAGGATATTCTTCTCATCGGCGAAGAAAAGGTTTATGACCTGATTGATGGCATGTTTGCTACCCTATCTAAACTGAAGACTCGCAAGGTCAATATCGGGATGGACGAAGCCCACTTGGTTGGCTTGGGACGTTACTTGATTCTCAACGGTGTTGTGGATCGTAGTCTCCTCATGTGCCAACACTTGGAGCGCGTACTGGATATTGCTGACAAATATGGTTTCCACTGCCAGATGTGGAGCGATATGTTCTTTAAACTTATGTCAGCAGATGGCCAGTACGACCGTGATGTGGAAATTCCCGAAGAAACGCGTGTCTACCTAGACCGCCTCAAAGACCGAGTGACTTTGGTTTACTGGGACTATTATCAGGATAGCGAGGAAAAATACAATCGCAACTTCCGCAACCATCACAAGATTAGCCATGACCTTGCATTTGCAGGAGGTGCTTGGAAGTGGATTGGTTTCACACCCAACAACCATTTCAGCCGTCTCATTGCTCTTGAAGCCAATAAAGCCTGCCGTGTCAATGATATCAAAGAAGTCATCGTGACGGGTTGGGGGGACAATGGTGGTGAGACCGCTCAGTTTTCTATCCTACCAAGCTTGCAAATCTGGGCAGAACTCAGCTATCGCAATGACCTAGACCGACTGTCTGCTCACTTCAAGACCAATACTGGTCTATCGGTTGAGGATTTTATGCAGATTGACCTTGCCAACCTTTTACCAGACCTACCAGGCAATCTCAGTGGCATCAATCCCAACCGCTATGTCTTTTATCAGGATATTCTCTGTCCGCTCCTTGACCGACACATGACACCTGAACAGGACAAGCCACACTTCGCTCAGGCTGCTGAGACGCTTGCTGACATTAAAGAAAAAGCTGGCAACTATGCTTACCTCTTTGAAACTCAGGCTCAGTTGAACCGAATTTTAAGTAGCAAAGTGGATGTGGGACGACGTATTCGTCAGGCCTATCAAGCGGATGATAAAGAAAGTCTGCAAGAAATCGCCAGACAAGAATTACCAGAACTCAGAAGCGCGATCGAACACTTCCATGCCCTCTTTAGCCACCAATGGCTGAAAGAAAACAAGGTCTTTGGCTTGGATACGGTCGATATCCGCATGGGCGGACTCTTGCAACGCATCAAGCGAGCAGAAAGCCGTATCGAGGCTTATCTGGCTGGCCAGCTTGACCGCATCGATGAGCTGGAAGTAGAAATTCTGCCATTTAACGACTTCTATGCAGACAAGGGCTTCGCAGCCACAACAGCCAACCAGTGGCATACTATTGCGACAGCTTCGACGATTTATACAACTTAAAAACAAGAACACCTTGCTTGGCGCAGGGTGTTTCGCGTGAAACATCCCTTTCTTCAAAAGTACTCCACATAAAATAATTTGTGGAGTTTTTTCTATAATTAGTAGTTTAACCTAACCTGCAAATAGGAGTATACTAATAATGTAATCGTTATCAAAAGTCTAAAAAGGAATTTTTAGATGGATATCAAAATAAAAAGGGAGGAAATTATGAATAAGTTTTCAAAGACCTTGAGAGACAACTGGATCTTTCTCTTGATGGTTTTACCAGGGGCACTCTGGTTGATTCTATTCTTCTACATTCCAGTATTTGGGAACGTGGTTGCCTTCAAAGACTACCACATGACCAGTAATGGTTTCATAGATAGTATCATGAATAGTAAATGGGTCGGACTAGATAATTTCAGATTCTTATTTAGTTCAAGAGACGCCTTTATTATCACACGAAATACTGTCCTCTACAATCTTGGCTTTATCTTTATTGGTTTGATTGTATCTGTAGGAATTGCCATCATCCTCAGTGAACTCCGTTCTAAGAGAATGGTTAAGATCTTCCAAACTTCCATGTTGTTCCCTTACTTCTTGTCTTGGGTTATCATCAGTTTCTTTACAGATGCCTTCCTAAACATTGATAAAGGGGTGTTCAACCATTTATTGGAAACTCTTGGTCTCAAAGAAATCAATTTCTACGCTGACTTGGGCATCTGGCCATATCTCCTACTTTTCCTAGGTATTTGGAAAGGCTTTGGATATAGCAGTGTCATGTACTATGCGACAATCATGGGAATTGATCCAACCTACTACGAAGCAGCGACAGTGGATGGGGCCAGCAAATGGCAACGAATTCGCAATGTAACCATTCCACAGTTAACACCGTTGGTAACCGTATTGACTATCCTGGCAGTAGGAAATATCTTCCGTGCAGACTTCGGTCTCTTCTACCAAATCCCCCATAATGCTGGTCAGCTTTATAACGTAACCAACGTCTTGGACGTATATGTTTATAATGGTTTGACCCAGACAGCGGATATCGGGATGGCTTCAGCGGCAGGTCTCTACCAATCAGTAGTCGGTTTGCTTTTGGTTATCCTATCAAACTTACTTGCAAGACGAGTTGATCCAAACTCAGCCTTGTTCTAGAAAGGAGGAGAATATGGCAGAAAAGAAAATTAAAAAAGAAAAAATTGATAATGTCGGCATTCACTCCTTCAGTAAGAAAGCAGATATCTTCTTCAGTACCATTTCTGGTTTGATCGCCCTCTCTTGTATCCTACCCTTCGTATTCGTTATTGTTATTTCGGTGACAGATGAAAAGAGTATCCTTCAAAATGGATATAGCTTCTTCCCATCCCAATTTGGATTAGACGGTTTTGAATTTTTGGCACAGTTTAAGGATAAAATCCTCCAAGCCCTCTTCATCTCAGTCTTTGTAACAGTGGTGGGGACTATCACAAACGTTTTTATCACAACAACTTATGCTTACGCCATTTCACGGACAACCTTTAAGTATCGCAGATTCTTTACGATCTTTGCCCTTCTTAGTATGTTGTTCAATGCTGGTTTGGTACCAGGCTATATCGTGGTCACTCGTTTGCTTCAACTTGGTGATACAGTTTGGGCCTTGATTGTTCCAATGCTTCTCTCACCATTTAACATCATCTTGATGCGTTCCTTCTTTAAGAAGACCATTCCAGAAGCTATTCTAGAATCTGCTCGTATCGATGGTGCCAGTGAAGCCCGGATCTTCTTCCAAATCTGTTTGCCATTGTCACTACCAGGTATCGCAACCATCACGCTCTTGACAGCTCTTGGTTTCTGGAATGACTGGTTCAACGCCCTTCTTTACATCAAGAGTGACAACTTGTATCCATTGCAATATTTGCTCATGCAAATCCAACAAAATATGGACTACATCGCCAAAGCAGTCGGCCTGTCTGGTCAACTGGGAGTTGCTCTACCGAAAGAAACAGGCCGTATGGCCATGGTTGTGGTAGCAACCCTTCCAATCGCGATTTTGTATCCATTCTTCCAACGCTACTTTGTAAAAGGTTTGACTATCGGTGGTGTGAAAGAATAGTGCTTATTGAGAAAGAACATTTCTCAGTTCCCAACTTCCCTTGAGTGAAGTTAATACTCTTCGAAAATCTCTTCAAACCGCGTCAACGTCGCCTTGCCGTATAGATGTTACTGACTCCGTCAGTTCTATCTGCAACCTCAAAACAGTGTTTTGAGCAACCTGCGGTTAGTTTCCTAGTTTGCTCTTTGATTTTCATTGAGTATAAAATCATTACATTGTTTATAAGTTTAAAAATAAAAAAAGGAGTTTTTGTCATGAAAAACTGGAAAAAATATGCTTTTGCATCTGCTAGTGTAGTCGCTTTGGCTGCTGGTCTCGCTGCTTGTGGAAACCTTTCAGGTAACAAGAAAGCTGCTGACTCAGCTTCAGGTGATAAGACTGTTATCAAAATGTACCAAATCGGTGACAAACCAGATAACTTAGATGAATTGCTAGAAAATGCTAACAAAATCATCGGTGAAAAAGTTGGTGCTAAATTGGATATCCAATATCTTGGATGGGGTGACTATGATAAGAAAATGTCAGTTATCACATCATCTGGTGAAAACTACGATATCGCCTTTGCATCTAACTATGTTGTAAATGCTCAAAAAGGTGCTTATGCTGACTTGACTGATTTGTATAAGAAAGAAGGGGCAGAGCTTTATAAAGCACTTGACCCAGCTTACATCAAAGGTAACAGCATTAACGGTAAAATTTACGCAGTTCCAGTTGCAGCCAACGTTGCATCATCTCAAAACTTCGCCTTCAACGGAACTCTTCTTGCTAAATACGGTATCGATATTTCAGGTGTCACTTCATACGAAACACTTGAACCAGTCTTGAAACAAATCAAAGAAAAAGCTCCAGATGTAGTGCCATTTGCGGTTACTAAGAACTTCATCCCATCTGATAACTTTGACTACCCAGTTCCAAATGGACTTCCATTTGTTATCGACCTTGAAGGGGACACTACTAAGATCGTAAACCGTTACGAAGTGCCTCGCTTTAAAGAACACTTGAAGACTCTTCACAAATTCTATGAAGCTGGATACATTCCAAAAGACGTAGCAACAAGCGATACTTCATTTGACCTTCAACAAGATACTTGGTTCGTTCGTGAAGAAACAGTAGGACCAGCTGACTACGGTAATAGCTTGCTTTCACGTGTTGCAAACAAAGATATCCAAATCAAACCAATCACTAACTTCATCAAGAAAAACCAAACAACACAAGTTGCTAACTTTGTTATCTCAAACAACTCTAAGAACAAAGAAAAATCAATGGAAGTGTTGAACCTCTTGAACACTAACCCAGAACTCTTGAACGGTCTTGTATACGGTCCAGAAGGCAAGAACTGGGAAAAAATTGCAGGTAAAGAAAACCGTGTTAAAGTTCTTGATGGCTACAAAGGAAACACTCACATGGGTGGATGGAACACTGGTAACAACTGGATTCTTTACATCAACGAAAACGTTACAGACCAACAAATCGAAGATTCTAAGAAACAATTGGCTGAAGCTAAAGAATCTCCAGCACTTGGATTCATCTTTAACACTGACAATGTGAAATCTGAAATCTCAGCTATCTCTAACACAATGCAACAATTCGATACAGCTATCAACACTGGTACTGTAGACCCAGACAAAGCTATTCCAGAATTGATGGAAAAATTGAAATCTGAAGGTGCCTACGAAAAAGTATTGAACGAAATGCAAAAACAATACGACGAATTCTTGAAAAACAAAAAATAATCAGCTAAATTGATTTCGTGTATTCATTCCTAATTCCTAAAAACTGAATCACTGTTTTCCTCAGGATTATCTGGGGAAGGCAGTGATTTTTTGAAATAAAGACATAGATATTCCTGTTCCCTCATTTCCCTTATTGTAACCATTTAGGAAATCTCAAGCACCATTTAGGATTTAGAGTAAGGATTTAGGAAATTATGGCTTATATTAGAGATGTTCCGAGTTTACAAAGGAGGGTTCATATGAAAAAGTATCAACTTCTATTCAAAATAAGTGCAGTCTTGTCTTACCTATTTTTCGTATTTGGTCTTTCTCAGCTGACGCTTATTGTTCAAAATTATTGGCAATTTTCTTCCCAGATTGGCAATTTCGTCTGGATTCAAAATCTCTTGAGTCTGCTATTTAGTGGGGTCATGATTTGGATTCTGGTTAAGACAGGGCACGGCTATCTCTTTCGCATTCCGAGAAAAAAATGGCTTTGGTATTCGATTTTGACAGTATTAGTGCTAGTGCTCCAGATCTCTTTTAACGTTCAGACAGCTAAACATGTTCAGTCAACTGCTGAAGGTTGGGCTGTATTGATCGGTTATAGTGGGACCAACTTTGCTGAGCTAGGTATCTATATAACTTTGTTCTTTCTGACTCCACTTATGGAAGAGCTAATCTATAGAGGATTACTGCAACACGCCTTTTTTAAGCATTCGAGATTTGGTCTTGATTTGCTTCTTCCGTCAATTTTATTTGCTCTTCCTCGTTTTTCAAGCCTGCCTAGTTTGTTAGATATCTTCGTCTTTGCAACATCTGGCATCATCTTTGCTAGTTTGACCCGCTATACCAAGAGCATTTATCCTTCCTATGCGGTGCATCTGATTAATAATATTTTCGCGACATTACCATTTTTGCTGACTTTTTTACAGAGGGTATTTGGGTAAAATATTGGTATGAGAGTTAGGAATGATAGTTTTTCAATTTAAGGAGGAAAATGAGAATGACATATTAAAATGGTTTGCAGGAGGAAGTGAACGGCGTTGTGAAGCCATGTCGATCATAAATCATCTATTGGAAGATATAAAGGATACGCCTCAACTGACTCCTTTGAAAAATCAGTTAGTGAGTTATAAAAGACGATTAGAGGACGATGGGACCTCTACTCCATTTATATTGAACCAAATGAATGTTGATGTCTCACGTGTGTTGATTGATAATAAGCTGATGTTATCAGAAAATCAAGCTAGGCAGATCAAAAAATTGAGAGAATTATCTGCCATTCGCTATGGCCACTGATGAAGTGCAGGGATAAGCACCTTTCTACAATTTCCAGTCAAATAAATTGCATTCGCTTTCTCAAGCAGGTATACTAGTATAGTTAGATGAAAAATTCTGAAAATTTAAGAATAGAAAAGAGAACAAATCTTATGGCAAAAGATATTCGTGTCTTACTTTACTACCTTTATACTCCAATTGAAAATGCAGAGCAATTTGCTGCAGACCACTTGGCTTTCTGTAAATCAATCGGCCTTAAAGGCCGTATCCTAGTCGCTGACGAGGGAATTAACGGAACAGTTTCAGGTGACTACGAAACAACTCAAAAATACATGGACTATGTTCACAGCCTCCCAGGCATGGAAGACCTCTGGTTCAAGATTGACGAAGAAAGTGAACAAGCCTTCAAGAAGATGTTTGTTCGCTACAAGAAAGAGATTGTCCACCTTGGTTTGGAAGACAACGACTTTGACAACGACATCAACCCACTTGAAACAACAGGTGCCTACTTGTCTCCAAAAGAGTTCAAAGAAGCCCTTCTTGACGAAGATACAGTTGTCCTTGACACACGTAACGATTACGAGTATGATCTAGGACATTTCCGTGGGGCTATCCGCCCAGATATCCGCAACTTCCGTGAGTTGCCACAATGGGTCCGTGATAACAAGGAAAAATTCATGGACAAACGTGTCGTGGTTTACTGTACAGGTGGCGTTCGCTGTGAGAAATTCTCAGGTTGGATGGTCCGTGAAGGTTACAAAGATGTTGGCCAATTGCACGGAGGAATCGCAACTTACGGTAAAGATCCAGAAGTCCAAGGTGAGCTTTGGGATGGGAAAATGTACGTCTTTGACGAGCGTATTGCCGTGGATGTTAACCATGTCAACCCAACCATCGTAGGGAAAGACTGGTTTGATGGAACACCATGTGAACGTTATGTCAACTGTGGAAATCCATTCTGTAACCGTCGTATCTTGACATCAGAAGAAAATGAAGACAAGTACCTTCGTGGATGCTCACACGAGTGCCGTGTTCACCCACGTAACCGCTATGTTTCAGAAAATGAATTGACACAAGCTGAAGTTGTCGAGCGCCTAGCCGCTATCGGTGAAAGCTTGGATCAAGCAGCTACAGTATAATATCAAACAGTCCTTAGGGGCTGTTTTTCTATGCTTTTTACTCAAAAATCTAAAGTTTGTTTCTGTATCTTTCAGAAAAATAAGGTATACTATATGTAAACGATTTCAAAGGAGTCCAGTTATGACGAAAACATTTTTTATTCCAAATAAACAGAGCATTTTAGGAGAACAAGAGATTTTGACTGCCAAGTCCGTCTTGGCCTTGGTAGATGGTTTGGAGTCACATAGCTATGATGCTGTCTATCTCCGTCAGCCTCTTAATCGTCTCGAGTATATCGAGTGTGCGATAGTGGGGCAATCACAATTTCTTTTTAAAGTCAGTTATGCTGATGATCAAAAGGCATATCGTGTCGATCTTCCTGACCTACTAACGAAGACAGACTGGCAGATTATCAAATCATTTTTAGATGCTCTGATTGCTTATACAGGAACTGAGATTGAAGGGCTAAATGGTTTTGACTTTGAAGCTTATTTCCAAGCAGGTATTCAAGCTCATCTGGCAGACACTGCAGCCCGTTTTACGATTTGCCAAGGAATTTTTAATCCTATTTTCTTTAGTCATGAGGACTTGAAAAGTTTTTTAGAGGAAGATGGATTAGCACAGTTTGAAGCGCGTGTGCGTGCGGTTCAAGAGACAGATGCCTACTTTGCAAGAGTTTCCTTCTATCAGGATGGAGAAGGCCAAGTGCACGGTGTTTATCATCTAGCTCAAGGCGTCAAGACTGTTTTACCGAGAGAACCATTTGTTCCTGCAGCCTATATTGAGCAATTGGTGGATAAGGAAGTGCAGTGGGAGATTGACTTGGTTCAAATCACAGGAGACGGCTCTAAACCAGAAGACTATGAAGCCATTGCCCGCTTGGACTATGCAAAATTCCTAGAGTCACTACCATCAGCATCTTACCACCAACTAGATGCCAATCAATTAGAAGTGCAACCCATCCTAGGACAAGATTTTAAAACATTAGCACAAGAAAAGTAAAGTAGAAGCAGGTCAATCGACTTGCTTTTTTGGTATATAAAAAATCCTGCCATGGATGACAGGATTGAAGTTTAAAGAAAGGCCAAGATACGAAGATAATCCCCAATCAGTGCCACTTCAGCTACAAAGAAGAGGAGGATAATGACTCCGTTCACAAGGACAGACAAGAATAACTGATAGAAGGAGTCGGTTTCACTTGCTTGACTTGGTCTTGTAATGATATGGAGACTAGCAAGCAAAATGATTCCAATGCTAATCACACACAAAAGGGCTGTAAATCGCAGGCTGTCAAAGAAGGCAAAGAAACTAGCAATAGCAGTGAGGAAGATTGGAATTGCCAAGAGTTGACTATATTGTTGGAGAACCTTTTCTAGCGTCCAGTCTTTTTCTTGGTGGATAAATCGTCTCACAACGAAACTACCCAAGAGGAATGAAAAGAAGAAGAGTGTTGTTGCTACTAGGATAGAGATAATCGAAAAGAGATTTAATGAAGCAAATTGTTCAGGGAAGTGATTATGCATAGTTGCTATATGTCCATAGTAAGCATGTTTGATGTGGTAGATACTAAAGAAAAAGGAAGATGCAGAAAACAGAATGAGCAAGAGAAAGGCTGTGTAACTGTGTGTGCTACTTGTTTCAAGCATGCTTGTAGGAGATTTGATTGCTTCCACTAGCCAAGACCAAAAATCAAGCGCTTGCTCTTTCCATTTATCCGTAGATTTTAGAGTTTGGTCGGGGATATAGGGACTTTCTAAGGATTGACTGATAAGAAGGGGCTCTTTCGTGGTTGGTTTTTGCTGAGGAAGTGCTTCTTGACTCTCTTCAGCTATAGTGACTTTTTCTGTTTCTTTAGAAAGGTCTTGCTCTTCCTCAGCAGAATCTAATGCTTTCTTTTCTTCTATTTCTGTTCTCGCTTCACCGTTTTCAGGCGTTTCAATTTTCTCTTCTTGCTGGCTTTCCAGTTCGACTTTAGCTTGAGAGACTTCCTCCTCTACTTGAGTATTTTTTTCAATTGGTTTATCGAGATCGGCTATCGTTTCTTCAGCCTTGTCTGCAACCTCTTGAGCTTGCTCTTCAGGTTTGTTCTTGCTTGTTGTTTTTACAAAATCATTACTTTCAAACCATTCTTGTTTCATGGTAGAACCTCCTTTTTAGTTAGATAAATATGCTTCCATAGTAGCAAATGTAAGCGCTTTTGTCAACGCCTGTTTGGTATGGATACTAGAGTGATATCATCATCAGCTCTCGCAATGAGTTGATCCTTGACATCAGCTTTTTCAGTTTTGTAAGGGTTACTTAATTCTGTGTATTTTGATCCAGGTTTTTCTCTTGTTGCTTGTAAGATAGAACCATAGTTACTTGAGATGTCCCAATTAATTCGTTGGCTTTCTTTTTGCGTCAGAGTGATTGAGAGATGGTCTTTAGAAGTTAATTCTACCTTGCCGTGAACTTGGATATTTTCAGCGTGGACGTGATGTTCTGTTGATTCTAGCTGACTATCTGTAAGATCTGTATCAAAGATATTAACGATATTGGGCGTTGTGAGTTTACTGTTTTTGATACGACTTCCTTCAATTCGGAGGATATAGCTGTTTGTATTGAGGGTCGCATTTTCAAGGCTAGCATTTATGATGGTGGTTTGTCCGCGATTGGCTGAGATGTTGATCCCTTTTAGAGTTCTCCCTTTCGGTAGTCCGATGATGACATCATTAAAACGATTAGATGAACTACTTACAATATGGAGAATCCCATCAATTCCAGAAGAGATAAATGGACTTTCAGACAGTTTCTTATCAGTGAGACTCAGAGTTCTATCGTTCTGATTGGTGATAAGATCATGGTGAGCAGAAAGAGATGGATGGTAAGAAATGTGGATTTGATCATCGAAAGAGTCTGTGATGGTCAGCGCGTGTTGATGGAGAGTAATTTCTAGGTTTTCGACTTCCTTGCCAAAGGTCAACTCTTCCATCCGACTATCATAGACAGGCTCCTTGGACATGGCAAGCAGACTCTTAATCCCGTCAGATTGGATCCCTACAAAGAGCAGGATAAAGCCGATAATGGTAGTCACCACACCAAAAATGAGAAATCCTTTTGTCAATTTACGCATGTTGGTCACCTCTCTTTCCTTTTTTGAGAACAAATTGCACCAGGCGAACAATGAGTAGGCCGAAGAAGCGAGCTACATAGGAAATGCCTAGTAAGACCAGCGAAGAAGCACCGATGGCTAGTAAACCAGAACCAAAAATCAAGATAAAGGCTGATTTAGCTTGGGCTAAGACAGTGAAACTTTCAACTAAAAATAGGAATCCGCCGATGATACCAAGTATGGAAACCGCAAAGAAAGCTAGAATGACAGTCAAGGCTGCCACAAAGATTGCGAACAGGGACACGAGGATGGCGATTCCCAGAGGAATACCGATGGGTGCTGCAAGGAGGGCTAACAAGGCGATATGCAAAATTTGTCGGTTATTTTTTTGAGCGGGTGCTTCATTGATTTTTTTATCGAGAAGATTAGAGAGAACTTCGTGAGCTGCTTCTTTGGGAGTTCCTAAGCTAGCGATGAGTTCTTCCTCTCCTTCGACTCCAGCATCGTCAAAGAGTTCCCTGAAATAGTCCATGGCTTCAATTTGGTCAGCCTGAGGCAGTTTTTTGAGATAGAGTTCTAGCTGAGTCAGGTATTCAGTTCTTGTCATGGCGGATACTCCCTTCTATGATGCCATTGATGGTGTCTGTATAGAGTGTCCATTCATCTTTTAGGGTCAAGAGCTGCTCTATACCACCGTTTGTCAAGGAGTAGTATTTGCGCATGCGACCTTGGAACTCTCTAGAATAGGTTGTCAGAAAGCTATTGCCTTCCAATTTTTTGAGAATGGGATAGAGTGTAGATTCTTTGATATTAGCGATCAGCTTAATGGTTTGGCTAATCTCATAACCATAAGAATCCCCTTTTTCCAGTACGGCCAAGATGAGAAATTCAATCAAGGCAGAGGATGTTGGAAAGTACATGGGAAACCTCCTTTTCTAATGTGTAAGATTTTTATATATAATTTTTCTACACATACATTGTACATCTAAAAGAAAGCCCTGTCAAGAGAAGTGTATAAAATTTTTATATATAAAAAACTTCTAGCCAAAACTAGAAGTTTAGAGGATTTGATCAGCTCTGTCCACTGTAAAGAGGGCCACAGTCATCAGGATATCGACGAGCAAGAGGGCTGCTACAGCTGGCACCCAAGAGTGGAAAAGGTCAAAACTGTATCCAAAGAGAGTCGGCCCAAAGGCTGCTAAGATATAGCCTCCTGTTTGAGATAGGCCGGACAATTGGGCTGTCTTTTCAGGGGCGCTTGTCTTGAGTGAAAAGTTGACCATGAGATAAGGGAAGAGGGCGCTGGTTGCGGTTCCGATGAGGAGATGGATGGCAAGCCAGTAAAAGAAATTACCGACTGGGAAGAAGAGCATGGAAATGCCGACCACACCAGCTAGTGAAACCAAAGTGAGCATGAGCTGACGGTTGCGAGTTGACAAGCTGGTTGTCAGGCTTGGGATGGTCATTGAAAAAGGAATGCTAATCAGAGAGAAGATAGATGTCAACAAGCCAGCTTCGTGACTGGATAGGCCTGCGTGGATAGCCATGGTAGGTAGCCAGGTCATAGCGGTGTAAAAGAGCAAGGATTGAAAACCTGCAAAGACAATCACTGCCCAGACCTGTTTATTATGCATGACCTTTGCTTTGCTTTTTTGTTTGGTTTGCGGAGCCAGTCTGTGATTATAGCGGTGATTAGGCAGCCAGACCAAAAAAGTTGCTAGGCAGAGCAGGGTGAGGAGGATGATAAGTCCTTTCCAAGAGCTTGCTTGTGTAATAGGCACGGCTAGATAGGAAGCCAGAGCCGTCGCAACCCCCATAGAAGTTACATATAAGGTGGTCAGAAAACCAATTTTCTTTGGTTGATTGGCTTGGATAAGACTAGGAAGCAGAACATTGATGACTGCGATACTTGCCCCAACCATCAAGGTTCCTAGATAGAGTAGGGGCAGATTGATTAGTCGAATGAGAGAACCGATGGTCAAGAAAAAAAGGCTGTAGGTGAAGAGATGCTCCAAGCCAATTTTCTGAGCCAGTCGGGTAGAAAATAGCGAGAAGAGAGTAAACATGAGGAGGGGAAGGCTGGTCAAGACACCAAGTGAACTAACTTCTACTCCCAGTCCTTGCGAAATATCTCCCAAAATAATGGGTAAAACAGTAAAAGGAGTTCGCAAGGAAACACCAATTAGTATAATACCTGGAACAAAAAAGAGTGATTGCTTTTTCATATAACACCTCTCCTAGCTGATTTTAATAACAGCTTATTTTAAGGCTTTTTCCCTATAATGTCAAGTAAGGTTTTGGGCTTTCAAGATAAAAATGGGAAAGTCTTGAAAATTATGATAAAATAGTGGAAGGAAAAATTCAGGAGAGTAGTAGTGACTCAAAATGTTGAAAGTCTTCTCGTATCCATTGTAATCAGTGCATACAATGAAGAAAAATACCTGCCTGGTCTAATTGACGACTTAAAAAATCAAACCTATCCTAAAGAAAATATTGAAATTCTATTTATAAATGCTATGTCTACAGATGGGACAACAGCCATCATTCAGCAATTTATAAAAGAAGACACAGAGTTTAACTCAATTAGATTGTATAACAATCCTAAGAAAAATCAAGCTAGTGGTTTTAACCTGGGAGTTAAACATTCTGTAGGGGACCTTATTTTAAAAATTGATGCTCATTCAAAAGTTACTGAGAGTTTTGTAATGAATAATGTGGCTGTTATTCAACAAGGTGAATCTGTCTGTGGGGGACCTAGACCGACGATTGTTGAAGGAAAGGGAAAATGGGCAGAGACCTTGCATCTTGTTGAGGAAAATATGTTTGGCAGTAGCATTGCCAATTATCGAAATAGTTCCGAGGATAGATATGTTTCTTCTATTTTTCATGGGATGTATAAACGAGAGGTTTTCCAGAAGGTTGGTTTAGTAAATGAGCAACTTGGCCGAACTGAAGATAATGATATTCATTATAGAGTTCGAGAACATGGTTATAAAATCCGCTATAGCCCAAGTATTCTATCTTATCAGTATATTCGACCAACATTCAAGAAAATGCTGCATCAAAAGTATTCAAATGGTTTGTGGATTGGCTTGACAAGTCATGTTCAGCCTAAGTGTTTATCATTATTTCACTATGTTCCTTGTTTATTTGTTTTGAGTCTTGTGTTTAGTCTAGCATTGTTACCGATCACATTTGTATTCATAACTTTACTATTAGGTGCTTATTTTCTACTTTTGTCATTACTCACTTTGCTGACTTTATTAAAACATAAAAATGGATTTCTAATTGTGATGCCCTTTCTTTTATTTTCCATTCACTTTGCTTATGGCCTTGGAACGGTTGTAGGTTTAATTAGAGGATTTAAATGGAAGAAAGAGTACAAGGGAACAGTAATTTATTTGGAAAAATAAGCCAAATAAATTAAAATGTGCTACAATAACAATATAGTAAAACTCTTTTAAGGAGGAGTAAATTTCTATGAATAAAAAACTCACAGATTATGTGATTGATCTGGTGGAAATTTTAAATAAACAACAAAAGCAGGTTTTCTGGGGAATATTTGATATTTTGAGTATGGTGGTTTCCATCATTGTATCTTATATCTTATTCTACGGCTTGATTAATCCAGCACCTGTTGACTACATCATCTATACGAGTTTGGCCTTCCTGTTCTATCAATTGATGATTGGATTTTGGGGATTGAACGCTAGTATCAGTCGTTACAGCAAGATTACGGATTTCATGAAAATCTTTTTTGGTGTGACTGCCAGCAGTGTCTTGTCATATAGTATCTGCTATGCCTTCTTGCCACTCTTCTCCATCCGTTTCATTATTCTCTTTATCTTGTTGAGTACCTTCTTGATTTTATTGCCACGGATTACTTGGCAGTTAATCTACTCTAGACGCAAAAAAGGAAGTGGTGATGGGGAACACCGTCGAACCTTCTTGATTGGTGCTGGTGATGGCGGAGCCCTCTTTATGGATAGTTACCAACATCCAACCAGTGATTTGGAACTTGTTGGTATTTTGGATAAGGATGCGAAGAAAAAGGGACAAAAACTTGGTGGGATTCCTGTTTTGGGTTCATATGATGAATTGCCTGAATTAGCCAAACGCCATCAAATCGAGCGTGTTATCGTTGCGATTCCGTCGCTTGACCCGTCAGAATATGAGCGTATCTTGCAGATGTGTAATAAGCTGGGTGTCAAATGTTACAAGATGCCTAAGGTTGAAACCGTTGTTCAGGGACTTCACCAAGCAGGTACTGGCTTCCAAAAAATTGATATTACAGACCTTTTGGGCCGTCAGGAAATTCGTCTTGACGAATCGCGTCTGGGCGCAGAACTTACTGGAAAAACTATCTTGGTTACAGGTGCTGGTGGCTCAATCGGTTCTGAAATCTGTCGCCAAGTTAGCCGTTTCAATCCTGAACGTATCGTCTTGCTCGGTCACGGGGAAAATTCAATCTACCTTGTGTATCATGAATTGATTCGTAAGTTCCAAGGGATTGATTATGTACCTGTGATTGCGGACATTCAAGACTATGACCGTCTGTTGCAAGTCTTTGAACAGTACAAGCCAGCTATTGTTTATCATGCGGCAGCCCACAAGCATGTTCCTATGATGGAGCGCAATCCAAAAGAAGCCTTCAAAAACAATATTCGTGGAACTTACAATGTTGCTAAGGCTGTTGATGAAGCCAAAGTACCTAAGATGGTTATGATTTCGACAGATAAGGCGGTTAATCCACCAAATGTTATGGGAGCAACCAAGCGCGTGGCTGAGTTGATTGTCACTGGATTTAACCAACGTAGCCAATCGACCTACTGTGCGGTTCGTTTTGGGAATGTTCTTGGTAGTCGTGGCAGTGTCATTCCAGTCTTTGAGCGTCAGATTGCTGAAGGTGGTCCTGTAACGGTGACAGACTTCCGCATGACCCGTTACTTTATGACCATTCCAGAAGCTAGCCGTTTGGTTATCCATGCTGGTGCTTATGCTAAAGATGGAGAAGTCTTTATCCTTGATATGGGCAAACCAGTCAAGATTTATGACTTGGCTAAGAAAATGGTCCTTCTAAGTGGACACACTGAGAGCGAAATTCCAATTGTTGAAGTTGGAATCCGTCCAGGCGAAAAACTTTACGAAGAACTCTTGGTTTCGACCGAATTAGTTGATAATCAGGTTATGGATAAGATTTTCGTTGGTAAGGTTAATGTCATGCCTCTAGAAGCTATCGACCAAAAAATTGAAGAGTTTCGCACTCTTAGTGGAGATGAGTTGAAGCAAGCCATTATCGCCTTTGCCAATCAAACCACCCACGTTGAATAAAAAAAGCAAAACGCATATTATCAGGACTTTAAAAGTGGTCTTGATAATATGCGTTTTGTTATGTATAGATTTACTTCATTTTCTTCTGAAATAGAGTTGTCGCCCAGTCTATGTTATTGAAAATACTCCAAAACTTCTAAGGGTTTGTGGGCGATATAATCAGGTTGATAGTTTAGCAAGTCTGCTTGCTCTCCAAATCCCCAAGTGACGGCTAATTTCTGAATGCCTGTTTCTTGAGCTCCCAGCATATCAAACTTGGTATCTCCAATGATGATGGCTTGTTCAGGTGCTAGTTGATGTGTCTGCAAGGTTTGGCGAATAACGTCTGCCTTATGGGGTGCTTCAGGGCTGGAACCATAAATGCCATCAAAGAAATGATAGATTCCCAAGTTTTTTGTCATGTCTTGAGCGGTTGGAGTATTCTTTGTAGTGGTGATATAAAGAGGGTAATTGCTAGATAACTCCTTAAGCAAGTCTATAATTTGAGGAAAGAGTTGAGCTTCATGGATGCCTTTTGCCTTGTAGTAAGAACGGTATATCTGGACAGCCTCAGAAATTTGGTCTTTGGGAAGGCAAGTCGCAAAACTACTTTCAAGGGGCGGTCCCATAAAACTACGAATCGTTTTGGCATCAGGACTAGGCACCCCCAGTTCCTTAAAAGTATGAGTAAAGGCATTGTGAATCCCGATAGAACTGTCAACGAGGGTTCCATCCAGATCGAAAAAGATAGCTGTGATAGAGGTCATGGTTTCTCCTATTTGATAAGCTTATTCTCCGAAAATTTCTTTTTGTAAGCGACGACCAGTAGGGGTGGCAGCGAGTCCACCTTCAGCTGTTTCACGAAAGGCAGTTGGCATGCTTGCTCCTACTTGATACATGGCATCGATAACTTCATCCACAGGGATTTTAGATTCGATACCTGCCAAGGCCATGTCTGCTGCGATGAAGGCAAAGCTAGCTCCCATGGCATTGCGTTTAACACAGGGAACTTCAACTAAGCCGGCAACAGGGTCACAGATGAGGCCCAGCATATTTTTAATGACAAAGGCAATGGCCTGGCTGGCCTGATAAGGTGTTCCGCCTGCAGCTAGAGTCAAGGCTGCAGCACTCATAGCAGAGGCCGAACCAACCTCGGCCTGACAGCCACCTTCAGCACCTGAGATAGAGGCATTGTTTGCGATGACTAGTCCAAAGGCACCGGCAGCAAAGAGGAAATCCAGCTGTTGTTCGTGGCTGAGGTCTAATTTTTCAATAGCAGCTGTTAGAACTGAGGGCAGACAGCCAGCACTTCCTGCGGTCGGAGTGGCACAAACCAAGCCCATTTTAGCATTGTGTTCATTGACTGCAATGGCATTTCGGGCAGCAGAGAGAATCGTGTAATCTGACAGAGTTTTTCCGTTTTTGATGTAGTGGTCCAATTTGGCAGCATCTCCACCTGTCAGGCCACTACGAGATTTATTTTCATTGAGGCCAAGTTGGACAGAGGCTTTCATGACTTCCAGATTGCGTTCCATGAGAAGGAGGACTTCTTCACGTTCGCGACCAGTCAATTCAAACTCTGTTGTAATCATGAGTTCTGCGACATTTCCTTGAAAGTCCAGTTCTGCCTGCTCGACCAATTCTTTAATAGAATAAAACATGTTTCCTCCTATTTAAAGAAATTGACATTGTGGAGATGAGGGATTTTTCGAATTTCTTCGATGGCCTCATCACAGTTGCGACTGTCAACTTCGATAATCATAATGGCTTTTTCACCAGCTTTTTCACGAGTAACATTCATCTGGGCAATATTGATACCATAGCGTGAAAGGGCTTCTGTTACGAGGGCAATCATACCTGGAATATCTTGATGAACGATGATGATAGTCGGTGTATTCATATTGAGAGAGACGGCAAAGCCATTGAGTTCGGTTACCTGAATATTTCCTCCACCGATAGAAATACCAGTCACACTGATGGTCTTATGAGCATTTTTGACGGTAATTTTAGTGGTGTTTGGATGAGGAGCATTACTGTCTTTCTGAATGGTCCAGACAATCTTGATGCCACGTTTGTGGGCAATTTCCAGGCTGTTTGGGATCTCAGGATCATCTGTATCCATGCCCAAAATACCTGCAACAAGGGCTAGGTCTGTTCCGTGACCACGATAGGTCTTGGCAAATGAGTTAAAAAGTTGGAATTCGACTTCTGTCGGAGTATCATCAAAAATGGAAGAGACAATCTTCCCAATACGAACAGCACCAGCGGTATGGCTACTAGATGGGCCAATCATAACTGGTCCGATGATATCAAAGACAGATTGAAAACGAAGTGATTTCATCAGTTTCCCCTTATAAAAATTCTTATCTCTATTATATCAAAGAATGAAGGTCTTGGCTTTAATTGTGGATGAAAACCTTTTTACACTACAAATAGCATAAAAATAGTATCTTTTATGACAAAAAACACATTATTTAGGGAAATAAAAAATAATTTTGTAATATTTCTACATAAAAGTGTCAAGAAACGGTAATATTTAAAGGGTATCATAGAACTATAGAAAGAAGGAGAATTTTCAAATATGAAATCAACAACTAAAAAGATTAAAACAACTCTTGCAGGAGTAGCTGCCTTGTTTGCAGTATTTGCTCCATCATTTGTATCTGCTCAAGAATCATCAACTTACACTGTTAAAGAAGGTGATACACTTTCAGAAATCGCTGAAACTCACAACACAACTGTTGAGAAATTGGCAGAAAACAACCACATTGATAACATTCATTTGATTTATGTTGGTCAAGAGTTGGTTATCGACGGTCCAGCAGCGCCAGTAGCCACAGCTTCAACGACTTATGAAGCTCCAGCTGCCCAAGACGAAACTGTTTCAGCCACAGTGGCAGAAACTACAGAGGTAGAGGAAGAAACTCCAGTAGTAAGTGAAACAGTAGCAGAAGAAACAGTTGCTTCAACTGTAAGCGGATCTGAAGCAGAAGCTAAAGAATGGATCGCTCAAAAAGAATCAGGTGGTAGCTACACAGCTACAAACGGACGTTACATTGGACGCTACCAATTGACAGATTCATACTTGAACGGTGACTACTCAGCTGAAAACCAAGAACGTGTAGCAGATGCCTACGTTGCAGGACGTTACGGTTCATGGACTGCTGCTAAAAACTTCTGGCTTAACAATGGCTGGTATTAAGAACTAACGAACAGAATAATATGAAAAGGTCGAGGAAATCCCTCGACTTTTTTATATTTCCTTCGGTTGAGAATAGATCTCTACTTCTTTTTTGAGGTAGGACAGCATAGAAGTTTCCTCGGTCAGCTCCAGAAGGGAGAACCCTTTTTGGATAAGTCTAGCATCATCCCTACAAATCCCAATACGGACATAGCAGATAGCAAGTCTATCGTAGTGCTTCTTTTTCTTGGCATCCTCTAGTAAAGTATAGCAGATTTGTTGACACATGTTTTTGTCTTGATGGTATAAGTAAATGGTGGACAGATTGAGTAGGATTGCCATTCGTAAGTCATATAAATGTTGGTAGTTTTTATAGACTTCCAAGCGTTGCAAGATTTTTCCAGTAATGAGATGGAGGTGATCAATGGGAAAGCTGAAAAGGATGGTATTGAGGATTTTTAGGTCATTTTCATACCATGTATCTTGTTTTTCAATTTTTTCCCAAAGTTTTTTGACAGTCTGTTTCACTTGGTTTGACAGTTGCTCTGTACCATGTTGACGGATATGAATGACAATTTCCAACATATCTCTGATTTCTTCTATGGGCAGGTCGTGGTGGGTTTTGAGATAGTCTTGGCATTTTTGAAATAGTTTTTCGAGTTCACTAGTCCCTAGGATTGAGCTCATATTGAGATAGGTTTGCATGATTTCTGTTCGTTGGCTCGGTTGATAGAGGTGGCAGATATAGTCAAACTCTTCAAAACTCATATTAATCTGTCGGAGAAGAAAATCCATATTTTCATATTTAGGAGTTGTCTTACCACTTTCAATCTTTGATAGGCTAGTTCTTGAGAGGACATTTCCACAGACCTCTTCTTGAGTCAAGCCTTTTGACTCACGTATTTCTTTATAGATATTTCCGAAATCATAACGCATGATTTTCTCCTTTTCGTGAAAAAAGTTAACAAAGAATAAAATCCTATTAAAAATATTGTATCATAGTAATATAAAAAGTAAAAAAGAAAGCTAAAATAAGTTTGGTGTAATTTTAATATGGGGTTAATGAGTACTATGATGTAGCTAGAAAAGGGGTGGAAAAATGTTTAAAAATAAGGAACTTTTTCGAGTAGTCATGATATTTGTGATAGGAATTATCCTAATTTTAATGTCACCAGTTTTATTTAAAGTTGTTATGGAACTATTTTCAAAATAGATAGGCCTCTGTTTTAGGCGGAAAAGTTAATCAGGAGGTTAAGTGATGAACTACAATGTAAAATATCTCTTATCAGGAATATTTATTATAGTCTTTATAGGTTTTCTAGTCTGGATGCGTTATTTTAATCAGAGGAAGGAAGAAGAGCATTCGGATATGTCTTTTGAAGCGAGATTAGACAGTGAGGTTAAGACATTATATAAACAACTAGGATTGGGTGAGGAGCCTCACTATTTCTTAGCTTATCGTTACCTACATCCCTGGTTTAATTTGGCGATTTTACCACCAACAGTTGAAATTTTCTTAACTAAAATAGCGTTGGTGATGGTAACTCCAGATGAACTACTGATAAGAAATCTTGGGGATGGGATGACTTTCACAAGTGAGCATCATCGTGATTTGCGGCAAGGACTTATCCGCATTCCAAAATCAGAGATGAAAGAATTTGAGATTCGTAACTGGAAAAGAGTTTTTATATTTGGCGATTTTTTGACAATTAAAACAAGCCAACATAGCTATTATTTGCAGGTTAGAGATGATGGACTTCAAAAAGGAAGTCTTTCTACCAAACACTTCTCCGACTTGAAACGACAAGATTTTCTCGGATTATTGACAGATAAACGGACATTTTGATAGACGATTGCTCAAAAAACTAACCTCTAAACATTCAAAAACCACACAGTGTTTTCAGCCTTGAACACAATTAAGCTGAGAGAATCACTGTGTGGCTTTATTGGAAAGTTAGTTTTTCCCAGTTTCGTCTCTTCACGGGAGGTATCTCTATGAAAAAAATCAGTCATCTTTGTATGCTCCTGCTTTTGCTGTGTACTACGTTTTTTGTCCTGAATGTAAATGTTACACGTGAAATAGTGCGGATTCAGGAGATGGGCAAGACAACCTATTCATTTGACTTGTACTTGAAAGATGTCACTAAACCGACAGAAACGATTCTCCAATTTTTTGAAGAGGTTGCAAATCAAGACAAGGTCTCTATTATCAAAGTAGATAATGGCGATGAAGCCGTCAAGGCTGGTGTTTTTAATAAGGAAACCTTCCCCTATCAGGAGTTCGGTCTGACTTCTCTTGATTTTTCAAAGAATGAGAAGGGGGTCTACAGCAACCAGGATCTTCCCAATAATCTAGGAACCATTCCCACCTTTTTAAAGGTGAAACTCATTCGACTCCAGACCTTCCAATCTTATATTGAGGATAAATCCCATACTGTAAATGGGCGTTACATGATTACCTCCAGCAAAGAGATAGATCGCGATACCATTCTACAAAAGTGGAGTGATTTTTTCCAGATAGATAAGACGATTTTATTAGAACCCACTTACCGAAGTCAGGTTGGAGTGCTAAATCAAGCTTTGTTACTATCTATCATTATCTTTATCTTGGCAATCTTGCTTGTGATTTTAATGACAGTTTATCAGCCGATGATGGAGATGAAACGAGTGGGGGTTCAAAAGTTACTTGGTTTTCAAAGCAGGGCGATTTTAGCTGGTTTTGTAAAGACTAATTTTTATCTTCTCTTGGGTGGAAGTCTTGTCATTGACTTGGGACTATTTTTAGTGCTGGACTACAGGCCAAAACTTTTGTTTCCAAGTTTACTCTTATCCCAATTTCTGCTTTTACAGTTGTATTTGTTCATCAGTTGGCTGACCTACCTGATGATTCAGAAAATGACAGTCAGTTCCATGTTGAAAGGTTTTTCATCTGTCAAACTTGGTCTCATCTTCAATTATGTGATGAAAATAGGGACAACTATTTTACTGACGGTTTTACTGATTGGGGTAGGCAAAAGTCTAGAACAAGAAAACAAAGAACTTGCTTATCAGCAACAGTGGGTAAGCCAAGGCAATTACCTGACCTTAGAAACCTTCAAACTCAATGATAACCTGTGGCAAGAAGAGCTAGCAGGGTCAGGGAAATCTACAGATTATTTCTACCAATTTTATCAAGACTTGCTAGCAAAAATACAAGTAAATTATGTGCGAAGTGCGAGTCTTCCTATCAAACCAGTCATCAAATCAGAACAAGTGCAGCACTACCAACTGCCTGATAAGGTAGATGTTTACTATGCAAACCGTCAATTTTTAGAAAGTCAGGGCTTTAAGCTACCTGATATCGGCACTAAAAAGGTGATCTTGTTGCCAGCTAGTGATAAAGGACAAGAAGGCAAGAATCAGTTCTTGGGAAAATCCATCGCCTATCTTTCTATGAGGTATGAAGATCAGCAAAAGCAAACAATAGAAGATATGGATGTAGAAATTGCCTACTATGAAGGAGATTGGTCTTTCTTCCCTTATAACAATGAGCGAAAGGAAAATCTCCACAATCCAATCATTAGTCTGGTAAATGATCAAGACATGATGTGGGAAGAAAAGACTCGCTTGTCAACGACAGGTTTAAACAATCCGATGAAAGTTGAAAATACAGAACAAAATCAAAAAGTGATTACGGAGTTAGTTGAGAAATTATCAGATGGGAATTATTTAAAATTTTCATCGATTCAAGCAATTCAAGAGGGGATGGTTGATACCTATCGGGATTCTGTTCGTAATTTTAACGTTCTGTTTGCCTTATTTGCTCTTCTCAGTATGATTGTCTCCTACTTTTTACTCGTTACTACTTTCTTGTTGAAGCGCAGGGATATCATTACCAAGAAGTTTATGGGGTGGAAACTGGTCGATCGCTACCGTCCTCTCTTAGTTCTGCTCTTGCTGGGCTATAGTCTCCCTCTTCTAGTCTTGATTTTCTTTGCCCATGCGCTCTTGCCACTTCTACTGTTTGCAGGTTTTACATGTTTGGATATACTATTTGTGCTAGCCTTGGCTTCTAGGATGGAGAAAAGAAGTCTAGTAGAATTATTGAAAGGGGGCATCTTATGATTGAGTTGGAAAATATTACCAAAACCATTGGGGGAAAAGTGATTTTGGATCACTTGTCTCTTAGGATTGATCAGGGGGATTTGGTAGCCATTGTTGGTAAGAGTGGTAGTGGTAAGTCGACCTTGTTAAATTTATTAGGTTTAATAGATGGTGATTATAGCGGACGGTATGAGATTTTTGGTCAGACAACTCTAGCGGTCAATTCTGCTAAATCACAAACAATAATCCGTGAACATATCTCTTATCTGTTTCAAAATTTTGCCCTGATTGATGATGAAACGGTCGAGTACAATCTCATGTTGGCGATGAAATATGTGAAATTGTCTAAGAAAGACAAGCTCAAAAAGGTGGAAGAGATTTTAGAGAGAGTAGGTTTGTCAGCTACGTTGCATCAAAAGGTCTCCGAGTTGTCTGGTGGCGAACAACAACGAATTGCAGTTGCTAGAGCCATCTTAAAACCCAGCCAGCTGATTTTAGCCGATGAACCAACAGGTTCTCTGGATCCTGAAAATAGAGATTTGGTCTTGAAGTTTCTCTTAGAGATGAATCGCGAGGGGAAAACAGTCATTATTGTGACCCACGATGCTTATGTAGCCCAACAATGTCATCGTGTCATTGAATTGGGCGAGGGGAAATGAGTTCGTTCGGCTTCTTTTGACTGGCTGAATACTCATGTTTTCCAGAGAGAAATAGCATAAATACGCCTAGGAATAACATTTTTATGTAGTATTTCTAGGTTTTTTTGTTTCAAATTGAAAATTTTTTCAATTTAGGCTTGACAAACGATGAGGATAGGAGTATTATTTATACAACCAAAAAGAATAAACATAAAGGAGGCTTTGTTATGAATAAGATGAAGAAGGTGTTGATGACGATGTTTGGTTTAGTGATGCTCCCCCTACTATTTGCTTGTAGTAACAATCAATCGGCTGGAATTGAAGCCATCAAGTCCAAAGGAAAATTGGTTGTAGCCCTCAATCCAGATTTTGCTCCATTTGAATACCAAAAAGTGGTTGATGGGAAAAATCAGATTGTGGGTTCAGATATCGAATTAGCCAAGTCTATCGCAACAGAACTAGGTGTCGAATTGGAACTATCTCCCATGAGTTTTGACAATGTACTGGCTAGTGTTCAATCAGGAAAAGCCGATCTTGCCATATCTGGTGTTTCTAAGACAGATGAACGGAGCAAGGTGTTCGATTTTTCAACTCCCTACTATACTTCAAAAAATAAGCTCATTGTCAAAAAATCTGATTTAGCAACTTATCAGTCTGTCAACGACTTGGCGCAGAAAAAGGTCGGAGCACAGAAAGGTTCGATTCAAGAGACGATGGCGAAAGATTTGCTACAAAATTCATCCCTCGTATCTCTGCCTAAAAATGGGAATTTAATTACAGATTTAAAATCAGGACAAGTGGATGCCGTTATTTTTGAAGAACCAGTTGCCAAGGGATTTGTGGAAAATAATCCTGATTTAGCAATCGCAGACCTCAATTTTGAAAAAGAGCAAGATGATTCCTATGCGGTCGCCATGAAAAAAGATAGCAAGGAATTGAAAGAGGCAGTAGATAAAACCATTCAAAAGTTGAAGGAGTCTGGGGAATTAGACAAACTCATTGAGGATGCATTTAAAGCGTCCATTGAAAAATAGAAAGAAGGAAAAGAACATGAGTAAAGAAAAAGTAATTTTGGCCTATTCTGGCGGTTTAGACACATCAGTTGCTATTACCTGGTTAAAGAAAGACTATGATGTTGTTGCAGTTTGTATGGATGTGGGTGAAGGGAAAGACTTAGATTTCATCCATGATAAGGCTCTCAAGGTTGGGGCAGTCGAATCTTATGTTATTGATGTTAAGGACGAATTTGCTACAGATTATGTGCTAGTGGCTCTTCAGTCACATGCCTATTATGAACAAAAGTACCCCTTGGTATCTGCCTTGAGCCGCCCTCTTATTTCTAAAAAATTGGTTGAAATCGCGCATCAGACAGGAGCGACTACAATTGCTCATGGTTGTACAGGTAAGGGGAATGACCAAGTGCGCTTTGAAGTATCGATTGCAGCCTTGGATCCCAATTTAAAAGTGGTTGCGCCAGTTCGTGAATGGAAATGGTCTCGGGAGGAAGAAATTCATTATGCCAAGGAAAATGGGGTACCTGTTCCTGCTGACCTTGACAATCCCTACTCTGTCGACCAAAATCTTTGGGGACGTGCCAATGAGTGTGGTATTTTGGAAAATCCATGGAATCAGGCTCCAGAAGAAGCCTTTGGTATCACAACTTCTCCAGAGGCGGCTCCAGATACGCCAGAATACATTGAGATTGAGTTTAGTGAAGGTGTTCCAGTTTCCCTCAATGGAGAAGAGCTAAAATTGGCAGATTTGATTCAAAAACTCAATGAAATAGCTGGGAAACATGGGGTTGGACGGATTGATCACGTGGAAAATCGTTTGGTTGGGATTAAATCAAGAGAAATCTATGAATGCCCAGGGGCAGTGACCTTGCTGACAGCTCATAAGGAAATTGAGGACTTGACGCTTGTGAGAGAAGTGGCTCATTTTAAACCAATCATAGAAAATGAATTATCAAATCTCATTTATAATGCTTTGTGGTTTAGTCCGGCTACGCAAGCCTTGATTGCTTATATTAAAGAGACTCAAAAAGTTGTCAATGGGACTGCAAAAGTCAAACTCTATAAGGGGAGCGCTCAGGTCGTGGCTCGGAAGTCACCAAATTCTCTTTACGATGAAAATTTGGCGACGTATACCAGTGCAGATACCTTTGACCAAGATGCAGCTGTTGGCTTTATTAAGTTATGGGGACTTCCAACCAAGGTTCATTCTGAGGTTCAAAAAAGCGCCAAATAGGGCGATTGACTAGAGAGGTGGATGTGATATGGCTAAGAATACAAAATTATGGGGTGGTCGCTTTGAAGGTACTGTCGAAGACTGGGTAGAGCGCTTTGGTGCGAGTATATCTTTTGACCAGAAATTAGCTAAATTTGATGTGATTGGTTCCTTAGCCCACGTTCAGATGTTGGGTCAGACGGGCATTTTGAGTTTGAATGAGTCAGAAAAGATTCAAGCAGGCTTGAAAGAGCTCTTAGAAGAGCTAGAGGCAGGCCAACTTGACTTTGATATCGCAAACGAAGATATTCATATGAATATGGAAGTGTTGCTGACAGAAAAAATTGGTCCCCTTGCAGGGAAGCTACATACAGCTCGTTCTCGAAATGACCAAGTTGCGACAGATATGCACTTGTATCTCAAGGAGCAACTAGGCCATGTCCTAGATAAACTGGCCCATCTCAAGGGTGTTTTATTAGACTTGGCAGAAAATCATGTGGAGACGATCATGCCGGGCTATACCCATCTGCAACATGCCCAGCCTATTAGTTTTGCCCACCACCTGATGGCTTACTACAATATGTTTCAGAGAGACAGTGAACGTTTTGAATTTAACCAGAAGCATACAGATCTATGCCCTCTAGGTGCGGCAGCTTTGGCAGGGACGACTTTCCCCATTGATCGCCAATTGTCTAGCGATTTGTTAGAGTTTAAGCAACCTTATACAAATTCTTTGGATGCTGTTAGTGACCGCGATTTTATCTTAGAATTTCTATCAAATGCCAGCATACTCATGATGCACATGAGCCGTTTTTGCGAAGAAATGATCAATTGGTGTAGCTTTGAGTACCAATTCATTACCTTATCAGATACGTTTACAACAGGTTCCTCTATTATGCCCCAAAAGAAAAATCCAGATATGGCTGAGTTGATTCGAGGAAAGACTGGTAGAGTTTATGGGAATCTGTTTGGACTATTGACAGTCATGAAGTCCTTGCCTTTAGCTTATAATAAGGATCTGCAAGAGGATAAGGAAGGGATGTTTGATACGGTCGAAACGATTTTAAATTCCCTTGATGTGTTGGCCGGTATGTTATCTAGCTTGCAGGTAAACAAGGAAAAAATGCAAGAGTCTACAGAGAAGGACTTTTCAAATGCGACTGAGTTGGCAGATTATTTGGCAGGGAAAGGTTTGCCATTTAGAGAAGCTCATGAGGTTGTGGGAAGATTAGTGTTAGACTCTATCAAGTCTGCTAAAAATATTCAAGATTGGACTTTGGAGGAATTACAAACCTATCATTCCCTCATTGCCGAGGATATTTATGTCTACTTGCAACCTAAAACTGCTGTTCAAAGACGAAATTCCTTGGGAGGTACAGGATTTGACCAAGTGAAATACCAAATTGCAGTCGCTAAGAAAGCGAATGAAGCTAAAAAGTGATAGATTGATAGGTTCAGAACAAGAGGTTGGTCTATTGACAGCCTCTTTCTTGTCGTTAAAAAAGTGAGATATATTGACTTTTGAAAAAAATGTCATAATTGAGTTGGGATAAACGTAAAAGTCATACTTTCTCGTTAAACCGCTCGGCGATTCATGGTGACATGGACACATAGTAGTAAGCACACTATGTGGCTTGGCAGAGCTAAAAACTTCTGGCTTAACAACGGCTGGTATTAAGAAATAACGAACAGAATAATTTGAAAAGTCGAGGAAATACCTCGACTTTTTTATATTTTCTTCGGTTGATAATAGGTCTCCACTTCTTTTTTGAGATGAGACAGCATAGTAGTTTCCTCGGTCAGCTCTAGAAGGGAGAACCCTTTTTGGATAAGTTTAGCATCATCCCTACAAATCCCAATACGGACATAGCAGATAGCAAGCCTATCGTAGCTTTTCTTATTCTTGGCGTCCTCCAGTAAAGTGTAGCAGATTTGCTTACACATGTTTTTATCTTGATTGTATAGATAGAGTGTGGAAAGGTTGAGCAGGATTGTCATTCGCAAGTCATATAAATGTTGATAGTTTTTATAGACTTCTAGGCGTTGCAATATTTTTCCAGTGATGAGATGGAGGTATTCAATGGGAAAACTGAAAAGAATGGTATTGAGGATTTTTAGGTCACTCTCATACCATGTATCTTGTTTTTCAATTTTTCTCCAAAGTTTTTTGACAACCTGTTCTGCGTGATCTGATAGTTCCCCTGTCCCGTGTTGACGGATATAAATGACAACTTCAAGCATGTCTCTGATTTCTTCTATAGGGAGATCGTGGTGGGTCTTGAGGTAGTCTTGGCATTCTTGAAATAAATTGACAAGATCGCCGGTCCCAATAATGGAACGCATATTAAGATAGGTTTGCATAATTTCTGTGCGTTGACTTGGTTGATAAAGTTGACAGATATATTCAAACTCTTCAAAACTCATATTGATTTGATGGAGAAAAAATTCCATATTTTCATATTTTGGGGTTGTCTTACCACTTTCGATTTTTGATAAGCTAGTTCTTGAGAGAACATCCCCACAGACCTCTTCTTGGGTCAGCCCCTTTGACTCACGTATTTCTTTATAGACCTTTCCGAAATCATAACGCATGATTGACTCCTTTTCGTGAAAAAAGTTAACAAATAATAAAATCCTATTAAAAATATTTTATCATAGCAATGTAAAAAGTAAAAAAGAAAGTCGAAATAAATTCGTGAAAAAAGTTGGCATAGTTTAAAAATGGAACTAAAGATAAGAGGAAGAATGAGTAGTGTAGATAAGATTCGAAAAATACACATCATCGTGTGTTGGATGTATATATTTTTATCATTCAGGGCAATTATAAATGACACGGAGTATTTTTTGCTTATTTTTTTAGCATTTATCTACTAAATAGTATCACTACCTCTATATTCTGTGAAAAATAAAATAGTATCTATCTGTCTAGCCATAAATTCGATTCTGTTAATGAGTTTTCCAATTTTAATCAATAAATTTTTCCCAGGAAAGGTTTCTACTTATATCGTATTAATAAGTATTTTTATTCTGGAGTTCTTAATCTTTAATAAAATTGGTAGAGATTTTGATACTAGATTAGCTAGTGAATATAGGAAAATCAGTCAGTTTAAAAGTAAGATGTCTCAATCTCCTTGGATAAAATATTTAGAGATTTCTAGTTTTATATTAACTATATTTCCATTTATTCTTCATGGTACAGTTGCTAATCGTGTATTGACTCTTATCTTTTTGATAAAAATTTGTGTAGATAAGACGATAAAGTTTCTATTAAACAGAATTTTTGACTCAAGTGAGGTAATGAAAAGGAGGATATTTTCTCTTTTTGTACTAGATTTGATTGTCTATTTATTTTTAGGTTATATTTTAGTAATGCAGAAAGACGGATATCTGTTTTCAATTCTACTAATTTTTCACTTCCCTTTATCAGAGAAAAAGAGTATGAATTATTTAAAAATAAGAAGTGAGATAGATATGGTGGCTTTATTAAAATTGAGAATAAAGTTTGGGAGATATTTTTATTTATTTTAGGTGTGTTGTTAATTGTAATTTCATTACTAAGTCCCCCAAAAATGAAATTTTGGAAATAGAGTTAGTGAGAAGGACAGGATAATAGTATTATGATGGTTGTTTTAATTTCAGTGGTTGTGGCATTTCTGTATTATGTAATTACAGAATATTTTAAGAATAGTTATATTGATTGTATACTATTTCTATCATTGCTAATTTCTCATTTGATATGGGATTACTATTTTTTGCCCATTGAAATCTTAGTGGCATTAAGTGGAGCAAATTTGCTATCAAGATTTTTCAAAAAAAGAGAAGTCAATAGAGTTGTTAGTGGATTATTAAGACGAAAGGTAAAATTGGGATATTTAAAATGAAACATTTTTTTGCTGGAATTGGTGAAATTCATTTTTTGTCATTTTTATTATATCTAAGCATGTCTACTAGTCCAATTATTGGACTAGTGATTGGATATACTAAAATAAATCTAATAAATTCTATTATTATAGCTCTTGGTATGATATTGGCATTAATTTTGGTATTATCAAGAGTGTATAGAAAATATTTTTATAGAGACGATAATGACTAAAGTTTTTATCAATAAAACCAGTGTTTGGTAGATTATCAGCCTCTTCCTTGTCTTCTCCAACCAAGCGTGTTATAATGAATACTGCTCAAGCGACCTTCAATCGTGAAGCACACACGACCTTCAATCGTGAATAAACGAATAGATGGGAGACTTACCATGAGTGATAACTCTAAAACACGTGTTGTTGTGGGGATGAGTGGTGGTGTTGATTCGTCGGTGACGGCTCTTTTACTCAAGGAGCAGGGCTACGATGTGATCGGTATCTTCATGAAGAACTGGGATGACACAGATGAAAACGGCGTCTGTACGGCGACCGAAGATTACAAGGATGTGGCTGCGGTGGCAGACCAGATTGGCATTCCCTACTACTCTGTCAATTTTGAAAAAGAGTACTGGGACCGCGTTTTCGAGTATTTCCTAGCGGAATACCGTGCAGGACGCACGCCAAATCCAGATGTTATGTGCAACAAGGAAATCAAGTTCAAGGCCTTTTTGGACTATGCCATGACCTTGGGGGCAGACTATGTAGCGACTGGGCATTATGCTCGAGTGGCGCGTGATGAGGATGGCACTGTTCACATGCTTCGTGGCGTGGACAATGGCAAGGATCAGACCTATTTCCTCAGCCAACTTTCGCAAGAACAACTTCAAAAAACCATGTTCCCTCTGGGACATTTGGAAAAGCCTGAAGTTCGAAAACTAGCAGAAGAAGCAGGCCTTGCGACTGCTAAGAAGAAAGACTCGACAGGGATTTGCTTTATCGGAGAAAAGAATTTTAAAAACTTTCTCAGCAACTACCTGCCAGCTCAGCCTGGTCGCATGATGACTGTGGATGGTCGCGATATGGGCGAGCATGCAGGTCTTATGTACTATACGATTGGTCAGCGTGGCGGTCTCGGTATCGGTGGCCAACACGGTGGTGACAACGCGCCGTGGTTCGTTGTCGGAAAAGACCTGAGCAAGAATATTCTCTATGTAGGCCAAGGTTTCTACCATGATTCGCTCATGTCAACCAGCCTAGAGGCTAGCCAAGTCCACTTTACTCGTGACATGCCAGAGGAATTTACGCTAGAATGCACAGCAAAATTCCGCTACCGTCAGCCCGACTCTAAGGTGACAGTCCATGTCAAAGGAGACAAGGCAGAGGTTATCTTTGCGGAACCTCAGCGTGCCATCACACCAGGACAGGCAGTTGTCTTTTACGATGGCGAAGAGTGTCTAGGTGGTGGCTTGATTGACAATGCTTATCGAGATGGACAAGTTTGTCAATACATTTAGATTGACAAATTTTCTCAATTTGCTACAATAATAAAAGCAATAGAAATGATGGTCAAAGCTCATGGATGTTGCAGGCTTTTTTGTCCTGCACTTCTTTGGAGTTTTGACTGTTTTTGTGTCGTTTAAGGGAAAGGACAAAAATGATTCAGCAAGACTTTCGGACAAGAGTAGGAAATACGGTTTTTGGAGTTCGGGCGACAGCCTTGATTCACCAAAATCGCAAGCTCCTAGTTACCAAAGATAAGGGCAAGTATTACACTATCGGCGGTGCGATTCAAGTCAATGAAAGCACGGAAGACGCGGTAGTTCGTGAAGTGAGGGAAGAACTGGGTGTCAAAGCTCAAGCTGGGCAGCTAGCTTTTGTGGTTGAAAATCGTTTTGAACAGGACGGTGTTTTCTATCACAACGTTGAGTTTCATTATCTGGTGGACTTGCTTGAAGATGCCCCATTGACCATGCAGGAAGATGAGAAAAGTCAGCCATGTGAATGGATTGATTTGGATAAACTTGAGGATTTCCAACTAGTCCCAGCCTTTTTAAAAACAGCCTTACCAGATTGGGACGGCCAACTAAGACACATCCATCTTGAGGAATAGGAGAGAAACATGACTTATAATTTTACTGAAGAATACGATATTATTGTAATCGGTGCGGGACACGCTGGGGTTGAGGCTTCCTTAGCTGCTAGCCGTATGGGCTGTAAGGTCTTGCTTGCGACTATCAACATTGAAATGCTGGCTTTTATGCCTTGTAACCCCTCTATCGGTGGTTCTGCCAAGGGAATTGTTGTGCGTGAAGTTGATGCCCTCGGTGGTGAAATGGCTAAGACCATTGACAAGACTTACATCCAGATGAAGATGCTCAACACAGGGAAGGGGCCAGCTGTTCGTGCTCTTCGTGCGCAGGCTGACAAGGAGCTTTACTCTAAGGAGATGCGCAAGACAGTTGAAAATCAAGAAAATTTGACCCTTCGTCAAACCATGATTGATGAGATTTTGGTGGAAGATGGCAAGGTTGTCGGTGTTCGTACAGCGACCCATCAAGAATATGCTGCCAAGGCTGTTATCGTGACTACAGGGACTGCCCTCCGTGGGGAAATCATCATCGGAGACCTCAAGTACTCATCAGGACCTAACCATAGCCTAGCTTCGATTAACCTTGCTGACAACCTCAAGGAACTGGGACTCGAAATTGGTCGTTTCAAGACAGGAACCCCTCCACGTGTTAAGGCTTCTTCTATCAATTACGATGTGACAGAGATTCAGCCAGGGGACGAAGCGCCTAATCACTTCTCATACACGTCACGTGATGAGGACTATGTCAAGGATCAGGTGCCATGCTGGTTGACCTATACCAATGGTACCAGTCATGAAATTATCCAAAATAACCTCCACCGTGCGCCTATGTTTACAGGTGTGGTCAAGGGAGTGGGGCCTCGTTACTGTCCATCGATTGAGGACAAGATTGTGCGCTTTGCGGACAAGGAACGTCACCAACTATTCCTTGAGCCAGAAGGACGCAATACAGAGGAAGTCTATGTCCAAGGTCTTTCAACCAGCCTTCCTGAGGATGTCCAGCGTGAGCTGGTGCATTCTATCAAAGGTTTGGAAAATGCTGAGATGATGCGAACTGGTTATGCCATTGAATACGACATGGTCTTGCCACACCAGTTGCGTGCGACTCTGGAAACCAAGAAAATCTCAGGACTTTTCACTGCTGGTCAAACAAATGGAACATCAGGTTACGAAGAGGCAGCAGGCCAAGGGATTATCGCTGGGATCAATGCGGCTTTGAAAGTCCAAGGCAAGTCTGAGTTGATTTTGAAGCGTAGTGACGGTTATATTGGGGTCATGATTGATGACTTGGTGACCAAGGGAACCATTGAACCCTATCGTCTCTTGACAAGTCGTGCTGAATATCGCCTCATTCTCCGTCATGACAATGCTGATATGCGTTTGACCGAGATGGGACGTGAGATTGGCCTTGTGGATGATGAACGTTGGGCTCGCTTTGAAATCAAGAAAAATCAATTTGAAAATGAGATGAAACGCCTAGACAGTATCAAACTCAAGCCAGTCAAGGAAACCAATGCCAAGGTTGAGGAAATGGGCTTCAAGCCTTTGACAGATGCAGTGACAGCCAAGGAATTCCTTCGCCGTCCAGAAGTTTCTTATCAAGATGTGGTGGCTTTCATCGGACCAGCTGCAGAGGACTTGGATGACAAGATTATCGAATTGATTGAAACAGAAATCAAGTACGAAGGCTATATTTCCAAAGCCATGGACCAGGTTGCCAAGATGAAACGCATGGAAGAAAAACGCATTCCAGCTAATATCGACTGGGATGACATTGATTCTATCGCGACAGAAGCCCGTCAGAAGTTCAAACTCATCAATCCAGAAACCATCGGCCAAGCCAGCCGTATTTCGGGAGTAAATCCAGCAGATATTTCTATTTTGATGGTGTATCTTGAAGGTAAAAATCGTAGTATTTCTAAAACTCTTCAAAAATCAAAATGATACGTCGTCGGCTTCGGCTCACCTAACTCAAGTTATGCTTTCGCCTAGCCTTCTAGTCTGATTTCGATTTTTATTGAGTTTTAATCTAAAAAGAAAGCATAGAGAAAAACAGCTCCGAAGACGGGGCTGTTTTGTTGCTTTATTCTTCATCTGGTGTGAGGATCATCGGGATGATAATCGGTTCACGTTCTGTATTTTCATAGAGGAAGGGGCGAATAGCGTTGACAATGGCACCATTGACAGATTGCACGCTAGCATCCTTATTTTTCAGTGCGATACGAATGGCATTGAAGAGGATGCGTTGGCTTTGGCGAATCAAGTCGCCAGACTCTCTCATGTAGACAAAGCCTCGACTGAGGATGTCTGGTCCAGACAGAATCATCTGCGATTTGAAGTCAACAGTTGCGACTGCCAGAACGACACCGTCTTCAGATAGATCACGACGATCTTTGAGGACAGCTGCGCCGATTTCACCGATACGATTTCCATCGACATAGATATCTTGGGCGTTGAAATGACCTGCTATACGAGCTGAGTCAGCAGTGAGGGCAAGTACATCGCCATTGCTCATGATAAAGATATTGTCCTTCTCAACACCAGTATCCACCGCTAGTCCAGCGTGGACTTTTTGCATGCGGTATTCACCGTGGACAGGCATGAAGTATTTTGGCTTAATCAAGCGGAGCATGAGTTTTTGCTCTTGCTGGCCACCGTGTCCAGAGGTATGGATATTGTTAACCTTACCGTGGATAACTTCGACACCAGCTTCTGAAATGATGTTAATCAGCTTGTTGACGCTAGTCGTATTTCCAGGGATTGGACTAGAAGAGAAGATAACTGTATCACCTGGTTGGAGTTGTACCTGACGGTGGGTTCCGTTGGCGATACGAGAGAGGGCTGCCATCGGCTCACCCTGGCTACCTGTACAGAGGATCAGAATTTCTCCTGCAGGGTAGTCTTTGATTTCATTTGGCTCGATAAAGGTTCCCTTAGGAGCTTTGATGTAGCCAAGATCGATTCCGTTGACAATGGCCTTTTCCATAGAACGACCAAAGACAGCGATCTTGCGCCCAGTCTTAACAGCAGCTTCTGTTGCTTGCTGGAGACGGAAGATATTTGAGGCAAAGGATGCAAAGATGATACGTCCCTCTATGCCTTGGATAATCTTCATGATGGACTGGCCAACGACTTTTTCAGAGTTGGTAAAGGTTGGAATTTCTGCATTTGTCGAGTCAGACAGGAGACAGAGTACACCGTCTTCACCAAGAGCTGCCATACGGTGCAAATCTGCTGGTTCACCAACTGGTGTTAAGTCAAACTTGAAGTCACCCGTACAGACAATTTTCCCTTGAGGAGTATGAATGACAATCCCCAAAGGTTCTGGAATAGAGTGAGTCGTTCTAAAGAAAGTTGCCTTGAGATTTTTAAAGGTCAACTCAGTATTGTGGTTGATTTCGTAAAGTTTGGCGTTGCGCAAGAGGCCGTGTTCTTCGAGTTTCCCACGGATCAAAGCCAAGGCAAGCGGCCCAGCGTAGATAGGGACATTTGCTTGCTTGAGTAGGAATGGAATCCCACCGATGTGGTCCTCGTGTCCGTGTGTGATTAAGACAGCCTTGACGCGGTCGATATTGTCTACGATGTAAGAGTAGTCAGGAATGACATAGTCGATACCCAGCAAGTCATCTTCTGGGAATTTAATCCCAGCATCGACGATGACAATCTCGTCTTGGTATTCAATTCCGTAAGTGTTTTTCCCGATTTCTCCCAGACCACCGATGGCAAAAACGCCAACTTCTTCAGGTTTAAGAGTATAGGCCATATTAGAACTCCGTAATTTCGAAGGCGCCAGTTTCTTTTTCGTAATCTAGCAATTTGTCAGACAAGAGTTCGATATACTCGATATTGTACTCTGGGCGATTTTCTTCGACAAGTTGGCGAGCAGCGATACGGCCCTCAAGTTCTGAGTTGGCATCGATGTCTAGGTAAAGTGCGCGTGTAGTTTCACGACGTGGGCTACGTTCTTTTGTTTCTTGATAAAAAACTTTGTAAATCATATAGTTCCTTTCTATTTTACAGGTCAGCTTATTCCAAACTTTTAGCATAGATTTGCTTGATTTCATTCCATTTTGTGTCTAGATTGACCTTGATTCGTTACAATTATTTCAATTATACCACAAAATGAAAAATTAGTAAAAGACGGAAACGAGAAAGTCACAGGACGATTTATTTAGTAAGCGCTTGCAAAAATAAAGAAAATGTGTTATATTGATAACGGAAGTGAAATTTATTGTTTGTCATAATTCCATATAGATTTTAAGTCAAGGAGGTTGCCCTATGTATAACTTATTTGCTTTTGCTATCGGAGCTCGCTTGGTAGCTTTTATTGTTTTTGTTGCTTGCGTTTATGCGGGGAATCTTCTGTTTACAAAACTGGAACGACGACAAAGCAAGTTCTTGTGGAAAATTACCTTTGTGACTCTCTATTCTCTTTTTCTCCTCCTTGTAACCTATGTCGTTTGGTTTGTATTTTACTTTGGATTAAATGCCTAGATGCCCTGCTTATGCTGGGGCATTTTTGTTTGGAGATATAGAGATAGTAGATTTACGACACGAAAATCCCACCCCATCTATCAAGATGAGGTGATCTTTGCATTTTTCTAAAATGACATGACAATGGAATTTTCAGAGCTTATTATTTTTATGGGAGTCATTGTTCTGCTCAAAAATAGAGTTGAAGCATAAAAATAAAACAATACAAACAGATAGATCAATTGGTAAAGGGATAGTAGTCATGTTTAAATCATTGAGAATGCTGAGCCAACTGTAAGAGATGAAGACAATAAAATTTATCCTTCTAAAAATGTGTTTTTTATCTAGCATGACTTACCAAACTTTTTACGAAGGTCTTTTCCAATGGTATAACCTGCCATAAATAAAGCGATACCAACACCTACACCAAAGCCACCTTTTATTTCTTGCAATTCCTTATTAGAAATTTCACAATAGTTGTTCAAATCTTTCATCATATTAATCTCCTCCTAAAAAATAACCAGCTGCCAAACCAGAACCTATAAGTGCTGTTCCACCTGCAATAGCTTTCCAAGATACTGCTACTCCAAAGATAACCAAGGGAGCGAGACCGCCATCAATATCTGATAATTCATTTTCAGATAAGGATAAAAATTGATTGTCAAGAACGTCAAAATTTGTCATTGAACTTTCCTCCTTTTTTCTTGTTCACTTTTATATTCGGAAAAGAAAAGGAAAAGTGAGCATTTTTTAAATTATTTTTTAGCTAAGTATAGGCATTTTTGTTTGGGGATAAAGAAAATTCCCATGTGCCAGCTTTTGTAGTATAATAGTAAGCAGACAAAAAGATAGGAATGTGTTATGAAAGTATTAGCTTTTGATACGTCCAGCAAGGCTCTTTCTCTCGCTATTTTAGAGGACAAGCAGGTTCTTGCCGAGACGACGATTAATATTAAGAAAAATCACAGTATTACCCTCATGCCTGCCATCGATTTTTTGATGGCAAGTTTGGATTGGACGCCCAAGGATTTGGACCGAATCGTGGTGGCGGAAGGACCAGGTAGCTACACAGGCTTGCGAATTGCGGTAGCAACTGCCAAGACTTTGGCTCATACCCTGAACATCGAGTTAGTTGGTATGTCTAGCCTCTTGGCTCTGGTGCCCTACCAACAAGAAGGCTTGTTCGTCCCTTTGATGGATGCGCGTCGCAACAATGTTTACGCAGGATTTTATGAAAATGCCAAACCTGTCATGCCAGAAGCACACCTGCCTTTTGAGCGAGTGATTGAGTTAATCAAGGGCGCTAGTCAGGTAACCTTTGTCGGAGAAGTTGGCCCCTTTGTGGAGCAGATTCAAGAACACTTGCCAAGGACTAATTTCAAAGAAACCTTGCCAAATGCAGCTAATCTAGCTCTTTTGGCCTGGGACAAGGAAGCAGACTCCTTGCACGACTTTGTGCCGAATTACCTCAAGCGTGTCGAGGCTGAGGAAAACTGGCTCAAGAACCACACAGAGTCTGGCGAGTCTTACATTAAACGCCTATGATAGAAATCAAACGAATCCAACAACAGCCTGACTTGGCTCAAGACATCTACGCTGTCATGGCAGCTGTTTACCCAGTCAGTCCTTGGACGCTGGAACAAATCCAAGCAGACCTGGCTCAAGATCAGACTTGGTATGCTCTGGCTTATGATGGGGCAGAAGTGATTGGATTTCTAGCTGTGCAGGAAAATATCTTTGAGGCAGAAGTCTTGCAAATCGCTGTTAAAGGAGACTATCAGGGTCAGGGAATTGCGTCAGCCTTGTTTGCTCAATTGCCGACAGACAGGGAGATTTTCCTCGAAGTCAGAAAGTCAAATCACCGAGCGCAAGCATTTTACAAGAAAGAAAAGATGGCAGTCATCGCTGAGCGAAAGGCCTACTACCATGACCCAGTCGAGGACGCCATCATCATGAAGAGAGAAATAGATGAAGGATAGATATATTTTAGCATTTGAGACATCCTGTGATGAGACCAGTGTCGCCGTCTTGAAAAACGACGATGAGCTCTTGTCCAATGTCATTGCTAGTCAAATTGAGAGTCACAAACGTTTTGGGGGCGTAGTGCCTGAAGTAGCCAGTCGTCACCATGTCGAGGTCATTACAGCCTGTATCGAGGAGGCTCTGGCAGAAGCAGGGATTACCGAAGAGGACGTGACAGCTGTGGCTGTTACCTATGGACCAGGCTTGGTCGGAGCCTTGCTAGTTGGCTTGTCAGCTGCTAAGGCCTTTGCTTGGGCACATGGACTTCCACTTATCCCTGTTAACCACATGGCTGGTCACCTCATGGCAGCTCAGAGCGTGGAGCCTTTGGAGTTTCCCTTGCTAGCCCTCTTGGTCAGCGGTGGACACACAGAGTTGGTTTATGTTTCTGAGGCTGGTGACTACAAGATTGTTGGGGAAACGCGAGATGACGCGGTTGGTGAGGCCTATGATAAGGTCGGCCGTGTCATGGGCTTGACCTATCCTGCCGGTCGTGAGATTGACGAGCTAGCTCATCAGGGACAGGATATTTATGATTTTCCTCGTGCCATGATTAAGGAAGATAATCTGGAGTTTTCATTTTCAGGTTTGAAATCTGCCTTTATCAATCTTCACCATAATGCCGAGCAAAAGGGAGAAAGCTTGTCCACAGAGGATTTGTGTGCTTCCTTCCAAGCGGCAGTTATGGACATTCTCATGGCTAAAACCAAGAAAGCCTTGGAGAAATACCCTGTTAAAACCTTAGTCGTGGCAGGTGGTGTGGCAGCCAATAAAGGCCTCAGAGAACGCCTAGCAACTGAAATCACTGACGTCAAGGTCATCATTCCACCTCTACGCCTCTGCGGAGACAATGCAGGTATGATTGCCTATGCCAGCGTTAGCGAGTGGAACAACGAAAACTTTGCAAACTTGGACCTCAATGCCAAACCAAGTCTTGCTTTTGATACGATGGAATAAAATGGAGTCTGTCTGATTACAATCAGCAGACTTTTTTCTCTTTCCTGAATGTGTTATAATAGTTCATGCTGTGGCTGGAGCCTTTTCAGGCCATTTATTAAGACAATATGAGGAGAAAGATGAAAGAAAAAGGATTTTGGGAGGGGGCGCAGGCAGCCATGCCAACGGCCTTGGGTTATGTCAGTATCGGACTGGCCTGTGGGATTATCGGTGCGCCCTATGTGACACCTGTTGAGATGGGCTTGATGAGCCTCTTTGTTTATGCTGGGAGTGCCCAGTTTGCTATGCTGGCACTGATTGCGGTTCAAGCACCTGTAGCAGCTATTGCTATGACGGTCTTTTTGATTAATTTGCGTCTCTTTTTGCTGAGCTTACACGCATCGACCTATTTCCGTCATACCAGTCTCTGGCAAAATATTGGTATGTCTAGTCTCTTGACAGATGAGACCTACGGCGTTTTGATGGGCGAATTGGCCCATACAGACAAGGTCAATCCTATGTGGATGCACGGAAACAATCTCAACAGCTATGTGGCTTGGCTTGTGGGAACAGTGGTCGGAACGGCTCTAGGTGGCCTGCTACCAAATCCAGAAATCTTTGGTTTGGACTTTGCTTTGGTTGGGATGTTTATCGGGATTTTTGCTTCGCAATTCCAGATTATGCAAAGACGGATTCCAGTCCGCAATCTGCTCATTATCCTAGCAGTTGTTGCGGTGTCCTTCTTTTTACTCTTGACAGTGGTGTCTCAGTCGCTAGCTGTTCTGTTTGCGACGTTACTTGGTTGTAGTATGGGGGTGGTCTTAGATGGTCAGTAAGTATCTTTTATTAGCAGTTATTTTCTCTGGTCTTGTGACTTGGATTCCCCGTATGATTCCCTTCATCTTGGTCAAGTATAAGGGCTTGCCTGCGATTGTTGAGCGCTTTTTGAAGTTCTTGCCCGTTTCCATTATCTTTGCCTTGATTCTTTCAAGCGTAGTGACAGGCAAGGTTGGGAGTCTTCCTCAAATCAAGTGGTTGGACTTCTTAGCAGTCTTTCCAACAGCTTGGGTAGCCTTTCGTTACCGCAATCTAGTCGGAACGGTTCTCTTTGGAGTGGTCTTGATTGCCGTCTTGCGTCTGGTCTTTTAAATTAGCCATAAAGAAAACCTATCACAGAGATAGATATCATATAATGGCGTAAATGGTCTTTTTCTGTTAAGATTATAAGGTATTCTATTTTGGAGGAAATGACATGAAAAAAATCGTTAAATACTCATCTCTTGCTGCCTTAGGACTTGTTGCTGCAGGTGTGCTTGCGGCTTGCTCAGGTGGTGCTAAGAAAGAAGGAGAAGCAGCTAGCAAGAAAGAAATTATCGTTGCAACTAATGCTACACCAAAACCATTCAACTATGAAGAAAATGGCGAATTGACTGGTTACGAAATTGAAGTGGTTCGCGCTATCTTTAAAGACTCTGACAAGTATGATGTCAAGTTTGAGAAGACAGAGTGGTCAGGAGTCTTTGCAGGACTTGATGCCGACCGTTACAATATGGCTGTTAGCAACATCAGCTACACTAAAGAACGTGCTGAAAAATACCTTTATGCAGCTCCAACTGCTAAAAACCCTAACGTTCTTGTAGTGAAAAAAGATGACCCTAGCATCAAATCGCTTGATGATATCGGTGGAAAATCAACAGAAGTTGTTCAAGGGACAACTTCTGCTAAACAGTTAGAAGACTACAACAAACAACACTCAGATAATCCAACTGTCCTAAAGTATACTAAAGCGGACTTCCAACAAATCATGGGACGCTTGAGCGATGGCCAGTTTGACTACAAGATTTTTGATAAAATCGGTGTTGAAACAGTCATCAAGGACCAAGGTTTGGACAACTTGAAAGTGATCGAACTTCCAAGCGACCAACAACCTTATGTTTACCCACTTCTTGCTAAAGGTCAAGATGAGTTGAAAACATTTGTAGACAAACGTATCCAAGAACTCTACAAAGACGGAACTCTTGAAAAATTGTCTAAACAATTCTTCGGAGACACTTACCTACCAGCAGAAGCTGATATTAAATAATTTTTTGAAATCATCCATTCTGAATAAGGTGGATGATTTCTCAGTTTTTAAGGATATAGTTTTAAACTATATATCTGACTACATAATAACAATTTGTGAAATCAAACAAATTGTGAGATACTAGTACGGTATTATTTTTAAGGAGAAAGAATCATGAAAATTAAAAAATGGCTTGGTGTAGCAGCCCTTGCTGCAGTCGCAGGTTTGGCTCTTGCAGCTTGCGGAAACTCAGAAAAGAAAGCAGACAATGCAACAACTATCAAAATCGCAACTGTTAACCGTAGCGGTTCTGAAGAAAAACGTTGGGACAAAATCCAAGAATTGGTTAAAAAAGACGGAATTACCTTGGAATTTACAGAGTTCACAGACTACTCACAACCAAACAAGGCAACTGCTGATGGTGAAGTAGACTTGAACGCTTTCCAACACTATAACTTCTTGAACAACTGGAACAAAGAAAACGGAAAAGACCTTGTAGCGATTGCAGATACTTACATCTCTCCAATTCGCCTTTACTCAGGTTTGAATGGAAGTGACAACAAGTACACTAAAGTAGAAGACATCCCAGCAAACGGAGAAATCGCTGTACCGAACGACGCTACAAACGAAAGCCGTGCGCTTTACTTGCTTCAATCAGCTGGCTTGATTAAATTGGACGTGTCAGGAACTGCTCTTGCAACAGTTGCTAACATCAAAGAAAATCCAAAGAACTTGAAAATCACTGAATTGGACGCTAGCCAAACAGCTCGTTCATTGTCATCAGTTGACGCTGCCGTTGTAAACAATACCTTCGTTACAGAAGCAAAATTGGACTACAAGAAAGCACTTTTCAAAGAACAAGCTGATGAAAATTCAAAACAATGGTACAACATCATCGTTGCGAAAAAAGATTGGGAAACATCACCAAAAGCTGATGCTATCAAGAAAGTGATCGCAGCTTACCACACAGATGACGTGAAAAAAGTTATCGAAGAAACATCAGACGGTTTGGATCAACCAGTTTGGTAATAAGAAACAGGGAGGTGGGAGAGAAAATTCCACCTCTTGCTTTTGTATAGAGCATGGATTGTAAAGAAGACTATAGGTTCATAGAAAGGTAGAGAGAATATGGTTTTTCCTAGTGAACAAGAACAGATTGAAAAATTTGAAAAGGATCATGTGGCCCAGCATTATTTTGAGGTTTTGCGCACCTTGATTTCTAAGAAATCGGTTTTTGCCCAGCAGGTTGGACTTAAAGAAGTCGCAAACTATCTGGGTGAGATTTTCAAGCGTGTTGGGGCTGAAGTGGAGATTGATGAGACTTATACGGCTCCCTTTGTCATGGCGCATTTCAAGAGTTCGCGCCCAGATGCTAAGACCTTGATTTTCTATAACCACTATGACACTGTGCCAGCGGACGGGGATCAGGTCTGGACAGAGGATCCCTTTACGCTTTCGGTCCGCAATGGCTTCATGTATGGGCGTGGGGTTGATGACGACAAGGGTCATATCACAGCTCGTTTGAGTGCTTTGAGAAAATATATGCAACACCATGATGACCTGCCTGTCAATATCAGTTTTATCATGGAGGGAGCGGAGGAATCGGCTTCGACAGACCTAGATAAGTATCTGGAAAAACATGCGGACAAACTTCGTGGCGCAGACTTGTTGGTCTGGGAACAAGGGACCAAAAATGCCTTGGAACAGCTAGAAATTTCTGGTGGAAATAAGGGGATTGTGACCTTTGATGCCAAGGTAAAAAGCGCTGATGTGGATATCCATTCGAGTTATGGTGGGGTTGTGGAATCAGCTCCATGGTACCTCCTTCAAGCTCTACAGTCTCTTCGTGCAGCAGATGGCCGTATCTTGGTTGAAGGCTTGTACGAAGAGGTAAAAGAGCCAAATGAACGTGAATTGGCTTTGGTGGATACCTACGCTCAACAAAATCCAGGGGAAATCAGCCAGATTTATGGTTTGGAATTGCCTCTCTTACAAGAGGAACGCGCAGCCTTTCTGAAACGTTTCTTTTTCGAGCCAGCTCTTAATATCGAAGGGATTCAGTCAGGTTACCAAGGACAAGGGGTTAAAACGATTTTGCCAGCAGAAGCCAGCGCTAAGCTAGAGGTTCGTTTGGTTCCTGGCCTAGAACCGCATGATGTTCTGGAAAAAATTCGGAAACAGCTAGACAAAAATGGCTTTGATAAGGTAGAATTATATTATACCTTGGGAGAGATGAGCTATCGCAGCGATATGAGCGCGCCAGCCATTCTCAATGTGATCGAGTTGGCCAAGAAATTCTATCCACAGGGCGTTTCAGTCTTGCCGACTACAGCTGGGACAGGGCCTATGCATACGGTTTTTGATGCCCTAGAGGTGCCAATGGTGGCCTTCGGTTTAGGAAATGCCAATAGCCGAGACCACGGTGGAGATGAGAACGTGCGAATCGCCGATTACTACACCCATATTGAATTAGTAGAGGAGTTGATTAGAAGCTATGAGTAGAGATATTATCAAGTTAGATCAGATCGATGTGACTTTTCACCAAAAGAAGAGAACCATCACAGCGGTCAAGGATGTGACTATTCACATCCAAGAAGGGGATATCTACGGAATCGTTGGATATTCTGGAGCAGGGAAATCAACCCTTGTACGGGTGATTAACCTCTTGCAAAAACCATCTGCAGGCAAAATTACCATTGACGACGATGTGATTTTTGATGGCAGGGTGACATTGACGGCCGAGCAGTTGCGTCGTAAACGTCAAGATATCGGAATGATTTTCCAGCATTTTAACCTGATGAGCCAAAAGACAGCAGAGGAGAATGTAGCCTTTGCCCTTAAACATTCTGGACTCAGCAAGGAAGAAAAGAAAGCTAAAGTAGCTAAGTTGTTGGACTTGGTTGGCTTGGCGGACCGTGCTGAAAACTACCCTTCACAACTATCTGGAGGGCAAAAGCAGCGTGTGGCCATTGCGCGTGCCTTGGCAAATGATCCAAAAATCTTGATTTCAGACGAGTCAACTTCTGCCCTTGATCCGAAGACAACCAAGCAGATTTTGGCCTTGTTGCAAGATTTGAACCAAAAATTAGGCTTGACTGTTGTCTTGATTACGCATGAAATGCAGATTGTCAAAGATATTGCCAATCGTGTGGCAGTTATGCAGGATGGGCATTTGATTGAAGAGGGTAGTGTTCTTGAAATCTTCTCAGATCCTAAACAACCTTTGACTCAAGACTTTATCTCAACAGCTACAGGCATTGACGAAGCCATGGTCAAAATCGAGAAGCAAGAAATCGTGGAACACTTGTCTGAAAACAGCCTTTTGGTGCAACTCAAGTATGCAGGTGCTTCAACAGACGAGCCACTTTTGAATGAATTGTACAAGCGTTACCAAGTAACGGCTAATATCCTCTATGGAAATATCGAAATCCTCGATGGAACTCCTGTTGGAGAATTGGTTGTGGTACTGTCTGGTGAAAAAGCAGCGTTGGCAGGTGCCCAAGAAGCCATTCGTCAAGCAGGTGTGCAACTAAAAGTATTGAAGGGAGGACAGTAAGATGGAATCATTGATTCAAACCTATTTGCCAAATGTCTATAAAATGGGCTGGGCTGGTCAAGCAGGCTGGGGAACAGCCATCTATCTAACCCTTTATATGACAGTTCTTTCCTTTATCATCGGAGGGTTCTTGGGGCTTGTTGCAGGTCTCTTCCTTGTCTTGACAGCGCCAGGTGGTGTCTTGGAAAATAAGGTCGTTTTCTGGATTTTAGATAAGATTACTTCTATTTTCCGTGCGGTTCCATTTATCATTCTCTTGGCAGTCTTGTCACCCTTCTCACACCTAATCGTAGGGACAAGTATCGGGCCAAATGCGGCTATCGTACCCCTATCTTTTGCAGTCTTTGCCTTTTTTGCCCGTCAGGTGCAGGTTGTCTTAGCTGAATTGGATGGCGGTGTCATTGAGGCGGCTCAAGCGAGCGGAGCGACATTCTGGGACATCGTGGGTGTTTACCTATCAGAAGGACTTCCAGATTTGATCCGTGTGACGACTGTGACCTTGATTTCCCTTGTTGGAGAAACAGCCATGGCGGGAGCAGTTGGAGCTGGTGGTATCGGTAACGTAGCTATTGCTTATGGATTTAACCGCTACAATCACGATGTGACCATTTTGGCAACTATCATTATCATCTTGATTATTTTTGCAATCCAATTCTTGGGAGATTTCTTGACTAAGAAATTGAGCCATAAATAAAAAGATCTAGGCAATCTGTACATCATTCATAGGAGTTGTCGTTATAGTCAAGACTTAAAATTCTCTGTACTGGTTGCTATCAACCGTTACTTTTATGAGTAAGAGAGTTAAGAATTGTGGGGAGTCAATATGCAAAATCTGGGAGAAGTTTTTAAAGAATTGAGAAAGAGTCGGAATGTATCTCTACAGGAGGCGACGGGAGGAGAGTTTACTTATTCCATGCTGAGCAAATTTGAGCGTGGAGAAGCAGACCTATCATCTATGAAATTGATTACTGCCTTAGATAACATCCACTCTGATTTGAATGAATTTATGTACTTGGTACGTGGTTTTTCTCAGAAAAAGGTTCTGGCTTTTCAAGAAAATCTTTGGGATCTATATGACAGAGAAGGGATTGATTCTCTACGCTCCTTGTATGAAGAGACGACTCAAAAGTATAGATCAAGTGGTGAAAAAAGCTATCTTTTACAAATGATTCGTATCAAAAGCCTTCTCGTGTTTTTTGATTCAGAAATAAGAGCAACGGATGAAGAACTGACTTTTCTCTATGACTATTTTTTTACTATTGACATCTGGGGAAATTATGAATTGGAACTATTTTCAACGATTTCTACTTTGTTTCCTCTGCCCCTCTATTTTAAATATTCTAGGGAGATGTTACAAAAGACGGATTTATTAGGCTCTTTACCTAGTAACAAAGTTGGTATTGACACCATTTTAATTAATGGACTCTTTAAAGCGATAGAGGAAAAGGATAAATTAAAAGCAGATTATTTTATCTTTCAGATTGAAAAACGAGAATTGCCAGAATCTGAAGCTTATCTTAAAATCATTTATATGATTGCTAAAGGGTATTATGATACTATTTTTAATGTAAAAAATAAGGGTCTTGAAAAAATCCAGAGAGGCATTACAATCTTACAAGATTTAGAGTATGTAGATGGTGCAAGATACTATGAAAACTATTTTGCAAATCAGCTTTCAAATAAAGATTTGTAATATATTCTCGTTACATCGACTGATGAAAAATAAATAGCCTTGTAGATGGATTGATAATTAGTAGTTTCTAGGTGCTAGAGTTTCTTTTTTCAGAAAAAATATATTACAAAAAAGTGGGGAGCCCCACTTTTTTTGTTAGACTGGATTTAATAGAATACTCTTTGAAATGTGAGAAAGGCCTGTTATGAAACTATTCTTAAAACATCATTTATTTAGAATACTGACCTTATCAAGGTTTTTGAGCTCAAGTGGAGCTTATATTTATAATCTGGTATTTATCGTTTATGCTGCGAGTCTACCCTTTAAAAATATAGCTGTATTTATGGCGAATATGATTACGATTTTACCTTTCCTATTTACTTTTTATGTTGGGATTAAGGCTGATCGTACTCGGAATAAAGCAGGGATAATTATCTGGGTTGGTTGTGTGCAAAGTCTACTATTTCTTTTGATTGCTAGTGTGATTCATGATCAGAACTTCGTAACGTTTGCATTTATCTGTATGGTTAATATCTGTTCGGATATTTTATCAGATTATACAGCAGGCCTTCGTATGCCGATTATCCAGCATAATATTTCGGAAGATAAGCTCTATGAAGCTTATTCCTTTACTCAGTTTGTCTCCTATTTATCAAATCTAGGAGGTCAAGCCTTAGGAGTGTGGTTACTCACAACAAGCCACCAAAATTTTTCTTTTGTTGCAATTGTGAATGCTGGCTTCTTTTTACTATCTTCTCTTATTTTGTTCAAAAATAGAAGAGAATTGACGTATTTGTCTGTAACGGTAGAGAGTGAGTCGATTAGTTTACTTCAACAAGTTAAGGAAATCTATGCGGACATGGATGATATCTTTAGGCAAAGAGAAAGTAAATCATTGCTTAAAATTATCCTTGTCATTTTGGTAATGAATACTTTGGGAGGAGCTGTTGGAGGTATTTATCACTTTTATTTATTAGACCATACTATCTATCATCTCAGCTATGCTCAAGCCCTATTTTTAATTGAATGTGTTAGCTTGGGAGGAGCTATTATTGGTAGCCTAACTCCCCATGATTATTTTGGTAAATGGTCGTTTTCAAGATTGCTATCGCTCAATGCAATTCTGTTTGTATTACTTGCTACTGCTAATATTTTAGATTTTTCTCCTCTAGTAGGTGTTGCTTGCTTAGCTTTTGTCATGTATTTGATGTCGAAATCAATGCCTAAATTAGATACTCTGTTATTGTCTAATTTGAGCGCGGATGTATTAGCTAGAAGTAATAATCTCTTGAGTATGATTTTTTCCCTAACATTACCCTTGGGGATGTCTGTATTTTCCTTCTTAGCTTTACAAGATATCAGGCTTTGTTGGTGGGTGTTTTTGGTAGTGAGTGTGATAGGGTTGATTTTATCACTAGAAAAAAGAAGTTTTTCGGGTAAAAAATTTTAACCTAGGAAAATCAGGCTTACTAGAAGGTCTTCCAGATTTGATCCGTGTGACGACTGTGACCTTGATTTCCCTTGTTGGTGAAACAGCCATGGCCGGAGCGGTTGGAGCTGGTGGTATTGGTAACGTAGCCATCGCTTATGGATTTAATCGCTACAATCACGATGTGACCATCTTGGCAACCATCATTATCATTTTGATTATCTTTGCAATCCAATTCTTGGGAGATTTCTTGACCAAGAAATTGAGCCATAAATAAAAAAGAGCCGTTTGGCTCTTTTTTATTGACTAGATTTTCTGCGCAAATTTTTTACTCAAGGCTTGTCCAATTAAGGCACCCAATAGGGCTCCGATGACTACACTTGCAACAAATAGAAGGATGGTTCCAGGATTTGGCGCAACCATGATACGGTCGATATATTCTTGCGATTTTCCTCTTGCCAGAAGGGTAGCCATATAGGCTTTGGGCGTAATCCACATAAGCAAGATTGGTCCTGATGTACTAAAGGCAAAAATAAGGAAAGAAAGGAAATTCTTTGTTTGGTCTTTGTATTTTCCTAGGTTAGCTACTGCATCTGCTAGCAGACCACAGATAATTCCAGGAAGGAAGGCACCGGCACCGTGTTTAGTCCCCAAGAAAAAGAGAGCAATAACAAGGCCGATAGTGGTAATGGCTCCAAAGCGCGGAACTTTTGCGACCAGAATCATATAGACGCTACCGCCGACAAGGGCAGTAAAGGCAGGCGCATAAAACATGTTTCCAGTTTGGTCAAAGAGGTTGCCCAAAAGGACACCAATCCCCATGCAGAGGAAGTAAAGAATTGCAAAAAGCAGTGTAGTTAAGATAGATTTCTTCATGAATTGTCTCCTGATCATTTTTTCACAATTCTCATTGTATCACGGTTTGATGGGATTGTAAATGGGCACTAGAATTTTTTGAAAACGCTTGAAATATGATATAATAGTTTCATAGTTATTTTTAGGAGGATATCATGGGGAGATTTTTAGACTTTGTCTTTAATCGTTTCTTTTTAGGGATGATTGCGACAGCCTTCTTTTGGCTATTAACTTTAGCAGGAGGGATTATCCTTGGTCTAGCGCCGGCTAGTGCCACCTTGATGAGCCTATATGCAGAACATGGTTATAGCTTTCGGGAATACAGTTTGAAGGAGGCCTGGTCTCTTTATAAGCAAAATTTTGTCTCAAGCAACCTGATTTTCTATAGCTTTTTAGGAGTGGATTTAGTTTTGGTCTATGGCCTGTATCTCTTGGTGCAATTGCCTCATCAGACTATTATTCATTTGATTGCTACCTTTTTGAATGTTCTAGTAGTTACCCTGATCTTTTTGGCTTATACAGTATCTTTGAAATTACAAGTTTATTTTGACTTGTCTTATCGAAATAGTCTCAAACTATCCTTGATTGGCATCTTTATGAGCTTAGCGGCTGTGGCCAAGGTTCTCCTTGGAACTGTGCTACTTGTGGCAATTGGTTACTATATGCCTGCCCTACTTTTCTTTGTAGGAATTGGGATGTGGCATTTCTTTATCAGTGATATGTTGGAACCGGTCTATGAAAGTATCCATGAAAAATTGGCGACAAAATAGAATGAAGCAGTTTTGGCTACATACGCTTCTGAGAACCTACAGTTCAGTTATGATGATTATTATTGCGAGTTTTGCAATCTTACTCTCTTACGCCGACTGGGATTCACGGGAAAAGGAAGCTCAGAGAGTAGCTCAGCGTGTAACTACTCGAACAGTCGAAGAGGTGGAATATTATTATCGCGAGTCAGCCCAGCTAGCACAAGATTTAGTAGCCAATCAAGACCGGATACAAGGGGTTTATAAGTACTTTAGCCTGTCAACTTCTGAATATTTTTATTGGCTGTTGGAGCATCAAGCAGCTTCGTCAACTTCCATTTCTCTGTATGAAAATATCGATGACCTGTATGTTCAGAATGACTATATAACGGGTGTTGCAATCGTCTTGCAGGACTTTAAAGAAGTTTATGTTTCGAGCAGAAATGAGAGAGGGGGTCATTCGGTACTTGCGGAAGGCTTTAAACCGGAGGCCAATAGTTTTGGAGTTCCTATTTTAGATCCAGCGACGGATCAATCTATAGGGGTTGTTTATATTTCCTTGGATCCAGAAATCTTATACCATGCTGTGGACAATACCCGAGGTCATATCCCGATGGCTGTGACTGTGACATCGCCTTTTGATACGGAGATTTTTCATATTGGTGAGAGGGTCAATAGGGAACATGAGAACTGGTTTGTTGGTGTGACCTCTCATGGCTACCAGGTTCAGGTGGCAGTTCCTAAAAACTTTGTTTTACAAGGAACAGTGACTAGCTCTGCTTTGATTGTGGGCTTGAGCCTTCTTTTTATTGTCATTCTCTATCTGACTTTGAGGAAGACTTTCTCAAATTATCAAAAGCAGGTAGTGGATTTGGTGGATTCCATCCATGCTATTGCCCAAGGACAAGAAGGTCTTCGCATTGACACGCTTGAAAAGGATCAGGAATTGCTCTTAATCGCGGAGACGACCAATGATATGTTGGATCGATTGGAAAAGAATATCCATGATATTTACCAGTTAGAGCTCAGTCAAAAAGATGCCAATATGCGAGCCTTGCAGGCTCAAATTAATCCTCATTTTATGTACAATACGCTGGAATTCTTGCGCATGTATGCAGTTATGCAGAGTCAAGATGAGTTGGCGGATATCATTTATGAATTCAGTAGTCTCTTGCGGAACAATATTTCTGACGAAAGAGAAACCCTCCTCAAACAGGAATTAGAATTTTGCCGTAAATACAGCTATCTCTGCATGGTTCGCTATCCCAAGTCCATTGCCTATGGTTTCAAGATAGATCCAGAGTTAGAGAATATGAAGATTCCTAAGTTTACCTTGCAACCGCTGGTAGAAAATTATTTCGCGCATGGTGTTGACCACAGACGGACAGATAATGTGATTAGCATCAAGGCTCTTAAACGAGATGGTTTTGTGGAAATTTTAGTGGTAGATAATGGTCGTGGGATGTCGGCTGAGAAGCTGGCAAGTATTCGAGAAAAGTTAAGTCAGAGACATTTTGAACACCAGGCCAGTTACAGTGATCAAAAGCAGTCTATCGGGATTATCAATGTCCATGAGCGTTTTGTGCTCTATTTTGGGGATCGATATGCTATTACTATAGATTCTGCAGAGCAAGCAGGTGTTCAGTATCGTATTACAATTCAAGATGAGTAGAAAGGGAGAAAATGTATAAAGTATTATTAGTAGATGATGAGTACATGGTGACAGAAGGTCTGAAACGTTTGATTCCCTTTGATAAGTGGGATATGGAGGTCGTCGCAACAGCCAGCCATGCCGATGAAGCCCTCGAATATGTTCAGGAAGATCCTGTCGATGTGGTCATTTCCGATGTCAATATGCCCGACAAAACAGGGCTTGATATGATTCGGGAGATGAAAGAAATCTTACCAGATGCTGCCTATATCCTGCTCTCAGGTTATCAGGAGTTTGATTATGTCAAAAGAGCAATGAACCTTAGTGTGGTGGACTATCTGGTCAAGCCTGTTGATAAGGTAGAGTTGGGAAATCTGCTGGAGAAGATTGCAGGTCAGCTTGGCGAGAGAAGAAAGAAAAGTCAGACTCTCAGTCAAGATTTAGACGAGGCTGGATTTGTTAGTTATCTAGGAGGTAAGGAGAATTGGTGGATAGGTCTATCCAAGGAAAAGCAAGGTTCCTTCACCATTCCCTACTATGTGTTAGGACAAGATTGGCAGATTTTCATTTCTGACCAACCCCTAGATGGTTTAGTCGTTACACCTTTTGAAGCTCCTTATCAAGAACACTTTGAACGCTGGAAGCTGAATGCTGAGAAAGCTCTCTTTTACGGTTCTGTAAATCTAAAACAGTCTCAGAGTCTCTTTGCCTACTACGAACCGATTTATAGGGTTATCATTCAGGGGAATCTCAATCAAATCGTGGAAGAGTTAAACCTTTTGGAGAAGGTGGTTCTTGAAAATACACCGCGTGTTCCGATTACCAAACAGCTTTTTATCCAGTTTGTCATGGATGTTTTCCATTTGTTTGAACATCTCAAAGCTGATGATATGACGGACATTGTCAAAACCATTCATGCTATTCAATCCTTCGATGAATTGGTTCCATATATTAAGGAAACTCTGACTCGATTCTTTGGACAATATCGTATGAATGAAAATGTGGTCAGTGTGCTGGAAGTCATTGGGCGTGATTATCAGAAAGAACTTTCCCTCAAGGATATCAGTAAGGATCTCTTTATCAATCCTGTCTATCTGGGGCAGTTGATTAAGCGTGAAACCAATTCGACCTTCGCAGAGTTACTAAACAAACAACGCATTAAGGCTGCCCAGCAACTTTTGCTTTCAACTAGTGACAGTATCGAAGATATTTGTTATGCTGTTGGTTACAGTAATGTTGGATATTTCTATAAAGTGTTCCGAAAATTGTGCGGAAAATCACCAAAAGCCTACCGAAAACAGGTAGAAACGATACTATAAGACTTGTATTCCCTTACAAAAGGTGCTATAATATCAATAATAATATCAGGAGGTTCTATCATGAAAAAGAAACCAATTTACCTATGGGTCTTGCTAATCTTGTCTGCTCTTATTTCAGCTATGTCTCTGTTTGGAATGTTGAGTCCCTTACCTAGCAAAGAAGCTCTTCGTGCCGCTCAGAAACAAGTTGCAGGGGTCAGTGCTCAGCAATTAGAAGACCAGCTTAATTACAACTATGGAGTAGCAGAAGCGTATCATTCTATTTTTAATATGGCCTTGATTGTGCTATCTGCTATTTTAGTGGTCGTAGCGATTGTCTTCCTTATTCGTAAGAATTTGCAATATGCAAACTATACTTACGTTGGCTATGTTTTGTTAGCTATTATCGGTTCGATTTATGGCTATGTTGGTTTACAGGACGCTGTGCAGTTGGTTCAAGATGAGACCATGCGTTTGACAATGAGTATTGGTTCAAAAGCTGTCAGCATTTTCTATATCGTCATTAATATTCTCTTCCTAGCTCTTGTCTTCTATAAGATGTGGCGACAACAGAAAGCCTTGGCTGAAGAAGAGGAAACAGAAGAAGTTGCTTAAGTATTGACAAAAAAGAGCTATCAAGTTACAATCTTGGTAGTTCTTTTTCGATTAAAAATAAAATCATGGAGGAAAATATGAAGACAATTTCTTTAGTTTATATTAGTTTGAGTGGCAATACTGAGAGTTTTGTGACGCGTTTGAAAGACTATCTCTTGTCCCAGTACGAGGGAATAGAGGTTCAAAAGATTCATATCAAGGATTTGGTCAAAGAAGGCCAAGATTTTTATGAAATGGACCATCCCTATGTCGCTTTTTTGCCGACCTACCTAGAAGGTGGGAATGGCGTTGATAACGGAGATGTAGAGATTTTGACGACACCAGTGGGGGATTTTATCGCCTATGGTGACAATGCTAGTAAGTGTTTTGGCGTGGTTGGCTCAGGAAATCGTAACTTTAATAACCAATACTGCCTGACAGCCAAGCAATACAGTCAACGTTTTGGTTTCCCTGTCTTGGCTGACTTTGAAATGCGAGGTATGCTGGAAGATATCAAACGTGTCGCAGCGATTATCGCAGATTTGTATGAGTTGGAAAGGGAGAATTAATACTCAATGAAAATCAAAGAGCAAACTAGGAAGCTAGTAGCAGGTTGCTCAAAGCACAGCTTTGAGGTTGCAGATAGAGCTGACGTGGTTTGAAGAGATTTTCGAATAGTATAAAGTTCTTATAAGAGGTGGTTGAAGTTGTTCAACTGTTTTTTGAGTATAAACAGTCTTTGAGAACGTAAAAAAGCATAAGTTCAGGTATTCAAAACCTTGTTCTTATGCTTTTTATTATAGAAATATTTGCTGAATTTTCTCTTGAAATGAAACCTTATACTCAATGAAAATCAAAGAGCAAACTAGGAAACTAGCCGCAGGCTGTACTTGAGTACGGCAAGGCGACGTTGACGTGGTTTGAATTTGATTTACGAAGAGTATTATCTTCATCTCGCGCTTGTCAGTTAACCTGCTTTTCCGATTGCGAGTGCGTAGATAAAGAAGATGGCGAAGCCAAAGAGGAAAATCAATCCTGCAATGGCAAGGTGTTTGAGCCAAGAAGGAAGATTTTTGTTTTCACGCGTTACCAAGGCGTAGTTCAAAAGAGCGAAGAATGGTGTTGTCAGGAAAGAACCAATCATGGCAAAGCGGAGCATGGTTGAAACCTGACCAGCGAAGAACTTGATAATGACGATACCGATGATAGCAGTGATGGTCATCCAGATGTTCAAAGATTTACTACTGTCTTCTTTTTGACTGATTAGCAGTCGGAGAGATTCCTGATTGACACGAGAATAGCCATCGATAACAGTGATAACTGTTCCAAAGATACACAGGAAGGCAATAAAGGTAATCAAGTAACGGGACCATTCACCAAGAACAGAGGCATACATGCCCACGAATTGAGAGATGTATTTGGCTGAAGCAGCTTCAACTGCTTGCCCTGTAGGATATTGAATCAATGCTCCCAGTGCTACAAAGAACACAGCTAGGATAGCTGTTCCAATGTAACCAACGTTAAAGTCAAATAGAGCGTCCTCGGTGTTAAAGTTGACGGTCTTTTTCTTTTCAGCAGACCAAAGTGAGTTGATAGCTGAAATTTCAATAGGAGCCGGCATCCACCCTAAGAGGGAAACGATGAAGGGTAGAGCTGCCATTTGCCAAGGTGTCTTTTCGACAAAATCAGAGCTGTATTCGGGATGCTTGATCGCCGCGATGATAACTGCAAGAACAGTTGCAATGGTCAAAGCTGACATGATCCATTTTGCCATGCCGTCTAAGAGTTTGTAGCCTCCAAAGAGCAACATAGCCCAAATGATTGCAACGAGAATGAGGGACCACTGAGTGATGCTAAGACCGATCATTGGGAAGGCACTGGCGATGATAGCTGAGCACAGAATGGCGACACCAGCTGTGTTGACCATAGCCGAAAAGACATTGAGAATAAAGAAAATCCAGAGATAGAGTTTTCCTTTTTCGGCATAACCTTCAACCAAAGTCTTTCCAGTATCAGCGGTGTATTCAGCACCAAAACGGAAAAATGGATATTTAAAGACATTGGCTAAGATGACCAAGAGAAGTAGCGACCACCCGTAAGAACCACCAGCTTGAGTGGAAGATACAATGTGAGAACCGCCAACAGCAGCAGAAGCCATTAGGATTCCAGGTCCCATTGCTTTTAGTTTACTTGTCCAGGTTGATTGATTTAACGAAATAGCTTGTGACATGATAGATGCTCCTTTTTGAATTTTCAGAATAATCTGGATATGTAATCTATATTCTACAAAAAAATTTGGAAAAATGCAAGAATATTTTGAAAAAAGATAGAAAATTACAGAAAATTTACAAAGAAGATCTGAAAATAACTGCTATGATAGTAAGGTGCAGCAGGATAAAGAAAAACCGAGAAGTTTCTTTCTCGGATTTGCTTATTATGAGGTTCTTACTTTCTATGCTCCAAGAGTTGATTGATATGGTCTACTTTTTTTGATGTTCTTTTATAGGAAATAGCCCAAATGATGAGGTAAACAATCGCAAACTCGATAATGAGCTGGAGATAGAAGAACCAGTGGAAAGGAAACCAACCTGCTAGAGTTGCTAGTGGGACAAAGCCAGCCAGCATAAGGAAGAAATGAGTCAGAGTGGCACGAAGCATGCTCCAGTCACGGCTGAATAATCGCTTACCAAAGTTGAAGAGAATACCAATGGCTGCCCAGATAAGAGTGCAGTAGAGCAAGATTAGGGCACCGTGAACTTGATGTTGAGTCATTACTTGACCGACGAGAGATTCAGGGCTAAGTGGAGCGTAGGTATTTGGTGCATAAATGAGTGAAAAGATGATAGAGAGGATGAGACCGATGAGGACACCAGTAGCTGCGTCGTGAAATACTTGTTTTTTCATAGTTCTAATTTCTCCTTGATGGTTTTTAGGTAACGGCGTGAAGAGTAGGTGAAGCTTTCGTTTTTCAAGAAAATTTCTACTAGGCCGTTGGGGGTGAGCTTGAGATGAGAGATAGAGTCGATATTGATGATTTCTGATTGGGAAATTTGGATAAAATTGGTTGGCAGAATTTCAAGGACCTGATAGAGTCGCAAATCAATGCTGTAGGTCTGACTCGCGGTTTCTGCTAGAACCTTCCGATTCTCGATATAGAAGCGTTGAATCTTGCTAATCTCAACGAGATAGACCTGATTATCGATCTTTCCTTTGATTTTTTCTCTTTGGTCCAGATTTTCTGCAAATTTGATAACTTTTTGGACTTTTTCGGTCTCTTGAGGTGCTTGGACAATCAATTTTTCCTCCTCGTAAGTTTCACTAATCTGTAGTTCTACTTTCATAAATTTCTCTCCTTGTTTTTCATACAAAATTGTGATCACTTCTTGTACACCTTTATTAAACACTATTTTACGACACCTGGCAAGAGACTTTGTTTATGCGGAGGGATTTGGCTCCTATGTGGTGGAGCTTTTCTGTCCTATCTGAAATATGGTATAATAGCACTAATCAATTTCTAGGAAAATAGATACAGAAAGGGGCTGAAAAATGTCTCATATTATTGAATTGCCAGAGGTGCTGGCAAACCAGATCGCGGCAGGAGAGGTTATCGAGCGTCCAGCTAGCGTTGTTAAGGAGCTGGTAGAAAATGCTATTGATGCGGGATCTAGTCAGATTATCATTGAGATTGAGGAAGCAGGTCTCAAGAAGATTCAAATCACGGATAATGGTCATGGAATTGCCCACGATGAGGTAGAGCTGGCTCTGCGTCGTCATGCGACCAGTAAAATAAAAAATCAGGCAGATCTCTTTCGGATTCGGACGCTTGGTTTTCGTGGTGAAGCCCTTCCTTCTATCGCGTCTGTCAGTGTACTGACTCTGTTGACGGCTATGGATGGTGCGAGTCATGGGACTAAGTTAGTCGCGCGTGGGGGTGAAGTTGAGGAAGTCATTCCAGCGACTAGTCCTGTGGGAACCAAGGTTTGTGTGGAGGACCTCTTTTTTAACACGCCTGCCCGTCTCAAGTATATGAAGAGCCAGCAGGCGGAGTTGTCTCATATCATTGATATTGTCAACCGTCTGGGTTTGGCCCATCCTGAGATTTCTTTCAGTTTGATTAGTGATGGCAAGGAAATGACGCGGACAGCAGGGACTGGTCAACTGCGTCAAGCTATTGCAGGGATTTACGGTTTGGCGAGTGCCAAGAAGATGATTGAAATTGAGAATTCTGATCTTGATTTCGAAATTTCTGGCTTTGTGTCCTTGCCTGAGTTGACTCGAGCTAATCGCAATTATATTAGCCTCTTCATCAATGGCCGTTATATCAAGAACTTTTTACTCAATCGTGCTATTCTTGACGGCTATGGTAGTAAGCTTATGGTAGGCCGTTTTCCACTGGCTGTCATTCATATTCATATCGACCCCTATCTAGCGGATGTCAATGTGCATCCAACTAAGCAAGAGGTGCGGATTTCCAAGGAAAAAGAACTGATGACCCTGGTTTCAGAAGCTATTGCAAATAGTCTCAAGGAACAAACCTTGATTCCAGATGCCTTGGAAAATCTTGCTAAATCGACCGTGCGCAATCGTGAGAAGGTGGAGCAAACTATTCTTCCACTCAAAGAAAACACACTCTACTATGAGAAAACAGAGCCGATAAGATCCAGTCAAGCTGAGGTGGCTGATTATCAAGTTGAATTAACTGAGAAAGGGCAAGACTTGACTTTGTTTGCCAAGGAAACCTTGGACCAATTGACCAAGCCAGCAAAACTGCATTTTGCAGAGAGAAAACCTGCTAACTACGATCAGCTAGATCACCCAGAGCTAGATTTAGCCAGTTTGGATAAGGCCTATGACAAGCTGGATCGAGAAGAATCATCAAGCTTCCCAGAGTTGGAATTTTTCGGGCAAATGCACGGGACTTATCTCTTTGCCCAAGGGCGAGATGGGCTCTATATCATAGACCAGCACGCGGCTCAGGAACGGGTCAAGTATGAGGAGTACCGTGAAAGCATTGGCAATGTTGACCAGAGCCAGCAGCAACTCCTAGTGCCTTATATCTTTGAATTTCCAGCGGATGATGCCCTCCGTCTCAAGGAAAGAATGCCTCTTTTAGAGGAAGTGGGCGTCTTTCTAGCAGAGTACGGGGAAAATCAATTTATCCTGCGTGAACATCCTATTTGGATGACAGAAGAAGAGATTGAATCAGGCATCTATGAAATGTGCGACATGCTGCTCTTAACCAAGGAGGTTTCTATCAAGAAATACCGGGCAGAGCTGGCTATCATGATGTCCTGCAAGCGGTCTATCAAGGCCAACCATCGTATCGATGACCACTCAGCTAGACAGCTGCTTTATCAACTTTCTCAATGTGATAATCCCTATAACTGCCCCCACGGACGTCCTGTTTTGGTGCATTTCACCAAGTCAGATATGGAAAAGATGTTTCGACGCATTCAGGAAAATCACACCAGTCTCCGTGAGTTGGGGAAATATTAAACTAAAAGGAAAACTATGTACGAATATTTAAAAGGAATCATTACCAAAATCACTGCTAAATACATTGTTCTTGAAGTCAACGGTATCGGTTATATCCTGCATGTGGCCAATCCTTATGCCTACTCAGGACAAGTCAACCAAGAAGCTCAAGTTTATGTGCATCAGGTGGTGCGTGAGGATGCGCATCTACTTTATGGATTTCGTTCAGAGGACGAGAAGAAACTCTTTCTCAGTCTGATTTCGGTTTCTGGGATTGGTCCTGTATCAGCTCTTGCTATTATCGCTGCCGATGACAATGCTGGCTTGGTTCAAGCCATCGAAACCAAGAATATTACCTACTTGACCAAGTTCCCTAAAATTGGCAAGAAAACAGCCCAGCAGATGGTGCTGGACTTGGAAGGCAAGGTAGTAGTTGCTGGAGATGACCTTCCTGCTAAGGTCGCAGTGCAAGCAAGCGCTGAAAACCAAGAATTGGAAGAAGCCATGGAAGCCATGTTGGCACTGGGCTACAAGGCGACCGAACTCAAGAAAATCAAGAAATTCTTTGAAGGAACGACAGATACAGCTGAGAACTATATCAAGTCGGCCCTTAAAATGTTGGTCAAATAGGAGCAGAGCATGACAAAACGTTGTTCGTGGGTCAAGATGATCAATCCTCTATATGTAGCCTACCATGATGAGGAGTGGGGTCAGCCCCTCCATGATGATCAAGCATTGTTTGAGTTGTTGTGTATGGAAACCTATCAGGCTGTGCTGAGAGCTTTCTTCTATACTAATAGACGAAAGGGTGTGAAAATGATTTTTAAATGATACTGTGGAACGGAACAGTAGCCCTAGTATTGACTACTGTCGTTTCTATTCATATTGGCTATTCTAGGACTGAGATGAAAAAATCTATAAATGCTCAGAATAAAATTGAACCCGCAAATCTCCCCAAAACAATGGTGAGTCATGTACTTGTATTATTCCGAAAAAATACACCTCTGGTGCAGTGAGACAAATTGGTGTATCTTATAGTGGCTTCGTAGATGAAAGCTATACTCTACTATCACTCTTTGATGATGTAGAACAAATTGAAAAAGATAATAGACTTCAGACAGCTATTGATGTTGTCAGAGAACAGTTTGGTTTTTTAGCCATACAAAAAGGAACCGTCCTAACTGAAGGTTCCAGAAATATTGAACGCAGTAAACTTATCGGTGGTCATTCCGCGGGTGGATTGGAGGGATTAAAATGAAACAAGAAAAAAATACAGTACAATTTTCAGAAATCCGTAGCAAAGGATGTAATGATATTGAAATGCTTGAAAGATTTTTACATGGAATCGTTGAAACAGCAACTTCAAAACTTCGTCAGAGAAAACTCAAAACAACTGAAATATCGATACGACTAGTACATGCTAAATCTGAAAACCGATTACCATTGGAATTTACATTTAGCATTAAGCCAACAAGCTCATCTGTGATAATCTATACTGAGGTAATCAATCGCTTTAAAGAATGTTACACAGGTGGGGGAATTCAAGGTTTTACGATTCAATTTGATAAAAATACCCTTGCCTCTGCATAGAAAGGATTTGATATGATTGACCGTTCATATTTACCATTTCAATCAGCAAGAGAGTACCAGGATACAAAGATGCAAAAATGGATGGGCTTTTTCCTATCTGAACATGCATCAGCACTCTCTGATGATACAAACAAAGTAACGTACATGTCTGACTTATCACTAGAGAAGAAATTATTACTCCTCAGTCAAGTATACGCCGGGCAGCTACGCACACGCATTCAAGTGATTGAAAAAAACAAGCGTGTTTCCTACACTGGAACAATACCAAGTCTGACCAAAGATTTCATTTTGATAAAAACTACAACAGGTCACATCAATTTGAAATTAAAAGACATTATTAGTATTGAACTTGTCGAGGAGGTGCTCTATGAATCAGCTTGAGTTTCAGCGTAATCACCTACAAATGGACTATTATAGCGAGAGCTACCAAGATTTTGAACGTGACTTCTACCGCTACTCTAACATGAATATTCCATTGACCTTCCTAACTGATGATATCCTAAAAACAATGGCGACTTCACGTAAGAATTACTTTGTCCTCAATAAGGAAAAGTCCAGAGATAACCGCGATCACTTCTTCATATTTGAAGTAAGTACCGTAGATGAGAATCCGCTAATCTATCATTATACATATAAGAAAACTACAATATATTTAGCAGAAAAATAGGAGCAGTTCAATTGACTGTTCCTATTTTTAATATTCATAAAATCTAAAGTCTTTATACTCTTTAACAATGGAGTCGCCAACCAGAACAGACTATACTGACCAGCGACTACCTTAAATTTAATGTTTCAGATTTATTTTCTTATCTCTAATTTCATAAACTACATCTGCTACATTTTCGAGTAATCGTTTATCGTGGGTGATAAACACGATAGTTCCGGTGTACTCCTTCATTAGTATTTCCAAAGCCTCTAAACTTGGTATGTCAAGGAAGTTACTGGGTTCATCCATTATTAGGATGTTATATCTACCCATGAGCATTTTAGCAAGCAACAATTTTATAATTTCTCCACCGCTTAAAACAGATAAACTTTTTCCAATATCGTTCTGTTTGAACCCCATAGATGCTAGCACTGAACGAATTTCTGATATATTGTAGTCACAATCCTTCTGCATAAACTCCATAACATTCTGATTACTGTTGTACTTGTAACCATTCTGTGCAAAGTAACCTATTTTTGCCTTAGGCGAAATAGAAATTCCTTCTTCATGGTTTAAGATCATTTGGATTAAAGTTGTTTTTCCGATTCCATTACCACCAGTTAACGCCACTTTTGCTCCTAACGGAATTTGAAAAGATGCATTTTCAAACAGAGCCTTATCCCCAAATACTTTATTAATTTCTGCACCGACTATAGGGTATGGATTATGGAGCTCCAATGCTTTACTTTGCCTGAAACGAATTCTGCGAATGCCTTCCGGAGCTTCTACTTTTCCTAAGGCCGCAATCCTGTGCTCTAGGGTTTTAGCAGCATTATACATCTTTTTTTCCTTACTTCCTATTGATTTTTGATGAGCTAAACGCCCTCCGTCTTCAGTACTTTTTTTCTTTGAAGAACCTTTTGCCTTCTGTTCTATTTTACGAGCCTGTTTTCGCTTTTCCTCCGCAGCCCTTTCCAATCGGGCACGTTCCGCAATAAATTGTTCGTATTCTGCAGCTTGGCTCTTACGTTCTTCCTCTTTCTGACGAAGATAATCAGAATAGTTTCCCCAATACTCAGTGATTTTGCCATCTTTCAGTTCCCATATTTTATCTACTATTTCATCAAGAAAATAGCGGTCATGGCTAATAACTAACAGTGCACCTGTAAAATATTTTAGCTGTCCTATTAGAAAATCAATTCCTTCACGGTCTAAATGGCTCGTAGGTTCATCCGCTAAAATACCATGAACCTGTGCCGATAAGGCCTGTGCTATTTTAAGCCTTGTTTCTTCACCACCGCTCATAGTCTGTATATTTAATTGCTCAACACCTAGCTTGCCTACAAGTGCAAAATCTTTTTCCTCCTGCAGAGTTACTTCGTCCAACTGGGGAATATAGGCAAGTTCACCCAGACGATTCATTTTACATCCTGGGGGAGTTAATTCTCCTAAAAGTACCCTGAGTAAAGTGCTTTTTCCAGCACCATTTGCTCCTACTAAACCAATACGGTCATAATCATATACTTCTAATTCATTTATATCTAAAACATCGCGTCCTTTGAATTCCACACGAATGTCTTTTGCTTTTAATATTAATTCCATAACATTTCCTCCAATATTGTTTATTTTAAATCTAATTTTCTAACCTCAGTTATCATTTGGCAAACTATAGCAATGCCAATAATTAAAATACCTGATAGTAAAAACCAATGATTTACACCGATTTTATCAGCAAAGAATCCAGAAAGAATTAACCCAATTGGCATAGCAAGTGACATGATACTTCCGATCAAAGAAAATACACGTCCTAAATATTCAGGCTTAATTTTCTCCTGAAAAAGAGCTGTTTGCACACCGCTATAAAATGGCACCGAAAGCCCCATTATTGCACAGCAAACTACGAATATTACAAATCCATTTGGAGGAAGTATTCCCGAAACGGCTAAACTGGTCCCCATTATAAAAAATGAACTTGTTATTAGTAATACATGCTTTTCGAAGCCCCCTAATCTTCCTAATAATAAGCCTCCTGCTAGCATCCCAAATGCAAAGGAAATTTCCGTAATAGAAATATGCACAGGCGTTCCATTAAAGTGTTCCATGCTTATTAAAGGAAATAGTGCATTGATTGGCATATAAACAAAAGTATATAGTGTTCCTAAGAGTAATAAGGCAAACAATCCTTTGTTTTGTCTCAGAACCACAACTCCTTCTTTCATCTCCCTTATGAAATTTGGTTCTAAACTTTGCACTTGATTACCCAGCTTAGGTATACGTACAATTGCTACCGTAATAGATGCAATCACAGCACCCAATACGTCGATGGCAATAATAGCATTTAAATCCCAAACGGAGTATAAGAGTGCTGCAACTGCCGGACTAACAATATAGCTTATAGACTGCAAAGACTGACTATAGCCTGCGCATTTCGTTAGCTGTTCTTCTGGTACTAAAAGTGGTGTAACCGCATTGAGTGCTGGGGTATGAAAAGCTGTTCCAATGCTACGGATAAACAATACTATCATAATCATCCAGACAGGTAGCTCCATACAGAATGCAACAATAGCAAGCACTGCACCAGCTGCTGCGATAATTAAATCGGCACCAATCATTATCTTCTTCCTATCATGACGATCCACTAGCACACCAATGGCAGGTCCCAAAATCGCATAGGGTAAAAAACCTACTAATGAAGCCATAGACAAGACCATCGCAGATCCTGTTTTTTCTGTAAGGTAAAAAATAATCGCCATTTGCAGGATGGCACTAGTGATTAATGATACTGCTTGCCCTGCCCATATTGCATAAAATTTTCGTTTCCAATTGTTGTATTTTTCCATTTATATTATCTCCTGCATATTATTTTGCTTGAATTTCTATTTTGAATAGCATTCTAGGCAATAAAAAATGCAGGCCAAACCCCACAATGTGGCTTTTGGTCTGCATACATACAATTTGGAAACATTCATATTAAAGACATAGTTAAATAAAGGTATAGTTAAATAACCAATATCCTCACCGTAACTAATGAATGCTCAATATCGTATAAATAAGCACAACAAAAAAGCCTATCATCGGGTATAGATTCTGCTTTTTTTATTGCCAGCTTATCTTAAACGCATTGAGGCTGTCATAGTTTCGGTTCCTCCTACATCTTTGTTTATATCAATTTATAGTATAACACAACAAGATGATATGTTCAATATAAAAGTTATGGAATGAGACTCATACTTCCAATTCGATGCCAGATTTAAAGGATATGACGAAGTTTTCTTCATAGACTGTAACGCTCTGGATTATCTTCCTTAGTAGCAAGCGATTAGCTTTCACAAAATCTTCTGTTTGTAGTTTTAAAAATTCATCAGGATTTTCTAACTCAACCTCAAAATATTTCATTTTACATTCCCTCATTTCATTTATTGATAAATTGAGTTTGCAAAAAAGAGTGGACAATTTTTGTCTACTCTTAACCTTTAAAATAGTTTTTTTTAATCGATTTGAAGTTGCCTAAATTATTACTTATTCGGTAAAATGAAGTATTGCTTTCAACAGATTTCCTTCAACTACACTTCACTTGATTCAAACAAGGTGGGTACATTTCTATTCCCACAAACTCCTTGTCAATGGAAACAAACACGTACCCACAGGGTAAATGGAAATAGAAACTGATAATTTCTAGCTATCACTTCTACTCATTCCAAAAATTTTCTCACTCTGATACTTACCCACCATAAAGCAAAAAGCCTTGCAATCAAGGCTTTCATTATCCCTTTCGTTCAAAGGTTTCTAAGCTTTTACGAGCAGAGCGACACACTCAGCGGTTCGCTATCTCCGTTCTGTCTGCGTGCTAGCACTTGTCAATCACGGACAGCTATCGCATGGGCGGAAGTAAATGCTAATCTTCGTCGTTTTACTCCTTGACTAGCAAACTTACCGCCTCAACATGGCCTGTCTTGGGAAACGGTACTCAACAAACGCCAAGCTTTCCGAGAAGCCTTTCATGGCTATCAAATTCAAGCGGTCGCAGAAATGACAGATGCCGAATTGGAAAACTTGCTGGAGAATCCAGCCATCATCCGAAATAGAGCCAAGATTTTTGCTACACGCGCTAACGCCCAAGCATTTTTACGACTACAGGAAGAATATGGCTCTTTTGATGCCTATCTTTGGTCTTTTGTTGAGGGGAAAACGATCGTTAATGATGTTCCCGACTACCGCCAAGCCCCAGCTAAAACACCCTTGTCTGAGAAATTAGCCAAAGATCTCAAAAAACGAGGCTTCAAGTTCACAGGCCCAGTCGCCGTCTTGTCTTTTCTACAGGCTGCAGGCCTAGTTGATGACCACGAGAATGATTGTGAGTGGAAAAGCAGCAATTAGCGAGTATAGGTAACTAGAATATTTGAGAATATAGAAAAAAGCTGAGAAACTCTTCCCAGCTTTTTATATATACTAGTATATTTGTTAGAGTGAAGTCAGAAAAGTGATTCCACCTAAAATAACACCAGCTGAATTTGGAATGATTAGTATCCAATCCTTCTTAGGTTCCTTTGTCCATCCATAAATAACCCAGATTAAGCAAGATATTGCAGCTGATAAAGGTTGAAATGGTTGAGCTTTATTTCCTTGTAAATTAGCGATAATTTGAGGTATGTAGGCAATAAATACTATAATTCCAATAAAGGCACCAATAGAACCTACGATTCGATTAATTTTTTGTTTTGTCATATACACCTCCTTTAAAAGGATACCATAGAAATTAGCGAAATGCAATAAATTCAGATACAAATTGTAACGAAAACCAATACAAAAGCACAAAAATAGAGAAACTATTTATTTTTTGTTATAGTCAAAGCGAATGACTTGTTCCTGTGCATCTACATGAGCATGGACCCCAAAGGGGACAATTGCTCTTGGAGTTGCGTGGCCGACATTCAAATTATAGACAATCGGGATATTGCTATCAATGATATCCAATAGTGCGTCTTTATAGTCATCATAGAAAGTTTCATCCATAGGTTTCCCGACCAAGAGTCCGCTGATGACTTCGAATATCCCAGTGTCTTTCAAAGCCCGCAACATCTTTTTGAAGTCTTCTGGCTCAGGCTTTTCTTCGCTTGTCTCTAGCAAGAGAATTTTTCCTTCCCAGTCTGACAAGTCAGGGAAAAGTTTGTATTTTTGGCAGAGCTCCGTGCTGTCTGCGTATCGAGAGTTGTCAAAGATATCGTAGAGAGATTCGAGGCAACCACCGAGGATTTCTCCCTCGAACTGGGCATTTCCTTGTAACAAGTCAAAACCAGTATTTGTATGATTGATACGAGGTGTTCCCAGAGCCTTGGGACTGAAGTCAGTCCTTTCCTCATACCAAACGTGACTAGGGCGGATTTCTGAGATTCTTCCAGTCTCAATCAATTCTTTGAAGTAGTGAAGGCTATAGGCTAGCATTTCCTTGTCCAATTCACAAATGTCTGCTAAAAAGGATTGCCCATAAAAAGTCTTGATTCCTAGTTTATGCAACATGAGATGGTTCATGGTTGTATCTGAGAAGCCAAGAAAAATTTTTTGTTTGATAACCTTTTGGAGTTGGTCATTTTCAAAAAGATAAGGTAGTAAGCGATAGGTATCGTCTCCACCGATGGCACAAAGGATCATATCGATGCTATCATCAGAAAAGGCATGAATCAAATCCTCTGCACGAGCTTCAGGATGGTCCTTGATAAAGTCTAATCCTTTTTGCGAATGGGGCAAAAAGATAGGATTGAGTCCCAGGTCCTTGAGACGTTGGACACCCAAGTCCACTTCATGTTTGACAAAGTCCTCTCCGATAATGCCACTAGATAAACTAACAATACCGATAGTAGAAATCATATCTCATCCTCCTAGAAATAGATTGAGCCTATTTTATCACAAAAGATAAGAGAAAGCTATGTGGGATGTCAGAAGAATACTTTTAATACTCTTCGAAAATCTCTTCAAACCACGTCAGCTTTGCCTTGCCGTACTCAAGTACAGCCTGCGGCTAGCTTCCTAGTTTGCTCTTTGATTTTCATTGAGTATGAGCCTATTTTATCACAAAAGATAAGAGAAAGCTATGTGGGATGTCAGAAGAATACTTTAAAATCAAGAAAGTAAGTGAAAAAGCAACCGCACCTGCAGTTGCTTTTATCATTCTTCTTAATAGCGTGTTGGTCCTGCGCTTGCGCTGCGGATGTTCAAGCGTTTCTTGAGATAGAAGCGAAGGGCTAGGAGGGCTGCTCCGATAATAGCCAGTGGCACTGGAGCAAGTACGGGGTTAAGGCTAGTTGGTAGGAAGCTTGTTGCAAAGAAGACAAGCAACCAAAGGAACATAGAAGCTAGGATAACCAGTACAGATTTCCAGAAAGGTGGACGTTGACTGCGATCCATATCAGGCCCGTAGTATTGGTAAACAAAGTAGTACATCAAGTAGAAGGCAAATCCACCAACCAGTCCAACTAAGAGGAGAGTAATCAATCCATAGCCGAAAGCTTGATCTGCCGCAAAGAAGGTTGTGAGTGCGCTGACGAGGGCAAAGAGGCTAGTGATGAAAAGAGCTGAGTCCATAATCATGAGTTTTGGATCATCATTTTCTTTTGGATGCTCTTTTTCATATTGTTCCTTGACAGTGAAACTATGAGCCCAGTGGGTCGGTGCGCCATAGAGGGAACGAGCAGTCGTACCCTTGGCTTGTTCTTCAAGAATTTGAGGAATGACTTCCTCAAAAATAGCCTTGATTTCAGCGTCTGATTTTCCATCTTTGATGAATTGTTGGGTAGCGATGTGGACAAACTCTTGGTTTTTCTTAGTTAATTTTTGTAGATCAATCTGAGACATAGGAACTCCTCTTAGAACCATTTTTTATGGATGAGATAGAGAGTGAGCGAGACACTCATAGCAAAGGCGATAAAGACGATTAACCAAAAAGCATTTGGTTCACCGTTTAGGGGGATTTCATTATCCTTAAAGTTCATCCCGTAGGCAGAAAAGACCATGGTTGGGATGGACATGACGATGGTCACAAGGGCCAAGGTTTTCATGATGTTGTTCTGGTTGTTGGAAATGATAGAGGCAAAGGTCTCTGTCATAGAGTGCAAGACGTTTCCATAAATGTCTGCCATCTCGATGGCCTGTTGGGTTTCAATCAGGGTATCTTCAAGCAGGTCTTCGTCCTCAAGGTATTTCTTGATATTGCTGGTTGAGCTGGTCAATTTCTTAATCACACGCTCATTTGTTTTGAGGGAAGCCTTGAAATAGACGATAGTTTTTTCCAATTCCATGAGCTCAATCAATTCTTCATTACGAGTTGATTGATGCAGTTGACTTTCGATTTGTTCACTCTTACGGTCAATCGAACGAAGGGCTGTTAGGTAAAGTTCTGCATTGCGATAGAGAATCTGGAAGATAAAACGTGAGCGCATGAAGGTATAGAAATTACGCAAACGACGGTTGATAAAGACATCAAGGACTGGTAATGGTTCCAAACACGTAGTGATAATGGTTTCCTCAGTGATGATAATACCAAGCGGGATGGTGACGTAGTAGGTGCGGTTATTTCTTTCTTCTGTGACAGGCACGTCAACGATAATCAGGGTGTACTCGTCTTCAATGGTAATACGAGACATTTCTTCCGCATCGAGCGGTGCTCGGAGGTCGGCAATATCAATATCGAAGGCGTTAGCGATTTCGAGTGATTCATTTTGAGTCGGATTGACGAGATTGATCCAAGTACCCGGTTCAAGCGTATCGATCTCTTTAAATTCAGTTGTTGTAGAGAGAAAAACTTGTTTCATATCCCTTATCCTTTCTCATTTTTCAGATTTTTTCACACCGTACTATTATACTACAAAATCGGCCTTTTGGGTAATAGAATCTCACTTTTTTTGGTATAATGGTAAGCAATAATGGACTAGAAAGAACAAAGATGCAAGATAAAATTGTCATTCATGGGGCGCGTGCCCATAATTTAAAAAATATTGATGTGGAGATTCCACGTGACAAGCTGGTTGTCGTGACAGGCTTGTCAGGTTCAGGGAAATCCAGTCTGGCCTTTGATACCCTCTATGCGGAGGGACAACGTCGCTATGTGGAGAGTTTGTCAGCCTATGCCCGTCAGTTTTTGGGAAATATGGAGAAGCCTGATGTAGATGCTATTGATGGTCTCAGTCCAGCTATTTCCATCGACCAGAAAACGACTAGCAAAAACCCTCGCTCGACGGTGGGAACAACGACTGAAATCAATGACTATCTGCGTCTCCTCTACGCGCGTGTGGGGACGCCTTACTGTATCAACGGACACGGGGCTATTAAAGCTTCTTCTGTGGAGCAAATCGTGGATAAGGTCTTAGAGTTGCCAGAACGCCAGCGCCTGCAAATCTTAGCCCCAGTCATCCGTAAGAAAAAAGGACAGCACAAGAGCGTTGTTGAAAAGATTCAGAAAGATGGGTATGTTCGTGTTCGTGTGGATGGGGAAGTCTATGATGTGACCGAAGTGCCAGAGTTGTCCAAGAGCAAGCAACACAATATTGATGTCGTGGTTGACCGTATTGTTATCAAGGAGGGTATCCGTAGTCGTCTCTTTGATTCCATTGAGGCTGCCCTTCGTATTGCAGAAGGTTATGTCATTATCGACACTATGGACGACTCTGAGTTGCTCTTCTCTGAGCATTATGCCTGCCCAGTTTGTGGATTTACTGTTCCAGAGTTAGAGCCGCGTCTCTTCTCCTTCAATGCTCCTTTTGGTTCTTGTAGTGAGTGTGACGGCTTGGGCATCAAGCTGGAGGTGGATACTGATTTGGTAGTACCAGATGCCAGCAAAACCTTACGTGAGGGAGCGCTAGCACCTTGGAATCCTATCTCATCCAACTACTATCCAAACATGCTAGAGCAGGCTATGACGGCCTTTGGAGTGGATATGGATAAGCCTTTTGAGGACTTGTCAGAAGAAGACAAAAACTTGATTCTCTACGGCTCAGATGGCAAGGAATTCCATTTCCACTATGAGAATGAATTTGGCGGTGTGCGTGATATTGACATTCCTTTTGAGGGAGTTGTCAATAATATCAAGCGTCGCTATCACGAGACAAACAGCGACTACACTCGCACCCAGATGCGCCTCTACATGAATGAGCTGACCTGCGGAACTTGTCATGGTTATCGCCTCAATGACCAGGCCTTATCTGTCCGCGTGGGTGGTGAGCAAGGGCCACATATCGGAGAAATTTCAGACCTGTCTATTGCAGATCACTTGGAATTGGTGAGTCAGCTAACCTTATCTGAAAATGAAGCCATCATTGCTCGTCCTATTCTCAAGGAAATCAAGGATCGTTTGACCTTCCTTAATAACGTGGGTCTTAACTATCTGACCCTGTCTCGTTCGGCAGGAACCCTTTCAGGTGGGGAAAGTCAGCGTATTCGCTTGGCAACCCAGATTGGTTCTAACCTATCAGGTGTCCTCTATATCCTAGATGAGCCGTCAATTGGTCTTCACCAGAGGGACAATGACCGTCTTATTGCCAGTCTCAAAAAGATGCGTGACTTGGGTAATACACTCATTGTGGTGGAACATGATGAAGATACCATGCGCGAAGCGGATTATCTGATTGACGTTGGTCCTGGTGCGGGTGTTTTTGGTGGGGAGATTGTTGCTGCGGGTACGCCCAAGCAGGTTGCTCGCAATAGCAAGTCTATCACAGGTCAGTACTTGTCAGGCAAACGTGCCATTCCAGTACCAGAAGAGCGTCGTGTCGGTAATGGTCGTTTTATAGAAGTGACAGGAGCGCGTGAGAACAACTTGCAAAATATTACTGTTCGATTCCCACTAGGAAAATTCATCGCGGTGACAGGTGTATCAGGTTCAGGAAAATCGACCCTAATCAATAGCATTCTCAAAAAAGCTATTGCCCAGAAGCTCAACCGTAATTCAGACAAGCCTGGTAAATTCAAGACGATTACAGGGATTGAGCATGTTGATCGTTTGATTGATATTGACCAGAGCCCTATCGGACGAACACCAAGGTCTAACCCAGCTACCTATACAGGAGTTTTTGACGATATACGTGACCTATTTGCCCAGACAAATGAAGCCAAGATTCGAGGCTACAAGAAGGGACGTTTCAGTTTCAATGTCAAGGGCGGTCGTTGTGAAGCCTGCTCAGGTGACGGGATTATCAAGATTGAGATGCACTTCTTGCCAGATGTTTACGTGGCTTGTGAAGTCTGCCACGGGACTCGCTACAACAGTGAAACCCTAGAAGTCCACTACAAGGAAAAGAATATCTCGCAGGTCTTGGACATGACTGTCAACGATGCGGTAGAATTCTTCCAACACATTCCCAAGATTCAACGCAAACTTCAGACCATCAAGGATGTGGGACTGGGATATGTAACGCTAGGGCAACCAGCTACCACCCTTTCTGGGGGAGAAGCCCAGCGTATGAAGTTGGCTAGTGAACTTCACAAACGATCGACAGGAAAATCTTTCTACATTCTGGATGAGCCGACGACAGGTCTTCATACCGAGGATATAGCTCGCTTGCTCAAGGTTTTAGCTCGCTTTGTAGACGATGGCAATACAGTCCTTGTTATCGAGCACAATCTAGATGTTATTAAGACGGCAGACCATATTATTGACTTGGGACCTGAGGGCGGTGTCGGTGGTGGAACCATCATCGCAACAGGAACTCCAGAAGAAGTAGCGGCCAACGAAGCCAGCTACACAGGACAGTATTTGAAAGGAAAGTTACATCATGAATAAACGTGTACAAGCATTTCTAACTAAAATGCAAGAAAAAGAACTAGATGGTATCATCATCAATAACCTTAAAAACGTCTATTACCTGACTGGTTTTTGGGGCTCAAACGGAACAGTCTTCATCAGCCGTGACCGTCAGGTCTTGGTGACGGATTCTCGCTATATCATTGCAGCCAAGCAAGAAACCAGTGGGTTTGAAATCGTAGCAGATCGCGATGAATTGGCTGTCATTTCAGGAATTGTCAAGGACATGGGCTTGTCTCGAATCGGTTTTGAGGATGAGATTTCGGTCTCTTATTATCACCGTATGCAGGCAGCCTTTGAAGGAATTGACTTGCTTCCACAAACTCAGTTTGTCGAAGGTCTTCGAATGATTAAGGATGAAGCGGAGATTGCAGCTATTCGCAAGGCTTGTTCTATCTCAGACCAAGCTTTCCGCGATGCGCTTGACTTTATTAAGCCAGGAAAGACTGAAATTGAGATTGCCAACTTCCTTGACTTCCGCATGCGTGAGTTGGGAGCATCTGGCTTGTCTTTTGACACTATCTTAGCTAGCGGAATCAACTCTTCTAAGCCCCATGCCCATCCAATGCACAAACCAGTGGAGCTGGGAGAAGCTATTACCATGGATTTCGGCTGCCTCTATGAGCACTATGTCAGCGATATGACACGAACTATCTACTTGGGGCATGTCAGCGATGAGCAGGCGGAGATTTACAATACGGTTTTGAAAGCCAACCAAGCCTTGATTGACCAGGCTAAGGCAGGATTAGGTTTCCGAGACTTTGACAAAATTCCTCGTGATATCATCATCGAGGCAGGCTATGGCGACTACTTTACTCACGGTATCGGACACGGTATTGGGCTGGATATCCATGAAGAGCCTTACTTTAGCCAAACTTCTACAGAAACTATTAAGGCAGGTATGGCCTTGACCGATGAACCAGGTATCTATATCGAAGGCAAATATGGCGTTCGTATCGAGGATGATATCCTGATTACAGAGACAGGTTGTGAATTATTGACCCTAGCTCCAAAAGAGTTGATAGTTATTTAAGAGTTAAACAACTCAAATAATTGACTTTTAAATTTTAAAGGTTTATACTGAAAGACGAAAACGGTAGGTGAGGCTACCATAGGGATACGGATGACTACCGCAAAGCAGTGGAGACACTACTCGTTGGTCAACAGTCCTGGTCGCGAAGGCCAAGACTAAGCTCATTTCATTGCCCTATGGAGTTAAAGCTTGAACGAAAAACAGATAATTAGTTTTTTAATCCTGCCATTTTATGGTGGGATTTTCTACTGTTTAAAACAAAGAAAGGAGACAGACGATGCAAATTGACGACCATCCGGAACCGCACATACACAGCCAATCGCTGATTTGTGTCGTTCTGCCCTTATAAAGTGATTGGTCTCTGTGTATGAAACACATCATTCATACAGATAGGAGAAACCAATGAAAACAACAAAAGAAAGATTAGCAACAGCTATTCATACATCTTTAAACGAAACTCTATCTTTTTATAAGACAAGTCTAACAGGCTTGACTGAGGAGCAGGTGGAGAAAAATCGTGACCTATATGGTGAAAATACCATCACAAAGGGTCAAGAAGACAGTATCCTCAAAAAAATTTACGAATCCATTATCAATCCTTTTACGATCATCTTACTGGTCATCGCCGTGATTTCCTTGGTGACCAATGTCTGGTTGGCAAAACCAGGTCAAGAGGATCCGACGACTTCTATAATCATCGTTGTCCTAGTCCTCATTTCTGGTGGCATACGCTTTGTCCAAGAACTACGTAGTGATAAGGCTGCGACCAATCTATCAAAAATGATTGTCAACACAGCGACTGTCATTCGTCAAGGAGAAATTCAAGAAGTACCTATCGATGATTTGGTAGTGGGTGACGTGGTTAAATTAAGCGCTGGAGACATGATTCCAGCAGATCTTCTTTTATTTGAGTCGCGCGATTTCTTTGTACAACAGTCGGGCTTGACAGGTGAAAGTGAATCGGTTGAAAAATTGGCCTTGACCAAGGCAACAGTTCAACAATCTGATAGTCTGCTAGAAGCAGAAGCGCTCGCCTTTATGGGAACCAATGTCTTGTCTGGTAGTGCCAAGGCCGTGGTTTTAGCAGTTGGTGATGATACCATGATGGGGGCCATTGAGCAGACTTTGAACACCTATGACGAGCCTACTTCGTTTGAGCGGGAGATGAATAGTATTTCGTGGCTCTTGATTCGTTTGATGCTGGTCATGGTGCCCATCGTTTTCTTGTCCAATGGTTTAACAGATGGAGATTGGTTAGAAGCTGGCGTATTTGCTTTGAGTGTTGGTGTTGGATTGACACCTGAGATGCTTCCTATGATTATCACGGCCAGTCTAGCAAAGGGCTCCATCATTATGGCCAAGGAAAAAGTAGTTATCAAGAAACTCAATGCCATACAGGACTTAGGGGCGATTGATATTTTGTGTACAGATAAGACAGGAACTCTAACCCAAGACGAAATTGTCCTTGAATATCCCTTGGACATCCACGGACGCTTGGATTTGACCGTCTTGAGACGAGCTTATCTCAATTCTTATTTTCAAACGGGCTTGAAAAATTTGATGGACAGAGCCATCATCAAACGGACTGAAAAGGAAGCCAAAGAACACACCCTCTTACAAAATCTGGCTCAAACTTTTCAAAAAATAGATGAGCTTCCCTTTGATTTTGAACGTAGACGGATGAGTGTTATCGTTAAGGATGAACACGAAGTTGTTAGTTTGGTAACCAAGGGTGCCCTAGAGGAAATGTTGACGATTTCCAGTTATGCGGAATACCAAGGAGTGATTACTCCCTTGACAGATGTTATTAGAGAAGAAATTTTAGCAGAAGTCAGACAACTAAATCAACAAGGTTTGCGTGTCTTGGGAGTGGCCTATAAGTCAGGTTTGAGAGAAGGTCATGCCTATACAGTTGATGATGAAGGGGATATGATTCTAACTGGTTATTTAGCCTTCCTAGATCCTCCTAAACCATCTGCTGCACCAGCAATTAAGGCTTTGTTAGAACATGGGGTTCAAACAAAGATTTTGACGGGAGACAACGAAAAAGTTACCCAAGCAGTCTGTGAAAAGGTTGGTTTGGATATTAATCAGATGCTGTTGGGATCTGAAATTGATCAGATGAGTGATCAAGAATTGGCTCAAGCCGTAGAGGAGGTAACCGTCTTCGCCAAACTTTCTCCTGACCAAAAAGCGAGGATTATTTTGCAATTTAAGGCTAATGGTCATGCTGTCGGCTATATGGGAGATGGAATCAATGATGCTCCTTCTATGAAAGTCGCAGATGTGGGGATTTCTGTTGATACAGCAGTAGATATTGCCAAAGAAACAGCTGATGTTATCCTACTTGATAAGGATCTCATGGTGCTTGAAAAAGGACTTGTTGAAGGGCGTAAGGTCTATGCCAATATGACTAAATATATCAAAATGACAGTGAGTTCTAATTTTGGGAATATCTTATCCCTATTGGTCTCTGGAATCTTTTTGCCATTTTTACCAATGGCACCAGTCCATTTGATTATCCTAAATCTAGTCTATGATTTGTCTTGTATTGCCTTGCCTTTTGACAAGGTGGATAAAGATTTTTTGAGAAATCCGCATACCTGGGAAGCTAAGTCCATCACACGTTTCATGGTTTGGATGGGGCCTATATCTTCTGCCTTTGATATTTTGACCTTTATTTTGCTCTATTTTATCATTGTACCCATGACGACAGGTCAAGCCTATGTTCATGGAGCGGAGTCTGCCGTAGGATTTATTGTCTTGTTTCAGACAGGTTGGTTTATCGAGTCCATGTGGTCACAGACCATGGTTATCCATATGCTGCGTTCAGCCAAAATTCCCTTTTTACAAAGTCGTCCAGCTTGGCTAGTCCTTGTGACAACCTTATTGGCTGCAGCCTTTGTGACCTTCCTTCCCTACAGTCCACTCGCAATCCTACTTCATCTAACTCCTTTAAAACCGATTTATTTCATCTTTTTACTTTTCATCATTATTTTGTATATGATTAGTGTGACAATTGTGAAAAAAATCTATATCAAGAAATATAACGAATGGCTGTAAATTTCATTTTGTCAAGAAAAAAGTACGAAAATGACGAAAAAAGTCAAAAAAATTTAAAAATAGGTCGCAAGTCGGATGTTTTTTATGGTATAATAGACTAAACTGATAGTAACATGTAGCGAAAGGGGTAGGTACATGATTAAAATTTATACAGTCTCAAGTTGTACTAGCTGTAAAAAAGCAAAAACCTGGCTCAATGCCCACCAGTTAAGTTATAAAGAACAAAATCTTGGTAAAGAAGGAATTACGCGAGAAGAATTACTGGATATTCTGACAAAAACAGATAACGGAATAGCCAGCATCGTTTCGTCTAAAAATCGCTATGCCAAAGCCCTTGGAGTGGATATTGAAGATTTGAGTGTCAATGAAGTCCTCAATCTGATTATGGAAACACCGAGAATTTTAAAGAGCCCAATCCTTGTAGATGAAAAACGCCTGCAAGTTGGCTATAAGGAAGACGATATTCGTGCCTTCCTACCACGCTCTGTCCGTAATGTAGAAAATGCAGAAGCACGTTTACGTGCAGCTCTATAAACATCAAGGCTGGGAGCAATTCCCAGTCTTATTCTATTTTAATTTCAAAAAGAAAGAAGAAAGAAATGAAAAAAATAGTTCTTGTTAGTCTAGCTTTCCTTTTTGTCCTGGTTGGTTGCGGACAGAAAAAAGAAACTGGACCAGCTACAAAAACAGAAAAGGATACGCTTCAGTCGGCATTGCCAGTTATTGAAAATGCTGAGAAGAATACAGTTGTCACCAAGACTTTGGTCTTGCCCAAGTCAGATGATGGCAGCCAGCAAACCCAAACCATTACTTATAAAGACAAGACTTTTTTGAACCTAACCATTCAACAAAAACGTCCAGTCTCTGATGAGTTGAAGACCTATATTGACCAACATGGTGTGGAAGAAACTCAAAAAGCTCTCCTTGAGGCGGAGGAGAAGGATGAGTCCATCATAGAAGCTCGTAAATTAGCAGGATTTAAGCTTGAAACTAAACTATTGAGTGCAACCGAACTTCAAACAACGACTAGTTTTGATTTTCAAGTTTTGGATGTCAAGAAGGCTTCTCAGTTAGAATATTTGAAGAACATTGGCTTGGAAAATCTCTTGAAGAATGAACCGAGCAAATATATTTCAGACAGGTTGGCAAATGGCGCGACAGAACAATAGAAAATCCAAATAAATAGACTGCCTGAATTGTAGAAGGTAAGGAATTATGCTATAATGGTACTATTCTAAGGAAAGAGGGTGTTAGAATGGGATTTACTGAAGAAACAGTACGTTTTAAATTGGACGATTCCAATAAAAAAGAAATTAGCGAAACTTTGACTGATGTCTATGCTTCGTTGAACGATAAGGGCTACAACCCAATTAACCAAATTGTAGGCTACGTATTGAGTGGAGACCCTGCCTACGTTCCTCGTTATAATAATGCACGAAATCAAATCCGTAAGTATGAGCGTGATGAAATCGTTGAGGAATTGGTCCGCTACTACCTTAAAGGACAAGGAGTCGATCTATAACCTATGAGAATTATGGGATTGGACGTCGGTTCAAAAACGGTAGGGGTGGCGATTAGCGATCCGCTCGGTTTTACAGCTCAAGGGCTTGAAATCATCCAAATCAATGAGGAGCAAGGCCAATTTGGTTTTGACCGCGTTAAGGAGTTGGTTGATACTTACAAGGTGGAACGATTTGTAGTAGGCTTGCCTAAAAACATGAACAATACAAGCGGACCGCGCGTGGAAGCTAGTCAAGCATACGGAGCAAAGCTAGAAGAGCTTTTTGGTTTACCAGTAGACTATCAGGATGAACGCTTGACAACAGTTGCCGCTGAGCGCATGTTGATTGAACAAGCAGATATCAGTCGCAATAAGCGCAAGAAAGTCATTGATAAGTTAGCAGCTCAGCTGATTTTACAAAATTATTTAGATAGAAAATTTTAATATAAAGGAGAGGCTATGTCACACGATCATAACCACGATCACGAAGAACGTGAATTAATTACATTAGTAGATGAGCAAGGAAATGAAACCTTGTTTGAAATCCTTTTGACGATTGACGGAAAAGAAGAATTTGGTAAAAACTATGTTCTTCTAGTACCAGTTAACGCAGAAGAAGACGAAGACGGACAAGTTGAAATTCAAGCTTACTCATTCATCGAAAACGAAGATGGAACAGAAGGCGAATTGCAACCAATCCCAGAAGACTCAGAAGACGAATGGAACATGATTGAAGAAGTCTTCAATAGTTTTATGGAGGAGTAAAAATGTTCAGTGAACATTTTTACCCCAGTTCCTTAAAATAAGAGAGAACTGGTAAGTCCGGGGGACGTTTTTAGCCCAGCTCCTTGAAATAAGATAGAGCTGGTAAGTCTGGGAGACTGTATCACTCCAACTCCTAGAAATTGGAAGAGTTGGAACATCCAGTGGATGTTTTTAGCCCAAGTTAATATTCATAGTTGCTAGTGATTAGCTAACCAGGTAAGAGGTCGGGACGAAAATCCTGGCCTCGTTTTTGTTAGTTATGAGACTTTATTGAGGCAGTTGATTGAACCTGTAATTAAGGAGATGTATATGTTTGAAGTAGAAGAATGGCTTCATAGTCGGATTGGTTTGAATTTTCGATCAGGTTTGGGCCGAATACAGCAAGCGGTGGATTTGTTGGGGAATCCCGAGAAGTCTTATCCTATTATCCACGTAACAGGAACTAATGGAAAAGGATCTACCATTGCTTTTATGAGGGAGTTATTTATGGGGCATGGCAAAAAAGTTGCGACCTTTACCTCCCCTCATATCGTCTCTATCAATGATCGAATCTGCATTAACGGGCAACCAATAGCTGATGCAGACTTCATCCGTTTGGCTAATCAGGTCAAGGAGATGGAGAAAACGCTTCTGCAAACCCATGATCAGTTGTCCTTTTTTGAATTGCTGACCTTGATTGCTTTTCTCTACTTTAGGGAGCAAGCGGTGGATTTGGTTTTACTAGAAGTGGGAATTGGTGGCTTACTTGATACGACCAATGTGGTAACCGGAGAGATTGCTATCATCACCTCCATCGGACTTGATCATCAGGAGACTCTGGGTGACAGTATAGCAGCAATTGCAGAGCAGAAAGCTGGTATTTTTAAGGATGGTAAAAAGGCAGTGATTGCTAAGTTGACTTCAGAAGCTAGGCTTGTTTGTCAGAAAAAAGCAGACTCTTTAGCTGTTGACCTTTATCAGGCAGGTCAGGATTTTTCAATGCTGAATGGGAATTTTTCAAGCTCTTTGGCTAACCTTTCACAGTTGAAAATAGGTTTAGAAGGAGCTTATCAGCAGGAAAATGCGGCTTTAGCGTTGCAAACGTTTCTTCTTTTTATGGGAGAAAGAAAGGAAGCTGTTGATGAGCAGGTTGTAAGACAGGCTTTGGAGAAGACCCATTGGGCTGGGCGTTTGGAGCGTATTCGTCCGCAGATATACTTGGACGGTGCCCATAACCTCCCTGCCTTGACTCGCCTGGTGGAGTTTGTCAAAGAAAAAGAGCAGGAAGGATATCGTCCTCGAATCCTATTTGGAGCCTTGAAACGGAAGGATTATCAAGGGATGTTGGCTTATCTGACTGAGAATTTGCCTCAGGTGGAACTCAAGGTGACTGGTTTTGACTATCAAGGTTCTCTGGATGAGACAGATGTAACAGGTTACGATATAGTTCCTTCTTATCGCGAATTTATCAGCAGTTTCGAAGAAAGAGCAGATACTCAAGACTTGTTATTCATTACAGGGTCTCTCTATTTTATCTCAGAAGTACGGGGCTACTTGCTGGCCCATGAGCAGATGAATTGACCTCTTTTTTGAACTTGTTATACTAGGAAAACTACTAGTTAGAAGGAAAAAATTCTGTAAACTGGTAGCAGAAAGGAAATTCATCATGAAATTAAAAAGATTCACACTTTCTCTTGCTTCTCTAGCAAGTCTTAGTCTCTTAGTAGCTTGTTCACAAAGAGCTCAACAGATTCAACAACCAGCAACTTAATCGCAAACACAACAAACTCAGCAATCACAACCTGCTGCTTCATCTTCCACAGAAAATAGTAACCAGGCAGCGACAAGTTCTTCACAAAATACGCCTGAGGCTCAACCAACTAATATTGATGGAACTTATACTGGTCAGGACGAAAGAGACCGTATCACTTTGGTAGTGACTGGTACAACTGGTACTTGGACACAGGTAGAAACTGACGGGGAACAAGAAATCAAGCAGGTTAGCTTCGATGCCGCTAATCAACGTATGATTATTGGGGATGATGTCAATATTTATGCAATCAATGGCAATCAGATGATTATCGACGATATGGATAGAGAAGCGTCTGATCGCATTGTTTTATCAAAATAGACTAGAAGAAGACTGGATTTTTTGGTCTCTTTTGCTTTTGCTCAGAAAAATGATTATAAATACTTGCCTTCTACCGAATACCTGAGTTATACTAGTTTTAATTACCTGTTTTTATCATTCAAACTATCAAGGAGGGGATATGAAATATAGAAAATTTCAATTATTGATGTCCAAGTATGGCTTTAGTCTTTCGATTATGCTACTTGAACTTTTTCTTGTTTTTGGTCTCTTTCTCTATTTAGGGCGTATGGCCCCTATTCTATGGGTAATTGTCTTAATTTTTATGAGTATGGCGACTATTGTCGCAATTGTCAATCGTTCAATGACACCTGATAGTAAAGTGATGTGGTTAGTGGTGACTTTTGTTCCTGTTATTGGTCCTTTGCTCTATCTGATGTTTGGTGAAAGACGATTATCCAAAAAAGAAATCAAACAGTTGGACAAACTTGGTTCTATGCATTTTCGGGAGGATAACAGTAAAGCTCTCCGCCAGAAATTGAAGGAAGATGATAAGGCAGCTTACGGAGTTATCAAATCGTTGTTAAGTATGGATAGCAATGCCGATGTCTATGATCGAACAGACTCACAATTCTTTTCTTCGGGTGAAAGTATGTGGCAATATATGTTGGAAGACCTCAAGAAAGCTGAAAAGTTTATCTTTCTAGAGTACTATATTGTCGAAGAAGGTTTGATGTGGAATAGCATACTAGACATACTAGAGCAAAAGGCAGCTCAGGGTGTAGAGGTCAAGATGCTCTATGATGATATCGGCTGTATGGCGACTTTGCCTGGAGACTATACTATTCAGCTTCGTAGTCGAGGAATTGAAGCCCATAAATTTAACAAGGTGGTTCCTCGCTTGACGGTGGCTTACAACAATCGGGACCATCGGAAAATCCTTGTCATAGATGGTCAGGTAGCCTATACAGGAGGTATTAACTTAGCTGATGAGTATATCAACCATGTAGAACGTTTTGGCTACTGGAAGGACAGTGGGATTCGCTTAGATGGCCCTGGTGTCAAGGCTCTCACCCGTCTCTTTTTGATGACTTGGTACATTAATCGTGGGGAAATCAGCGATTTTGACCAGTATCACTTGGAAAATCAGCCTTGTTCTGGCCAAGGGCTCTGCATTCCTTACGGTAGTGGACCCAAGCCCATCTTCCGTACCCAGGTAGGGAAAAAAGTCTATCAAAGTTTGATTAATCAGGCTACTGATTCAGTCTATATCACAACACCCTATTTGATTATTGACTATGACTTAACAGAGAGTATTAAAAATGCGGCCATGAGGGGTGTTGATGTCCGTATCGTGACACCTTTCATTCCGGATAAAAAATTGATTCAACTTATCACAAGAGGGGCCTATCCAGATTTGTTGTCAGCAGGAGTAAGGATTTTTGAGTATAGTCCAGGCTTTATCCACAGTAAACAAATCTTAGTGGATAAGGACTTTGCTGCAGTTGGAACCATTAACTTAGATTACAGAAGTTTGCTTCACCACTATGAAAATGCAGTCTTGCTATATAAAACAGAATCAATCACTGAGATTCAAAAAGATTTTCAAGAGATTTTTTCGGTATCGCAAGAAATTTTCCCTCATACGATAAAAAACAGCTGGTATCAGAAATTGATTAAGGAAATTGCCCAGTTATTCGCCCCTATCTTATAAGAAATCTAGGACTGAGGACACAAACCAGTCCTATTTTTCTTGTCTTTTACGAATAAGAAGATGCAGGAGGAAAGATGATGACCCAGAAAGAATTGAACTATATCATGACATTTAAACAGACACATTTACACCGATTTCGAGAAATTGAAACCTTTGTGAAACTATGCAAAAAATCACTCAAACACCCATCGTAAGCTGACAATCCTAGGACTTTTTGATATACTAAGACAGATAAATTGAATAGGAGAAACGATATGAGTGTGTATGGTAGAGTAGAAGAAGTTCATCAGGAGAATCGTGAACCTCTAGAATACCAAATCGAACAAGAATCGCATCATCGTGAATCAAGTCGTCTTCCTTTGGTAAAAATTTTACTATGGAGTACGCTTGTAACGGGGATAACTCTAGGAGTACCGCTATTACTCGATTTAATGAGTGCACAGGAAGTGCAGGATTTTTATGCAGGTTGGGCGCTTCATCAGACAGGAAAAATTTACAGCGACTATTATGGAAGTCAAGGTTTGCTTTATTATTTGCTGACTTACGTGACTCAGGGCGGATTTCTCTTTGCCATCTTTGAGTGGTTAGCCTTGGTAGCAGGAGGATTTTTTCTCTTTCGATCGGCAGACACCTTGACAAAGCAAGGAGACCAAGCTGGACAACTGGTGACTATTTTTTATATGCTAGTTACAGGTCTTGCGTTTGGTGGAGGTTATGCGACTCTTTTAGCGCTTCCATTCTTATTCGCGGCCTTTAGTTTAGTTGCGGCTTACCTAAGCAATCCAAGCCATGATAAGGGATTTGTACGGATTGGGCTGGCTTTGGCAGGAGGATTTTTCTTTGCTCCCTTGGCATCGCTCCTGTTTATTGCTGTAGTGAGTTTAGGCTTGTTGGTCTTTAACCTTGGGCATAGACGCTTTGCACATGGATTTTATCAGTTTCTTGCAGTGGCTTTAGGTTTTTCACTTGTCTTTTATCCAACTGCCTATTATAGTGTTGCAACAGGAAGTTTTGAGGATGCGATTAGTGGAATTTTGTATCCAATTCATTCCATTCGTTTGGTTTCTGTTTCGGCATTGTTAGAAAATGTTTTGTTTTATGGGTTGTTGGCTCTTGGCATGGGAGTTTTGGTTTTTATCTTTTTAGGTCTCTTTCAATCTAAATCCTCTAAACTATATGTCATCTCAGTGCCTGCGAGTTTGTTCCTGATTTTAGGTTTGGTAGTGATTTTCTTTACACAGGATCCTCTACATGCATCCCGTTTGATGCTCATTTTCCCTGTCTTTCTTCTGCTTTTAGTGTCCAATATCAAGGGGCAACAGAGTGGTCGTAGCGTTAGAAGAAGACGCAGAGAAGAGCCTGTTAGTCTCTGGCATCGCTATACTAAAGGAAATCTTTACCTACCGATTTTAACTTTGTTATATCTTTTGGCTGTTCCTTTTTTGATGAGGTTTATCCTTTATCCGGTACCTTATCAAGAACGTGAGCGTCTTGCTGATTTGGTGAAAGAGGAGACAAGTACGGAAGATGCTATCTATGCATGGGATGATACTGCAACTCTTTATCGTAAGAGTGAGCGCTTGTCGCCATCGGCTATTTTGTCCCCGTTGCACTATACAGCAACTGAGGAAAATCGGAATAAGCTACTCAATGACTTGAAAGAAAAACAACCCAAGGTGATTGTGGTAAACGATAAGGTGGCAGTCTGGTCTGAAGTGGAAACACTCTTAAAAGAAAATTATCAACCAGTAAAGACAGATTACTCAGAGTTTAAAGTCTATAAAATTAAATAACTAAATCAATATCTTGTGTATTTTTAAAAATTTTAGGATTTTTAACACAAGATATTGATTTTTCTTTTTAGAGTGGTATAATACTTTTTAGAAAGAACATTTTAGAAAAGAGCATGCATATGATTGCACTAGAAGAAAAAATTACAATTTTGCCAACTCTCTTCGTCGAGAAACGAGATGGGAGACGTGTTGTATTTGATGTGGACAAGATTGATAAGGCTCTCCACAAGGCGGCTGACAAGGTTATGGATGTGACACCCTTGGTTGAAAAGCGCCTCAATGCTCTGACCGAGCGAATTGTCACAGAAATTCATAGTCGCTTTCCAAAGGGGGTTAAGATTTACGAAATTCAAAATATCGTAGAACATGAACTCCTTGAAGCTAAAGAATATGGGCTGGCTGAAGAGTATATCACTTATCGGACACAAAGGGATTTTGAGCGCTCAAAAGCGACAGATATCAACTTTAGTATCCATAAACTTCTCAACAAAGACCAGGCAGTTGTCAATGAAAATGCTAATAAAGACAGCGATGTCTTCAACACCCAGCGTGATTTGACAGCAGGGATTGTTGGGAAATCAATCGGACTGCAAATGCTTCCTAAGCACGTAGCCAATGCCCACCAAAAAGGGGATATCCACTATCACGATTTGGACTACAGTCCCTATACACCTATGACCAACTGCTGTTTGATTGATTTCAAGGGTATGTTGGAAAATGGTTTTAAGATTGGAAATGCGGAGGTAGAAAGTCCTAAGTCTATCCAGACTGCAACAGCTCAGATTTCCCAAATCATTGCCAACGTTGCTTCTAGCCAGTATGGAGGCTGTTCAGCTGACCGTATAGATGAAGTCTTGGCGCCTTATGCAGAGAAGAATTACCAAAAACACCTCAAAGATGCAGAAGAGTGGGTCTTGCCTGAAAAACGGGAAGATTACGCTTGGAAGAAAACGCAGAAAGACATCTACGATGCCATGCAATCTCTTGAGTATGAAATCAACACCCTCTTCACTTCAAATGGGCAAACACCTTTTACTTCGCTAGGTTTTGGTCTGGGAACCAATCGTTTTGAGCGGGAAATTCAAAAAGCTATCTTGAACATCCGAATCAAGGGACTTGGTTCAGAACACCGCACAGCTATCTTCCCTAAACTTATCTTCACGCTTAAAAGAGGACTCAACTTAGAGGAAGGGACACCCAACTACGACATCAAGCAGTTGGCTCTAGAGTGCGCAACCAAGCGGATGTACCCAGATGTTTTGTCCTATGATAAGATTGTTGAGTTGACAGGTTCTTTCAAAGTTCCTATGGGTTGTCGTTCTTTCCTTCAAGGATGGAAGGATGAGAATGGTGTCGAGGTTAATTCAGGTCGCATGAATCTGGGTGTTGTGACGGTTAACCTGCCTCGTATTGCTCTCGAGTCTGAGGGCGACATGAATAAGTTCTGGGAAATCTTCAACGAACGTATGAACATCGCTGAAGATGCTCTTGTTTATCGTGTCGAACGCACTAAAGAGGCGACACCAGCCAATGCTCCTATCCTCTATCAGTACGGTGCTTTTGGCCATCGTCTAGGTAAAGAAGAAAGTGTTGACCAGCTCTTTAAGAATCGTCGCGCAACTGTTTCGCTGGGCTATATCGGTTTGTACGAAGTGGCGACTGTTTTCTTTGGTAATAGCTGGGAAAGCAATCCAGATGCTAAGGAATTCACGCTAGACATTATTCGAGATATGAAACGCCGTGTAGAAGAGTGGTCTGACCAATATGGCTACCATTTCTCTATCTACTCAACACCATCTGAAAGTTTGACAGACCGTTTCTGCCGACTAGATACAGAAAAGTTCGGCTCTATTCCTGATATTACGGACAAGGAATACTACACTAACTCTTTCCACTACGATGTTCGTAAAAATCCAACACCGTTTGAAAAATTAGACTTTGAGAAAGTCTATCCAGAAGCAGGTGCGTCAGGTGGTTTCATCCATTATTGTGAGTATCCAGTTCTTCAACAAAATCCAAAGGCCCTGGAAGCTGTCTGGGATTATGCCTATGACCGTGTGGGTTATCTGGGGACTAATACTCCAATTGACCGTTGCTACAAGTGTGACTTTGAAGGGGATTTTGAACCAACTGAGAGAGGATTTGCTTGTCCAAACTGTGGGAATAGCGACCCTAAAACAGTAGACGTTGTTAAACGAACTTGTGGCTATTTAGGCAATCCTCAAGCGCGTCCGATGGTCAATGGACGTCACAAGGAAATCGCTGCGCGTGTCAAACACATGAATGGCTCAACGATTAAAATAGCTGGGCATCAAGTAACAAATTAGAAAGAAATGAAATGGGAAAATATCAATTAGACGATAAGGGCCGCGCACAAGTGACCCGTTATCATGAGAAACACTCTAAAGGTGGAGCTGGTAAAAAAGAACGCTTGCTCAGCCTCAGAGAACAATTTTTAAACAAGAACAAGAAAAAATAAAAGTGATACTCAATGAAAATCAAAGAGCAAACTAGGAAGCTAGCCGCAGGTTGCTCAAAGCACTGCTTTGAGGTTGTAGATAAGACTGACGAAGTCAGTAACATATATCTACGGTAAGGCGACGCTGACGTGGTTTGAAGAGATTTTCGAAGAGTATGAGAGTCAGCTCTCACTTTTCTCATAGTGGGAGGTAAGGATGGAACTACGCAGACCAAGATTAGCAGATAAAGAAACAGTTTTAGAGATGATGGCAGAGTTTGAAAAAAGCCAATCAGCCCATGATGGAGGATTTTGGGATACAGAGAACTTTGTGTATGAAGAGTGGTTGGAAACAAATATGCAAAAAGAGATGGGAATAAACTTACCTGAAAATCGTGTTCCTTCTATTCAATTTGTATCATTTGATGATGTAGGTCGTGCTCTAGGATTTTTGAATCTGCGATTGAGACTGAATGAGGGGTTACTGAATTATGCTGGCCACATTGGCTACTCCATTCATCCATCAGAAAGAGGTAAAGGTTATGCTAAAGAGACTCTCCGTCAGGGCTTGCAAGTTGCTAAGGAAAAGAACATCAAGAGAACTCTTGTGACCTGTAGCGTGAATAATCCTGCTAGCAGAGCAGTCATTTTAGCAAATGGAGGAATTCTTGAAGATGCTAGGAATGGAGTCGAGCGTTATTGGATAGAGGTAGCGAATGAATAATCCAAAACCACAAGAATGGAAAAGCGAGGAACTTAGTCAAGGTCGTATCATTGACTACAAGGCCTTTAACTTTGTAGATGGAGAAGGCGTGCGTAACTCTCTCTATGTATCAGGCTGTATGTTTCACTGCGAGGGATGTTATAATGTTGCGACTTGGTCTTTTAATGCTGGTATTCCCTATACAGCAGAATTAGAAGAGCAGATTATGGCAGACCTTGCTCAACCTTATGTTCAAGGATTGACCTTGCTAGGAGGGGAGCCCTTCCTCAATACGGGGATTCTCTTACCTCTCGTTAAACGCATTCGAAAGGAATTACCAGAAAAAGACATCTGGTCCTGGACGGGCTATACATGGGAAGAAATGATGTTGGAAACTCCAGATAAACTGGAACTCTTATCGCTAATTGACATCCTTGTAGATGGACGATACGATCGAACTAAGAGAAATCTCATGCTCCAGTTCCGCGGATCTTCAAACCAAAGAATTATCGATGTGCAAAAATCTCTCAAAAGTGGGCAAGTAGTGATTTGGGATAAGCTTAATGACGGAAAAGAAAGCTATGAACAGGTGAAGAGAGAGTAACTTTCTTCTATAGAGAATAGTTAAATAAATGACCTATAAAAAAAGAAAACAGTTTCATTGTAAAAAAACGAAAAAACAGCAACAAATCCCTTGCAATCGCAGGGGCTTTGTGTTATTCTATTATGGTGCTGTAAATTACAGCCTTAGCTTTGATGCAAGAGGTTGCGACACGCTCGGTTGCATTGCCACGCAACGCCGCGTCGGTTTTCTTGTGGAGCTAGCCTATTATCTTAAATAGACGAAAAGGAGAAAAAGATGGCAAACAAAAAAATCCGTATCCGTTTGAAAGCTTACGAACACCGTACGCTTGACACAGCGGCTGCAAAAATCGTAGAATCAGCTACTCGTACAGGTGCACAAGTTGCGGGTCCAATCCCACTTCCAACTGAACGTAGCCTCTACACAATCATTCGTGCGACTCACAAATACAAAGACTCTCGCGAACAATTTGAAATGCGTACACACAAACGTTTGATCGATATCGTTAACCCAACTCAAAAAACAGTTGATGCGTTGATGAAATTGGATCTTCCAAGTGGTGTAAACGTAGAAATCAAACTTTAATCTAAAATATAAAAGAGCAGAGGCTGGTGTTTCAATCTAATTGAACACGGGCTAAACTCGGTGTGAAAAAGATAAACTTCCTAGTGTCTGCTAGACACTGCGTCAGTTTCTTATTTTCACTTTGAGTTTGACGCCCTTTGTATCTTAGACTTGAGCATAAAAAACGCTCGTTAAAAACTTTTTGAATAAAAAATATAGAAAAGGAACTATTTTCTCATGACAAAAGGAATCTTAGGGAAAAAAGTGGGAATGACTCAAATCTTCACTGAAGCTGGCGAATTGATCCCTGTAACAGTTATTGAAGCAACTCCAAACGTTGTTCTTCAAGTTAAAACTGTTGAAACAGACGGATACAACGCTATCCAAGTTGGTTTCGATGACAAACGCGAAGTATTGAGCAACAAACCTGCTAAAGGACATGTAGCGAAAGCTAACACGGCTCCTAAGCGCTTCATTCGTGAATTCAAAAACGTTGAAGGCTTGGAAGTTGGTGCTGAAATCACAGTTGAAACATTCGCAGCTGGAGACGTTGTTGACGTAACTGGTACTTCTAAAGGTAAAGGTTTCCAAGGTGTTATCAAACGCCACGGACAATCACGTGGACCAATGGCTCACGGTTCTCGTTACCACCGTCGTCCAGGTTCTATGGGACCTGTTGCACCTAACCGCGTATTCAAAGGTAAAAATCTTGCAGGACGTATGGGTGGTGACCGCGTAACAATTCAAAACCTTGAAGTTGTACAAGTTGTTCCAGAAAAGAACGTTATCCTTATCAAAGGTAACGTACCAGGTGCTAAGAAATCTCTTATCACTATCAAATCAGCAGTTAAAGCTGGTAAATAATAAGGAAAGGGGAATACAGTCAAAATGGCAAATGTAACATTATTCGACCAAACTGGTAAACAAGCTGGCGAAGTTGTTCTTAACGATGCAATCTTTGGTATCGAACCAAACCAATCTGTTGTGTTTGATGTGATCATCAGCCAACGTGCTAGCCTTCGTCAAGGAACTCACGCAGTTAAAAACCGCTCAGCTGTTTCAGGTGGCGGACGCAAACCATGGCGTCAAAAAGGAACTGGGCGTGCTCGTCAAGGTTCTATCCGCTCTCCACAATGGCGTGGTGGTGGAATCGTCTTCGGACCAACTCCACGTAGCTATGCGTACAAACTTCCTCAAAAAGTTCGTCGCCTTGCGCTTAAATCTGTTTACTCAGAAAAAGTTGCTGAAAATAAATTTGTAGCCGTTGATTCTCTTGAATTTACAGCTCCAAAAACTGCTGAATTTGCAAAAGTTCTTGCAGCTTTGAGCATCGATTCTAAAGTCCTTGTTATTCTTGAAGAAGGAAACGAATTCGCAGCTCTCTCAGCTCGTAACCTTCCAAACGTGAAAGTTGCGACTGCTACAACTGCAAGTGTTCTTGACATCGCAAATAGTGACAAACTTCTTGTTACTCAAGCAGCTATCTCTAAAATCGAGGAGGTTCTTGCATAATGAATTTGTATGATGTTATCAAAAAACCTGTCATCACTGAAAGCTCAATGGCTCAACTTGAAGCAGGAAAATATGTATTTGAAGTTGACACTCGCGCACACAAACTTTTGATCAAGCAAGCTGTTGAAGCTGCTTTCGAAGGTGTTAAAGTTGCTAATGTTAACACAATCAACGTAAAACCAAAAGCTAAACGTGTTGGACGTTACACTGGTTTTACTAACAAAACTAAAAAAGCTATCATCACACTTACAGCTGATTCTAAAGCAATCGAGTTGTTTGCTGCTGAAGCTGAATAATCTAAGGAGGAAATATCGTGGGAATTCGTGTTTATAAACCAACAACAAACGGTCGCCGTAATATGACTTCTTTGGATTTCGCTGAAATCACAACAAGCACTCCTGAAAAATCATTGCTTGTTGCATTGAAGAGCAAGGCTGGTCGTAACAACAACGGTCGTATCACAGTTCGTCACCAAGGTGGTGGCCACAAACGTTTCTACCGTTTGGTTGACTTCAAACGTAACAAAGACAACGTTGAAGCAGTTGTTAAAACAATCGAGTACGATCCAAACCGTTCTGCAAACATCGCTCTTGTACACTACACTGACGGTGTGAAAGCATACATCATCGCTCCAAAAGGTCTTGAAGTAGGTCAACGTATCGTTTCAGGTCCAGAAGCAGATATTAAAGTCGGAAATGCTCTTCCACTTGCTAACATCCCAGTTGGTACTTTGATCCACAACATCGAGTTGAAACCAGGTCGTGGTGGTGAATTGGTACGTGCTGCTGGTGCATCTGCTCAAGTATTGGGTTCTGAAGGTAAATACGTTCTTGTTCGTCTTCAATCAGGTGAAGTTCGTATGATTCTTGGAACTTGTCGTGCTACAGTTGGTGTTGTCGGAAACGAACAACACGGACTTGTAAACCTTGGTAAAGCAGGACGTAGTCGTTGGAAAGGTATCCGCCCAACAGTTCGTGGTTCTGTAATGAACCCTAACGATCACCCACACGGTGGTGGTGAAGGTAAAGCACCAGTTGGTCGTAAAGCACCATCTACTCCATGGGGCAAACCTGCTCTTGGTCTTAAAACTCGTAACAAGAAAGCGAAATCTGACAAACTTATCGTTCGTCGTCGCAACGAGAAATAATATTAAACTAGTCGCTTAAGTAACTAGTAAATCAATCCGCCAACTCGGTAGCGCTCCATAGGAGCGCAAGCCGCTGTGGTACAACATTTAAAGGAGAAAATATAAAAATGGGACGCAGTCTTAAAAAAGGACCTTTCGTCGATGAGCATTTGATGAAAAAAGTTGAAGCTCAAGCTAACGACGAAAAGAAAAAAGTTATTAAAACTTGGTCACGTCGTTCAACGATCTTCCCAAGTTTCATTGGTTACACTATTGCAGTTTATGACGGACGTAAACACGTACCTGTTTACATCCAAGAAGACATGGTAGGTCACAAACTTGGTGAATTTGCACCAACTCGTACTTACAAAGGTCACGCTGCAGACGACAAGAAAACACGTAGAAAATAAGGAGAACATAAATGGCAGAAATTACTTCAGCTAAAGCAATGGCTCGTACAGTACGTGTTTCACCTCGTAAATCACGTCTTGTTCTTGATAACATCCGTGGTAAAAGCGTAGCCGATGCAATCGCAATCTTGACATTCACTCCAAACAAAGCTGCTGAAATCATCTTGAAAGTTTTGAACTCAGCTGTAGCTAACGCTGAAAACAACTTTGGTTTGGATAAAGCTAACTTGGTAGTATCTGAAGCATTCGCAAACGAAGGACCAACTATGAAACGTTTCCGTCCACGTGCGAAAGGTTCAGCTTCACCAATCAACAAACGTACAGCTCACATCACTGTAGCTGTTGCAGAAAAATAAGGAGGTAAAATCGTGGGTCAAAAAGTACATCCAATTGGTATGCGTGTCGGCATCATCCGTGATTGGGATGCCAAATGGTATGCTGAAAAAGAATACGCGGATTACCTTCATGAAGATCTTGCAATCCGTAAATTCGTTCAAAAAGAACTTGCTGACGCAGCAGTTTCAACTATCGAAATCGAACGCGCAGTAAACAAAGTTAACGTTTCACTTCACACTGCTAAACCAGGTATGGTTATCGGTAAAGGTGGTGCTAACGTTGATGCACTCCGTGCAAAACTTAACAAATTGACTGGAAAACAAGTACACATCAACATCATCGAAATCAAACAACCTGATTTGGATGCTCACCTTGTAGGTGAAGGAATTGCTCGTCAATTGGAGCAACGTGTTGCTTTCCGTCGTGCACAAAAACAAGCAATCCAACGTGCAATGCGTGCTGGAGCTAAAGGAATCAAAACTCAAGTATCAGGTCGTTTGAACGGTGCAGATATCGCCCGTGCTGAAGGATACTCTGAAGGAACTGTTCCGCTTCACACACTTCGTGCAGATATCGATTACGCTTGGGAAGAAGCAGATACTACATACGGTAAACTTGGTGTTAAAGTATGGATCTACCGTGGTGAAGTTCTTCCAGCTCGCAAAAACACTAAAGGAGGTAAATAACCAATGTTAGTACCTAAACGTGTTAAACACCGTCGTGAATTCCGTGGAAAAATGCGCGGTGAAGCAAAAGGTGGAAAAGAAGTAGCATTCGGTGAATACGGTCTTCAAGCTACAACTAGCCACTGGATCACTAACCGCCAAATCGAAGCTGCTCGTATCGCCATGACTCGTTACATGAAACGTGGTGGTAAAGTTTGGATTAAAATCTTCCCACACAAATCATACACTGCTAAAGCTATCGGTGTGCGTATGGGATCTGGTAAAGGGGCACCTGAAGGTTGGGTAGCACCAGTTAAACGTGGTAAAGTGATGTTCGAAATCGCTGGTGTATCTGAAGAGATCGCTCGCGAAGCGCTTCGTCTTGCTAGCCACAAATTGCCAGTTAAATGTAAATTCGTAAAACGTGAAGCAGAATAAGGAGAAGGCATGAAACTTAATGAAGTAAAAGAATTTGTTAAAGAACTTCGTGGTCTTTCTCAAGAAGAACTCGCGAAGCGCGAAAACGAATTGAAAAAAGAATTGTTTGAACTTCGTTTCCAAGCTGCTACTGGTCAATTGGAACAAACAGCTCGCTTGAAAGAAGTTAAAAAACAAATCGCTCGTATCAAAACAGTTCAATCTGAAGCGAAATAATAGACTAGGGAAGGAGAAATTTCAATGGAACGCAATAATCGTAAAGTTCTTGTTGGACGTGTTGTATCTGACAAAATGGACAAGACAATCACAGTTGTAGTTGAAACAAAACGTAACCACCCAGTCTATGGTAAACGTATTAACTACTCTAAAAAATACAAAGCTCATGATGAAAACAATGTTGCCAAAGAAGGCGATATCGTACGTATCATGGAAACTCGCCCGCTTTCAGCTACAAAACGTTTCCGTCTTGTAGAAGTTGTTGAAGAAGCGGTCATCATCTAATCAAACCTGAAAGGAGAAAACTGAAATGATTCAAACAGAAACTCGTTTGAAAGTCGCAGACAACAGCGGTGCTCGCGAAATCTTGACTATCAAAGTTCTTGGTGGTTCAGGACGTAAATTTGCAAACATCGGTGATGTTATCGTGGCATCTGTAAAACAAGCTACTCCTGGTGGTGCGGTTAAAAAAGGTGACGTTGTTAAAGCAGTTATCGTTCGTACTAAATCAGGTGCTCGTCGTGCTGATGGTTCATACATCAAATTTGACGAAAACGCAGCAGTTATCATCCGTGAAGACAAAACTCCTCGCGGAACACGTATCTTTGGCCCAGTTGCACGTGAATTGCGTGAAGGTGGCTTCATGAAGATCGTGTCACTTGCTCCAGAAGTACTTTAATTTTTAGAAACAAACTAGTCCCCTGGATTTACCTCCAGGGTGCCCTTATGGGCGTAAGAAAAATCAAGGAGAAACCTAATGTTTGTAAAAAAAGGCGACAAAGTTCGCGTAATCGCTGGTAAAGATAAGGGAACAGAAGCTGTTGTCCTTACTGCCCTTCCAAAAGTAAACAAAGTTATCGTTGAAGGTGTTAACATCGTTAAGAAACACCAACGTCCAACTAACGAACTTCCTCAAGGTGGTATCATCGAGAAAGAAGCAGCTATCCACGTATCAAACGTTCAAGTTTTGGACAAAAATGGTGTAGCTGGTCGTGTTGGTTACAAATTTGTAGACGGTAAAAAAGTTCGCTACAACAAAAAATCAGGCGAAGTGCTTGATTAATCACGAAGGAAAGGAGAAGTATAATGGCAAATCGTTTAAAAGAAAAATATCTTAATGAAGTAGTTCCTGCTTTGACAGAACAATTCAACTACTCATCAGTGATGGCTGTGCCTAAAGTAGATAAGATCGTTTTGAACATGGGTGTTGGTGAAGCTGTATCAAACGCTAAAAGCCTTGAAAAAGCTGCTGAAGAATTGGCGCTTATCTCAGGTCAAAAACCACTTATCACTAAAGCTAAAAAATCAATCGCCGGCTTCCGTCTTCGTGAAGGTGTTGCGATCGGTGCAAAAGTTACCCTTCGTGGTGAACGTATGTACGAATTCTTGGATAAATTGGTTTCAGTTTCACTTCCACGTGTACGTGACTTCCACGGTGTTCCAACAAAATCATTTGATGGACGCGGAAACTACACACTTGGTGTGAAAGAACAATTGATCTTCCCAGAAATCAACTTCGATGACGTTGACAAAACTCGTGGTCTTGACATCGTTATCGTAACAACTGCTAACACTGACGAAGAGTCACGTGCATTGCTTACAGGCCTTGGAATGCCTTTTGCAAAATAATATAGGAGGTAAATCTAATGGCTAAAAAATCAATGATTGCTAAGAACAAACGTCCAGCGAAGTTCTCTACTCAAGCTTATACTCGTTGTGAAAAATGTGGTCGTCCACATTCAGTTTACCGCAAATTTAAACTTTGCCGTGTTTGCTTCCGTGAATTAGCTTACAAAGGACAAATTCCTGGTGTAACAAAAGCATCTTGGTAATTTAAGATATCAAGGGCGTCAAAACTCTAAGTGAAAATAGGAAACTTGACGAAGAAACTGAAGTTTCTAGGAAAGTTTATCTTTTTCACACAGAGTTTAGCCCGGGTTCAGTTGGTTTTGCCAATTTGAACACGAGCTACAGCTTTGGCAAAAAAGACCAATTTGCTTTGGAGCATCGCTCCTGCATCAAATTGCCTATTTTTGCTCTTGCTGTTACGCTCTTTGTATCATGTATTAACTAGCAAGTGCAACTTGCAAACTACTAGTAAGAGGAGAAAAACAAAATGGTTATGACTGACCCAATCGCAGACTTCCTAACTCGTATTCGTAACGCTAACCAAGCTAAACACGAAGTACTTGAAGTACCTGCATCAAACATCAAAAAAGGGATTGCTGAAATCCTTAAACGCGAAGGTTTTGTAAAAAACGTTGAAATCATCGAAGATGACAAACAAGGCATCATCCGTGTATTCCTTAAATACGGACCAAACGGTGAAAAAGTTATCACTAACTTGAAACGTGTTTCTAAACCAGGACTTCGTGTCTACAAAAAACGTGAAGACCTTCCAAAAGTTCTTAACGGACTTGGAATTGCTATCCTTTCAACTTCTGAAGGTTTGCTTACTGATAAAGAAGCGCGTCAAAAGAATGTTGGTGGAGAAGTTATCGCTTACGTTTGGTAATTGATGATGTGAGAGCGTTAAAAGAATGCAGTGAAAATAGGAAGTTTGTAGCAGGAGCGATGCTCCAAGACAAACTTATCTTTTTCACCAAATTCTTAGCTCGAACTCAAATCAAGATACAAAGCTCGTTAGAGCGTGTTCAGTTCAGCTCTTGAACTAAATAAGTATCTGAACCCCGTGAAAACTGGCCGTTCTGGCCTGACAATTTAACAGGAGAAAATAAACATGTCACGTATTGGTAATAAAGTTATCGTGTTGCCTGCTGGTGTTGAAATCACTAACAATGACAACGTTGTAACTGTAAAAGGACCTAAAGGGGAACTTACTCGTGAGTTCTCAAAAGATATTGAAATCCGTGTGGAAGGTACTGAAGTAACTCTTCACCGTCCAAACGATTCAAAAGAAATGAAAACTATCCACGGAACTACTCGTGCCCTTTTGAACAACATGGTTGTTGGTGTATCAGAAGGATTCAAGAAAGAACTTGAAATGCGCGGGGTTGGTTACCGTGCACAACTTCAAGGATCTAAACTTGTTTTGGCTGTTGGTAAATCTCATCCAGACGAAGTTGAAGCTCCAGAAGGAATTACTTTTGAACTTCCAAACCCAACAACAATTGTTGTTAGCGGAATTTCAAAAGAAGTAGTTGGTCAAACAGCTGCTTACGTACGTAGCCTTCGTTCACCAGAACCATATAAAGGTAAAGGTATCCGTTACGTTGGTGAATTCGTTCGCCGTAAAGAAGGTAAAACAGGTAAATAATGTTGAGTGGTTGATCATCAACCACCAACCTATTTTCCAACTTTGTGCATAGCACACGATTTAAAACTAAAGAGGTGAAAACTGTGATTTCAAAACCAGATAAAAACAAACTCCGCCAAAAACGCCACCGTCGCGTTCGCGGAAAACTCTCTGGAACTGCTGATCGCCCACGTTTGAACGTATTCCGTTCTAATACAGGCATCTACGCTCAAGTGATTGATGACGTAGCGGGTGTAACGCTCGCAAGTGCTTCAACTCTTGACAAAGAAGTTTCAAAAGGAACTAAAACTGAACAAGCCGTTGCTGTCGGTAAACTCGTTGCAGAACGTGCAAACGCTAAAGGTATTTCAGAAGTGGTGTTCGACCGCGGTGGATATCTATATCACGGACGTGTGAAAGCTTTGGCTGATGCAGCTCGTGAAAACGGATTGAAATTCTAATAGGAGGACACTAGAAAATGGCATTTAAAGACAATGCAGTTGAATTAGAAGAACGCGTAGTTGCTGTCAACCGTGTTACAAAAGTTGTTAAAGGTGGACGTCGTCTTCGTTTCGCAGCTCTTGTTGTTGTTGGTGACCACAACGGTCGCGTAGGATTTGGTACTGGTAAAGCTCAAGAAGTTCCAGAAGCAATCCGTAAAGCAGTAGATGATGCTAAGAAAAACTTGATCGAAGTTCCTATGGTTGGAACAACTATCCCACACGAAGTTCTTTCAGAATTCGGTGGAGCTAAAGTATTGTTGAAACCTGCTGTAGAAGGTTCTGGAGTTGCCGCTGGTGGTGCAGTTCGTGCCGTTGTGGAATTGGCAGGTGTGGCAGATATTACATCTAAATCACTTGGTTCTAACACTCCAATCAACATTGTTCGTGCAACTGTTGAAGGTTTGAAACAATTGAAACGCGCTGAAGAAGTTGCTGCCCTTCGTGGTATTTCAGTTTCTGATTTGGCATAAGAAAGGGGATAAAATGGCTCAAATTAAAATTACTTTGACTAAGTCTCCAATCGGACGCATTCCATCACAACGTAAAACTGTTGTAGCACTTGGACTTGGCAAATTGAACAGCTCTGTTATTAAAGAAGATAACGCTGCTATCCGTGGTATGATCACAGCAGTATCTCACTTGGTAACAGTTGAAGAAGTAAACTAATGAATTTTTAGGGGATGTGCACTATACCATCCCCTAAAACTAGATATAGTCATCTATGATGACGTCGTATAGGCGAGTTGATGGGGGAGACAACCTTTTCTCCCTTATCGGCGCTAGCATTTTACAAAAGAGGAGAAAATAAAAATGAAACTTCATGAATTGAAACCTGCAGAAGGTTCTCGTAAAGTACGTAACCGCGTTGGTCGTGGTACTTCATCAGGTAACGGTAAAACATCTGGTCGTGGTCAAAAAGGTCAAAAAGCTCGTAGCGGTGGCGGAGTTCGCCTTGGTTTTGAAGGTGGACAAACTCCATTGTTCCGTCGTCTTCCAAAACGTGGATTCACTAACATCAACGCTAAAGAATACGCAATTGTGAACCTTGACCAATTGAACGTCTTTGAAGATGGTGCTGAAGTTACTCCAGTTGTTCTTATCGAAGCAGGAATTGTTAAAGCTGAAAAATCAGGTATTAAAGTTCTTGGTAACGGTGAGTTGACTAAGAAATTGACTGTGAAAGCAGCTAAATTCTCTAAATCAGCTGAAGAAGCTATCACTGCTAAAGGTGGTTCAGTAGAAGTCATCTAAGAGAGGTGACCTATGTTTTTTAAATTATTAAGAGAAGCTCTTAAAGTCAAGCAGGTTCGATCAAAAATTTTATTTACAATTTTTATCGTTTTGGTTTTTCGTATCGGAACTAGTATTACAGTTCCTGGTGTGAATGCCAATAGCTTGAATGCTTTAAGTGGATTATCCTTCTTAAACATGTTGAGCTTGGTCTCAGGGAATGCCATGAAAAACTTCTCAGTTTTTGCTCTTGGTGTTAGTCCCTATATTACGGCCTCTATCGTTGTCCAACTCTTGCAAATGGATATTTTACCCAAATTTGTAGAGTGGGGTAAACAAGGGGAAGTAGGTCGAAGAAAATTAAATCAAGCTACTCGTTATATTGCTCTTGTTCTAGCCTTTGTGCAATCTATCGGGATTACAGCTGGTTTTAATACTTTGGCTGGAGCTCAATTGTTGAAAACAGCTCTTACTCCACAAGTCTTTATCATGATTGGTATCATCTTAACAGCTGGTAGCATGATTGTGACTTGGTTGGGAGAGCAAATTACAGATAAGGGATACGGAAATGGTGTTTCTATGATTATCTTTGCCGGGATTGTTGCATCAATTCCAGAGATGATTCAGGGCATCTATGTGGACTACTTTGTGAACGTCCCAAGTAGCCGTATCAACTCATCTATCATTTTCGTAATCATTTTGATTATTACTGTATTGTTGATTATTTATTTTACAACTTATGTTCAACAAGCAGAATACAAAATTCCAATCCAATATACTAAGGTTGCACAAGGAGCTCCCTCTAGCTCTTACCTTCCTTTGAAGGTAAACCCTGCTGGAGTTATCCCTGTTATCTTTGCAAGTTCGATTACTGCAGCGCCTGCGGCTATTCTTCAGTTTTTGAGCGCTACAGGTCATGATTGGGCTTGGGTAAGAACAGCACAAGAAATGCTGGCAACAACTTCACCAACTGGTATTGCTATGTATGCTTTATTGATTATTCTCTTTACATTCTTCTATACGTTTGTACAGATTAATCCTGAAAAAGCGGCAGAAAACCTACAAAAGAGCGGTGCCTATATCCATGGAGTTCGTCCTGGTAAAGGTACAGAGGAATATATGTCTAAACTTCTTCGTCGTCTTGCAACTGTTGGTTCTCTCTTCCTTGGTGTGATTTCTATTTTACCGATCGTAGCAAAAGATGTTTTCGGACTTTCAGAAGCAGTTGCTTTTGGAGGAACCAGTCTTTTGATCATTATCTCTACAGGTATTGAAGGAATCAAACAATTGGAAGGTTACCTATTGAAACGTAAGTATGTTGGTTTCATGGACAGAACAGAATAAAAGTAATTACTGAATCAGTAATTACTGAGGGAGTGGAGGTTTAACTCTAACATTTGTGAGAGTTTGGTCTCCCCTCTTCTATTTTGTTTTTAAATAGGGGTAAAAAGACTTTTTGCTTCTATTTAAAAATAAAATAAGGAGATCAAATCATGAATCTTTTGATTATGGGCTTACCTGGTGCAGGTAAGGGAACTCAAGCAGCAAAAATCGTAGAACAATTCCATGTTGCACATATCTCAACAGGTGATATGTTCCGTGCTGCTATGGCAAATCAAACTGAAATGGGTGTTCTTGCTAAGTCATACATTGACAAGGGTGAATTGGTTCCTGACGAAGTTACTAATGGAATCGTAAAAGAACGTCTTTCACAAGATGATATTAAAGAAACAGGATTCTTGTTGGATGGTTACCCACGTACAATCGAACAAGCTCATGCCTTGGACAAAACATTGGCTGAACTTGGCATCGAACTGGAAGGTGTTATCAACATCGAAGTGAATCCAGACAGCCTCTTGGAACGTTTGAGTGGCCGTATCATCCACCGCGTAACTGGAGAAACTTTCCACAAGGTCTTTAACCCACCAGTTGACTATAAAGAAGAAGATTACTACCAACGTGAAGATGATAAGCCTGAGACAGTCAAACGTCGTTTGGATGTGAATATTGCTCAAGGGGAACCAATCATTGCTCACTACCGTGCCAAAGGTTTGGTTCATGACATCGAAGGTAATCAAGATATCAATGATGTCTTCTCAGATATCGAAAAAGTATTGACAAATTTGAAATAAAGCGTTTTTCACACTTGCAAAAATCCGCTACAAATGTTATACTGAGATAGTCTGACTTATAATTGTTGTCTCTGTGTCTAGAGGCATCGAATCGAAATTTATGGAGGTGCTTTTGCGTGGCAAAAGACGATGTGATTGAAGTTGAAGGCAAAGTAGTTGATACAATGCCGAATGCAATGTTTACGGTTGAACTTGAAAATGGACATCAGATTTTAGCAACAGTTTCTGGTAAAATTCGTAAAAACTATATTCGTATTTTAGCGGGAGATCGTGTTACTGTCGAAATGAGTCCATATGACTTGACACGTGGACGTATCACTTACCGCTTTAAATAATCGAAAAACTTGGAGGGATAAGAAATGAAAGTAAGACCATCGGTCAAACCAATTTGCGAATACTGTAAAGTTATTCGTCGTAATGGTCGTGTTATGGTAATTTGCCCAGCAAATCCAAAACACAAACAACGTCAAGGATAAGATAGAAAGGAGAAAACATGGCTCGTATTGCTGGAGTTGACATTCCAAATGACAAACGCGTAGTAATCTCATTGACTTATGTTTATGGTATCGGACTTGCAACATCTAAGAAAATTTTGGCTGCTGCTGGAATCTCAGAAGATGTTCGTGTACGTGATCTTACATCAGATCAAGAAGATGCTATCCGTCGTGAAGTGGATGCAATCAAAGTTGAAGGTGACCTTCGTCGTGAAGTAAACTTGAACATCAAACGTTTGATGGAAATCGGTTCATACCGTGGTATCCGTCACCGTCGTGGACTTCCTGTCCGTGGACAAAACACTAAAAACAACGCTCGCACTCGTAAAGGTAAAGCTGTTGCGATTGCTGGTAAGAAAAAATAATATAGGAGGTAAAAGTCTTGGCTAAACCAACACGTAAACGTCGTGTGAAAAAGAATATCGAATCTGGTATTGCTCATATTCACGCTACATTTAATAACACTATTGTTATGATTACTGATGTGCATGGTAATGCAATTGCTTGGTCATCAGCTGGTGCTCTTGGTTTCAAAGGTTCTCGTAAATCTACACCATTCGCTGCTCAAATGGCTTCTGAAGCTGCTGCTAAATCTGCACAAGAACACGGTCTTAAATCAGTTGAAGTTACTGTAAAAGGTCCAGGTTCTGGTCGTGAGTCAGCTATTCGTGCGCTTGCTGCCGCTGGTCTTGAAGTAACAGCAATTCGTGATGTGACTCCAGTGCCACACAATGGTGCTCGTCCTCCAAAACGTCGCCGTGTATAATCATCGCATTACACTGCTTTTCGTTTAAGAGGGAGTAACTAAATGATCGAGTTTGAAAAACCAAATATAACAAAAATTGATGAAAATAAAGATTATGGCAAGTTTGTAATCGAACCACTTGAACGTGGCTACGGTACAACTCTTGGTAACTCTCTTCGTCGTGTACTTCTAGCTTCTCTACCAGGAGCAGCTGTGACATCTATCAACATTGATGGTGTGTTACATGAGTTTGACACAGTTCCAGGTGTTCGTGAAGACGTGATGCAAATCATTCTGAACATTAAAGGAATTGCAGTGAAATCGTACGTTGAAGACGAAAAAATCATCGAACTGGATGTTGAAGGTCCTGCTGAAGTAACAGCTGGTGACATTTTGACAGATAGCGATATTGAAATTGTAAATCCAGATCATTATCTCTTTACAATCGGTGAAGGTTCTTCTCTAAAAGCGACTATGACTGTTAACAGTGGTCGTGGATATGTACCTGCTGATGAAAATAAAAAGGATAATGCACCAGTTGGAACACTTGCTGTAGATTCTATTTATACACCAGTTACAAAAGTCAACTATCAAGTGGAACCTGCTCGTGTAGGTAGCAATGATGGATTTGACAAATTAACCCTTGAAATCTTGACAAATGGAACAATTATTCCAGAAGATGCTTTAGGGCTTTCAGCACGTATTTTGACAGAACATCTTGATTTGTTTACAAATCTTACTGAGATTGCTAAGTCAACTGAAGTGATGAAAGAAGCTGATACTGAATCTGACGACCGTATTTTGGATCGTACGATTGAGGAACTAGACTTGTCTGTGCGTTCATACAACTGTTTGAAACGTGCCGGTATCAATACTGTGCATGATTTGACAGAAAAATCTGAAGCAGAGATGATGAAAGTACGAAATCTTGGACGCAAGAGTTTGGAAGAAGTGAAACTCAAACTCATTGATTTGGGTCTTGGATTAAAAGATAAATAAAGGAGGAATACATGGCTTACCGTAAACTAGGACGCACTAGCTCACAACGTAAAGCGATGCTTCGCGATTTGACAACTGACCTTTTGATCAACGAATCAATCGTGACAACTGAAGCTCGTGCTAAAGAAATCCGTAAAACTGTTGAAAAAATGATTACTCTAGGTAAACGTGGTGATTTGCATGCACGTCGTCAAGCAGCTGCTTTCGTACGTAATGAAATCGCATCTGAAAACTATGATGAAGCAACTGATAAGTACACTTCTACTACAGCACTTCAAAAATTGTTCTCAGAAATCGCACCTCGTTATGCTGAACGTAACGGTGGATACACTCGTATCCTTAAAACTGAACCACGTCGTGGTGATGCAGCGCCAATGGCGATCATCGAATTAGTATAAAATCATCAATTTTGTTGAGTGTTATGATGATGGAGTCTTGTGCTCTTAGTCTAGCTCTGGTCTACCGCTAGGATCTCGGTCCTAGCGGGAACACTCATCATAAGTTGGGATAGTAGACGCTTGTTTACGAAATTGTTTTTTTCTTAAGAACAACTTCGTAAGCAGGCGTTTTTGAGTATTTTAGTTAGAATTATGCTATACTATTTGAAAAGAATCCTGTTTAATGTTCAGGTTTCCTATTAAAAGAAGAATTGGAGTTTGCTTATGAAAGCGATTATAACTGTTGTTGGTAAAGATAAATCTGGAATTGTTGCAGGTGTTTCTGGTAAAATTGCAGAATTGGGTTTGAATATTGATGATATCTCTCAAACTGTTTTGGATGAATATTTTACGATGATGGCTGTCGTCTCTAGTGATGAAAAGCAAGATTTTACCTATCTTCGTAATGAGTTTGAAGCCTTTGGGGAAACTTTGAATGTAAAAATCAATATTCAGAGTGCTGCCATTTTCGAAGCTATGTATAATATCTAGGAGGTGTATATGGATATTAGACAAGTTACTGAAACCATTGCCATGATTGAGGAGCAAAACTTCGATATCAGAACTATTACCATGGGGATTTCCCTTTTGGACTGTATCGATCCGGATATCAATCGTGCTGCGGAGAAAATTTATCAAAAGATTACGACCAAGGCAGCTAATTTAGTAGCAGTTGGGGATGAAATTGCAGCGGAGTTGGGAATTCCAATCGTTAATAAGCGTGTATCGGTGACACCCATTTCTCTGATTGGGGCAGCGACAGATGCGACAGACTATGTGGTTCTGGCAAAAGCACTCGATAAGGCTGCGAAAGAGATTGGTGTGGACTTTATCGGTGGCTTCTCTGCCTTGGTACAAAAGGGTTATCAAAAGGGAGATGAGATTCTCATCAATTCTATTCCTCGTGCTTTGGCTGAAACGGACAAGGTCTGCTCGTCAGTCAATATTGGCTCAACCAAGTCTGGTATTAATATGACGGCTGTAGCAGATATGGGACGTATTATCAAGGAAACGGCTAATTTATCTGATATGGGTGCAGCTAAGTTGGTTGTATTTGCTAATGCTGTTGAGGACAATCCATTTATGGCGGGTGCCTTCCATGGTGTCGGGGAAGCAGATGTTATCATCAATGTCGGAGTTTCTGGTCCTGGTGTGGTGAAGCGTGCCTTGGAAAAAGTTCGTGGAGAGAGCTTTGACGTAGTAGCCGAAACGGTCAAGAAGACTGCCTTCAAGATTACTCGTATCGGTCAATTGGTTGGTCAAATGGCCAGTGAGAGACTGGGTGTGAAGTTTGGTATTGTGGACTTGAGTTTGGCGCCAACTCCTGCGGTTGGAGATTCTGTTGCACGTGTCCTTGAAGAAATGGGGCTAGAAACAGTTGGTACGCATGGAACGACGGCTGCCTTGGCTCTCTTGAATGACCAAGTTAAGAAGGGAGGAGTTATGGCCTGCAACCAAGTTGGTGGTTTGTCTGGTGCCTTTATCCCTGTTTCAGAGGATGAAGGAATGATTGCTGCAGTGCAAAATGGTTCTCTTAATTTGGAAAAACTAGAAGCTATGACGGCTATCTGTTCTGTTGGTTTGGATATGATTGCCATTCCGGAGGATACACCTGCTGAAACCATTGCGGCTATGATTGCAGATGAAGCGGCAATTGGTGTCATTAACATGAAAACAACAGCTGTTCGTATCATTCCAAAAGGAAAAGAAGGCGATATGATTGAATTTGGTGGTCTATTAGGTACTGCACCTGTTATGAAGGTCAATGGGGCTTCGTCTGTTGATTTCATCTCTCGTGGAGGACAAATCCCAGCACCAATTCATAGTTTTAAAAATTAAGAAAATAGGAGAAATTTTAAGCTCTATTTAAGGTTGGATGTGTATACTATAATCATTAAATAAAGACCTCCTAATATTATTTGAAACAGATAACTCTGATTTAGTTTGAATTTGATTTTCATCTAATATCTTTATTTAATAGAACTCCTAAACTTTTTCATAATAATCTCCTGCAAAAGTCGCCTGTATGGGTGGCTTTTGTTTTATCATCCATGATATAATAGAAGCAAACGGAGGACGGAAAATGGTAAAAGTACGATTGTATTTGGTACGTCATGGCAAGACTATGTTTAACACGATTGGTCGCGCGCAAGGTTGGAGCGATACTCCCTTAACAGCTGAAGGTGAGCGAGGGATTCAAGAGTTAGGAATCGGTTTGAGAGAATCTGGTCTGCAGTTTGAGCGTGCTTATTCGAGTGATTCTGGTCGCACCATTCAGACAATGGGAATTATCCTTGACGAACTTGGCTTGCAGGGAAAAATCCCTTATCGCATGGACAAGCGTATCAGAGAATGGTGTTTTGGTAGCTTTGACGGAGCTTATGATGGTGATCTTTTCATGGGCATTATTCCTCGTATCTTTAATGTGGACCACGTTCACCAATTATCTTATGCTGAACTGGCTGAGGGTTTGGTAGAGGTCGATACAGCTGGTTGGGCTGAAGGCTGGGAAAAACTCAGTGGCCGAATTAAGGAAGGTTTTGAAGCGATTGCCAAAGAAATGGGAGAACAAGGTGGGGGCAACGCTCTCGTTGTCAGCCATGGAATGACCATTGGAACCATTGTTTATCTGATTAATGGCATGCATCCGCATGGTCTCGATAATGGTAGCGTAACGATCCTTGAATATGAGGACGGCCAGTTTAGCGTTGAAGTTGTCGGTGACCGTAGTTACCGACAACTAGGACGGGAGAAGATGGAGGATAAAAATAATTGATAGAAGTTAGCTCCATGTGTGAGTTAATTTTTTGTACTGCTAAATAAGCTGGATTTGCGATTCAGTCTTTCTTGCTATCCAAGTCTAAAAGAACATTTCTCGTCTTTCAAATTCTCTCAAAAATGGTATAATAGTAACATCACAAAATTGGAGAGAGACCATGAGTTTTTACAATCATAAAGAAATTGAGCCTAAGTGGCAGGGCTACTGGGCAGAACATCATACATTTAAGACAGGAACAGATGCTTCAAAACCGAAGTTTTATGCTCTTGATATGTTCCCTTATCCGTCTGGAGCGGGTCTGCACGTAGGACACCCAGAAGGTTATACTGCAACCGATATCCTCAGCCGTTACAAACGTGCGCAAGGATACAACGTACTTCACCCAATGGGGTGGGATGCTTTTGGTTTGCCTGCAGAGCAATACGCTATGGATACAGGTAATGATCCAGCAGAATTTACAGCGGAAAATATTGCCAACTTCAAACGCCAAATTAATGCGCTTGGATTTTCTTATGACTGGGATCGTGAAGTCAACACAACAGATCCAAACTACTACAAGTGGACGCAATGGATTTTCACCAAGCTTTATGAAAAAGGTTTGGCCTATGAAGCGGAAGTACCAGTAAACTGGGTTGAGGAATTGGGAACAGCTATCGCAAACGAAGAAGTTCTTCCTGATGGAACTTCTGAGCGTGGTGGCTATCCTGTTGTCCGCAAACCGATGCGTCAATGGATGCTTAAAATCACGGCCTATGCAGAGCGCTTGCTTAATGACTTGGATGAGTTGGATTGGCCAGAGTCTATCAAGGACATGCAACGCAACTGGATTGGTAAATCAACTGGTGCCAATGTAACCTTCAAAGTTAAGGGAACAGACAAGGAATTCACCGTCTTTACCACTCGTCCGGACACCCTTTTCGGTGCGACCTTCACCGTTTTGGCTCCTGAGCATGAACTAGTAGATGCCATCACAAGTTCAGAGCAAGCAGAGGCTGTAGCAGACTACAAACACCAAGCTAGTCTCAAGTCTGATCTGGCTCGTACCGACCTTGCTAAGGAAAAAACTGGTGTTTGGACTGGTGCTTATGCCATCAACCCTGTCAATGGCAAGGAAATCCCAATCTGGATTGCGGACTATGTTCTTGCTAGTTACGGGACAGGTGCTGTTATGGCCGTACCTGCCCATGACCAACGTGACTGGGAATTTGCCAAACAATTTGACCTTCCAATCGTCGAAGTGCTTGAAGGTGGAAATGTTGAAGAAGTTGCCTACACAGAAGATGGCCTTCATGTCAATTCAGACTTCCTAGATGGACTCAACAAAGAAGACGCAATTGCTAAGATTGTGGCTTGGTTGGAAGAAAAAGGCTGTGGTCAGGAGAAGGTGACCTACCGTCTCCGCGACTGGCTCTTTAGCCGTCAACGTTACTGGGGTGAGCCAATTCCTATCATTCATTGGGAAGATGGGACTTCAACAGCCGTCCCTGAGAGTGAATTGCCACTGGTCTTGCCTGTAACCAAGGACATCCGCCCTTCAGGTACAGGGGAAAGTCCACTAGCTAACTTGACAGAATGGCTTGAAGTAACTCGTGAAGATGGCGTCAAGGGTCGTCGTGAAACCAACACCATGCCACAGTGGGCTGGTTCAAGCTGGTACTACCTTCGCTATATTGACCCGCACAATACTGAGAAATTGGCTGATGAGGATCTCCTCAAACAATGGTTGCCAGTAGATATTTACGTGGGTGGTGCAGAGCATGCTGTACTTCACTTGCTTTATGCTCGCTTCTGGCATAAATTCCTCTATGATCTCGGTGTCGTTCCAACTAAGGAACCATTCCAAAAACTCTTTAACCAAGGGATGATTTTGGGAACAAGCTACCGTGACCACCGTGGGGCTCTTGTGGCGACTGACAAGGTTGAAAAACGTGATGGTTCCTTCTTCCATATGGAAACAGGAGAGGAGTTGGAGCAAGCACCAGCCAAGATGTCTAAATCACTCAAGAATGTTGTTAACCCAGATGACGTAGTGGAACAATACGGTGCCGATACTCTTCGTGTCTATGAAATGTTCATGGGCCCACTTGATGCTTCAATCGCTTGGTCTGAAGAAGGTCTGGAAGGAAGCCGTAAGTTCCTTGACCGTGTTTACCGTTTGATTACAAGTAAAGAAATCGTTGCGGAAAACAATGGCACTCTTGACAAGGTCTACAATGAAACAGTCAAAGCTGTCACAGAGCAAATCGAGTCTATGAAATTCAACACAGCTATTGCCCAACTCATGGTCTTTGTCAACGCCGCTAACAAGGAAGACAAGCTCTATGTGGACTACGCTAAAGGCTTTATCCAATTGATCGCCCCATTTGCGCCTCACTTGGCAGAAGAACTCTGGCAAACAGTGGCAGCAACAGGTGAATCAATTTCTTATGTCGCTTGGCCAACATGGGACGAAAGCAAATTGGTTGAAGACGAAATCGAAATCGTTGTCCAAATCAAAGGAAAAGTTCGTGCCAAACTCATGGTCGCTAAAGACCTATCACGCGAAGAATTGCAAGAGATTGCTCTCGCTGATGAAAAAGTCAAAGCAGAAATTGACGGTAAGGAAATCGTGAAAGTGATTGCAGTACCTAACAAACTCGTTAATATCGTCGTTAAATAACGAGTTTATTAGCTCTATCTGCCACCTTCAATAGTCCACTGGACTATTGAAGCCAACTAAATTGGTTAATATTGTTGTGAAATAAGATAGGAATCCTTCAGAGTAGAATCTGGAGGATTTTTTATTTGACAGGAAGTTTCTATTTTGTTAATATGATTAACAAAGAAAAGAGAGATTATGGATAAAAAAGAATTTATTGCATTTAATAATCGTTTCAATAGATTTATTTTAGCGTTTGACCAGTTAAAAAAAAATCAACATAAAAGTGGTGTTGACAAATCCATTACGTTGAATGAGGTACATTTGATTGTTGTGATTGGAAAAAATCAGCCCTTGAATCTAGTAAAATTATCTGAATTATTAGAAGTTTCGAGAAGTGCAATAACTCAAAGTGTTAGAAGATTGCTTCAAAAAAATTTAGTTGTTTTTGATTTTGATCCGAATAATGGGAAAAATAAATATTTGAGATTATCTGAAAAAGGCATCGAAATTTTTAAAATCCATAAGGAGCAACAAGCATATATTGAAAAATCAATCTTTTCAGTTTTAAACAACTATAGCGAGGTGGAACTTAAAACAGTTGTGAAATTGATGGATGATATTGAAAAGGTGTGGGGAGAATTACCGTGGTAAAAGTCACGGTAAATTTCAAATATAATTGTTAAGCAAATTAACAAAAAGGAGAAGATATGACTGTAAACATAGAACTGATTTCACAAACAGATTTAGCGGATGAATCTTTTTATATTGCTATTAATGGTTTAGAACCAAGGGCAATGTATTGTGTAGAAATGTACCTGTCTGATTATTACTGTATAAATGCTCCCTTGCTTTTAGATCATGATGTTATATGGAAATCAACCGCAATTTTTTTATCTGATCAGGACGGTATGATTGATACCTCTCAGACAGCATCTATTTCGGGATCTTATAAAGGGATTTCAGAAATGGGATTATTCTTTAATGCGAAACCGTTGAAGAATAGGAAAAGGAGATTACCGAGTTCTCTTGATAGAATTCCATTACGAGATTGTTTTGGTGTTGAAATTAAAATCAGGCTAGGGAAAGATGTGGTCGCGGAGCAAAGTTTTGTAAGGCGTTATATGAATCTAGGAGTAAGATATCAAGATATCTATGACAAGCATTTTCAAGGTCGATTATTTTATGATGAAAAGTTAAGAAGGGCGCCAGCCGTGATTATTGTTAGTGGTAGTGAGGGAAGAATTGAAAAAGCTCAGAATATTGCCCAACTTTTATCTTCAAGAGGCTATATTTGTCTTGCGATAGCTTATTTTGGTTTAGAGGGATTACCCCAAAATTTAGAACGAATTCCAATAGAATGTCTGGAGGAGGCGAAAGATTTTCTATATCATCATCCTCAAGTTGATAATACAAAAATAGGAATATATGGTCGCTCTAAAGGAGCAGAACTTGTTCTGGCTGGACAAAGTATTTTGAAAGATGTGCAATGTTTGGTACTCAATTCCCCCTCAAATGTAATATTTGAGGGAATAAAGGGAAAACTCAACTCTCATTCATCTTCTTGGACATATTTACAAAAAGAACTTCCGTATCAAAAATTTCAGTTAGGAAATTATCTGTTAAACAAGTTTTTTGGAAAACATATTCCTGAAGATAGTAGGGCTCAGATTGATGTGAGTAAAATTTCCTCTCCTTTATTATTACTAGGAAGCGATGTTGATGAAATATGGAATGCATCATCCGCGATAGATGATATCATTTCACATTATAAAGGGGAATCCATTTTGTTTAAAAAATACCATGAAACAGGGCATATGTTGACGATTGCTTATCAACCGAATCATCGTTATAGAAAAGATTGGCGCTTATTAATGAAAGAAAGTGTAGACTCTTGGTTTGCTACGATAAATTTTTTTGATACACATCTGAAGAATTTGTAGATAGTGCTGAACCGTACTATAATAGTCCCAACTAAGATAAAAACACAGTTCTGGTTGGTAGTCCAGTCTACAAAAGCAAACACTAAAACAAGAGAAATTTGAATACAAACAGTAAAAAATAGAGAGAAGCATAAGGGGAATTAACTCACTCGTTCCCATATTTGATTATTCCTCTATAAAGTGGATGGATGATTTTTATAAGAGGAGTTTGCATTATTGAATAGAAAACCAAGTGTTTCCTAAAATTTTCATTGAGATATGTTATACTATATTCAATAAGTGAAACAAGGAGAAAGCTATGCCAGTAAATGAATATGGTCAGATGATTGGGGAGTCAATGGAAGGTTATACACCAGGTGAATTGCCTTCTATTGATTTCTTAGAAGGGCGTTATGCTCGAATAGAAGCTCTTTCAGTGGAAAAGCATGCGGAGGATTTATTAGCTGTTTATGGTTCAGATACTCCTCGGGAGATGTGGACCTACCTCTTTCAGGAACCAGTGGCAGATATGGAGGAACTGGTTAGCCTTTTAAATCAGATGTTGGCTCGTAAGGACCGCTTTTACTATGCGATTGTAGACAAGGCAACTGGTAAGGCTTTGGGAACTTTTTCCCTCATGCGAATTGATCAGAATAACCGAGTAATAGAAGTGGGAGCTGTCACTTTTTCTCCAGAGCTAAGAGGCACACGGATAGGAACAGAAGCTCAGTATCTACTGGCTCGCTATGTCTTTGAAGACCTAAACTATCGTCGTTATGAGTGGAAATGCGATGCTCTTAACCTGCCATCAAGACGAGCAGCGGAACGTTTGGGCTTTATTTATGAAGGAACCTTCCGTCAGGCAGTGATTTATAAGGGGCGTACGAGGGATACGGATTGGTTGTCTATGATTGATAAGGACTGGCCAAAAATCAAAGCTCGTTTGGAAATATGGTTGCGTCCTGAAAACTTTGATAAAAATGGACAACAGTACAAGAGCTTGAGAGAGCTTTAAGAGGTGTTGAGATGATTACTATTAAAAAGCAAGAAATTGTCAAGCTAGAGGATGTTTTGCATCTCTATCAGGCTGTCGGTTGGACAAATTATACCCATCAACCTCAGATGCTGGAGCAGGCCTTGTCTCATTCATTAGTAATTTATCTGGCGCTTGATGGCGATGCTGTGGTGGGCTTGATTCGTTTGGTTGGAGATGGATTTTCATCAGTTTTTGTACAAGATTTGATTGTTTTGCCTAGCTATCAGCGCCAAGGGATTGGTAGCTCCTTGATGAAAGAGGCTTTAAAAGATTACAAAGATGCCTATCAAGTCCAGCTGGTGACAGAAGAGACAGAAAGAACCTTGGAATTCTATCGTTTTATGGGCTTTGAAACCTTATCTACCTATGATTGTACAGGAATGACTTGGATAAACAGAGAAAAATAATAAAACTTGTTTATTCTTAAGCAAAGTTTAAGGATGGTCTAGTATTATATAGTTATTAAATAAAGACCTCCTAACTTTATTTAATGAAATCCTAAAACTTTTTTCATCATAATCTCCTAATGAAGTCACCTAATCAGGTGGCTTTTTTCGTGGGTAGGTGATGCTGATAGAAATTTTTTTAAAAATGGTAGAATTTGAGAAAAGTTAAGCTAGTTTTAAGCTTCGTCTTGTATCATATAGTTATTAAATAAAGACCTCCTAACTTTATTTAATAAAATCCTAAACTTTTCTTTTTCATAATAATCTCCCTTAACTCCACCCAATCAGGTGGAGTTTTTTGGCTCTATTTCAGGCTTTTGGGGACTATTTTAAACATCATTTTCCGATAACTTTTACTTAATCTTATAAACTTTATTGGACAGATTCTAAAGTTGGAGAAGCTGAATTGATGAAGATATAAACCTTTGACAAATTTTGTGAACTATGGGATAATAAAAGGGAATTAAGTATTGTGTCTATATCATAGGCTAGAAAAGACCCCAAGCTAACTTCCACATTAAGCTTGGGGTCTTTTTGACACTATTTGTCCTTGTTTAGCCATTTATCGACTAATCGAAGAACGACACCGACCACAATTGGTCCGATGATAGTTTTAAGTATTGTATCCATCATGGGCTATCTCACCTCCTTTCGCAGGCGGTGTAGAAGTGCCGTAAAATATTATATCACATATGTGCTAAACTCGGGAGTCACCCAATCAGGTGGATTTTTTTGGCTCTATTTCAGGCTTTTGGGGACTATTCTAAAAATCATTTTCAGATATTTTTCGGATTTTGGTCGGGGAATTGGCGGGGATCTTTTTAGCGAATATGACTAAGAAATAGGTTTGTTGTTACTTCAACCTCAAATTGATTGCAAGCGTCTGTGAATTGAAGGGTTAGAACTACTTTAATAATGTTCTTGGTTGTCGAGGAGTGAGTCATCATATTGTTGTACAGCGGTTAAAGCTTGAAAAGCCGAGAATATAAACCTTTGACAAAATTTGTGAACTATGGGATAATAAGAAGGAATTGAGTACTAGTTCTATATCATGGGCTAGAAAAGACCCCAAGCTCACGTCCAAATAAGCTAGGGGTCTTTTTTGACACTATTTGTCCTTGTTTAGCCATTCATCGACTAATCGAAGAACGACACCGACCACAATTGGTCCGATGATAGTTTTGAGTACTAATTCCATCATGGGCTATCTCACCTCCTTTCGTAGGCGGTGTTGAAGTGCCGTATAATATTATACCACATAAGTGCTAAACTCAGGAGTCACCCAATCAGGTGGCTTTTTTGTTTGTGGCTTGGATTTTTGATATAATAGAGCCATGAGTAGAATTTTAGACAATGAGATAATGGGGGATGAGGAGTTAGTAGAACGTACGCTCCGTCCTCAGTACTTACGTGAATATATTGGACAGGATAAGGTCAAGGATCAGCTCCAAATCTTTATTGAAGCTGCCAAAATGCGGGATGAAGCGCTGGATCATGTCCTCTTATTTGGCCCTCCAGGCTTGGGAAAAACGACCATGGCTTTTGTTATTGCCAACGAACTGGGTGTCAATCTCAAACAGACGTCTGGGCCTGTCATTGAAAAAGCCGGAGATCTAGTAGCGATTTTGAATGACTTAGAGCCTGGGGATGTCCTTTTTATTGATGAGATTCATCGCTTGCCCATGTCGGTGGAAGAGGTGCTTTATAGTGCCATGGAGGACTTCTACATTGATATCATGATTGGGGCTGGTGAAGGCAGTCGCAGTGTTCATTTGGAGTTACCACCTTTTACCTTGATTGGTGCGACGACTCGGGCTGGTATGCTCTCCAATCCGCTACGGGCACGTTTTGGGATCACAGGTCATATGGAGTATTATGCCCATGCTGACTTGACAGAAATTGTCGAGCGGACTGCAGATATTTTTGAGATGGAAATCACCCATGTGGCAGCATCTGAGTTGGCCTTGCGTAGTCGTGGAACTCCCCGTATTGCCAATCGTCTCCTCAAGCGCGTGCGCGATTTTGCCCAGATAATGGGGAATGGGGTTATCGATGATCTTATTACCGATAAGGCTCTGACCATGCTGGATGTTGACCACGAAGGTTTGGACTATGTGGATCAAAAAATCCTTCGCACCATGATTGAGATGTACGGTGGTGGTCCTGTCGGATTAGGAACTCTTTCTGTTAACATAGCAGAAGAACGTGAGACAGTTGAAGATATGTATGAGCCTTACTTGATTCAAAAAGGTTTTATCATGCGGACGCGGTCTGGACGGGTGGCGACTGCTAAGGCATATGAGCACTTAGGTTATGAATATAGTGAAAAATGAGCAAGAAATTCTAGAGGCTTTTAGAGAAAATCCGGATATGATGGCTATTCTGACTGTCATCCGAAACTTGGAGTTGACAGATTCCTGGTTGGCAGCAGGTTCTGTCAGAAATTTTATCTGGAATCTCTTGTCAGACAAATCTCCTTTTGACTGTGAAACAGATGTAGATGTAATTTTCTTTGATCCAGATATTTCTTACGAGGAAACCTTGTCCCTAGAGAAAAAACTGCGAGAGGACTTTCCTCAGTACCAGTGGGAGTTGAAAAATCAGGTCTATATGCACCAGCACAGTCCTCACACTTCTCCCTATACCAGTTCTCGTGATGCTATGAGTAAGTATCCAGAACGGTGTACGGCAGTTGGACTGCGCTTGAATGAAGAATTGGATTTTGAGCTCTATGCACCTTATGGTTTGGAGGATATTTTGAATTTTCAAGTTCGTCCAACTCCTCATTTCTTAGAAAATGAAGACCGAATGGAACTTTATCGAACACGTCTATCCAAGAAAAATTGGCAGGAGAAATGGAAAAATTTGATTTTTAAAAATACTTAAGGAAACTTTAAGCTAGGAAGTGTATACTAAGTTCATAAGTTAAGAAGACCTTAACTTAAACTCCTAAAACTTTTTCATAATAATCTCCCTATAAAAAATAGAGTCGCCCAATCAGGCGACTTATTTTTTTGGGCTCTTTGTCAACTGTAGTGGGTTGAAGAAAAGCTAATATCTAGAAAGGACAAATTTCGTCCTTTCTTTTTTGATGTTCAGAGCGATAAAAATCCGTTTTTTGAAATTTTCAAAGTTCCGAAAACCAAAGGCATTGCGTTTGATAAGTTTGATGAGATTATTGGTTGCTTCTAATTTGGCGTTAGAATAGTGTAGTTGAAGGGCGTTGACAATCTTTTCTTTATCCTTGAGGAAGGTTTTAAAGACAGTCTGAAAAATAGGATGAACCTGCTTAAGATTGTCCTCAATAAGTCCGAAAAATTTGTCTGCCTCCTTGTTCTGAAAGTGAAAAAGCAAGAGTTGATAGAGATGGTAGTGGTGTTTCAAGTCCTCTGAATAGCTCAGAAGCTTGTCTAAAATCTCTTTATTCGTCAAGTGCATGCGAAAAGTAGGGTGATAAAAACGTTTATCGCTGAGTTTACGACTATCCTGTTGAATGAGCTTCCAGTAACGCTTGATAGCCTTGTATTCATGGGATTTTCGATGAAACTGATTCATGATTTGGACACGCACACGACTCATAGCACGGCTCATGTGTTGGACAATATGGAAACGATCCAACACGATTTTAGCGTTTGGAAAAAGCTGTTTAGCTAAGGCATAGTAGGGACTAAACATATCCATAGTAATGATTTTCACCTGACATCGGACTGCTCTATCGTAACGAAGAAAGTGATTTCGGATGACAGCCTGTGTTCTGCCTTCAAGAACAGTGATAATGTTGAGCTTGTCAAAATCTTGTGCAATAAAGCTCATCTTTCCCTTTGTAAAGGCGTACTCGTCCCAGGACATAATCTCAGGGAGGTAAGAAAAATCAGACTTAAAACGGAAGTCATTGAGCTTGCGGATGACAGTTGAAGTTGAGATGGAAAGCTGATGGGCAATATCGGTCATAGAATTCTTTTCAATCAACTTTTGCGCAATTTTTTGGTTGATAATACGAGGAATTTGGTGATTTTTCTTGACGATAGAAGTCTCAGCGACCATCATTTTCGAGCAATGATAGCACTTGAATCGACGCTTTTTCAGGAGGATTCTAGTAGGCATACCAGTCGTTTCGAGGTAAGGAATTTTCGACGGTTTTTGAAAGTCATATTTCTTCATTTGATGTCCACAATCAGGACAAGATGGGGCATTGTAATCCAGTTTAGCGATGATTTCCTTGAGTGTATCCTTATTGATGATGTCTAGAATCTGGATATTAGGGTCTTTAATATCGAGTAGTTTTGTGATAAAATGTAATTGTTCCATATGAATCTTTCTAATGAGTTGTTTAGTCGCTTTTCATTATAGGTCATATGGGACTTTTTTTCTACAACAAAATAGGTTCCATAAGATCCATAGGGGATTTACCCACTACAAATATTATAGAGCCTTTTTTTGAAAAATGGGCTTTGTGCCTGAGAATAAATAGCTTAGTGATAGAAGAAAATAGGGAAATATGGTATAATGAAACGATAGATTTTTGAATAGGAATAAGATCATGTTTGGATTTTTTAAGAAAGATAAGGCTGTGGAAGTAGAGGTTCCGACACAGGTTCCTGCTCATATCGGCATCATCATGGATGGCAATGGTCGTTGGGCTAAAAAACGTATGCAACCGCGAGTCTTCGGACACAAGGCGGGCATGGAAGCATTGCAAACTGTGACCAAGGCAGCCAACAAACTGGGCGTTAAGGTGATTACGGTCTATGCTTTTTCTACGGAAAATTGGACCCGTCCAGATCAGGAAGTCAAGTTTATCATGAACTTGCCAGTAGAGTTTTATGATAATTATGTTCCAGAACTACATGCGAATAATGTTAAGATTCAAATGATTGGGGAGACAGACCGCCTGCCTAAGCAAACCTTTGAAGCTCTGACCAAGGCTGAGGAATTGACTAAGAACAACACAGGTTTGATTCTTAATTTTGCCCTCAACTATGGTGGACGTGCTGAGATTACACAGGCTCTTAAGTTGATTTCCCAGGATGTGTTAGATGCCAAAATCAACCCAGGTGACATCACAGAGGAATTGATTGGCAACTATCTCTTCACCCAGCATTTGCCTAAGGAGTTACGAGACCCAGACTTGATTATCCGTACTAGTGGAGAATTGCGTTTGAGCAATTTCCTTCCATGGCAGGGAGCCTACAGTGAGCTCTATTTTACGGACACCTTGTGGCCTGATTTTGACGAGGCGGCCTTGCAGGAAGCCATTCTTGCCTACAATCGTCGTCATCGCCGATTTGGAGGAGTTTAGGAGGAAATATGACACAGGATTTACAGAAAAGAACCTTGTTTGCAGGGATTGCCCTGGCTATTTTCCTACCAATTTTAATGATTGGGGGCCTCTTGCTTCAGATAGCAATTGGAATCATAGCCATGCTAGCCATGCATGAACTTTTGAAGATGAGAGGTCTAGAGACCATGACCATGGAGGGCCTCTTGACCCTCTTTGCAACCTTTGCTTTGACCATTCCCTTGGAGAATTACCTGACTTTTTTGCCAGTTGATGGGAATGTGGTTGCTTATAGTGTTTTGATTTCAATTATGTTAGGAACGACTGTTTTTAGCAAGTCTTATACGATTGAGGACGCTGTTTTCCCTCTTGCTATGAGTTTCTATGTGGGCTTTGGTTTTAATGCTCTATTAGATGCTAGAATTGCAGGTTTAGATAAGGCACTATTAGCCTTGTGTATCGTCTGGGCGACAGACAGTGGTGCCTATCTTGTTGGGATGAACTATGGTAAACGAAAGTTAGCTCCGACAGTTTCTCCAAATAAAACCTTTGAGGGTGCCTTGGGTGGTATTTTAGGTGCTATTTTAGTAACCATCATCTTTATGATGTTTGACAGAACAGTTGCTCTTCCGTATGGAATTTACAAGATGTCAGTCTTTGCTATTTTCTTTAGCATTGCTGGACAATTTGGTGATTTACTAGAAAGTTCGATCAAGCGTCACTTTGGTGTCAAGGATTCTGGTAAATTTATCCCTGGACATGGTGGTGTTTTGGATCGTTTCGATAGTATGTTGCTTGTATTTCCAATCATGCACTTGTTTGGACTCTTTTAATCAAAAGACGGAGGAAATACTATGCTCGGAATTTTAACCTTTATTCTGGTTTTTGGGATTATTGTAGTGGTGCACGAGTTCGGACACTTCTACTTTGCCAAGAAATCAGGAATTCTAGTGCGTGAATTTGCCATTGGCATGGGACCCAAGATCTTTGCTCATATTGGCAAGGATGGGACGGCCTATACCATCCGAATCTTGCCTCTGGGTGGCTATGTCCGTATGGCTGGTTGGGGTGATGACACAACTGAAATCAAGACAGGAACTCCTGTCAGTTTGACCCTTACTGATGACGGTAAGGTTAAACGCATCAATCTTTCTGGTAAAAAGTTGGATCAAACGGCCCTCCCTATGCAGGTGACTCAGTTTGACTTTGAAGACAAGCTTTTTATCAAGGGCTTGGTTCTGGAAGAAGAAAAAACATTTGCAGTGGATCACGATGCGACGGTTGTGGAAGCAGATGGTACTGAGGTTCGGATTGCTCCCTTGGATGTTCAATATCAAAATGCAACTATCTGGGGCAAACTGATTACCAACTTTGCAGGACCTATGAATAACTTTATCTTAGGTGTCGTTGTTTTTTGGATTTTAATCTTTATGCAGGGTGGTGTCAGAGATGTTGATACCAACCAGTTCCATGTTATGCCCCAAGGTGCTTTGGCTAAGGTGGGAGTACCAGAAACGGCTCAGATTACCAAGATTGGCTCACATGAGATTAGCAACTGGGAAAGTTTGATTCAGGCTGTGGAATCAGAAACCAAAGATAAGACGGCTCCGACCTTGGATGTGACTATTTCTGAAAAGGGTAGTGACAAACAAGTTACGGTTACTCCGGAAGAAAGTCAAGGTCTATATCTTCTAGGTGTTCAACCGGGGATTAAGTCAGATTTTCTATCCATGTTTGTAGGTGGTTTTACAACTGCTGCTGACTCGGCCCTCCGAATTCTATCAGCTCTGAAAAATTTGATTTTCCAACCGGATTTGAACAAGCTAGGTGGACCTGTTGCCATCTTTAAGGCAAGTAGTGATGCTGCTAAAAATGGAATTGAGAATGTCTTGTACTTCTTGGCAATCATTTCCATCAATATTGGGATTTTTAATCTTATTCCGATTCCAGCCCTGGATGGTGGTAAGATTGTGCTCAATATCCTGGAAGTCATTCGCCGCAAACCATTGAAACAAGAAATTGAAACCTATGTCACCTTGGCCGGAGTGGTCATCATGGTTGTCTTGATGATTGCTGTGACCTGGAATGACATTATGCGACTCTTTTTTAGATAATCGAGGAATATTATGAAACAAAGTAAAATGCCTATCCCAACGCTTCGCGAAATGCCAAGCGATGCTCAAGTTATCAGCCACGCTCTTATGTTGCGAGCTGGTTATGTTCGTCAAGTCTCAGCAGGTGTTTATTCTTACCTACCACTTGCCAACCGTGTGATTGAAAAAGCTAAAAATATCATGCGCCAAGAATTCGACAAGATTGGTGCCGTTGAGATGTTGGCTCCAGCCCTTCTTAGTGCAGAATTGTGGCGCGAATCAGGTCGTTACGAAACTTATGGTGAAGACCTTTACAAACTAAAAAACCGTGAAAAATCAGACTTTATCCTAGGTCCAACTCACGAAGAAACCTTTACAGCTATTGTCCGTGATTCTGTTAAGTCTTACAAGCAATTGCCACTTAACCTTTACCAAATCCAACCTAAGTATCGTGATGAAAAACGTCCACGTAATGGACTTCTCCGTACACGTGAGTTCATCATGAAAGATGCCTACAGCTTCCACGCTAACTATGATAGCTTGGATAGTGTTTATGATGAGTACAAGGCTGCTTATGAGCGTATTTTCACTCGTAGTGGTTTAGACTTCAAGGCTATCATTGGTGACGGTGGAGCCATGGGTGGTAAGGACAGCCAAGAATTTATGGCCATTACACCTGCTCGTACAGACCTTGACCGCTGGGTTGTATTGGACAAGTCAGTTGCATCATTTGATGAAATTCCTGCAGAAGTGCAAGAAGAAATCAAGGCAGAATTGCTCAAATGGATGGTTTCTGGTGAAGATACTATTGCTTACTCAAGTGAATCTAGCTATGCTGCTAACTTGGAAATGGCAACAAACGAGTACAAATCAAGCAACCGTGTTGTCGCGGAAGAGGAAGTGATTCGTGTTGCAACGCCAGATGTTAAATCAATCGATGAAGTTGCAGCCTTCCTCAATGTTCCAGAAGAACAAACGATTAAAACCCTCTTCTACAAGGCAGATGGTGAGCTTGTTGCAGCCCTTCTAGTTGGAAATGACCAACTCAACGAAGTCAAGTTGAAAAACCACTTGGGAGCAGATTTCTTCGACGTTGCTAGCGAAGAAGAAGTGGCGAATCTTGTTCAAGCAGGTTTTGGTTCACTTGGCCCAGTTGGTTTGCCAGAGAATGTTAAAATCATTGCAGACCGTAAGGTGCAAGATGTTCGCAATGCAGTTGTCGGTGCTAACGAAGATGGCTACCACTTGACTGGTGTGAACCCAGGTCGTGACTTTACTGCAGAATATGTGGATATCCGTGAAGTTCGTGAGGGTGAAATTTCTCCAGACGGACAAGGTGTCCTTAACTTTGCGCGTGGTATCGAAATTGGTCATATCTTCAAACTCGGCACTCGCTATTCAGCAAGCATGGGAGCAGATGTTTTGGATGAAAATGGCCGTGCTGTGCCAATCATCATGGGATGTTACGGTATCGGTGTCAGCCGCCTCCTTTCAGCTGTGATGGAGCAACACGCTCGCCTCTTTGTTAACAAAACGCCAAAAGGTGAATATCGTTACGCTTGGGGAATCAATTTCCCTAAAGAATTGGCGCCATTTGATGTACACTTGATTACTGTTAATGTCAAGGACGAAGAAGCGCAAGCCTTGACAGAAAATCTTGAAGCAAGCTTGATGGGAGCTGGTTACGAAGTCTTGACAGATGACCGTAACGAACGTGTTGGTGTTAAATTCAGCGATAGCGACTTGATTGGATTGCCGATTCGTATCACTGTTGGGAAGAAAGCAGCCGATGGCATCGTAGAAGTTAAGATTAAAGCGACTGGTGACACCATCGAAGTTCATGCAGATAACTTGCTCGAAACGCTTGAAATTCTCAGCGAGAAATAAAAACTATAATCAGAAGAAAAACAAGGAAAAAATGTAACTAGTTTTTACCTTGTTTTTTCTGTATAATGGGAAAAATGAGTAGATAAAGAGGTAAATGTATGCTAAGATTTCCAAAGGATTTTGTCTGGGGATCCTCTACTTCTGGGCCGCAGACAGAAGGACGTATAGCTGGTGACGGTAAGGGAGAGAATCTCTGGGATTATTGGTACCAAGTGGAGCCAAATCGCTACTATAATGGAATTGGTCCAGATAAGACATCGACATTTTATGAAAATTGGGAAAAGGATATTGAGCTACTGTTAGAAACTGGTCACACAGCCTTTCGGACTTCTATTCAGTGGTCACGGATTTTTCCACAAGGGCGTGGAAAAGTCAATCCTCAAGGTGTGGATTTTTATCGTAAGGTCTTTGAGGCTATTAAGGCTAAGGGGATTCGTCTTTTAGTCAATCTTTACCATTTTGATCTGCCTTTTGCTCTTCAAGAAGCTGGTGATGGTTGGGAAAATAAGGCGACAGTTTCAGCTTATGAAGACTATGCTCGTTTTTGTTTTGAGACTTATGGTGATTTAGTGGATCAATGGATTACCTTTAACGAGCCCATTGTTCCTGTAGAGTTTGGCTATTTTTACGATGCCCATTATCCACATAAGGTGGATGCAGAAGCGGCGGTTAAAGTAGCTTATCACACACAATTGGCCAGCAGTCGGGCGGTTAAGGCTTGTCATGAACTTTTGCCAGATTCCAAGATTGGGATTGTCTTAAACTTGACACCGGCTTATCCACGTAGCCAGCATCCTGCTGATGTCAAGGCTGCTCGTATTGCGGACCTTTTTCAGACCCAATCTTTCTTAGATCCGTCTGTTTTGGGGACTTATCCACAGGAGTTGGTAGAAATCTTACATGAATACGGTCTCTTGCCTGATGCTACAGAGGATGAGTTGAATCTCATTCGTGACAATACGGTGGACTTCCTTGGTGTCAACTACTATCAACCTTTGCGTGTTATGGCTCCTCGATTTGCTAAGCATCCAGAGAGTCCACTCTTACCAGAACATTTTTATGAGCCTTATGTGATGCCTGGACGTAAAATCAATCCTCATCGTGGCTGGGAGATTTATGAGCAGGGGATTTATGACATTGCCCAAAATATCAAGGGGAATTATGGCAATATTGAGTGGATGTTGACTGAGAATGGTATGGGTGTTGAAGGGGAAGAAAAATTCCGTCAAGATGGAATGATTCAAGATGATTACCGTATTGACTTTGTAAAAGGTCATCTTCGTGAACTTCACCGTGCTATTGAAGATGGAGCCAACTGTAAAGGATACTTAATCTGGACCTTTATTGATTGCTGGTCATGGCTCAACAGCTATAAAAATCGCTATGGTTTGGTTGAATTAGACTTGGAAACGCAAGAACGTCGTCTGAAGAAATCAGGGCACTGGTTCAAGGAATTAAGCGACAATAATGGATTTTAAAAAGGACTCTGACTGATTATCCTAATTGGTCAGAGTTTTTTGTTTACAAGAAGTTAATGTGAACTATACCAATTTTTACTCTTGACAAGTGAAAGAAACAAGTATATACTGTTTTTGCTGATTCTATAAAAGAGGAATTAGACTATACCAATTTTAAGGAGAAAGCACAGCTGGTCTGTGTCGTATATACTATGTGTGGAATTGTTGGTGTTGTTGGAAACACAAATGCAACTGATATTTTGATTCAAGGGCTTGAAAAGCTCGAATACCGTGGCTATGATTCTGCGGGGCTTTTTGTCCTAGGTGGTGCTGAAAACCATCTAGTCAAGGCTGTTGGTCGTATTGCAGAATTGTCTGCTAAGACAGCTGGTGTTGAGGGAACGACTGGTATCGGACATACTCGTTGGGCTACTCACGGGAAACCAACGGAAGACAATGCTCACCCACACCGCTCTGAGACAGAACGTTTTGTCTTGGTGCATAACGGGGTAATTGAGAACTACCTTGAAATCAAGGAAGAATACCTTGCAGGTCACCACTTTAAGGGGCAAACAGATACTGAAATTGCCGTTCACTTGATTGGAAAATTTGTGGAAGAAGATGGCTTATCAGTTCTTGAAGCCTTCAAAAAAGCTCTTCACATCATCCGTGGTTCTTATGCCTTTGCCTTGGTTGACTCACAAGATCCTGAAGTCATCTACGTAGCGAAGAATAAATCACCACTTTTGATTGGTCTTGGAGAAGGCTATAACATGGTCTGCTCAGACGCCATGGCTATGATTCGTGAGACCAATCAATACATGGAAATTCATGACCAAGAGTTGGTAATCGTCAAGGCGGATAGTGTGGAAGTTCAAGACTATGATGGCAACAGTCGTGAGCGTGCTAGCTACACTGCTGAGCTTGATTTGTCAGATATCGGTAAGGGAACTTATCCTTACTACATGCTCAAGGAAATCGATGAGCAACCAACAGTGATGCGTAAGTTAATCCAAGCCTACACAGATGAGGCTGGTCAAGTAGTAGTAAACCCAGCTATCATCAAGGCTGTTCAAGACGCAGACCGTATCTACATCCTTGCAGCTGGGACATCTTACCACGCAGGATTTGCTTCTAAGAAAATGCTGGAAGAATTGACAGATACGCCAGTTGAACTTGGAATCTCATCTGAGTGGGGCTACGGTATGCCACTTCTCAGCAAGAAACCACTCTTCATCTTTATCAGTCAGTCTGGTGAAACAGCGGATAGCCGTCAGGTTTTGGTTAAGGCTAATGAAATGGGAATCCCAAGCTTGACAGTGACAAACGTACCAGGCTCAACTCTTTCTCGTGAAGCTAACCATACCATGCTTCTTCATGCAGGACCTGAAATTGCCGTAGCCTCAACCAAGGCTTATACAGCGCAAATCGCAGCCCTTGCCTTCCTTGCAAAAGCAGTTGGAGAAGCAAATGGCAATGCCAAAGCGCAAGCCTTTGACCTGGTTCATGAATTGTCAATCGTAGCTCAGTCTATCGAATCAACTCTTTCAGAGAAAGAAACCATCGAAGACAAGGTTCGTGATCTTCTTGAAACAACTCGTAACGCCTTTTACATCGGACGTGGTCAAGATTACTATGTAGCCATGGAAGCAAGTCTCAAACTCAAAGAGATTTCTTACATCCAGTGTGAAGGCTTTGCAGCAGGAGAACTCAAACACGGAACTATTGCCTTGATTGAAGAAGGAACGCCTGTCTTGGCCCTCTTGTCAGATCCAGTCCTTGCCAACCACACTCGTGGAAATATCCAAGAGGTGGCAGCCCGTGGTGCCAAAGTCCTTACTATAGCAGAAGAAAATGTAGCCAAAGAGACAGATGATATCGTCCTTACGACTGTGCACCCTTACCTCTCACCAATCTCAATGGTTGTACCAACGCAATTAGTCGCTTACTTTGCAACACTCCACCGTGGCCTTGATGTGGACAAACCACGTAACCTTGCTAAATCAGTAACGGTAGAATAAGCTAAAAAAGTCTAGTTATCTAGGCTTTTTCTTGTGAGCAAATTGGTTGCTTGTACTCAAGATTCATGTTAGAATAATTTTTCAAATTGAAGGACAGAGGTAAACAAGGAGAATCACTGTGGTAGAATTGGGAATTTCAACATTTGGGGAAACAACGGAGCTTGAAGGAACTGGGCAAACTTACAGTCATGCCGAACGCATTCGTCAGTTGGTGGCAGAGATTGAGCTGGCTGACAAGGTTGGTTTGGATGTGTATGGGATTGGTGAGCATCATCGAGCGGATTTTGCGGTATCAGCTCCAGAGATTGTCCTGGCAGCTGGGGCAGTCAATACCAAGAAAATCCGTTTGACCAGCGCAGTCAGCATTCTCTCGAGCATGGATCCGATTCGCTTGTTCCAACAATATGCTACTATCGATGCTTTGTCAAATGGACGTGCAGAGATTATGGCTGGAAGGGGTTCTTTCACGGAATCTTTTCCTCTATTTGGCTATGATTTGAAAGACTACGAAGCCCTTTTTGATGAGAAATTAGACTTGCTTCAGTTAGTCAATGAAAAGACCAAGCTAGACTGGCAAGGTCGATTGACTCAAACGATTGCTGGTAAAGAAGTTTATCCTCGTCCAGTTCAGGACAACTTACCCTTGTGGATAGCGACAGGTGGTCATGTCGAATCAACAGTGAAGATTGCTCAGGCAGGCCTACCGATTGTCTATGCCATTATTGGTGGCAATCCGCGTTATTTTAAAAAGTTGATTCAGGCTTATCGTGAGATTGGGAGCGAAGCGGGCTATGCCAGTCAGGAACTAAAGGTTGGAGCTCATTCTTGGGGTTGGATTGCTGAGGATGGCGAGCAGGCGGTGAAAGATTATTTCCATCCGACCAAGCAAGTGGTGGATGCTATTTCTAAAGATCGTCCGCACTGGCAGGAATTGCGTTATGAGCAATATTTGGAGCAAGTTGGGCCAAATGGTGCTATGTTTGTGGGCAATCCAGATCAGGTGGCCGAAAAATTGATTCGCATGATTGAAGACTTAGGTTTGGACCGCTTCATGCTCCATTTACCGCTTGGTTCCATGCCCCATGACCAAGTCCTGAGAGCTATTGAACTCTTCGGAATGCAAGTAGCACCAAAAGTACGGGCTTACTTTGCTATGAAATAGGCTTAATAAAAAATCCTAATCGAGTTTATTAGGACAACAAATATTGTACAAAAATTAATCCCCCGAGCTATAATGCTTGGGGGATTTTTCTATAGGAGGGCTAGTTTAGTTCTCTTTTTTGTTTTTTAGTAAGAACCCGAGACCTAGAAGGGCAAGAATGCTGATTCCTGCAAACAGGAGTTTGTGATCGTTTTTGGTTCCTGTATTTGGAAGTTCAGCTTGTTTAGCTAGGGGGGCAGCTATATTTTCCTTGCTAGAGTTTTCTACTGATTCGTTTTGAACCGCTTCTTTTACAGATGATGCTTGTGGCTCTTGTGCTGGTTTTTCAGTTTGTGAATCAGTTGTAGTTTGGCTAGGTTTATGATCTGCGTCCGCTACTTTTGTATCTGGTTTTGTAGAGTCAGGTTTAGCCTGTGGAGCTGGATTTTGATGTTCCGGTTTGACGACTCGGTTTGGAATATTGTCTTGGCCGTTATTTTGACTTTGCTCTTGTGTTAAGCTAGAAAGATCAAATTCTGGTTTTTCTTCCATAGCTGGGGCAACGATGGCACCGCCTTGAGAGATTCGAAGAACAGTGGCTGTAAGGGCATTTAATTTCAAGCCTTTTTCAGTCCATTCAAGCCCTTTAGGGTTGGCAATTCCGACTGGTCCTGCTTGGTTTTCATCTGCTAAAACTTCAGCATTTCTGAGGTGGGCAAAGGCAGTTCCCAAATTAAATTCGCGAACTTTTTCATCCGCATTGACAAAGACTGCGTAGATATCACCGTTTGGAGCAGTAATTTGGTAGCCAATTACTACATCCTCTTTTTCTACACCATTTTGACCTGGGACAGTGATGAGGTGGACACGGTCTTTGATATCTTGAAGACTCTTAAGTCGGAAGGCATCTGTAGATTGACGAAGGGTAATCAACCCTTTCATATAGTCACGGCTCTTGACATTTTCAGGATATGCTTTTCCATCTGTAGCCTTAGTCCAGTCAAACTTGTTAATAGCATCACTCGAATCGTAAGAGTCATGGATGAAGTAAGGATAGTCAAACGGATTGCCGTCCTTATCACGCAACAAGTGAGATTTGTTTGGTTGTTTGTCCTCTGCTACTGGAGTCTTGTAGGCTGGGTCACGGAATTGTTTGGTGCGACCATATTCCTGACCAGAGTGGATAAATGGAGTTCCTTGAGCTGTCAAGACCATGAGATTTCCAAGTCGCAAACGACGGTGGATTTCAGCATAGTTCTCGGCCTTGCTTGGGTCTTTTTTAATAGACTGAGCGATGATGTCAAAGAGGGTCAAGTTATCATGGGCTGCGATGTATTGGATGACATCTCCAGGGCTGTCTGCTTCAAAGTTAGTTGGTTGAGCAATCAGATTTTTGAAGATAGTGTTGATATCACGTTTGCCACCTGTGATAAAAGCAGGTTGACCTTCATTTGGATAACCAGATTTGAGGTTGTTACGGATGTCATCTGAGAAGACAGCGACAGTATCGGTATGTTTCATCCAATCTTGATCAGCAGCTCTAGTAGGCATATTTTCATCACCAGCATAGGTTCTCCAACCTTCGCCTAACATGATGAGGTTTGGATTAAGGGCGCGTGCAGCCTTGTAAGCTTCTTCGATAGAAGCCGCATCATGGTCTCCCATCATATCGAAGCGGAATCCATCTACTTTGTAGGTATCAACTAGGTATTTGATAGAATCAACTAGGAGGCGTTTGGTCATATGGTGAGTTGTCCCCAAACGTCCACCACCAAAGCTAGTTCGAGGTGTTCCGTCAGCATCCATAAAGTGGTAGTAGTTTGGCTCTAGGTCTTCAAAGATATCAACTTTGGCTGTATGGTTATACACTACGTCCAGGATAGCTCCCATGCCACGTTTGTGGATCTCGTTGATGAGGTTTTTAAATTCTGCGATTCGTTTTTCTGGATTTTTAGGATCGCTTGAATACATACCAGTCAAGGAGAAGTAGTTTTGAGGATCATATCCCCAGTTATAGTTGCTGTTGCTTGAAGCATAGTCAGACAAGCGTTCATGGTTTTTCAATTCATTGACAAAGTAGTAAGACAAGACTGGAAGGAGCTGGATGTGGGTTACACCCAAGTCTTTGAGATAGTCTAGTTTTTCAATAAATGCTTCAAAGGTACCAAATGGTTTGGTTAAGTCTTTTGCAATGGCAGGATCTGAAGTAAAGTCACGCACATGAGCTTCGTAGATAACGGCATCTTCACGAGTCTTGAAATTGTGAATCTTACCATAAGTCAAGTCTTGAGGTCCGAGTTTGGCTGGATCTACAAAGGCGGCTTTAGCCACTTTATGGGCATCGTCAATCTTAGCATCGTCACTATTCCAAGCAGCGAGGGACTTAGCGTAAGGATCGAGTGCAAGAACAGTTTTACCTTGACGTTCGATTTGGTATTGATAATAGTATCCAGTGAAATCTGTGATTCCGAGTTTGTTTGTGCTATCTAGAGTTTGTTTCCAAGTTCCTCTTTCCCCTTTTTCAAGAGCGACAGTTCCAACCACTTTTTCAGGGTCATTCTTGTCGTAGACAACGACAGAAACCTTGTCAGCACTTGGTGACCAAAGGGTTAAATCAACTTGTTTTCCTTCTTCTTTTAGGTCAGCTCCAAGTTTGCCATCATAACTGTAAGTCTCATCTTTCAGACGCCAGCTTGTTTTGGTAGTGAATTGGTCAGCGTTGTAGCTCACGGTATAAGGATGTTTTGTGTCCGAGAAATCTCCACTGTAGGTCACTTTCTTACCAGCTTCATCGATTGCAACATCGGTGATAGCTACTTTATTTCCTAGGTGATTAGTGATGTTGGAGTGTTTGAGGATATCCTCTTTTTTAGCACCGACAAGTGTTGAAAAACTACTCTCAATGCTAGAAGTGCCTACGTGTTGGGCTCCTGTCATGCGGATATCGTGCACATAGTAGGGGTTGGTGTAGATGGTTTCGTCATCATCTTTTAGGAAAATTTGGCTATGATTTTTCAAATCTGTGAACTTATAATCTTCTTTACGGATTTTCACATCGTCTCCTTGTTTGCTCTCATCTAATAGTAAAAAGCCGAATTCTTTGGCGGCGTCCTTAAGAGGAATGTCGATATAGCGGCCATATTTGCCTGTAGCTGTAAAGTCTGTTCCGTCAGGCCATTGAGCGCTACTTGGATTTTTTACATCTCCCCAGTACCAAAGAGATTTCTTGTCATAGTTGCCGTCAGTGCGATAGTAGTTGACGCGAACAGTTCCTGCAGGTTGTGGCTCGTAAGAGAAAACCTTGTAATCTTGGTCTAACCAAGCCTCGTTCATTTTTGGAACTAGTTTTTCTGCAGATTTATCGCCGGTTAGATTTTTTCCAGCTGTATTGTTGATGAGGAAGCTAATTTTCTTGGCTTGTTCTCCCTTTAATTTGACATCTAGGTAGTAGCCGTAGTCGTCTTTTTTGGCATCCTTAAAGGACAGGGCTCCGTTTGGCCAATTTTCAGAAGGTTTTTCAACATCGTCCCAAGTCCATAGTCCTTGAGCATCCTTGTTTTCTTCAGGAAGTTTTTTGACATGGATACGGAAGTAGTTGTCTTCGATGGGCTCTTCTGCCTTAGTTTCAGTCGTTACTGGACTAGTAGAAGTAGTTGTCTCACTTGAACGATCTTGTCCAGTTTGTGGTGCTGAATCGGCTGGAGTTGTTGGCTCTGTTGCAGGTTTTTCTTCTTTTTTCTCTAGGGAAGCGTTTGCACTATCAGGTGAAGAAAAATCGCTTTCGTTCTTGCCAGCGATGTTTGTTGCATCAGTAAGAGGTTGGGCAAGGGCAGTAGTAGTTTCACTATTACTTGCGTTAGTGGTTGGTGTACTTTCGTTGGCTGAGATAGTTGGGGTAGCCATAGCAAGTAGGACAAGGCTTGCGCCGATAAGGACAGAACCAGTTCCATTTTTGAGGGAACGGATGCTGTAGACCATTTTTTTCTCAGTTTGAGCTGGTGCTTTTCTCATGATGATTCTCCAATCAATAAATTTCTATATCAGTATAGCATGTAGTAAAACAATATGCAAGCGTTTCCTCAAAATTAAAACAAAAGAAAATCGCAACAGGTTTTGCTACGATTTAGCTAGTGTTTCTTATAGGAAAAGATTTTGTCAAAAAATCGTTAATCCCCTTGAAAAATCTAGCTAAATAGGGTATAATGTAAGTAATCATTTGTCGTAGGTTTTGTCTGAAATATTGTCCAGACAAGGCTCACAGCAGTTAAATCTTCTGAAAAAGTCAGATTTAGCTGCTCTTTTTGTGCTTTTTTTCAGGATTTTGAGTACTTGTAACAAAGACTTAAAGATTCTGAAAATTCGTCAAGAGGACACGGTGATAGGGGTTTTACAACCATATGACGATTAGAAAGCCTGATTGACAAGGCTTGGAACTTATTTACAAAGGAGAATCATCTTGTCAGGACATGACGTTCAATACGGGAAACATCGTACCCGTCGTAGTTTTTCAAGAATCAAAGAAGTTCTTGACTTACCAAATTTGATTGAAATTCAAACTGACTCATTCAAAGCTTTCCTAGACCACGGTCTTAAGGAAGTGTTTGAAGATGTATTGCCAATTTCAAACTTCACAGACACAATGGAGTTGGAATTTGTTGGATATGAAATCAAGGAACCAAAATATACGCTAGAAGAAGCTCGTATCCACGATGCTAGCTACTCAGCACCAATTTTTGTAACCTTCCGCTTGATCAATAAAGAAACAGGCGAAATCAAGACCCAAGAAGTTTTCTTTGGTGATTTCCCAATCATGACAGAAATGGGTACTTTCATCATCAATGGTGGTGAACGTATCATCGTATCTCAGTTGGTCCGCTCACCAGGTGTTTACTTTAATGATAAAGTAGACAAAAATGGTAAAGTGGGCTACGGTTCAACTGTTATCCCTAACCGTGGAGCTTGGTTGGAACTTGAAAGCGACTCAAAAGACATCGCCTACACTCGTATCGACCGTACTCGTAAGATTCCATTTACAACCTTGGTTCGTGCCCTTGGTTTCTCAGGTGATGATGAAATCTTTGATATCTTTGGTGACAGCGAATTGGTTCGCAACACTGTTGAAAAAGATATCCACAAGAACCCAATGGACTCTCGTACCGACGAAGCTTTGAAAGAAATTTACGAACGCCTTCGTCCAGGTGAGCCTAAGACTGCTGAAAGCTCACGTAGCTTGCTTGTGGCTCGTTTCTTTGATCCACGTCGCTATGACTTAGCAGCAGTTGGTCGTTACAAGATCAATAAAAAACTCAATGTCAAAACACGTTTGCTCAACCAAACCATTGCAGAGCCATTGGTAGACCCTGAAACTGGAGAAATCTTGGTAGAAGCTGGTACAATCATGACTCGTAGCGTGATTGAAAGTATTGAAAGCCATTTGGATGGTGATTTGAACAAGATTGTCTACATTCCAAATGATGCAGCCGTTGTGACTGAGCCAGTTGTTCTTCAAAAATTCAAGGTTGTTGCACCAACTGATCCAGACCGCGTCGTAACCATCATTGGTAATGCTAATCCAGATGACAAGGTTCGTATCGTCACTCCTGCAGATATCCTTGCTGAGATGAGCTACTTCCTCAACTTGGCTGAAGGACTTGGCCGCGTAGATGATATCGACCACCTTGGAAACCGTCGTATCCGTGCGGTTGGTGAATTGCTTGCTAACCAAGTACGTCTTGGACTTTCTCGTATGGAACGTAATGTCCGTGAACGTATGTCTGTTCAGGACAACGAAGTCTTGACACCACAACAAATTATCAATATCCGTCCTGTAACAGCTGCTGTTAAAGAATTCTTTGGTTCATCACAGTTGTCACAGTTCATGGACCAACACAACCCACTTTCTGAGTTGTCTCACAAACGCCGTTTGTCAGCCTTAGGACCTGGTGGTTTGACACGTGACCGCGCTGGATATGAAGTCCGTGACGTGCACTACACTCACTATGGACGTATGTGTCCAATCGAGACACCTGAAGGACCTAACATCGGTTTGATCAATAACTTGTCATCATACGGACACTTGAACAAATATGGTTTTGTTCAAACACCATACCGTAAAGTTGACCGTGAAACAGGTGTTGTTACGAATGAAATCGTTTGGTTGACAGCCGATGAAGAAGATGAATATACTGTAGCGCAGGCTAATTCTCGTCTGAATGAAGATGGAACATTTGCTGAAAAAGTTGTCATGGGACGTCACCAAGGGGTCAACCAAGAGTATCCAGCTAATGTTGTTGACTATATGGACGTATCACCAAAACAGGTAGTTGCCGTTGCGACGGCATGTATTCCTTTCTTGGAAAACGATGACTCCAACCGTGCCCTCATGGGAGCCAACATGCAACGTCAGGCTGTGCCATTGATCAATCCTCAAGCACCTTACGTTGGTACTGGTATGGAATACCAAGCAGCCCACGATTCAGGAGCTGCTGTGATTGCTCAGTATGACGGTAAAGTTACTTATGCAGATGCGGACAAGGTAGAAGTTCGTCGTGAAGATGGTTCATTGGACGTTTACCACATCCAAAAATTCCGTCGTTCAAACTCAGGTACTGCCTACAACCAACGTACGCTTGTTAAAGTTGGCGATGTCGTTGAAAGAGGCGATTTCATCGCTGACGGACCTTCTATGGAAAATGGAGAAATGGCGCTTGGACAAAACCCAATCGTTGCCTACATGACTTGGGAAGGTTACAACTTCGAGGATGCTGTTATCATGAGCGAACGCTTGGTGAAAGACGATGTTTATACATCTGTTCACCTTGAAGAATACGAATCAGAAACACGCGATACAAAGCTTGGGCCTGAAGAAATCACTCGCGAAATTCCAAACGTTGGTGAAGATGCCCTTAAAGACCTTGACGAAATGGGTATTATCCGTATCGGTGCTGAGGTTAAAGAAGGTGATATCCTTGTAGGTAAAGTAACACCTAAGGGTGAGAAAGACCTTTCAGCTGAAGAACGTCTCTTGCACGCTATCTTCGGAGATAAATCTCGTGAAGTGCGTGATACTTCTCTTCGTGTACCACACGGTGCCGATGGTGTCGTTCGTGATGTTAAGATCTTTACACGTGCAAATGGAGATGAATTGCAATCAGGTGTTAATATGCTGGTTCGCGTCTACATCGCTCAAAAACGTAAGATCAAGGTCGGAGATAAGATGGCCGGACGTCACGGAAATAAGGGGGTTGTCTCTCGTATCGTTCCTGTAGAAGACATGCCTTATCTTCCAGACGGAACTCCAGTCGATATCATGTTGAACCCACTTGGGGTGCCATCACGTATGAATATCGGTCAGGTTATGGAGCTTCACCTTGGTATGGCGGCTCGTACTCTTGGTATTCACATTGCAACACCAGTCTTTGACGGAGCAAGTTCTGAAGACCTTTGGTCAACTGTTAAAGAAGCTGGTATGGATAGCGATGCCAAAACAATCCTTTACGATGGACGTACTGGGGAACCGTTTGATAACCGTGTTTCTGTCGGAGTCATGTACATGATCAAACTCCACCACATGGTTGACGATAAATTGCACGCGCGTTCAGTCGGACCTTACTCAACTGTTACCCAACAACCACTTGGAGGTAAAGCTCAGTTTGGTGGACAACGTTTTGGTGAGATGGAGGTTTGGGCTCTTGAAGCCTACGGTGCGTCAAATGTCCTTCAAGAAATCTTGACTTACAAGTCTGACGATATCAACGGACGTTTGAAAGCTTATGAAGCTATTACAAAAGGAAAACCAATTCCAAAACCAGGTGTTCCAGAATCCTTCCGAGTTCTTGTCAAAGAATTGCAATCTCTTGGTCTTGACATGCGTGTCCTAGATGAAGATGACCAAGAAGTGGAACTTCGTGACTTGGATGAAGGAATGGACGAAGATGTCATCCACGTAGATGACCTTGAAAAAGCCCGCGAAAAAGCAGCACAAGAGGCTAAAGCAGCCTTTGAAGCTGAAGAAGCTGAGAAAGCAACAAAAGCGGAAGCAACAGAAGAAGCTGCTGAAGAAGAATAAGCAGTTCACTTAGAATAGAAAGGGAAGAAATAGTGGTTGATGTAAATCGTTTTAAAAGTATGCAAATCACCCTAGCTTCTCCAAGCAAAGTCCGTTCATGGTCTTATGGAGAAGTCAAAAAACCTGAAACAATCAATTACCGTACGTTGAAACCAGAACGTGAAGGGCTCTTTGATGAAGTTATCTTTGGCCCTACAAAAGACTGGGAATGTGCTTGTGGTAAGTACAAACGCATTCGTTACAGAGGGATTGTTTGTGACCGTTGTGGGGTTGAAGTAACGCGTACGAAAGTTCGTCGTGAGCGTATGGGGCACATCGAGTTGAAAGCTCCTGTATCTCACATCTGGTACTTCAAGGGGATTCCAAGCCGTATGGGCTTGACCCTTGATATGAGTCCTCGTGCTCTCGAGGAAGTTATCTACTTTGCGGCTTATGTGGTGATTGATCCAAAGGATACACCACTTGAGCACAAGTCTATCATGACAGAGCGCGAATACCGTGAGCGTTTGCGTGAGTATGGCTATGGATCATTCGTTGCCAAGATGGGTGCCGAAGCCATCCAAGACCTTTTGAAACAAGTAGATCTTGAAAAAGAAATTGCTGAACTCAAAGAAGAGTTGAAAACAGCTACTGGACAAAAACGTGTCAAAGCTATCCGTCGTTTGGATGTTTTGGATGCCTTTTACAAGTCTGGAAACAAACCTGAATGGATGATTCTCAACATCCTTCCAGTTATTCCACCAGATCTTCGTCCAATGTTGCAGTTGGATGGTGGCCGTTTTGCCTCATCTGACTTGAACGACCTTTACCGTCGTGTTATTAACCGTAACAACCGTTTGGCTCGTTTGCTTGAGTTGAACGCACCAGGTATCATCGTTCAAAATGAGAAGCGTATGCTTCAAGAAGCGGTTGACGCTTTGATTGACAATGGTCGTCGTGGTCGTCCAATCACAGGACCAGGTAGCCGTCCACTGAAATCATTGAGTCACATGCTTAAAGGTAAACAAGGACGCTTCCGTCAAAACTTGCTCGGTAAACGTGTTGACTTCTCAGGACGTTCCGTTATCGCCGTTGGTCCAACTCTTAAGATGTACCAATGTGGTGTGCCACGTGAAATGGCGATCGAACTTTTTAAACCATTCGTGATGCGTGAAATCGTTGCCCGTGATATCGTGCAAAACGTCAAAGCAGCTAAACGCTTGGTGGAACGCGGAGATGAGCGTATCTGGGATATCCTTGAAGAAGTGATCAAAGAACACCCAGTGCTTTTGAACCGCGCACCGACCCTTCACCGTTTGGGTATCCAAGCCTTCGAGCCAGTCTTGATTGATGGTAAGGCCCTTCGCTTGCACCCACTTGTCTGTGAAGCCTACAATGCCGACTTTGACGGGGACCAAATGGCCATCCACGTACCGCTTTCAGAAGAAGCCCAAGCAGAAGCTCGTATCTTGATGCTCGCTGCTGAGCATATCTTGAACCCGAAAGATGGTAAACCAGTTGTTACTCCATCTCAGGACATGGTTTTGGGTAACTACTACTTGACTATGGAAGAAGCGGGTCGTGAAGGTGAAGGAATGGTCTTCAAAGACCGTGACGAAGCGGTTATGGCTTACCGTAATGGTTATGTTCACCTTCACTCACGTGTCGGTATCGCAACAGACAGCCTCAACAAGCCTTGGACAGAAGAGCAAAAACATAAGGTCTTGCTTACAACAGTTGGTAAAATCCTCTTTAACGACATCATGCCAGAGGGTCTACCATACTTGCAAGAACCAAACAATGCCAACTTGACAGAAGGGGTTCCAGCTAAATATTTCTTGCCACTTGGTGGAGATATCAAGGAAGCTATCAGCAATCTTGAACTTAACCCTCCATTCAAGAAGAAAAACCTTGGAAATATCATCGCTGAAATCTTCAAACGTTTCCGTACGACAGAAACTTCTGCCCTACTTGACCGTATGAAGAATCTCGGTTACCACCACTCAACTCTTGCAGGATTGACAGTGGGTATTGCCGATATCCCAGTCGTTGATGACAAGGCTGAAATCATTGAAGAATCACACAAACGTGTAGAACAAATCACAAAACAATTCCGTCGTGGTATGATCACAGACGACGAGCGTTACAATGCCGTTACAGCTGAATGGCGTGCTGCCCGTGAAAAATTAGAGAAACGCTTGATTGCCAACCAAGATCCTAAGAACCCAATCGTTATGATGATGGACTCTGGAGCCCGTGGTAACATCTCAAACTTCTCACAGCTTGCCGGGATGCGTGGTCTGATGGCTGCTCCTAACGGACGTATCATGGAATTGCCAATCCTTTCAAACTTCCGCGAAGGTTTGTCGGTATTGGAAATGTTCTTCTCAACTCACGGTGCCCGTAAAGGTATGACCGATACGGCCCTTAAGACAGCCGACTCAGGTTACTTGACTCGTCGTTTGGTTGACGTTGCCCAAGACGTTATCATCCGTGAGGACGACTGTGGAACAGACCGTGGTCTCTTGATTCGTTCTATCGCCGAAGGAAAAGAGATGATCGAGTCTCTAGAAGAACGTCTCAATGGTCGTTACACTAAGAAAACTGTTAAACATCCAGAAACTGGTGCAGTGATTATCGGTCCAAATGAATTGATCACAGAAGACAAGGCGCGTGAAATTGTTAATGCTGGTGTGGAAGAAGTGACTATCCGCTCTGTATTTACATGTAACACTCGTCACGGTGTCTGCCGTCACTGTTACGGTATCAACTTGGCGACTGGTGATGCGGTTGAAGTTGGTGAAGCAGTCGGTACAATCGCTGCCCAATCTATCGGGGAACCTGGTACACAGCTTACAATGCGTACCTTCCACACGGGTGGGGTTGCCTCAAATACCGATATCACTCAGGGTCTTCCTCGTGTCCAAGAAATTTTTGAAGCCCGCAATCCTAAAGGGGAAGCGGTTATCACAGAGGTTAAAGGACAAGTTACAGCTATCGAAGAAGATGCCTCAACTCGTACTAAGAAAGTCTTTGTTAAGGGTGAAACTGGCGAAGGTGAATACGTCGTTCCATTTACCGCTCGTATGCGTGTCGAAGTTGGGGACCAAGTAGCGCGTGGTGCTGCTCTGACAGAAGGTTCTATCCAACCAAAACGTCTCCTTGCAGTTCGTGATGTCTTGTCAGTTGAAACTTACCTTCTCGGTGAAGTACAAAAAGTTTACCGTAGCCAAGGGGTAGAAATCGGTGACAAACACATCGAGGTAATGGTTCGTCAAATGATCCGTAAAGTCCGTGTCATGGATCCAGGTGACACAGATCTTCTCATGGGTACCCTCATGGATATCAATGACTTTACAGATGCTAACAAAGATGTCCTTATCGCAGGTGGAGTTCCAGCGACAGGTCGCCCAGTCCTTATGGGAATTACCAAAGCCTCACTTGAAACCAACAGTTTCTTGTCAGCGGCTTCCTTCCAGGAAACAACTCGTGTCCTTACAGATGCAGCTATCCGTGGTAAGAAAGACCATCTCCTTGGACTTAAAGAAAATGTTATCATCGGTAAGATCATCCCAGCTGGTACTGGTATGGCTCGTTACCGCAACCTTGAACCACATGCTATCAACGAAGAAGAATACCTTAATCCTCCAGTAGAGGAAGAAGGGAATGAAGAAACAACAGAAGTAGTTGTGGATACTGCCGTTGAAACTGTGGAAGAAACAGTAGAATAAGGGAGAATGAGAGAGCCTTCGGGTTCTCTTTCTCTTTTCTGAAAACTTTCTCCATTTTTCCGTGAAATGTGGTAAAATAAAAGAAAGAAGCTGACAAAGGAGACGGGTATGGAACAAACATTTTTTATCATTAAACCAGACGGTGTAAAAAGAGGATTAGTGGGTGAGGTGTTGAAACGCATCGAACAACGTGGATTTACAATCGAAAAATTGGAGTTGCGTACAAAGGTTTCAGAAGAGCTGATTGACCAGCACTATCAGGACTTGGTTGGTCAAAGTTTTTACCCACCGATTCGTGAATTTATGACTTCAGGACCGGTTCTTGTAGGTATCATTTCTGGTCCCAAAGTAATCGAAACTTGGCGGACTATGATGGGTGCGACTCGTCCAGAAGAAGCTTTACCAGGAACTATTCGAGGTGATTTTGCAAAAGCTGCTAGTGAAAATCAACCTATCCAAAATGTTGTACATGGTTCAGATTCAGAAGAGTCAGCTAAGAGAGAAATTGCTCTTTGGTTTTAAGAGTGGATTGGTTCAATCAATTGGTTAAAAGCTCATTTGAATAGAAAGAATAGTTAATTAGTTTAAAACATGACGCATAATATCAAATTTTTTAGTTTTTGATATGGTGCGTTTTTTTGACTTCAAGTTTAGCCTTTCGTGTTTGTTTAGCGTCTAAAAGAGACATTTGAGAAGATTGGAAACAGTTCTCTCTTTTCTCCGAGTATAATGATTGGTAGGAAGGGAGAGAAAAGATGAAATCAATGAGAATCTTATTTTTGTTAGCTTTAATTCAAATCAGTTTGAGTAGCTGTTTCCTATGGAAAGAATGCATCTTGTCCTTTAAACAAAGTACAGCTTTTTTCATCGGAAGTATGGTATTCGTTTCGGGAATCTGTGCTGGAGTAAATTATCTTTATACCCGTAAGCAAGAAGTCCATAGTGTCCTAGCCAGTAAGAAGTCAGTGAAGCTTCTTTACAGTATCCTGCTCTTAATTAATTTGTTAGGAGCTGTTCTTGTCCTGTCAGATAACTTGTTCATCAAAAATACGTTGCAGCAAGAATTAGTTGACTTTTTATTGCCATCCTTCTTTTTCCTATTTGGACTAGATTTGCTGATTTTTTTACCCTTGAAAAAATACATGCGCGATTTTCTTGCTATGCTAGACAGAAAAAAGACAGTATTGGTGACTATTTTAGCAACACTTCTCTTCTTAAGAAATCCAATGACCATTGTCTCACTTCTGATGTATATTGGACTGGGTTTGTTTTTTGCAGCCTATCTTGTCCCAAATTCTGTTAAAAAGGAAGTTTCCTTTTATGGTCATATTTTCCGAGATCTTGTATTGGTCATTGCTACGCTCATTTTCTTTTAGAGAAAGCTTGTTTTTATGGATGTTATGATGGTAAGTTTAGCAGGAAAATAGACACAAAAGAAAAGTTTTTGGTATAATAAGAGTATGTACACAAAAAATGAAGAAGAGCTGCAAGCCTTAGGGGAGCGTTTGGGCCATCTATTAGAAAAGAATGATGTTTTAATCTTAACTGGAGAACTGGGCGCAGGTAAAACGACCTTTACTAAAGGACTTGCTAAGGGATTACAGATTTCCCAGATGATTAAGAGTCCAACCTATACTATCGTAAGAGAGTATGAAGGCAGACTGCCACTTTATCACCTAGATGTTTATCGAATTGAAGGAGATGAGGATTCTATCGATTTGGATGAGTTTCTCTTTGGTGGCGGGGTGACTGTCATCGAGTGGGGGAATCTTTTAGGTGATGCCTTACCAGATACTTATTTAGAATTGGAAATTCTAAAAGAAGAAGACGGTCGCAGATTACATTTCCAAGCAAAGGGGTTGCGTGCAGAAAAACTCTTAGAGGAGCTTCAACATGGAGTATGAATTGCTCATTAGAGAAGCAGAGCCTAAAGATGCAGCTGAATTAGTGGCCTTTTTAAATCGTGTGAGTTTGGAGACAGATTTTACCAGCTTAGACGGAGATGGTATTCTCTTGACCAGTGAGGAGATGGAAATATTCCTCAACAAGCAAGCTAGTTGGGACAATCAGATAACCTTACTTGCATTCTTAAATGATAAAATTGCTGGTATTGTAAATATTACAGCTGACCAGCGTAAGAGAGTCCGTCATATTGGAGATCTCTTCATTGTGATTGGAAAAAGATATTGGAATAATGGCTTGGGAAATTTGTTGCTAGAAGAAGTCATAGAGTGGGCACAAGCAAGTGGCATTCTGCGTCGTCTGCAACTTACTGTTCAAACTCGTAATCAGGCTGCGGTTCATCTTTATCAAAAGCATGGCTTTATAATTGAAGGTCGCCAAGAGCGTGGAGCATATATAGAAGAAGGGAAATTTATCGATGTTTACTTGATGGGTAAACTGATAGATTAGTAGAAATATGGTTAAAAAAATTATTGGAATGGTGCTAGCTTTTCTAGCTGTGACAGTTTTGGGTGTGGGTGTTTTTGCTTATACTATTTATCAGCAAGGCACACAAACCTTATCAAAGACCTATAAAAAAATAGGGGAAGAAACCAAGGTTATTGAAGCAACAGAACCTTTGACCATTCTGTTAATGGGGGTTGATACTGGGAATGTAGAGCGTACAGATCAGTGGGCTGGAAATAGTGATTCCATGATTCTCTTGACTGTCAATCCACATACTAAGAAGACCATGATGCTGAGTTTGGAGCGTGATATCCTGACTAAAATTCAACATAAAGATGGTAGTATTGAAGAAGCAAAGTTAAACGCTGCCTATGCTGGTGGTGGAGCAGAACTTGCTATAGAAACAATTCAAAAGATGATGAATATCCATATCGATCGCTACATTATGGTTAATATGCAAGGATTGCAACAATTGGTCGATGCAGTGGGAGGTATTACAGTCAATAATACACTAGGTTTCCCGATTTCTATCAGTGACCAAGAAGAATTTAACACCATTTCTATCGGCGTTGGAGAACAGACAATAAATGGAGAAGAAGCGCTTGTTTATTCACGCATGCGTTATCAAGACCCAGAAGGAGACTATGGTCGTCAAAAGCGTCAGCGTGAAGTCATTCAAAAAGTTGTTGAAAAAGTTCTTAGTTTAAATAGTGTCAGTCACTATCAGTCTATCTTAAAAGCCCTAAGTACTAATATGCAGACTAATATTGATTTATCTGCGAAAAGTATTCCAAGCTTGTTGGGCTATAAAGATTCATTTAAAACTATTGAAACACAACAGTTGAAGGGTGAAGGGGAGATGCTACAAGGCGTTTCTTATCAAATTGTTACGAGAAATCATATGTTGGAAATGCAGAATCTTTTGAGACGTTCTTTGGGACAAGAAGAAGTCACTCAGCTTGAAACAAATGTTGTCTTATTTGAAGATTTATTTGGACGAACACCTGTTGGTGACGAAGACAATTAACTTTCTTACTATAAATAAAAAATCAATCGTGGGAAATTTCCTGCGATTTTTTCAAAAAAATACGAATAGATAGGTAGGAGGAAACATGAAAGCAGAAATCATTGCTGTTGGAACAGAGATTTTGACAGGACAGATTGTCAATACTAATGCTCAGTTTTTATCGGAAAAACTAGCAGAGATTGGGGTAGACGTATATTTTCAGATGGCTGTAGGAGACAATGAAGCTCGTCTCTTGTCTTTGCTTGAGATTGCCAGTCAACGTAGTAGTCTGGTGATTTTGACAGGCGGTTTGGGGCCAACTGAGGACGATTTGACCAAACAAACTCTAGCTAAATTTTTAGGGAAGGAATTAGTCTTCGATCCTCAGGCACAAGAAAAGTTAGATGTATTTTTCGCCCAGAGACCAGACTATGCCCGAACACCGAATAATGAAAGACAAGCTCAAATTGTAGAAGGTGCGACTCCACTGCCAAACGAAACAGGACTGGCTGTGGGAGGAATATTGGAAGTCGATGGAGTGACCTACGTTGTCCTTCCAGGTCCACCAAGTGAATTGAAACCCATGGTCTTAAACCAACTTCTACCCAAGTTGATGACAGGGAGCAAGCTGTATTCCCGAGTTCTTCGTTTCTTTGGAATTGGCGAAAGTCAGTTGGTGACCATTTTGGCTGATTTAATTGATAATCAAACCGATCCGACCTTGGCACCTTATGCAAAGACAGGAGAAGTCACTCTGCGTCTGTCAACAAAGGCTAGCAGTCAAGAAAAGGCGAATCAAGTGCTGGATATCTTAGAAAACCAAATCTTGAATTGCCAAACTTTTGAAGGCCTTTCTTTACGAGAACTTTGTTATGGTTATGGGGAAGAGACTAGTTTAGCCAGCATTGTGGTAGAAAAGCTGAAAAGGCAAGGGAAAACTATCACGGCTGCAGAGAGTTTGACGGCAGGGCTTTTCCAAGCTAGGGTAGCGGATTTTTCAGGAGCTTCAAGTATATTTAAGGGTGGTTTTGTAACCTATAGCTTGGAGGAAAAATCAAAGATGTTGGATATTCCTGCCAAGGATTTGGAAGAACATGGTGTGGTGTCTGCATTTACAGCTCAGAAGATGGCTGAGCAGGCACGAATCAAGACCCAGTCTGATTTTGGAATGAGTTTGACTGGAGTGGCAGGGCCAGATAGCCTAGAAGGACATCCAGCTGGGACAGTCTTCATAGGCTTGGCTCAAGAGCATGGAACTGAAGTTATCAAGGTTAATATTGGAGGCAGAAGTCGAGCAGATGTGCGTCACATTGCGGTTATGCATGCCTTTAACCTAGTTCGCAAGGCTTTATTAAGTGACTAACTTTTGATATAATAGTAGATAGGTCTGAGGACCATTAGAATGTAGGAGAATAGAATGGCGAAAAAACCAAAAAAATTAGATGAAATTTCAAAAAAATTCGGTGCTGAACGTGAAAAAGCCTTGAATGACGCTCTTAAATTGATTGAGAAAGACTTTGGTAAGGGTTCAATCATGCGTTTGGGTGAACGTGCCGAGCAAAAGGTGCAAGTGATGAGCTCCGGTTCTTTGGCTCTTGACATTGCCCTTGGTTCAGGTGGTTATCCTAAGGGACGTATCATTGAAATCTATGGGCCAGAGTCATCTGGTAAGACAACGGTTGCCCTTCATGCAGTTGCGCAAGCGCAAAAAGAAGGTGGTATTGCAGCCTTTATCGATGCGGAGCATGCCCTCGATCCAGCTTATGCTGCGGCCCTTGGTGTTAACATTGACGAATTGCTCTTGTCACAACCAGACTCAGGAGAGCAAGGTCTTGAGATTGCAGGAAAATTGATTGACTCAGGTGCAGTTGACCTTGTCGTGGTCGACTCAGTTGCGGCCCTTGTACCTCGTGCGGAAATTGATGGAGATATCGGAGATAGCCACGTTGGTTTGCAGGCCCGTATGATGAGCCAGGCCATGCGTAAGCTCGGTGCTTCTATCAATAAAACCAAAACTATTGCCATCTTTATCAACCAATTGCGTGAAAAAGTTGGAGTGATGTTTGGAAATCCAGAAACAACTCCTGGTGGACGTGCTCTGAAATTCTACGCATCAGTCCGTTTGGATGTTCGTGGAAGCACACAAATCAAGGGAACTGGTGACCAAAAAGACACCAATGTTGGTAAGGAAACCAAGATCAAGGTCGTGAAAAACAAGGTGGCTCCACCATTTAAGGAAGCCTTCGTTGAAATCATGTACGGAGAAGGGATTTCTAAGACTGGTGAGCTTTTGAAGATTGCAAGTGATTTGGATATCATCAAAAAAGCAGGAGCTTGGTACTCTTACAAGGATGAGAAAATCGGGCAAGGTTCTGAAAATGCTAAGAAATACTTGGCAGATCACCCAGAAATCTTTGATGAGATTGACCATCAAGTCCGTGTTCAATTTGGTTTGGTTGATGGAGAAGAAGCTTCTGTAGAAGGTGTTGAAACTAAAAAAGATGAAGCAGTTCAAGCAGATTCTGTGAATGAAGAAGTAACTCTTGACCTAGGCGATGAGCTTGAAATCGAAATTGAAGAATAAGCTGTTAAAGTAGTGGAGAACATCCGCTGCTTTTTCGGTTTTTTGTTCAAGTTTTCAGATCATCTATAGTTTGCTGTTTCTTGTCGCTCCTCTAGAAAGCTGATATAATAGCCTTATGAATAAAAAACGAACAGTGGACCTGATACATGGTCCGATTCTTCCCTCGCTCTTAAGCTTCGCCTTCCCAATCTTGTTATCAAATATTTTTCAACAGCTCTATAATACTGCTGATGTCTTGATTGTTGGACGATTTCTTGGTCAAGAATCCTTGGCTGCAGTAGGAGCGACGACAGCAATTTTTGACCTGATTGTAGGTTTTACTCTTGGTGTTGGTAATGGCATGGGAATTGTCATTGCCCGTTATTATGGAGCTCGGAATTTCACTAAAATCAAGGAGGCAGTAGCAGCCACCTGGATTTTAGGCGCTCTTTTGAGTGTTGTAGTGATGCTGCTGGGCTTTCTTGGCTTGTATCCTCTCTTGCAATACCTAGATACTCCTGCAGAAATTCTTCCCCAGTCCTATCAATATATTTCTATGATTGTGACCTGTGTCGGTGTCAGCTTTGCCTATAATCTCTTTGCAGGTTTATTGCGGTCCATTGGGGACAGTCTGGCAGCGCTTGGTTTTCTGATTTTCTCTGCTCTGGTTAATGTGGTTCTGGATCTCTATTTCATTACGCAATTGCATCTGGGAGTTCAATCCGCGGGACTAGCTACCATTATTTCGCAAGCCTTATCAGCGGTTCTCTGCTTTTATTATATCCGTAAGAGTGTGCCTGAGCTACTCCCTCAGCTCAAGCATTTTAAATGGGACAAAAGCTTGTACGCTGATCTCTTGGAGCAAGGTTTGGCTATGGGCTTGATGAGTTCGATTGTATCTATCGGCAGTGTGATTTTACAGTCTTCTGTTAATACCTTTGGTGCAGTGATTATTAGTGCCCAGACGGCGGCTCGACGTATTATGGCTTTCGCCCTTCTTCCTATGACCGCTATTTCTGCCTCGATGACGACCTTTGCTTCTCAGAATCTAGGAGCTAAACGACCAGACCGCATTGTTCAAGGTCTTCGAATCGGTAGTCGTTTAAGTATATCCTGGGCAGTTTTTATTTGTATCTTCCTCTTTTTTGCCAGTCCAGCCTTGGTTTCCTTCTTGGCTAGTTCGACGGATGGTTACTTGATAGAAAATGGAAGTCTCTACCTGCAAATCAGTTCAGTCTTCTATCCTATTTTGAGCCTCTTGTTGATTTATCGCAATTGTTTGCAGGGCTTGGGGCAAAAAATCCTTCCTCTGGTTTCTAGCTTTATCGAACTAATCGGGAAAATCGCTTTTGTGGTCTTGATTATCCCTTGGGCGGGCTATAAGGGAGTTATCCTTTGTGAACCCCTTATCTGGGTTGCTATGACTATCCAACTGTATTTCTCACTGTTTCGTCACCCCTTGATAAAAGAAGGCAAGGCAATCTTGGTAACCAAAGTGCAATCCTAGTTGGATTTACTGAATAAAATCCATTTCCTCTAGTGAAAATCGAAAAAACTTGTGTTATAATAAGAAAGATTAAAATGTGAAAAAAGGAGATTCCTAATGGGACGTAAATGGGCCAATATCGTAGCCAAGAAAACGGCTAAAGATGGAGCTAACTCTAAAGTATATGCAAAATTTGGTGTAGAAATCTATGTAGCAGCTAAAAAAGGTGATCCAGATCCAGAATCAAACTCAGCTTTGAAATTCGTTATCGACCGTGCTAAACAAGCCCAAGTGCCAAAACACGTTATCGATAAAGCTTTGGACAAGGCTAAAGGAAACACAGACGAAACCTTTACAGAAGGACGTTACGAAGGTTTTGGACCAAATGGTTCTATGCTGATTGTTGATACTTTGACTTCAAATGTCAACCGTACAGCGGCTAATGTCCGTGCAGCCTTTGGTAAAAACGGCGGAAACATGGGTGCTTCAGGTTCGGTTTCTTACCTCTTTGATAACAAAGGTGTTATTGTATTTGCAGGTGAAGATGCGGACGCGGTCTTTGAGCAATTGCTCGAAGCAGATGTTGATGTGGATGATGTAGAAGCAGAAGAAGGAACAATCACAGTTTACACAGCACCAACTGACCTTCATAAGGCTATCGTTGCCCTCCGTGAGTCAGGTATAGAAGAATTCCAAGTTACTGAATTGGAAATGATTCCTCAGTCAGAAGTGGAATTGTCAGGCGATGACCTTGAAACCTTTGAAAAACTTTACAGCGTCCTTGAAGACGACGAAGACGTACAAAAAATCTACACAAACGTAGATGGATTCTAATTTAACCTATAGAACATGATCCTAAGTGAAAAAATCACTTGGGATTTTTTTAATCAAGAAAATAGTTCTCTTGGAAACTTTTTCTTGACATCTTTTCTGAAAATAGTAAAATAGTTCTCATAGAAACTTGTTTGGTTCCTAGGAGAACTAAATGTGATAGTTAGAAAGGAGTTAGTATGGATAAACCGATGTTAGTCTTTAAGCGTTTTGGTCATCAGATTCACCTGATGGTGCAAAAGGAAGCCAAACGTTGTGGTATTGAATTTATGGGTGGGCCTCAAGGTCAGGTTGTACGTTTTTTGGATAATCGTGAGAAAAACCAAGACTTGGTCTTGATTAAAGATATCGAGCAGGAACTCAATATTACCAAGTCTGTTGCTAGTAATTTGGTCAAGCGTATGGTGCAAAATGGTTTGGTGGAATTGGATGCGAGTCCTAGCGATAAGCGGGCAAAATTTGTTCGTTTGACGGACAAAGCACGTTCTCAAATGCAGCAGGTTAAGGCCTTTTTTGAACGAATTGATAAGCAGTTGATGGAAGACATTGATGAAGATGAATTACTGATTTTTGAGAAAGTCCTTGCTCAACTACAGGAAAATATCAAGGGAATAGGAGGAGAGAATGAAGAAATTAGCCAAACGAATTAGTAGAAAAGAATGGGGGATGATTTTACTAGCCATTCTCTTTACTTGTTTTTCGGTCTATCTAGAGTTGGAAGTGCCGACCTATATCTCGAAAATTACGGATTTGCTAGGTAGTCAAGGAACTAATTTAGATGAGTTGTGGCAGCCGGCAAGCATGATGGTGGGAATGTCCTTTCTTGCCTTCTTGTCCGTAGTTGCAGTTGGATTTTTTGCATCCCGAGTGGCAGCTTCTTATACTAGTAGGCTGAGAAGTGATATTTTTAACCGAGTTTTGGATTACTCGCAGACAGAGATTAAGAAATTCTCTATTCCCAGTCTCTTGACGCGTACTACCAATGACATTACTCAAGTTCAAATGTTGATTACCATGGGCTTGCAAGTGGTAACGCGTGGTCCGATTATGGCTATCTGGGCTATTGGGAAGATTTTAGGTCATTCAGAATACTGGCTCTGGGCCGTACTTGTGGCAGTGATTGTCAACGTCCTGATGACGACTGTTTTGATGACGCTAGCCTTTCCAAAACAGTCCTTGATTCAGGAGCTGACAGATAAGCTGAACAGTATCACTCGTGAGAGTTTAACAGGTATTCGTGTCGTTCGCGCCTACAATGCTGAAGAATACCAAAATGAAAAATTTGCAGCAGCAAATGATGAATTGACACGCTTGAATTTGTTTGTCAACCGTCTTATGGCTATTTTGAACCCTATCATGATGGGGATTTCAAGTGGTTTGAGTGTGGCGATTTACTGGATTGGGGCCTATGTGATTAACGACGCTGCTCCGATAGCGCGTCTGCCTCTATTTAGTGACATGATTGTTTTCATGTCTTATGCCATGCAGGTTGTCATGGGCTTCCTTCTTATGGGAGCACTCTTCATCGTTCTTCCCCGAACTATGGTTTCTGCTAAGCGAATTAATCAAGTTTTAGATTTGTATTCTTCTATCCAAAACTCTGCTCAAGTGCAGCTGGCTGATGAAAAGCTCAAAGGTCAGGTCGAATTTAAGGATGTGACCTTCCGCTATGCGGCAAATTCGGAGGCGGTTGTTGAACATGTTAGCTTTAAAGCAGAAGCTGGTCAAACAGTGGCCTTTATAGGATCAACAGGTTCTGGTAAATCAACTCTAGTTAATCTGATTCCACGATTCTACGACGTGTCAACAGGAGAAATTCTGGTGGACGGTGTTAATGTTCAAGACTATGCCTTAGAAGATTTGCGCAACAAGGTTGGATATATTCCACAAAAAGCGGTTCTCTTTTCTGGGGATGTCAAGGGCAATCTAGACTTTGGACGCAGCCAAGAAACACCGCTTAATGAACAAGCCATGTGGCAAGCCTTAGAATTGGCTCAGTCTAAGAACTTTATCGAAGACAAGGAAGCGGGCTTAGAGTCAGAAGTAGCTCAAGGAGGAATCAACTTCTCAGGTGGACAAAGACAGCGTCTGGCAATTGCGCGTGCCTTGGCTCGGAAGCCAGAAATCCTCATCTTTGATGACTCCTTCTCAGCCTTGGACTACAAGACAGACCGAGTTTTACGTCAAGATTTAGCTGAGAAAACTAAGTCTATGACCAAACTCATCGTCGCACAGCGTATTTCAACGATTATGGATGCAGATTTGATTTTGGTCTTGGATCAAGGGCAAGTCGTGGGACAAGGCACCCACAAGGAACTTCTAGCTACCAACGAAGTTTACCAAGAAATTGCCTATTCACAATTATCGAAGGAGGAATTGGAACATGGAAAATAAAAAACTGTCGCTCTGGAAACAGAGTAAACCCTATCTTGCAGGTCTCCAGTTTGCCCTTCTAATCGCCTTTTTAGCAACAATCTTATCCAACATTATTACTGTATATGGTCCAACTCGTATCAAGGAAATGACCAATATCATTGCCAGTGGTCTGGAAACAAGTGTGGATGTCGCGGCGGTTGCAGCTATTGGTGGTTTTTTAGCCGTTATCTATGTGATTGGACTTTTATCAAATTATTTGCAGGCCTTTCTGTTTACAACAGCAATTCAACGTTTTTCAGAGCGTTTGAGAACAGCCATTGCAGAGAAAATTAATCGCCTTCCATTAGGATATTTTGATGGACATTCTCAAGGAGATACCTTGTCTCGTGTAACCAATGATGTTGACACTGCAGCCCAGTCCCTCAATCAAAGTCTAGGAACAGTTCTTTCATCTAGTTTACTAGTTTTAGCAGTCTTGGTAACCATGTTTGGGATGAACTGGATTTTAGCCTTGGTGACGGTTATTTCAACTCTTGTTGGGTTTGTATTTGTATCCGTCTTTATGGGCAAATCCCAGGGCTTTTTTAAGAGTCAGCAACAGGATTTGGCAGCTGTCAATGGTTATGTGGAGGAAATGTACTCTGGTCATAATGTGGTGACCAGTTACAATGCCATCGAGAGCACGAAAGAAGAATTTGCGAAATTAAACCATCGTCTGTATGATAGTATCTGGAAATCTCAGTTTATTTCAGGGATTATGATGCCGATTATGATGTTTATTGGGAACTTTAGCTATGCCTTGGTGATTATTGTTGGTGCAGCCTTGGCTCTGAATGGGCAGATTAGTATAGGGATTATCGTTGCCTTTATGGCCTACGTTCGTATCTTTTCTCAGCCTCTTTCCCAAATCGCCCAAGGAATTACCAGTCTTCAGCAGGCTAGCGCAGCCATGGGACGTGTCTTTGAATTTTTAGCTGAAGAGGAAATGGAAGATGAATCCCATAAAGAAAGACAATTGAGCGATATGAAAGGTCAAGTAGTCTTTGATCGAGTCTCCTTTGGTTATACACCAGAGCGAACGATTATTCATGACTTTTCTGCTACAGCTCATGCAGGTCAAAAGGTTGCCATTGTTGGACCAACTGGTGCTGGGAAGACGACCATTGTTAACCTCTTGATGAAGTTTTATGAGATTGATAAGGGAAGTATTTGCATTGATGGTGTGGATACCAAGGCTATGAAGCGATCAGAAGTACACGATGCCTTTTCAATGGTCTTGCAAGACACCTGGCTCTTTGAAGGAACCATTCGTGACAATCTCATCTATAATCAAACAGGTATTAGTGATGAGCGCGTGATCGAAGCCAGCAAGGCTGTAGGGATTCACCACTTTATTATGACCCTACCAGATGGTTACGATACCGTCTTGGATGATACAGTGACCTTGTCTGTCGGACAAAAACAACTCTTGACCATTGCTCGTGCTTTGTTGAAAGATGCGCCACTCTTGATTTTGGATGAGGCGACCTCTTCGGTTGATACACGGACGGAGGAATTGATTCAGAAAGCCATGGATCGTTTGATGGAAGGCAGAACGTCCTTCGTCATCGCTCACCGCTTGTCTACTATCCGAAATGCTGATCTTATTCTGGTTATGAAAGATGGAAATATCATTGAGCAAGGCAATCATGATGATCTGATGGCACAAGCTGGTTTCTACGCTGACCTCTACAACAGTCAGTTTACGGAAGACGAAGCAGAAGAATAAATCGAAAGAAGGCTTGACGGCCTTCTTTTTCTGCACTATACTAGAAGACAAGTGCTTCCCTATAAGCAAAATTTGAATAAGTGATGAGAAAATATATGAAAAATTATCAAGAATGGTATGACCACATTGCTGCTATTGCTAAAAATAAGCCCTTTCTTCTGAGCTTGTTAAGAGCTTTCAATCGGTTCATGACGGTAGTTATGCCTATAGTTTATCTGACCTTGTTAGCAACTACCTATCTCCAAGAAGGACTTGGGAAACAGGTCTTGATCTATGTGTTTATCCCTGCGTCAGGTTTTGTGATTTTGTCCTTTCTTCGTAAGAAAATCAATGCCCCTAGGCCTTATGAAGTTTGGGAAATTGTCCCGCTACTAGACAGAGATAGTCCTGGTCAGTCTATGCCCAGTCGTCATGTCTTTTCAGCAACCATTATCTCCATGGCTTGCTTGCATGCTAGTCTAACTATGGGGATGATTTGTTTGACCTTATCAGCCTTCTTGGGGCTAGTGAGAGTCTTAGGTGGAGTGCATTTTCCAAAGGATGTAGTAGTTGGTTATGCTTGCGGACTTGTGTGGGGTGTGATTTTCTTTCTATTTTGACCTGTAAGTTAAGATGGTCTTACAACCACTTACGTGCCTAAAGTAACCACTTGCTTTTTTGCTCTTGTTTTCTTATTTTGGCTTTGATATAGTAGAGTCAGAAAGGAGATGGAATGAAGTTACGAATCGAAATTGATAGCAATTTAGAGGAAACTGAAATTGTCATCAAGGCAGCGGCTTTGACAGATGAGATTGCGGATTTACAGCGCCTCTTGCAAGAGTCCAAGTCTCCTCGGTTGATTTTTTACAAGGGAACAGGTGAATATTATCTGGATCTGTCGGAAATTCTCTTCTTTGAGACAGAAGGGAACAAGATTTATGCCCATACCCAGAAAGATGCCTACGAGGTTCGGCTTAAACTCTATGAGTTAGAGTCTATCCTTCCTCGCTATTTTAGTCGGATATCCAAGTCAACAATCGCCAATATCCGGCAAGTTTACTCGGTGGACAAGTCCTTTTCAGGAACGGGCACCATTTCCTTTTATCAAACCCACAAGGAGGTTCATGTCTCACGACATTACCAATCCCTCCTAAAAGAAAATCTAAGAAACATGAGGTAAGAATATGAAAAAGAAAGCATTTGGTATTGTGTTGCTGGTTTTAGCAGCTTTAATATTATTACAAGGAAATTTTGGAATCCCTTCTCTGGGAGGGCAAATTTGGCCCTTGCTTGGTATTGTTTTTTTTGCCTACCAATCAGTTGAGGCTTTGCTTCGTCGTCATCTGACATCAGCCTCTTTTACAGCCCTAGTGGCCTTAATGATTGCCAACCACTTTTATGATATTTTACCGATTCCCAATCAGTCATTGTTCTGGGCAAGTATTTTAATCGTAATGGGTGTCAGCGCACTCACTCATTCTAACAGAACTTGGAACGGGAAAAAATGGTGGTATGATGGTAAAAAGACCATTCTTACAGATAAGGAAGTTGCTTTTGGGACAGGGACTTTCTACAAGCAAGACCAAGAATTGGTAGAAGACCAAGTTGAAGTTGGTTTTGGCAATGCAAAGATATATTACGACAACGCAGAGATGTTAGGTGATTTTGCTACTCTGGATATCGAAGTTGGTTTTGGGAATGCGGTTGTCTACGTGCCCCAACACTGGAGAGTAGATCTTAAGGTAGAGACATTCTGTGGAGTAGCTAAGGCAGATGCTCCTCTAGCTCCAACAAGTAAAACCTTGATTATCCGTGGAGATGTGGCTTTTGGGAAATTGGGAGTTGTTTACGTTAAATAAAAAAATCTTCCCTAAGTGTCTAGAGTTTTGGGAAAGTGAAAAATTAAATATCATATAACTTGAGAGAGTGAGAAAATCGCTCTCTTTTTTCGTTGCAAAAATTAAAGAAAGGAGAAAAAATGTCAGATAATATTGAAATTGTTATGGATATTGATTCGTTAGAAATTTTCGATGTAATAGATCTTGATAAGAATGAAAATATGGTTGATTGTATCCCTGAAGGAAATTCTGATGAAAAAGTATCTGTATACGATGATCTCAATAGAGTTTGGCTTGGAGATGGCTATTACTATAGACCTTCTAGTCTTCTCTGGAGAGTTATGAAAGATGATGTTATTCATGAATTAAAGTCCAGAAATAAACATGGCAGTTATCCTTACTCAAGAAGAGCGAGAGATGGAACTTGGGGACAAACTAGCCAATTGACTCAGGATGAAGCCTTGTGGTTGACTCTAGAGTTTAATCCAGAATTGATGGGATATGTGTAGGGGAAAATAAAAGGGCTTAGAGAGTGAGGAAATTTAGGGTGCTCCAAAATCGTTTAAAACTTTTAATGGTTAAAAAACATAAAACAATAAAACAAGTCAGTCAAGAAACAGGAATTAAAAAAGGTTCTCTAGAAATGTACGTTTTAGGTAGAGATATTATGGGTGATGATCTTACTATTCTCGCTCGCTATTTTGAAACCAACACCTCCTATCTATGTGGAATTTGGGATCTTATGGCCGATGAAAAACATTTTAGTCATTTCAGGAAGTTATTTAGAGATAAGAGTTACTACTATATACCAGATATTAGTGATATTTTCGAGGATTTGGATAACTGTTTCTATAATTTTTGGATACAGGCTATAGAATTTACGGTTTTAGAAAATAATTTCAAAGCTGAAAAATTTTTCAAAGCATTAATATTTAAGGAAAAGGATGATTGTGTTTTTATTACCATTTCAGATAAAGATGTTATCAAGTCTTTAGAATGTTACAACAGTATTATTCGATATCATTATCCTGAAGGCGGGGAATACACTCCGATATTATCTTTTAAAGGTAATACCATAGAATAAACCAGTATGTAGAAAGGACACACATATGACAAGACAGGAGTTAATTCAAGAAATAATGTCTTTGAGACAGTTGACAAGCCATGAAGCAGATGTAGTTATTTCACTGTTAGAAAGACAAAAGATGATTACTTTCACACCACAAAATCAGCTTGCGTGTAATCTGAACTCATTCCAGGTGGGGTATTGATTTATGGCATATGGAAGAAAAAGTTTAATTCAAATTCAAGCTACAGAGATTCATTATCAGCTTCCTAAAGTCTTGGTTGGAACAACTTATTATCAAAAATTATGTGCTGAAGCAAAATTTGTCTACATGTTAATCAATGATCGCTTGAAATTATCACTTCAAACCGCTAAAGATACTGGAAATTTTGTGGATAAAAATGGTGATGTATATGTCATCTATCCGAATAATGAACTATGTCAAGATACTGGTTACGGGAAGGATAAAATTATCAAGTTGAAGAAAGAATTGATTAAATATCACTTGCTTGATGAGGAACGTCAAGGCATGAAACAGCCTAATAGATTGTATCCGAAAAATGTAGTTTCAGATCCAGAATTATTGAAGATGTCTTTTGAAATAGCTCCAAGTCCTTGGGAAATCTATGAACTCGGAAATACCGAAATCAAGAACTCGGAAATACCGAAATCAAGAACTCGCCAAAGCCGAAATCAGGAACTCGGAAATACCGAACCAAGTAATAATAATCTAATTAAGAATGATAAAAGAGATTACGATACTAATCGATACGAGGGCGAGTCATCTTTATCTGAATTATCAATTTCTGAAGCATTCAAAATGGGACAACATGGTTTTCTTTCTCCTCAACTAGTTCAGAAACTCAGTTTGTTTGGAAAAGAGGCAAAAATTCTTGAAAATAAAATCTATCAAGCAAAACGCCAAGTTGAGAAGAATTACAACAACCTCTTAGCTGATCAGGAAATTTATGGAGAGGTTTGGCTGCAAGATCTTGAACGTGAGCTTGATAAATTGATTTTCAAAATTAAAACAGGAGAGGCTGAAGGAAAATCAATCCAGAATGTCCCAGCCTACTTCTACAAAATGATGATTCGCTTCTGGAAAATGGCACTGCTTATCGAAAAAGAACATGGTTTCCTGGAACTATCAGGACAAAGTGAGCACGCTAGAAAATTCCCTGATGAGTGCCCTAGTCTGATTGCATACTATTATCCAGATAAACTGTCGGAGACGAAACTCAATAGCTATTTATCAGAATTGTCTAAGGGAGTTGAAACATGTTAAAAGATGAATTTAGACCAATTGATGGTAAAGTGCTAACGATAGGTCGTAACCCGAAGGAGAAAATCTACATGGTTCCTAAAGCTGTTTTTGATTTACCGAAAAAAGAAAGAGGATTGATTTCATGGGATTGTTTAAGCTAGGGTTAATGATTATATTCGTCATCGGTTTATTATTGCTCTTTGGTTGTACTATTGGCAAAGTTATAAAGGAAGTGGATAATGCTTCTTTGCTGGATGATGAAATACTATCAAGTCCAAATGATGAAGGAGACAAGTAGATGTGAGGAAACAAACACAAAATCGTATTAAAGAATTACGAAAGCAGTCTAGACTGTCTCAGCAAGCCTTGGCTGATCAGATAGGAGTATTTCGTAACACCATATCGAACTGGGAAACAGGATATAGTCAGATAAGTCTTGAAAATGCTAAAAAAGTAGCAGAATACTTTGGGGTAACCATTGAATACCTGTTAGGATCAGAATCGGACTAAACCTAGTAAAGTTAAATCTATATTGACCGAGAAGTCATTAAACTACAGACCTTTGAAAACTGAATACAAGGCTTGCCCTGATACAGCGTGGCTATGGATAAAAAAGAAACGGGGGCGAGTAGCAAACTAGAAAAGGATATCTAGTCCAGCCACTGAACGAAAAAGCATGACAACTGTCATAAGCTGAAGGAGTAAGGGTTACTAGACTATAAACCCAGCGTATAAAATACCGATGTAAAAATACGTTTTTACACAGCACGGCGTAAATTTCGCCTTTCAACTTCAAGGAGAAATCTATGATAGATGAAATAACGGTCAGCCTAAAGGACTTAAAAGTTTTAGGAAAACAAGGAGGTGCGACGGCTCGTTTAGAGGACGGCACAGACCTTATCCTGAAGCCAGACTATGCAGTCAAACAGGCTAAAGGATACGTAGACGGTCTTTTAAGGGATGTTGAATTTCATTTGCCTTATAAAAAGGTTTATGATCAAATTCGCACTATTAAGAGAGATGCTCAAGTTATAGCTCGAAAAGTTAAGACACCATCAGGAATGGAACTTCGTTTAACTGGAAGAGGTTATAATCGCCAAACTAAATAAAGAAAAGGAAAAATCAAAATGAACAAGAAAAATGTATTAGCTGCACTAGCACTTTCAACTATCGCACTTGCACAAGCTGGTTATGTATCAGCAGACGAGCTTGCACCAATTGATTCTTCTGCTCCAGCGACAGAAGTTGTTACGCCAACAACACCTAGCGCTTCAACAGAAACAGAGGCACCAGCAACTCAGCCAACAGAGCCTTCAGTTACTCCAGTTGACCCAACAACGCCAAGTGTACAAGACAAAGACAACGCAGGAAGTCTTGACGGGGTATCAACAGATAAACCAGCAACTTCTGATCAGCCACAGGACAAGGATAATGCAGGTAGCCTTGATGGTGTACCAACACCATCAGATAAACCACAAGACAAAGACAACGCAGGAAGTCTTGACGGAGTGACAACAGATAAACCAGCATCTTCAGACAAGCCACAGGACAAGGATAATGCAGGTAGCCTTGGAGTCCCAGCTGAAAAGCCAAAAACAACTGATCAAGCGAACCAGCAAGGTAAGTCACAAATTGGAACTACTTCAAGCTCAACAGGACAGGTGGTTCACGATGTGATAAAAGATCCTGTTGAAACAAATACAGGAGTTGCAATTGTCAGCACTCAAAATGGTAACGTAGTCCTTTCGGATGGTTCTGTAGTGGCTCCAGAAGAAGTTGGCGGAACAGTTAACGAAGATAAGACTATCTCTGTTACTGACAAAGATGGCAAGCTCAAAACACTCCCAAATACAGGGACAGCAGAAAGCATTCTGGGTGCAATCGGCGGCTTATTGCTTACAGCAGTGAGTTATTTTTACAAGAAACAAGTATTTTAATTAAAGGAGAAAAGAAAAATGTTAAAATCAAATGAATATAAGACTTATGGTTCAATCCGTAAAACAAAAGTTGCAGGAGCTTGTGGAGTAATCTTGGCGCTTGCTATGTTAGGTATGGCGTTTAATGGTACTGTATCGGCTGATGAAGTAAAACCTACTACACCTGTTGCTGTAGAAAAGAAAACAGAAGTAGAAGTTCCGATCTCACATGAAAATCTTGACAAAGCTGTAGCAGAAGCTAAAGACGCAGGTGTAAAGGTTGAAGTTGGAGCTGTTCAGGACAAAGGTGTTGCAACCTCTGAAACAGTCGCAGAAAAGCAAAAAGAAATTGAAGCTGATTATGCGAAACAGGAAAAAGAAGTCAAAGCCGTGACTGATAATTATTCTTCTAAGGTAGATAAAACTACTAAAGAACGTGAAGTAATTGAAAAAGAAAACAAGGATAAACAAGAAGCGTATGACAAAGCTGTAACGGATCATAAAGCAGAAGTCAAACGTATTGAAGCTGAAAATAAAGCTATTCTTGCTGACAATGCTAAAAAAGAAGCTGAAACCAAAACTGAAAATGAGCGTATCGCAAAGGACAACGCTACAAAAGAAGCTACCTACAACAAAAACGTAGCAGACCAAAAAGCCTACAATGAAAAGGTTGAAAAGGACAATGCTGATTTAAAAGCCGATTATGACAAAAAACAAGCAAAATATGAAAGCGATCTTGCTAAGTACAACAAAGAAAAAGAAGAACTAGCTAAGAAGGGCGTAAAAGCTGAAAAACCTCATATCACGCTTTATGGCGATTATGACAATAGCAAACGTGGTAGTGTGGGGTACTACAGTAGCTTAACAGCTTCATTTGAAGGTGTTGACGGTTTAACTGCTGTAAAAGACTATATTGGATTGCACTCTGACACAACCATTAGTGGAAGTCGTGCGAACCTACTTGCGAAAAATCCTGACTATTTTGCTGAAATCGTAAATCCAAAAGCAGGCGATTCATTCACGCTTCATAATGTTGCTGAAAGTAAAGATGGGAAGAAAATTTCTGCTAAGTTTACTTTCAATAGCGCAGAAGCTGAGTGGGTTAAAAATGGGAAACCATTAAGTGATACAAGAATCTATATTCGCAAAGACAATGGAAGTGGTTCTATCAACTTTCTTTACGGAAACCTAGTTCAATTTGATACAAAAATTGATTTGTTTTATGAAAAAACAAATAAGAACGCTGTGACTGCGATTGCAACTACTTTCAATGACATTGACTACGGCCAAGAATTGCGATTTACTTATCAAGACGGTTCAGAAGGCATTGTCCTTAACCCTAGCGGTTCAGAAGTTAAGAAAATCACTCGTGATGGTAAAGAATACTACAAGGGCGAACATAAATTGGCTTATGAAAGTGATCATCCTTCAATGGGGGTTAAAAAAGGTGATTTGTATTATGCTAATGTAGGTGATGAAAGTGATATTCCACTTGGTTCGCTTCTTTCTGTAGGATACGGTTCTACTTTAAACTTTGCTTACCATAATGGGCAAGGGGTTCATAGTGAAGAAGAAATTGACGGAAAACGAGCAGAAGTAATCAGACAAAATGGTGGTAAGAGCCTAGCAGACAAGGACATTTTCTATAAAGACGGTTGGGCTGTTGGTATCTTTGGTAAAGCGAGTGCAACTGTTCCTGTTACTATTTTAACTAATCCTCCTGTTAAGCCTGAATTGAAGCAAAAGGATACTAAAGAAATTCCTAAGCCTAAATTGGAAAAACCAAAAGAGTTTGTGCCTCGTACAACACTTCCAACTCCCCCAGCACCAACTCCTCCAGAGAAGAAGAAAATCCCTGAAATGCCTGTTGTTCCAACTGTAAAAGTGAACTATTCACGCTTGCGTGTTACTCCTTCAACTCCAAAACCTAAGAAGGCTATTACAGATAACTACGCAAATAATATCAATGGTGCAAACACATTTGATAAAAATGTGAAATTCAGTTTGACAACTGACTACAAGCCATATTCAACATTTACTGCTGATTCTAAGACTTATGGTAAAACATGGGCTATGGCAGATGATGTTCAAGATGGTGCTTACATGGTAGATGACAGCAAAATCACTATGAAGGATTCTACTGGTAAAGACGTTAAAGCGCTCTTTAATATGTACCATATTCTTTCTGAGAAACAACGTACAAAAGAAATCCAAAGTATTTTGAAAGAAGCTGGTTTGAATCCTAAAGGCGAGTTCTACCTTTGGGTAGCGAAAGATTCTGCTTCATTCTATAAAAACTATGTGAAACCAATTAAGAATATCACGATTGAGCTTCCTGCTCGTTTGTTGGTAGAAAAAGGCAAAATTGTGAAAAACGATTTCCATCAAATTGACTTTGGAAATGCCTTTATTTCTAACTTGGTAACTGTTCAAGTTCCTGACTTGAAACCTGAAAAACACGCTTTGGATCACAAAGATAACTCTAAGGTTCGTGACGGTCAAGAAATTCAAATTGGCGAATACCTACGTTATCTTCTTGACGGAGTAACCGTGCCTTCTAAACACGATACACTTTACCAATATGACGGTATTGATATGCTTGACTTGAAGCATGACAGATACACAGGTAATTGGTCTGGTGTCATTCGTGGTAAAGAATACGTTGCAGAAAAAGAGCTTACATTGCCTTATGATGTAGTCTTGTCTGACGGTAAAGTGGTTAAGGCAGGAGACAAGATTGCTAAAGGTAGCTCTTATGCGTTCCAATTTGAGTTCAACCAAAGCACAAACTCAGACTTTATCAAGAAAATTGTTAAAGTAACATGGAACGAAAAAGACGGTAAGTGGGCTTACACTATTGACAAAGATTTCTTGAACTCTCTAGGTGTTAAAGGTACGTTTGACGCTGATTTCTATATCGAAGTTGAACGTATCGCAAGTGGAGAAATTGAAAACAAATTCGTGAACATTGTGAACGGTCAAGAAATGGTAGCGAAGGTAACAACTCATACTCCTGAACAACCTAAACCACAAGAACCGAAAAAACCAGCTTTACCGAATACTGGAACAGCTTCTAGTATGCTTGGATTCGTTGGTACTGGTATCTTGTCTATGCTAGCACTAGTTGGTTTGAAGCGTAAGAAAGAAGTGGAATAAAATAGATTAGTGCGCTGCAAAGGTGGTAGAGTAACAGGAACTGCCACCTTTTTTTAAAAGTAGATAGGAAAATAAAATGAAAAAAACTGTACAACTAACAGTTGGAGTAGCATCAGCCCTTGCTCTAGGTTTAGGAGTTACGAACGTACACGCAGAAGAAGTAACAACAGTAGCGCCAACAACTACCGACCAAACTGTTTCTAAGGAAGAAACAAAACCAGAAGTCAAAAAGGAAGTCACAAAAGGTCAAGTTGACGAAGCAAAGGACAAACTTGATAAATCTACTAAGAAAGTAGAAGAAGCACAAGCTAAGAAAAACCAAGCGCAGACTGAAAAAGACCAAGCACAGACCGAAAAGGATAATGCTCAGTCTGAAGTAGATAAGGCGCAAGAAATCAAGGACGAAGCTACACCAGAAAACATTGAAAAGCAAAAGCAAGAAGTTGCCAATGCTGAAACTGGTAAGGGTAATGCTGAAAAGCAAGAAAAAAATGCTAAGAATGACCTTGACAAAGCTAAACAAGTAGCAGCAGACCAAGAAAAAGTGGTTAAGAAGTCTGAGGACAAGGTAGAAAGTGCTGAAACTGAGGTCAAAGACGCTCAGACTAACGTAAATAACGCACAAGCAATCCTTGACGGTACAGGACAAGCACAAGTTATCGCTGAAAAGGATAACGCTGAAAAAGCGCAAGCACAAGCGCAAACTAGTGTATCAAACGCTGAAAATTCTTTGACGCAAGCCAAGGCTGATGATAAGGAACTTGCTGATGATATTTCAAGCACTCAGAAAGAGTTGACACAAGCTACTGACACCGTAGCAAGCACTCAAACAGTCTTGACGAATGCAACCAGTAAAGCAGAACAGACCAAGGCCAATCTTGAAAAAGCGCAAGATACGTTTGTTAAGTCAGAGAGTGACTACAAATCAATTAACACTTTCCAAGTTACTGATGAATATGTTAATGCCTTGAAATCCTATGTAAATAATCCTTATAGCATTTTGGATGAACCTACTAAGTGGGACGAGCATGATGAAAAAGCTAGAGAAAATTTGAAAAAAGTAAATCAATCTAATGTTGATTTAAACAATTTCAAATCTAATTCTAGTGATAAAACGATTGCTGTAAATGTTAATCATTTGACAGATGAGCAAAAGATAGAACTTTCAAATTTTGCAAGTGGTCTAATAAACCAAGTTCGTGAACGTTTTGGAACTCCAAAAACAGTAGTAACTAAGGGAATGATTGATGTTTCAGACAAAATTACTGCTGGATATGTGGCAGATAATTGGGAATTTGGAGCAGGGCATCATAACAAACTTATCAATCGGATTGCACGTGAATATGGCTTACCTGCTATTGATGATGAATCTGGACAAACTTTAGAAAATTTGAATAGTATCAATAGTGGTACTGAAGTTGAGAATATGGATGATGCAAAAAGATGGATTTATCAAAGTCTTAATTCTCTTCTATTTAATGGTTGGGAGTGGTTACATGCTCAAAGTATTACAGGATTGACTAGCCAAGGGGCAAACAAAGAGTATTTTGCATTAGGACTGTCTAGTGGAACTGGACGAACTAGCGCTCATTTCTTGTCTGTATCAGATAAAGATGTATCTGGCAACAAGCTAGATAAGACTGAAATACCTAACGCTAAATCAGCAGAAAACATTGTAAAAGCCTACAATACTGCTAAAGCTACTCTATTAAATGCTCAGACTGAAAACTCTAAGGCGCAACGTGAGAAAACAAGTGCCACAACAGAGAATGTCAAAGCTAAAGCGAAACAAGCGACTATTGAGAAACGCTTGAATACTCTTAAAGCGACACCGCTTAAAACACCGACTGCTGAACGCAATCTTGCAAATGCAAAAGACACGCTCGCTAGTGCGAACAAGCGCTTAGAAAATGCTAAAAAAGCACTAGAGGCCTTGACTGCTGATGTTAAAATCAAGCAACAAAACCTTGATAAAGCGAAACAAGAACTTGCTAATAAGCAAACTGCCCTTACTAACGCTAAAAACAACCTAGCAACTAAGAAAGCTAAGTTGGAAGAGTTGAAAACTCTAATCAAGATCGCCGAGAAAAATCTGGCGCTATCTAAAGAGAAAGTAGCACAAGCAACTAAAACTCTTGAACAAGCCAAGGCTGACCTTGAAAACTTGCTCAATGCAGAGCCTAACTTAGTTAAAGCTAAGAAAGCCCTTGCTCAAAAAAAAGCTACTCTTAAAGAGAAAGCAACTGCCTTGAAAGAAGCACAAGCTATCCTTGATAAGTTGTTGCAAGAGCAAAAAATCGACCAAGACGCCTATGACAAACTCTTTGCCTTGTATAGCGCACAAGTAGAAGCTAAACGTTTAGCTGACCTTGAAGCACAGAAACAAGCAATTCTGAATGCTGGAGAGACACCTTTAGAAGTTTATGATGAAACAGGTAAACTTGTGTCTTATGTAGCACAAACTAAAACTGTAAATACTCAATTACCTGTTTCTTATAACTATTCTTGGAACAAAAAACAAGAAACGAGTTTGCCAAATACAGGATCAGCAGCAAGCATGCTTCCAGTTGTGGGAATGATTTTGGGATTATTGAGTCTTGCAGGTCTTCGTAAGTATAAAAAATAGAACATCTAGAAATTCCCCCTCATCTATGGTATAATGAAGCCATAAAAAAGAGGGGGAAGAGAGATGAGAAAGGACACGAAAATGGATGCACATGTGACTAGAAGTGGATACAGATACTATACCCCAACTAAAACAAAATCAGAAGTAACCAAACCTGAAGAAGAGAAGAAGTGGAAAAAAGGCCTGCGTTGGCTAGGAAAAGCCCTCTGGTCAGGAGTAAAGAACCTACCGAGTGTGATTGCGAGAGCTGCCGTTTTGATGGTTGCGACTCCACTCATGTTTCTCCTCTTTATCTTTAATCTGATTAAGAGCTTGATTGCGACAGCAATTGGTTGGTTTGTGTTTAAGATTGTAGTTTCATTTTTAGTAGTATGCTATTGGGCATTTCTGACAAAAGAAGGTACTATTCCATCCGAAATAGAAACCTGGTATACTAACTGGGTATTGCCTGAAGGTGTTCCAATCTATCACTGGTGGGAAACGACCATCATCGTTGTCTTAGCTGTAATTACAGCCCTCTCTCTAACCTTTCGTCCAGAGGATGAAATATAGTATTAAATAAACAAAGTAGGTACTAGGAATCTTTCTTAGTACCTTTTTTATAAAAGAAAGTGAGAAAAAAATAATGGATGCAGTTGTAGATTTTATTAACAAAATTGGGAATATCGGTGGGATTATCGGTATTGGTTGGGCCGCTTGGGGTGCCTGGGACTTAGCAGTAGGAATCAAACGTGAATTGGATGACAAGAAGGATAAAGGGATTCAAAGTTTGATTTTAGGCGCTCTTCTTGGTGCCGTCCTAAAAGCCCTCTTTACAGCTTTGGCAACAGGTCTTCAATCTCTTGGTTAGGATGATGAAGAAAGAGGAGGTGGTTTCATGAACCAATCCACACTTGATCAACTAACCATGAGTCTGAAGGACTATAATGTGACAGCTTATGAATTGATGGAAACTATTTCGGGTTCGATGGAGAAGGTAGCCATTTTGCTTCTTCTCCTTTTTATGGGGATCAACCTCATGAACTGGCACCAGCATCTTAAAAGCAATGGTGGAGAGCTGTCTTTTCAGCTTTGGATTGAAGAAATCCTCAAGTATGCTATTGCACTCTTTTTTATCCTCTATGTGGATGCAATTTTTGATGCCTTGTCATGGTTGTTCAATGTTATCATTAAGTTAGTAGCTAAAAATGCTACAGATCCTTTCAGTTCTGAGGCACCAGATTTTAAAGGCTTAGGTGCTATGGAAAAATGGTTCTTTAAGATTATTTATGGGGTTGTTGATTTTGTCGGTCAGATATCGACTAAGTTGTTGATCTTGTTGCGCTCTTTTACACTTTACACGTATAAGGGAATCGCTAAAATTATTGTCGCTTGTTACATGGTGGATAGCTTACGTCCGATCTGCCTCGGTTTCTTTAAGCTCTATGCTGCTGCTGTCCTTCAGGGCTTGATTTTAGTGGTTGTGATCATGCTTTACCCAGCTATTGTCACGAATGATCTCTTGACAGTTGAGAAAACTGGAGCTTTTATAACTGCGTTAGTTGCGATAGCTAAAGGAATTATTTACATTGTCATACTCTTTGGCAGCCAACGTATGGCCAAGAATATCATGCAGGTGAACTAGGATATGGTATAATAAAAGGAGAATGAGTGATGATTGAAAGGAGTATAATAATCCTATGAGATCTACTATAAAAAATTATTATGAAAGGTGGACGAAACGGCATGAACGCCGATACAAGGAAGCCTTGAATTACTATAAAAAGCAGTCAAAAGAGTCATTGTTAGCAGAATTGACAGAGCTGGAAATAAAAAAAGAGAGAGCTTCTCGTAGCTGGAAATTGTTGGTAGGTCTCGTATTAACGATTATTTTTTCGGATGATTTGAAACGCCTTCTTGCGATTTTATTCTCACCTCTAACAGGCGTACCTACCAAGGAATTGAACGAAAGTGTATTACTGAGTATCATTATAACACTGTTTATAGTTTTGTTATTTTTGACTATTTTAGTTTATAATTTTAGTTACTCGTTGGTATTAAGACGGTATCTCATTTTAAAACGTTACATAGAAGAACATCATACCTGAATATAGGAGACGAACTTGTATAGAAATCGATTTTTTGAAGTATTAGAAAGCCCTTATACACCTTATATTGCAGTAGAGTTAATCTACGCAATAGTTACCATTTGGTTTAATATCAGTCTTGGTAATTTGAATAAGCAACTAACACATCATTTTGATATTGATAAAATGATAACTCGGAAAGATGTGACGATTGCTTCACATGTTATGTCATATAAGGATAATTCCTCTTGGAACTATTTACTATTTGGTATTGTGTTGATTATTATCGGTTTTATGATACCTATAGTTTATTCAGTGATAAATAAGTCTAGTTATAAAATAGAAACAATCAAAAATTTTATTTGGTTTATTATCGTCATAGTTTCAGTGGTTAATTTCTTTTTAATTACTTCAATTTCGAAAGCTCTATTAAGTCCGATAATTATAGCAACTTTAATAGTGTGCGCAGTAGGAGCAATATTTGGAACTTTTGCAATTTCTAACACTTAAAAGTATAAGGCAGCCATTATGGCTGTTTTTTTAATGAAAGGAATAGAATGACACGTTTAGGCAGTGAATTTTTAAAGGCTTTAGATAGCTACGAAAGGCCAGTTTTAGGGTATATGACACTGAGACAGTTAGTGCTACTATTTGGTATCGCATTGACAGTAGTTGTCACCACCATCCTCTATTGGCTGAAGGCACCTGATATAATCCTTTATGGCGTTGATATTTTATTATTAGCGCCTTTTGTTATTTTCGGGTGCTATATTGATGAAAAAATTAAAGATGAAGTTCGTTTCCTTTTGACTAAGCAGGAACGCTCTTATCAGACAGATTATGACAGAAAGGAATATACAAGAAATGAATTTATTCGGCCGAAAGAAAACCCCGAAACTCTCTAAGGAAGAACGGGAACGGGCCAAACGTTTAAGACGTACCATGACGGCATCTACACAGAATAGTCTTAATTATCAATGGTTGATGCCTGATGGGCTCATGAAAATTACAAATGATCAATTTTCAAAGACCTATCGCCTAGGTGATACCAGCTATATTACTGCAACAGATGATGAGCGAATTGATATCATTGAAACAAGCGCTGATATTTTTAATTCGCTGGATATTGACAATGATATGCAGCTCTTGATCTTGAATCGTCGAGTAGAAAGCAATAGCTTATCTTCTATCCGCTATGATTTGGTTGGGGATGGATATGACGATTATCGTAAAGAGTACAATGCGATGATCAATGATCGTTTCTCTCAGGAACAAAATACCTTCAAGGTGGAAAAATATCTGACGATTACTACCCAAACAGACCAGGATCATCAAGCTAGAAGAATCCTAGATGATACAGCCAGCGTGATTGAAAGTCAATACAGTGGCTTAGGAATCTCCTTTAAGGAGTTAGAGGGATTAGATCGTCTTCTTATCTTCCGAAAACTCTTGAGGCGAGAAGGTTTTATTGATTTTAACTATGAAGACATCGCTATTTCTGGATTATCTACCAGGGACTTTGTAGCTCCAAACTATCTGAAGTTTGAAAAAGATCATATGAAAATTGATGATTGTTTCGCAAGGGTGATGTATGTTAGACAATATCCTACCTTCTTGAATGACAAACTGATCAAGAATATCCTGGATACAGGAATTGAATTGGCTATCAGTCTGCATGCGAAGCCCTATGATACTGCAGATGCCCTGAAGAAAATCAAGACAGTTAAGTCAAGTGTACGCAGGGAAATGATCAAAAGTCAGAAGGCTGCAGCAAAAGAAGGATATGGAAGTGACCTGGCCGTTGGTGGGAAGGCTGTGGAGACATCTCGTGAAACAGAGAAATGGACTGAAGAACTCCAGGACAATGACCAAAAAATGTTTTCAGGTGTGATGACGATTTTCTTCATGGCTGACACTCTGGAAGAGTTGAATATCTACACAGAGCAGGTTCAACGATCTGTCCGTAAGAATACGGTAGAACTGGATAAGTGTTACTTGTACCAGGAAGAATCCTTGAATACGATTCTACCGATTGGGATTCCATTTATCAACGTAAAACGCCGTTTTATGAGAGATATGACTACTAGTAACTTGGCCACACAAGTCCCATTTACTAACGTAGATCTTCGATCTAGCAGTCCACGTGCAATTTATTATGGCCAGAATCAGCTATCTAAGAACGCTATCACAGTTGACCGTAAGAAAGACTTGAATACAGGTTCAGGTTGTATCTTTGGGACTTCAGGATCAGGAAAGTCTGTTCTTGCTAAAGGAGGAGAGATTATTCCTACAACTCTACGTTACCCTGAAGATAATATTATTATCGTCGATCCTGAAGATGAGTACACTGGTATTGGTCGAGAATTGGGTGCAGAAATTATCACAATCGCTCCTGGGTCGCAACATCACTTTAACTTGTTGGATCTTCCTGATAAGGATAAACTGCAGGCAGAAGATAGTGACCCGATTGGCCAAAAATCAAACCTCTTATCAACCTTGTTTGAGAATATATTCTCTGAAGTATCAGACGATGAATTTGCGATGATTGACCGTGTAACGAGAAAGACTTATGAGGAATTTGAAAAACCAACATTTAAGGATTGGCAATCAGTTTTAGAACGTCAACCTGAAGATGTAGCCAAGGAGCTGGCGCTGAAGGCAGAACCTTATACTGTCGGTTCAAACGATATCTTTGCTCACCCTACAAATGTCAATATGAATAGTCGCTTTATTATCTTCAATCTCAAGCAGTTGAGTGGTAAATTGAAGCCATTCGCCCTCCTGGTGATTCAGGACTTCATCTGGAACCAGGTAGTCAATAATCAAGGAAAAGCTATTACATGGTTGTACTTTGATGAGTTGCAGCTATACTTTAAAAATAAGCTGCAAGCAACCTTCTTTACAGAACTATACTCACGTATTCGTAAGTACGGGGCTATTCCAACAGGGATTACACAAAACCCAGAGACTGTTTTATCTACAGAGGAAGGTAGAAAGCTAGTTGCAAACTGTGAATTTCTAGCCCTCCTGAAGCTGAAACGGACAGACCTAGAAGCCCTGGAGCAGGTCATCCCTCTTACGCCTTCGCTGGAGCGATTTGTCTTGCGACCAAAAGCAAAAGGTACAGGTTTGATTGTGGCTGGAGATACGATTGTTCCATTTGAAAATCCTATCCCTAAAGATACTAAACTGTATCAATTGGTTGCGACGGATAGTTAAAAAATAGAAAGAGAGGTGATTTCTTTTGTTTGAAAGTGATCCCAATCAATTAAAACAGGAGCGTAAGAGGAGAATCAAAGAAGGATCATCCCTCAATAATAAAAAAGCTCCTAAAGAAGCACGTTTAGACTCAAAAGTTGCATTTAAAGAAGCTAAGAAGAATTATCGCTTAGCGAACAAAAATTATAAACTACATAAAGGACCTCAAGCAACAGCTAGGGGTCTTTTCTTTAAGCAACAACGTGATCGAGCAAAGTTGGAAAAACAAATTGCCACAACGCTCTATAAACGAGCTAAAAAGGCTGATGACAGTTATATTCCTAACCGACTGAAGAAACGTGCAAAACAAAGCGCCCGAATGAAAGTGAGACACGACGTTGAGAAGACGGTCAGAGATAATGAGATTCTTGGAGACTGGGTTCAGGCGAGGCAAAATATTCGTCAATTTAAGTACCAGGTAAACGCCTCTAAAAGAGCGTTAAATGCTGTAGGTAAATTATCCAAGTATTCAATCAAGCACAGCTATGGACAACTCAATAGGAGCTATAATTTCATCAGAGGGCGAGGATATACTCGGACACCAAAAGAGTTCTCCTGGGAAGGAAAACTCAGCCAAAAAATGAAACAGGCCAGAAAGCGACTTGCACGTTCAAAGTTTGGGAAGGTGTCAAGAGGGACAGGAAAGGTTTTGAAGGTTGCGACAAAGCCCCTGCGTTCCATCTTATCTAATCCTTTAGCTGTCAAGTCCTATTTCTTAATGTTCCTCATCTTTGCAGTATTTGGGATATTTATGTCTGTTTTTGGAGGAAGTGGTCCAGTCCAACAAAATGAATTTGACTTGAACAAATCCTGGCTTCAAATCAGTAAACGAGATCGAGAGAAGTCCAATGATAAGGTAGACTATTGGACAAACATCGATGACATGATTTTTTTCATGAACTTTCGCTACGGTAGCGATTGGAAACCAGAAAGTAACTGGAATGAGGGGACTGGTGGTGAATGGGCTGGGGCGTTAGGTTTTAATCACTATTCCGATGCCTTGAATGATCTTTGGAATCATTTGAATGATGATCCTCACAACTTGAAAAAGATGGTTGACTTATATGGTCCCTCGTCAGATTTAAAGTGGACTAAGTTGAGTGATAGCGAGCTAGAAGAGTATAAAGAGCTAGAGGAGTTGACTAAAGAGGTTGGTCGATACCCCTCTTATCAAGAACTAGCTAACCCTTTTTACCAGGAGGACGATCCTTCTTATCAAGCCCCTTTAGTTATCCTGAAGCGGTTTGGTTATACCTCTAAGAGTGAAATTTATGAAAAAACACAACTGAAAGCTTCCACAGGGCAAGCTATAAGAGCTCCTATTGATGGTAAAGTCAGTGTGACAGATGATACTACTGTATCAATAAAAACTGATAAAGCTATCTTTACTTATGAAGAGGTAGGAAATGTCCGTGTTTCTGATGGTGACCAGGTCAAAGCTGGAGACGAGGTTGGAAAGGTAACGACAAATGGTTACCAAGTCATTCAGTATCAAAAACTGGAGGAAAAAGAGACAAAGGATAAGAAAGAAAAGTGGACATCAGTCAATCCAGGCTTTTACTTTCAATCTGTCACGTACAATCAGACAACCTCAGTCATTACTACACTTGATGGCGATTTGGGGCAAAAATCACGAGCGATAAAAGACTACTTGAAGCAAAAGCTCCCAGCGCTAACAGATAATGGTTTGGCAGCCATGCTTGGGAACTTTGCAACAGAAAGTAATATCAATCCTAAACGTGCCGAAGGAGATTATCTTAGCCCACCAGTAGGGGCTGATTCTTCTTCCTGGGATGATGAGTCCTGGTTAGCTATAGCAGGACCTGCTATTTATAACGGGAGATACCCAAACATTCTTCATCGAGGTTTAGGATTGGGACAGTGGACAGATACAGCGGATGGCTCTACGAGACATACTCTATTATTAAACTATGCAAAATCTAAGAATAAAAAGTGGTATGATTTAGAACTGCAGTTAGATTTTATGTTAGAGGGAGATAGTCCCTATTATGTCACTGAATTAACATCAATTCTGACTAGCACAGAAGACGTAGCAACACTTACAGAGCGTTTTTTGGTCAACTGGGAAGGAAATTCTGGAGACAAGGTCATAGAGCGCCAAAATAATGCTAAACAGATCCATGCCTTTCTTACACAACAAGTTAGAGGAGGCGGTGCCTTAGCATCCTCCTGGGATTTCCCTGCAGAGTATCAGTCGAAAGTTGAGCGCCCTCCTACACAGGCTTCTATGACCACACAACAAGGAAGTGGCTACCCAGTTGGTCAATGTACCTGGTATGCGTATAATCGTTTAGTCGAGCTAGGAACAATTACAGACTTATCAGGATCCTATGGTTACCTTGGCAATGGTCAGGATTGGGTAACAAGCCTGGTCGCAAAGGGATGGAAGTATAGCACGTCGCCAACGAAAGGAGCTGTTGTGTCAGTTCTAGGTGGATTTGGTGGGACACCAGGTGGATATGGGCATGTTGCGATAGTGGAAGCTGTAAACTCCGACGGATCATTCCTTGTTTCGGAATGTAATGTCCGAGGAGTACAGGATAAGGTCCATTTTTCTGTCCTCTATCCAGCTTACTACTATACATTTGCGACACCGAATTAAAAAGAAAGAAGGTAAATCATGAAAATGATAGATATGGAGAAATTAAAACTCCTTAAAATAGGGGGAATTTTTATAGGAGCTGTATTAGTTCTGGGACTCGTATTCTGGATTGGTGCAGCAACCTCAGCGCAAAATAAAGCTAAACAGGAAGCTGAATCCACGCAACAAGAAACCAAAGCAGAGGGAAGCGAACTAACTCAAGAATATGTAAAGGAATTTTTGACGGCTTACTTCAATAAGCAGGATCTTGGAGAAAATAGAAATCGCTATTTACCCTATATGACAGAAGCTGCTTACAATCAGGAAGTGAACTCTGAAGAAGAACCATCGGTACAAACCTACAAGGGCTATGTAGTGGATACACAGATGAAGTCTTCAACCATCTACATCGATAAAGAAAACAATGTTGCCTTAGCTCAAGTGAGATACACTCAGACACAGTTACAGAAGAAGTATGATTATACAAACGCCCAAACAAACGTAGGCTCTTCAAGAACCATACGGATTCGCTTCAGCAAGCAAGATGGGAAATACCTGGTAAATCATATTGACCCCATTTTGATTGTGGATAGCTTGAACGCCAGCGAAAAGGCGAGTATTCCATCATTAAACAAACCAAGCACTAACCAAACACAAAGTACAGAAGGGAAAAAGGAAGAATGACAAAATTAGAAACTTTGGAAAAACAAAAACAGAAAGCAGAAGACCGCTTAGCTGATTATATGACCAAGGCCAAGAAGGAAGAAGAGAAATTAAAGGATCTAGAAACTCAAATCATTCTGGCCAAACATGAGGAACGGTCAAACTACTTGGCTAAACATAATTTAACCTGGGCTGATATTGAAACAGCTCTTGCTGAAGGAAAATTGAAAGGAGCTGAAAAACATGTACCGTCTGACCAATCTGACACAAAACACGACCACAACGTATAAGAATCGAGACCTTGTGTATCAAGCCCTGGAGCGAGAAAATGCCAAGGTTAAACATCAGGAGGCAGAGGCTGTTTTATTGGTAGAAGAATTGGATAAAAAGAATGTAGTGATTTACCAAGAAGATGTCTATTTGCCGTTTGAGGGAATCGCAGACAGCCTCTTCCTGAAGCCTGGTACGTTGAATAACCAGGAGGCTGCACCAAAAGAAACAAAATCCTCTTTCTTTAAGCGCCAGACTAAAACAAAACATCTAGAGAAGACTCCTGAAGAGAAAGCTGAAGCCTCTTCAATGAAACATGAAACTCCCAAACCTCGCCCCTCTTCTAAGCGCTCTTTTGGGGCGTTTTTAGGAAGAGTTTTGGTGTTATTGGGTCTAGTAGGAAGTCTGACACTTGCTGGCTTATCACTTACGCTAGTTTACCATCAAGAAAAGCAACTCACGGCCGTATCCGAGGAACTTTCAAATCTAAAAACCATTCAGTCAAAAACAGGGGAACTAGATGCCTTTTCTCGTTACTTTTTGCCAGCCTTTTACTCTGATAAAGGGAAAATAGCTGATTTCGTAGCTCCTCAATTAACGTTAGATAGACAAGCAGGTCAACTGCAGTCTGTGATTTTGGAATCTAGCTCGATTGTTGATGAAGCAACTTATCAGCTAACCTATGTAGTAGCCGTGAAAGACGGTGAGAACAGAAGTCAGAAACGCTTGGTAGTTACTGTAAAGGAAGAACCTTCAGCACCTTACGGATTCCAGGTTATTGCCAAGCCAGAACTATCCAATTATCCTAAATAAAGGAGGTCTTACATGGATCAAGAAAAAGTCAGTCATTCTCTGGCGTTAAAAGGAAAAATTACCCTGGAGATGACGATACAAGCTCTGTATGCCCTCGCAAAAGCCCATTATGAAAAGAAACAACATAAGGCCGCAAATCAAACTTTTGAAGGGGAGACACGTTTTAATGACTTTATGACCACAAAATCAAAAAAAGATGTCGAGAAGTTATTAAATAGTGAAGTTCACTTGGCTAAGTTGAAGCATTACCTGGAGGAGTATAAGGTAGGTTTTACTCATCATCAAAAAGATGGTGCAACCTATCTCTTCTTTGAAACAAAAAATCGTACCTTGGTAGAAAAGGCTCTCAAAGAGATGTTAGCAGACATCACGAAAAGTCCAGAAAAATTGGAAGAGTTTGCGAAAAAGGTGCTGAAGAAACCACATGAAATGACTCCTGAAGATAAAATCAATTACTATAAGACAAATAAGGTCTATAAGGGAATGATGCCAGTAGTTACGAAGGAGATTGGAAAGGAGAAAGCACGATGATTAGAAAACCTATATGGCCCTACTTGGTGGTGGGGCTATTTTCATTTGTTATTTTCCAGTCCTTTTACCATTACTACCAACTTTCGACTGCAGCAGTACCTTTTATGGGAATGTTGCGACTTCGTTGGTTGCTAGAACACTGGGAACGCTTCTCTTTTAGTATTTTCTTTGATTCAGGAGCCTTATATGCAGGGCTGATTGGATTCGGCCTCCCAATGCTTGTCTATGCTTCTATGGATAAGAATTTATATCGCCAAGGAGAAGAACAAGGTAGTGCTCGTTTTGCGACTTTGAAGGAAATGAGACGGTTTGAAGACGTTGATTTTGAGAAGAATATGATTTTTTCAAAACAGGTTAAAATGGGCCTATTTAACTTTCGCTTAGCCTACAATGTCCAGCTTAATAAAAATGTGATTGTCATTGGTCTTCCAGGAGACGGTAAAACCTTTACTTTTGTATTGCCAAATTTAATGCAGATGAACTCAAACTTTGTTGTGACAGATCCTAAAGGAAACCTGGTACACGAAGTTGGGAAGATGCTTGAGAAAGCTGGCTATGCTGTTAAAATCTTTGATTTGATTCGACTCAAGAATTCAGATCGGTTTAATCCTTTTCATTACATGAAGTCTGAGCTAGATATTGATCGTATCTCTGAAGCAATTACTGAGGGAACGAAGAAGAGTGAGCATACAGGAGAAGACTTCTGGGTTCAAGCAGAGTTGATGCTGCAACGTGCATTGATTGGTTACCTCTATTTTGACTCTAAGGATCCTGAAACTGGAGTCCAGTTATATATGCCAAATCTGGGTCACGTTGCGGATCTATTAAGAAATATGTATCGAGAGGACCCAGATGTACCAAGCCCTGTTGAGCAAATGTTTGAAGAACTGAACGAACATCAACCTAACAACTATGCTTATAAGCAGTGGAAATTATTCCAAAACTTTAGAGGTGAGACAAGAAACAGTGTGGTAGCTATTTTGTCTTCTCGCTATTCTATCTTTGATCATGAAGATGTACGAAACTTGATCAGTGAGGATACCATGGAAATGGATACCTGGAATACGAAAAAGACAGCTGTTTTTATTGCTATTCCTGAAACCAATAACGCCTTTAATTTTCTTTCCTCAATCTTGTTTGCGATTGGATTTGAAGTTCTCACACATAAGGCTGATGATATCTTGCAAGGGAAAGTACCTGGCTATAGTAGAAAAAATCTTCGCCACATTCAGTTTATCTTCGATGAGTTTGCACAAATTGGCCGTATTCCAAACTTCGCCCAGGTTCTCTCTTCTATTCGTAGTCGTGAGATGTCTATTAAGATTATCATCCAAGCTGTCAATCAGCTAGAATCACTTTATAAAAGCGATTGGAAGACCATCTTTAATAACTGTGCTACTCACCTATTTTTAGGGACAAATGACAAGGATACGATGGAATACTATTCTACAAGGTCAGGTAAACAGACTATACGTACTCGATCCACCTCAAAATCGCATAGTTATCGGAATGGATCATCAAGTGAAAATAAACAAATTCAAGGCCGTCCCCTTCTAACTCCAGATGAAGTCGCAAGAATTGGGGTGGAAGAAGGATTGGTCTTTATTTCTAAACAGAATGTCTTCAGAGATAAAAAAGCAAGTGTCTATGATCATCCTAGAAAGGCTGAGATTGCAAGTTCTCCTGAAGACAAAGAAAACTGGTACGAATACACTCGAAAAGGAACAGACATCGATGGCTTGCTTTTATATGCCAACGATTTGACACCGCAGCTAAAAGAATTATTCGTGGCCTAACATACAGAAAGGACAGTAGGATGGAAACACCTAAAACACAATTAGGATACCTGGAGAGTATCTCGCAGGTTCTAGCATTAAAGCTAGAAAATTTAGCCACAGAACGTTATGCTATTTGGCAACTACTTAAACAGGCAGATGAGGAGACTTTTTATCAATTAGCTCCTCATCTTTTTGTGACAACAAGTCAGGAAGATCCATTAGTTGTTAATGAACTAGAAGCAACTTCTGAAGGTTATCTTTTATTCAAGGAATTGGTCGAGGAGGAAATAGGATGGTTTTAACAAAAGCACTGGCAAAATCGCTGGATATTTTAGAAGTAGCTCGTAGCCTTGGAATGGAGATGAAGCGAAAGTCGCATCGAGAGTATTATTGGGCCGAGCATGACTCATTTAAGATTGATACTGTGAAGAATACCTGGCATTGGTATTCTCAAAACCTCTTTGGCGATACTATCAATCTCGTACAGCAAATGCAAAATGTCAGCTATAAGGAAGCCATGGTATTCTTAGAGACAGGTTCCTTCCCTGAAGCAAAACCAGTAGAGGAAGAACGTAAACCTTTCAACTATACACTAGCACCTTATGAGCAACCATTTGTGGAGGCGAGAACCTATCTCAAGGAGATTAGAGGTCTCTCTGATGATACAATCGACTTCTTCCTGGAAAAGGGAGTATTAGCCCAAGCTAAACGTAAGGATAAAGATGGTGTTATAGAAGATGTCTTGGTTTTTAAATACTTGGACAGAAATCAGCAACTGGTAGGGGCGAGCCTTCAGGGACTTGTTCCTGATCAAGAACGTCATCCTGGCAAAGGATACTTGAAACAAATCATGTATCAATCAGAAGCTATCAGCGGATTAAACGTTTCTATAGGGTCTCCTAAACGTTTAATTGTAACGGAGGCACCCATTGACCTTATGAGCTATTATGAGCTTCATAAGGGCGAATTAAACGATGTTCGACTGGTTGCGATGGAAGGATTGAAAGAGGGAGTATTATCCCACTATGTTCTTGAAATTTTACAGGAGCGAGGGGATATTCCTATGGATGAAAGGGATTATACCAAGTCTAGTGAGCTAGCACGTACCTCAAGATTCTTATCTGTTGCAGCGGAAACTTCCACACTTTTCCAAGATCACAAATATGATAATCTTATCACGCTGGCAGTTGATCGTGATAAAGCAGGTACAGACTTTATGACGAAACTACGGGAGAAAAAAATCCCAGTTGTCGATGCAAGACCACCAAAACGTGAAGGCCAGGCGAAGACAGACTGGAATGAAATCCTGAAGCAGGAAAAACAACTGGAGCAGACGGAGGAAATTCAAGCATCAAGCCACTTTCCTGATACCAGCCATCTTTCTCCTGAGGATGCAACGTGGTTGAAGGAAAACTGGAATAATATAGGTTTTTCAGTAGAACCTGGAAAACAAATGGTCATTGATTCGGACAAAACAGTGACCTATGAAAAACCTTCCAATCCTCTTGGAGATGGTAGGGAGACTAAAAAACAAATTCAGAGCACAGAAAAAGCTCCTGAGAGTTCTCAGGAGCAAATGAATGATAGGACCAGTGGTGGCACGGGTTCTTTACAGCCTAAAGCTGAAGGCAGTACCTCACCTGTACTTGAAACAAGTACCTTTGAGCAAACTGTTACCAGTCACCCGACATCATCCTATCCTTACTTACAGTTTAGCACAAATTATGATAAAGTGCAACGGAGAATAGCGAATTATCATCCGATTACACCAGCGGATTTAAGACGATTAAATCAATATGCGCCGTCTATCCAAAGTACAGCGTCCTGGTATTTAAATGAACTGGCTGACAGTAAGATCAGCTTTGTTTATGCGGATCATGGAGAGAAGAATGTGCTTCAGGTGACTTTTCAAAAGGATAACTTTATCCATCTTTCAGGGATCAGACCTTTTGAAGAGGGAAAGGGAGCAGCAAATTTCCTAGATGATATTGCCAATGGTCAGGGGCATTATGACGGTATGTTGATTAGTAATGCAATCAAGGATAAATTGCAGGTTCTTCCCATGTTGCGTGATATTTTAGATCCACATTCTTTTGTTTTAGATGATTTGAGCAGTGTTGAAAAGCTTCACAATCTCAATATGAGTGAAGCTATTAAAGCAAAAGATGAAGATTTCTTACTACTTTTTAAAGATATTGGAGATGAAAAAATTCCAGCCTCTCTTATAAAACTCAAGGGAGAGCTTGCGACTAATGTTAAATCGTTGGATGAAAAGATTATTTTAGGTGTCTTTAGAGAGCGAGATGGTCACATCGAGCAGCTTTCAATCAATGAAGAATATGTTAAAGACAAAGGTGCAGAAATGCTGTCAGTTTTGAAGAATAAGCAGTATGAAGAAGTTTCTAAAGAAATTGAACAAACAACTCCAGAGAACACACTGAATAAACCCCTACTTGATTCGGCTACGTTTACTCAAGTCTTAGATACTGTCTATAATTTAGGTGTGCCAGGTGACATCTCAAAAACTCCAGAGGAATTTCATCAAGCCTGGAATCAGTATCTTGACTATGCGAAGCAGCATAATGATAAATTTGATCAGATTGTTGCTGCAGCTGGAGAAGATCATCTCCTAGATACAAATTCAGATTTTTATAAAGAATGGGAACAAGACCACATCTATAAGGAGAACTACCATGTACGCCTTCAATGGGCTGAGGAGCGACCAGATGGGCCTAAATTGCCATTTAAAGAAACCGAGCTGATATCTTATCAAGATTTCGCTAGGGAGCTATATAAGGCCAACCAGAGCTTTTATCCGTTACATCAGGAAGGGCTAAAACAAGTGACTGGTGGTCATCCAGAAGGCTACATCGCTCCAACTAAGATTCAGTTTAGTATCTATGCTCCTGATGGTGAACTGATCCAGGATGGCATCCGTTACTATATTGGGGATGAGATTAACCCAATCGCTCATAAAGAAAGACTTGGTACACGAGAAATGAGAGAGTACCCAGAATTGCTGAAGATAGATGGGGACATATTTACTCCGTATCATCTGGAGAGATTGGCGAATGAGTTAGATATTTCGCAGTTCAGTTACGCTTTGGAAGATACTCCTTATGCAGAACAGCTTTTATCCCAAGTACCTTATGGAGTGTTAGAAAATAGTCCGATTGGTTTTTCAGATAGTAGTCATGATAGTCGTCTAGGATTTATTTCTTTTGATGGAATGGATAGTGTTGAGGTTGAAAATCTATCTGCTTGGTTTGAGAAGTTGGGTGTCAAGGACTCACCTATGGAACAAGTAGCTCTTGTAGAAAAATGGCAAAAAGAGATTAAAGATTTATCAGAAAAAGTTGAACAAACCATCGAAAACATTCGAGATGAGTTTGAAAAAACACAAGAGGAAGAAATCAAACTAGAAGAACAAGTCCACAACAAGCAGGAGTTGAAACGTGATGCGGATGCTGACGGTGTTTCTGATGATGAGGAGTTGCTTCAGGGAACGAATCCGTATGATTTTAGATCGAAACCAGGTTCTAAACCAGAGGTCGAGGAGAGTCTACAAGCGGAAGAAGTGGTTTTAGCAGCTGGTAGTCTTGCAGTCGCAGATTTGACTCAAAATACAGATATAGGACTATACATTCGATTTAATTGGAGTGAAAACAAGGCTATTCGAGATAGGTTTGAAGAAGATGAACTAATACCATACGAAGAATTTATAGAAACTCTATATTTTGAAAATGAGCGTTTAAGACCTGAAGGAAATGGATATTATAAAACCAGTTTTGATATTGAAAATGAAAAAGGAGAAAGTTATACATTCGGTATAAGATACGATGTAGGATCTGAACTATACCCGCTTTCTGAGATGATGGATGAAAGATTCTCAGAAGAATATATAGAATATGCTAGTAAATTAGATAAAAAAGCTTTAGAAAAGGTTCAATCTGAATTAGATGAAACTAAGAATAATCGGAAAGAAATAATAGATGCCGACGAGGAGCTAAAAGCGGAAGAAGTTGTTTTAGCAACTAGCAGTCTTGCAGTCGCAGATTTTATTCAAAATAAAGATATGGCAGGATTAAGCCGTCATCTTAAAGAAGGAATTAAGGACTTCCTGGACTCAGATAAGTACAAAGACTATCTAACGAAAATGAGTCAACTAAATAATTATTCTAATCGCAACTTACGCTTAATTCTTGCACAAAATCCTGAAGCAAGGCAAGTAGCTTCTTTCAAACAGTGGAAAGAAAACTTTGGCCGTCATGTAAAAAAGGGCGAGAAGGCTTTACGTATTTTTAAACCTATGACGAAGATCAAAAAGGATGAGAATAACCAACCAATATTGGATAAAAACGGGAAACCAGAAACAGTTACATTCTTTGGTTTAGTACCAGTTTTTGATGTTAGTCAGACAGAAGGAAAGGAGATGCCAAAAGCTGCAGAAGTTAAAGAACAGCTGACTGATTTGGACTATGCAAATCTTTACCGTGCCCTGATGGCTATTGCGAAAGAAAATGATGTATCAGTTCGATTTGAAGAGATGGAAAATAATAAGCACGGATATTATTCTGTCCCAGAAAATCAAATTGTTTTGCGTAGTAATGAGATGAACAAGGCCCAAATTATTAAAACTTTCTTACATGAGATGGCTCATGCAGAGTTGCATCATGCAGATAATCCTCAAAAAGAAAATCAAACTAGAAGCACTGCTGAACTCCAGGCTGAAAGTGTCGCTTATGTTGTTTCTTCATACTATGGTATTGATACGTCAGAGTACTCTTTTAACTATCTATCTGGATGGTCTGCTGATAAGGAAACACTTGCTGATTTAGAAGCACAGTTGGATATTGTCCAACAAGAAGCTAAAAGTTTAATGGTTCGGATGGATCAAGCATTGGAACAATTAAGATTGAGTCAGGAGAAACAAACGAAGCGTAGTTTTGAACAAAAACTGGAGAAGTTTAAAGATCAGAGCAAGCAGGCTGTCGAAGATCACAAGCAGGAGTTGAAAGCAGATGCACAATCAAAAAAAGAGAAGGGTTTCTCGAAATGACCGAACGGGACACCCCAAATAAACCCAAGGTCAAATTAAAAACAAATCATCATCAAGGAGGACAACACTCATGACTAATGAACAAGAAGAACAACTGATTATCATCCTTTCAGACTTTATTCCAATCATGGATGGAGACAGAGTTCAAGGAGTATCGCCAAACGCTAAAGACTTGACTCGCCAAAAAGTTCTGGAGCAACTAGAGGAAGAACAGTCTCAACTTCCTGAAGGAGATCCTGCTCTTTTGGAGTGGGAAGAAGAAAATATTGAGCTACTCAAGATGATTACAGATGAAGAATTTCAAGCTGTACTCACTGAAAAAATCTTACTGACAGAAATACAGATTGGGCAGTCGATTTTCCAGCCTCTAACTGATCAACAACTTTCTGTCCTAGCTGAAAAGTTACAAGGTCAGAAAGAAAAAAGTGTAGAAAATAGTGATAAACAATCATCTATTTTCAAAAACATCTTCAGTTGGTTACGATAAATTGTTAGAAGTTGTACTCCAAAAGATATAAGAAAGGGGCTTGGGGATTTCCCCAAAACTGAGAAAATCAAGAAGGAAAACTACAGGGTTCTCCTTCTCTGATTTTTTTAAATTTCGCAAATGGATATCCATTTGCTAAGCTTGCCACAAGGAAGTCAGGGGCTGATGCCTGGTCAGAAAATGCCAGAGACTTTGAGAGAAAGAGGATAAAAAAATAATGCAGAAACGAGAAAATAGAAAACGCTATATACAAAAATTGATACGACTAACACCAGAGGAAGATCGTCAAATTAAAACTGCGATGGCTCAAATGGGAGTTCCATCTTTTCAATACTATGCGAAGAATCAATTGGTGCAAGGGAAGGTGGTTCAAGTTGATTTTTCCGAATTGAAAGACCTTCGAGTTGCGATCAATCGAGTGGGGACGAACATCAACCAAATTGCCAAACATGCCAATGAAAATCAAGGGGTTACGCCAGAGGAAGTGGCACAAGTCATTGACTATCTATCTGAGTTGAAAGAGATGGTGGCTGTCAAACTTTCTAGTGCGGAGAAGAAAAGTTTACAGGAACGAAAAGTGAAAACAATAAGGACGTATGACGAATGGTAGTAATCAAAACACCCAAACAAATTAAAACTCCTTCCAATTTAAAAATAGCTGTACGCTATATTCTGAATGAAGCGAAAACTCTTGTATCAGAAACTGCAGAAAGTGATCTGGATTTTCCTCTTGTCTATCATAATGGTGAGATTCAAATGAAGCTAGTATCTGGCAATGGGATCTCTGATTTTAGTGTAGCAGATGAAGAAATGGTCATGACAAAATTGGCTGCAGCCTTTAAAAAAGGAGATGATGACTTGAAAGAATTATCTTCAGGAAAACAAGTATTGGCCCATCACATTATCCAGTCTTTTTCTCCAGATGATAACTTGACTCCTGAGCAAGTTCATGAAATTGGCCGCCAAACGATGTTAGAATTGACAGGTGGAAATTATGAGTTTGTGATTGCAACACACACGGATAAAGATCATCTTCATAATCACATCATACTTAATACAACCAATACTTCAACGCTCAAGAAATTTCGTTGGGAAAAGAAAACATTGAAAAATCTGAGAGCCATTTCGGACAAACATGCGGCACGATATGGCGCTAAAATTATTGAGCCTACTATGAAAAATTCTTATACAAAGTATTCTGCTTGGCGGCGACAAAATAATTATCGGTTTGAAATTAAGGAACGTCTTGATTTTCTTCTGAAGCACTCTCTTTCGTTAGAAGATTTTAAACATAAAGCAGCTGCGCTTGATCTTCAGATTGATTTCTCTGGTAAATTTGTGAAGTATAAATTACTTGATCAGCCTCAACAAAGAAATGTCCGAGATGATACATTATCGAAGAAAGGACTCTATTCTCTTGAAAAAATAAAAGAGAGAATTTCTAAGAATCAGTTAGTTTTTGATGTGGAGGAATTGAAAGAACAATATAAAGAATCAAAAGAAAAAACGGCAAATGATTTTGAATTGAAATTGGAAGTGGAATCCTGGCAGGTCGAGCAAGAAAGTAAGCAAGGCATTTACGTGCAGATGGATATGGGAGCTTTAAATAGTGGTACAATTTTAATACCTTCTCACAAAGTTGATAAAAATGAGGATGGAAATTATACCATCTATATCAAAGAGAAAGACTATTTTTATTTTCTCAATCCTGATCAATCTCAAAAAAATAGATACATGATGGGCTTGACTGTCGCAAGGCAATTGGCCAAACAAAATGGAGAAACACTTGTAACTAAAAACGCTCAAATTTCCTCTATGCGTGAACTGATTAAGGAATATAATTTCTTAGTTGAGCACGGCGTGACAGATGGAGCACAATTTCAACATTTGGAGGAGCGCTTTAATGAAAAAATCGAGACTACCCAGGAGGAATTAAGACAGCTAGATGAGCGACTTGGACGTTATCATAAAATTGAAGGAGCACTTTTAGCCATCCAGCAATCTCCAGAAAATAGTCTTGCGGCGGTACAACTATTGGATGATTTAGGAGTTCCAAAAGATATGGGACTGGAAGATGTCAGTCAACTGATCAAACAATTCCAAATTGAAAAAGGAGCCTTACAAGAGTTCTTTGACGATACTCTAAAACATTACACAGATTATAGAGATGTTAAGGAGCACGTGCGTAGTCGAGAAGAGAAAGTTGACCGACGTTTTGAAGATGGAAAAATCTTGTAGAAATTTCTGATGTTTTCAATCTAGTCTTGATTTCAGTACAGAGAGAACAGTTGTCTTTATATCTGGAGAGATAACCTTTTCTAGGAATCGCTGGCGAAAGGGGAAGAGAAACTTCATTGTAAAAATAATTATAAATATAATTATAAACATATTGACAAATATAATTATAATGGTATAATAGAAGTATAGAAAAACAGGAGGATATCAAATGAAGATTATCACATTTGCTGCTATTAAAGGCGGTGTTGGGAAAACAACTTTAACTTTTAATTATGGGGAATGGCTGGCTAAGAAAGGTCATAAGATTCTCTTTATAGATTTAGACCATCAGTGTAATTTGACTCAGTGCTACAATATTTACGAAAGTAAGAATACGATTGCGAATGCCTTCAAAGGAGGCGACGTGGATATTAAGCAAGTCAAGGAAAATATCAGTCTAATTCCAGGCTCGGTGCAACTTGACACTGTAGAACGAGATCTGGAGAACAGCGATAAGAAAAATATGTTACTTTATCTTTGGCTAGAGGATAACTACGAAAAGAAAAAGTTGGATCAGTTTGACTATATCTTGATTGATTGTAGACCAGACTTTGCGACAGCTACTAAAAATGCTGTTGCGGTCAGTCACGCTATTATTAGTCCCTTGACTCCTTCAGAGTTTGGTTATAATGCCAAATTCAATCTATCAACTCGGTTAGAAGCATTCAGAAAGGATGTAATTGACTATCGTACAAGGGAATCATACATTACTGCTGAGCTATATTTCTTAGCAAATATGATCCGACCGAACTATGGATCATCAAGAGAGTTACTGGAAGCTCTGGGACTTGAAGCTAAAGAGAAGGGAACAGACAACCTTCTAGGTATCGTACCAGCAAAAGAGTTATTCAATCATTCCACGATTGATAAGATCTCTATTGCAGATATGAAGGAGAATCCTGAGCTTTATCAAAAACACAAAAAGTTTTTCGCTGAGCTGGAGCAGACTTTTTCAAAAATTTATGATACAATATAATTATATTTATAAACACAAATACAATTATAAATATAATTAGAAGGAGATTGTCATGGCATTCACACCAAAAGAAAAAGAGATTTCGCAGATTATCGAAGCAACCCATCAACCTGAGCAGATTTCAGATGTAGCCAACTTTGAAAGTTTTGAACGTAAGAAACAATTTCAGTTTACTTTGAAACCAAGCAATCGGAAAAAATTGGATGAAATTGCTAAAGCAGCTGGTGCAAAGTCTGCATCAGATTACCTTGATAAACTAATCGAAAGTTTACCATTATAACTATAAATATAATTATAGTTAAATAACCTTCCCAATAAGGGAAGGCTTTTATTTTTACTGACAAAAAACATTTGAACCTCTGAACTAAAATCTTTATACTTTTTATTATGATTTCAGTACAATAGAGAGTATGTTTAGATTTGATGAAAAAGAATTTGTCGCAGAACTAGATCGCAAACGTGAGCAGCAATTCCTGAAGCGAGTAAGAGATTATGACGAGAAGATAGCTCCCTCCATGAGACAGAAGGGGTATAAAAGGATAGATAGTACAGAGAGGACAGTTGTCTTTACATTTGGAGAGGTGACCTTTTCTAGAAATCGCTGGCGAAAGGGAAAGAAAAGCTGTTATCCTGTAGATGAGTGGCTAGGTCTAGAAAAGTATATGCGTTATTCTCCTGAATTGATTTTTCACATGGCAAAACACGCTTCCGTTTTATCCTACCGTGAAGTTTGTCGTACAGTTAAGATGGCTTATCGCTTGGAGATAACAAAGGATGCTGTATTGAAGTCTGTAAAAATGGCAGGCAGGCTCTTTTCGGAGAGGGAACGTTATCGGCTTTTTAAAGGTGATGAGCAACCGAGAAAAATCCAGGCAGATAAAATCTACCTGGAGGGAGATGGTGTGCTCGTCAAGACAACATCAAGCAATGATGAACGACACAATACAGACTTAGCACATTTTCTGATTCATACTGGAGCGAAGAAGGTTGGTAATAATCGGTATGTACTGGAGAATAAGTATGAGATTATCCATACAAGCCATGAACAAGCAAAGGAAGAATTGATCGACTATCTCTACAATCATTTTGAGATTACTGACCAAACTATACTTATCACAAATTCGGATAATGGTAAAGGCTATTCTCGCAGAATATTTCAAGAAATCAAGAAAGCTCTACGGATTAAACGTCATGAGCATTTCTGGGATGCCTATCATGTCAATGAAGAACTTAAAAGATTCCTGAAGCCGTACCCATCTACACTACTTGATCTTGCTTTTAAGGCCATCAAAAATCATCAGAAGAGCCTGCTTCAGACCGTACTAGATACAGTTAAATCTCTCATAGAAAGTCAGGAAGCTCTTGATAATTTTTACAATTTTCGTAAGAAATTATTAAGAAATTTTTGTGATACTAGACCACCTAAACTTAGAGGATTGTCCTCACGGGGAATAGGGGTAATGGAGAGTCAGCACCGAAAGGTCACTTACCGCATGAAACATCGAGGGATGTATTGGTCCATCGAAGGGGCTTGTACCATGTCCAGGATGATTCTTATTGAACGAATTGATCAGCTGTACGAGCTGTTTTTTGGAGCTTGGAGACAAGAGTACGAAGAATTTAGGGTAACGGGACTAGGTGCAGGATTTCGTATTAACCATAGGCCACACGGAGCCGTTATCAGAAAAAGAGGACATAAATGATGTAAAAGGGCAGACAAAAGCCTCTAAAAAAGAGAATTTTTAGAGGTGTTTTTGTCATGTTTTTATGCAAAACAGTTGCTTTTTTGTCTAATGTGTGTTACAATAATAAAGTAAATAAAAACGAAAAAGGTGTAGAAGCAGCAACTCCTACACCACCGATTAAGACAAACCAACACTTTGCTTAATCAGTCAAACAATATTGTAGCATAAAAAGTGCAATATAGTCAAGGGCTGGGGTAAAGTGAGGAACTTTTTCCAGTTTTTTTGTCTGAAAAATCTCGCTTTATTATTGAGTTATAAGGATATTTGATTGTTCCCAAAAATTTAGACACAAACAAATCTTCCAATTCCCTTGCAAAAATGAAGAAAGTGTGATAACATAGTACGGTATGTGGTGCTAGCACATCCGCTATATTAGATCTAATAGGAGGAAAACACAATGGCTAAAGTATGTTACTTTACAGGTCGTAAGACTGTATCAGGAAACAACCGTTCACACGCGATGAACCAAACAAAACGTGCCGTAAAACCAAACCTTCAAAAAGTTACTGTTCTTATCGATGGTAAACCTAAAAAAGTTTGGGCTTCAGCTCGTGCTTTGAAATCAGGTAAAGTTGAACGCGTTTAATAATAAAAGTAAGGAGACCTTAGGGTCTTTTTTCTTTTACTGTAGATATAAAATCATTTGAAAAATAGAGTAAATATCCGCTGATACAGTATTCTGCTTTTACACTTGGGCTGAAATATGATAAAATAGAGTATCAACTAGTTGAGGTAAAAAGGATGACTGTAAAAATTAATACAAAAGATGGTCAAATCGAACTAACAGATGAAGTGATTGCAACCGTCGTAGGTGGAGCAGCAACTGAGATTTTTGGTGTGGTCGGTATGGCTAGTAAAAATGCCCTCAAAGATAATTTCCAAGCCCTTCTAGGTAAGGAAAATTATTCCAAAGGTGTCGTCGTAAAAGCGGCCGAAGATGGCAGTATTGCAGTTGATGTATATACCGTGTTGAGCTACGGAACAAAGATTAGCGAAGTGTCAAAAAACATTCAAGAGCGTGTTCGTTTTAGTTTGGAAAACCAACTTGGAATTACTGCTCAGACTGTAAATGTCTACATTCAAAATATCAAAGTTGTAGGAGAATAACCGTGTCAAAAATTACTACTAGCTTATTTCAAGAAATGGTGCAGGCTGCATCAACTCGTTTGAATAAGCAAGCTGAATATGTCAATTCATTAAACGTCTTTCCAGTTCCAGATGGAGATACTGGAACAAACATGGGAATGACCATTGAAAATGGAGCTAAAGAAGTTGCAGACAAGCCAGCTTCTACAGTTGGAGAGGTAGCGAGCATTCTTGCTAAAGGTCTTTTGATGGGCGCGCGTGGGAACTCAGGTGTTATTACCTCTCAGCTTTTCCGTGGATTTTCACAAGCCATCAAGGATAAAGACGAGTTAACAGGTCAAGACTTGGCCCTTGCCTTCCAATCAGGTGTGGAAGTTGCCTATAAGGCCGTTATGAAACCAGTTGAAGGAACGATTTTGACAGTTTCTCGTGGAGCTGCTATAGGTGCTAAGAAAAAGGCTGAGCAAACAGATGATGCTGTTGAAGTCATGCGCGCAGCCTTGGAAGGTGCTAAAACAGCTCTAGCTAAAACGCCAGACATGCTTCCAGTATTGAAAGAAGTTGGCGTTGTAGATTCAGGTGGTCAAGGACTAGTCTTCATCTATGAAGGTTTCCTTTCAGCCCTTACTGGTGAATATATTGCATCTGAGGACTTTGTAGCGACACCTGCTAACATGAGTGAGATGATCAATGCAGAGCATCATAAGTCTGTGGCTGGTCATGTAGCGACTGAGGACATCACGTTTGGTTACTGTACTGAAATCATGGTAGCTCTCAAGCAAGGTCCAACTTATGCCAAAGATTTTGAATACGACGAATTCCGTAACTACTTGAATGAGCTTGGAGACTCTCTCCTCGTTGTTAACGATGATGAAATTGTTAAAGTCCATGTCCATACAGAAGATCCAGGACTTGTTATGCAAGAAGGTCTTAAATATGGTAGCTTGGTCAAGGTAAAAGTTGACAATATGCGTAACCAACACGAAGCACAGGTTGAGAAAGAAGCTGCTCAAGTTAGCAAACCAGCTGAAGAAAAAGAATATGCTTTGATTGCTGTGGTGGCTGGTAAAGGTCTAGCAGATATCTTCCGTTCTCAAGGTGTGGATTATGTTATCGAAGGCGGTCAAACCATGAACCCTTCAACAGAAGACTTTATCAAGGCTGTTGAACAGGTCAACGCTCGTAACATTATCTTCCTGCCAAACAACAAAAATATCTTTATGGCAGCTCAATCTGCAGCAGAAGTTTTGGAGCAACCAGCAGTAGTGGTGGAAGCTCGTACTTTGCCACAAGGTTTGACAAGTCTTCTCGCCTTTGATCCAAGCAAGTCCATCGAAGAAAACCAAGAGCGTATGACTGCTGCTCTTAGCGATGTCGTTAGCGGAAGCGTCACAACAGCTGTGCGTGATACAACCATTGATGGTTTAGAAATCCATGAAAACGATAATCTTGGTATGGTGGATGGGAAAATCCTCGTGTCAAACCCTGATATGCATCAAACCTTGACAGAAACCTTGAAACATATGTTGGATGAAGATAGTGAAATCGTAACCTTCTATGTCGGTGAAGACGGAAGCGAAGAACTTGCCAATGAAATTGCTCAAGAAATCGCAGAAGGATTCGAAGACGTTGAAGTCGAGATTCACCAAGGTCAACAACCTGTTTACCCATACCTATTTAGTGTGGAATAAGATTAATGAAGGACTGAGAAATCAGTTCTTTTTTTCTTTTTAAATAATGAAATCGGTATCTTTTAAATAAAAACCAAAATAACATTCATAAATAAACGTTAAAATAGAAAATTCAGAAAATTTCTTCTTTTGTCTTGAAAAATTTTGAAAAAGTGGTATGATAGTAACAAGTTATTTTTAAGAGGAAAGAAAGGGGAACAATGGAGAAAATCAGTTTAGAATCTCCTAAGACGGGGTCGGACCTAGTTTTGGAAACACTTCGTGATTTAGGAATTGATACCATCTTTGGTTATCCTGGTGGTGCGGTCTTGCCTTTTTATGATGCGATATATAATTTTAAAGGCATTCGCCACATTCTAGGGCGCCATGAGCAAGGTTGTCTGCATGAAGCTGAAGGTTATGCCAAATCAACTGGAAAGTTGGGTGTTGCCGTCGTCACTAGCGGACCGGGAGCAACCAATGCCATTACAGGGATTGCAGATGCCATGAGCGATAGCGTTCCCCTTTTGGTATTTACAGGTCAGGTGGCGCGAGCAGGTATTGGGAAGGATGCCTTTCAGGAGGCAGACATTGTGGGAATTACCATGCCAATCACTAAGTACAATTACCAAGTTCGTGAGACAGCTGATATCCCTCGAATCATTACGGAAGCTGTCCATATCGCAACTACAGGACGTCCAGGGCCAGTTGTAATTGACCTACCTAAAGACGTATCTGCTTTAGAAACAGACTTCATTTATTCATCAGAAGTGAACCTACCAAGCTATCAGCCAACTCTTGAGCCAAATGATATGCAAATCAAGAAAATCTTGAAGCAATTATCCAAGGCTAAAAAGCCAGTCTTGCTGGCTGGTGGTGGAATTAGTTATGCTGAAGCTGCTGCGGAACTAAATGAATTTGCAGAGCGATATCAAATTCCAGTGGTAACCAGTCTTTTGGGGCAAGGTACGATTGCAACGAGTCATCCACTCTTCCTTGGAATGGGAGGCATGCACGGGTCATTCGCAGCTAATATTGCCATGACGGAAGCGGACTTTATGATTAGTATTGGTTGTCGTTTCGATGACCGCTTGACGGGGAATCCTAAGACTTTCGCTAAGAATGCTAAGGTTGCACACATTGATATTGACCCAGCTGAGATTGGCAAGATTATTAGTGCAGATATTCCTGTAGTTGGAGATGCTAAGAAAGCCTTGCAAATGTTGCTGGCTGAACCGACAGTTCATAACAATACTGAAAAATGGATTGAAAAAGTCACTAAAGACAAGAACCGTGTTCGTTCTTATGATAAGAAAGAACGTGTGGTTCAACCTCAAGCCGTTATTGAACGCATTGGTGAATTGACGAATGGTGATGCCATTGTGGTAACAGACGTTGGTCAACACCAAATGTGGACAGCCCAGTATTATCCCTACCAAAATGAACGTCAGTTAGTGACTTCAGGTGGTTTAGGAACCATGGGATTTGGAATCCCAGCAGCAATCGGTGCTAAAATTGCTAACCCAGATAAGGAAGTAGTCTTGTTTGTTGGGGATGGTGGTTTCCAAATGACCAACCAGGAATTGGCTATTTTGAACATTTACAAGGTGCCAATCAAGGTGGTTATGCTGAACAACCACTCGCTTGGAATGGTCCGCCAGTGGCAGGAATCCTTCTATGAAGGTAGAACATCAGAGTCGGTCTTTGATACTCTTCCTGATTTCCAATTGATGGCACAGGCTTATGGTATTAAAAACTATAAGTTTGACAATCCTGAGACCTTGGCTCAAGACCTTGAAGTGATCACTGAGGATGTTCCTATGCTAATCGAGGTAGATATTTCTCGTAAGGAACAGGTGTTACCAATGGTACCAGCTGGTAAGAGTAATCATGAGATGTTGGGGGTGAAGTTCCATGCGTAGAATGTTAACAGCAAAACTACAAAATCGATCAGGAGTCCTCAATCGCTTTACTGGCGTTCTGTCTCGTCGTCAGGTTAATATCGAAAGTATCTCTGTTGGAGCAACAGAAGATCCGAATGTATCGCGCATCACCATTATTATTGATGTAGCTTCTCATGATGAAGTGGAGCAAATCATTAAGCAACTTAATCGTCAGATTGATGTGATTCGCATTCGAGATATTACAGACAAGCCTCATTTGGAGCGCGAGGTGATTTTGGTTAAGATGTCAGCGCCAGCCGAGAAGCGAGCTGAGATTCTAGCAATTATTCAACCTTTCCGTGCAACGGTGGTAGATGTAGCGCCAAGCTCGATTACTATTCAAATGACAGGAAATGCTGAAAAGAGTGAAGCTCTATTGCGAGTCATTCGACCATACGGTATTCGCAATATCGCTAGAACGGGTGCAACTGGATTTACCCGCGATTAATACTCTTCGAAAATCAAATTCAAACCACGTCAGCTTCGCCTTGCCGTACTCAAGTACAGCCTGTGGCTAGCTTCCTAGTTTGCTCTTTGATTTTCATTGAGTATAAAAATCCAACTTAAATTTGTTAAACCAGCCTAAAAGGCAATAAATAATAGAAAAGAGAGAAAAAACTATGGCAGTTCAAATGGAATACGAAAAAGATGTTAAAGTAGCAGCACTTGACGGTAAAAAAATCGCCGTTATCGGTTATGGTTCACAAGGGCATGCGCATGCTCAAAACTTGCGTGACTCAGGTCGCGATGTCATCATCGGTGTACGTCCAGGTAAATCTTTTGATAAAGCAAAAGAAGACGGATTTGACACATACACAGTAGCAGAAGCTACTAAATTGGCTGACGTTATCATGATTTTGGCCCCAGACGAAATCCAACAAGAATTGTACGAAGCAGAAATCGCTCCAAACTTGGAAGCTGGGAATGCAGTTGGATTTGCTCATGGTTTCAACATCCACTTTGAATTTATCAAAGTACCTGCAGATGTAGATGTCTTCATGTGTGCTCCTAAAGGACCAGGACACTTGGTACGTCGTACTTACGAAGAAGGATTTGGTGTTCCAGCTCTTTACGCAGTATACCAAGATGCAACAGGAAATGCTAAAAACATTGCTATGGACTGGTGTAAAGGTGTTGGAGCTGCTCGTGTAGGTCTTCTTGAAACAACTTACAAAGAAGAAACTGAAGAAGATTTGTTTGGTGAACAAGCTGTACTTTGTGGTGGTTTGACTGCCCTTATCGAAGCAGGTTTCGAAGTCTTGACAGAAGCAGGTTACGCTCCAGAATTGGCATACTTTGAAGTTCTTCACGAAATGAAATTGATCGTTGACTTGATTTACGAAGGTGGATTCAAGAAAATGCGTCAATCAATTTCAAATACTGCTGAATACGGTGACTATGTATCAGGTCCACGTGTAATCACTGAACAAGTTAAAGAAAATATGAAAGCTGTCTTGGCAGACATCCAAAATGGTAAATTTGCAAATGACTTTGTAAATGACTATAAAGCTGGACGTCCAAAATTGACTGCTTACCGTGAACAAGCAGCTAACCTTGAAATTGAAAAAGTTGGTGCAGAATTGCGTAAAGCAATGCCATTCGTTGGTAAAAACGACGATGATGCATTCAAAATCTATAACTAATTGATAGAAATTAAGGTGAAGGCGAGTTGGGGGACTAACTCGCTTTTATAATCAATTCATCTCTTTTTAAAAGGATGGATTGAGATAAGTATGAAATAGTCTAGGAGAAAATGATGTTAAGTTCAAAAGATATCATCAAGGCTCATAAAGTCTTGAACGGTGTGGTTGTGAATACCCCACTGGATTATGACCATTATTTGTCGGAGAAGTATGGTGCTAAGATTTATTTGAAAAAGGAAAATGCCCAACGTGTTCGTTCTTTTAAAATTCGTGGTGCCTATTATGCCATTTCCCAGCTCAGCAAGGAAGAACGTGAGCGTGGGGTAGTCTGCGCTTCGGCGGGGAATCATGCGCAGGGAGTAGCCTATACCTGTAATGAAATGAAGATTCCTGCTACTATCTTTATGCCCATTACAACTCCGCAACAAAAGATTGGTCAGGTTCGCTTTTTTGGTGGGGAGTTCGTAACCATTAAACTAGTTGGAGATACCTTTGATGCTTCTGCTAAGGCAGCTCAAGAATTTACAGTTTCTGAAAATCGTACCTTTATTGATCCCTTTGATGATGCCCATGTTCAAGCAGGTCAAGGGACTGTTGCTTATGAGATTTTAGAAGAAGCTCGAAAAGAATCGATTGATTTTGATGCTGTCTTGGTTCCTGTTGGTGGTGGCGGTCTCATTGCTGGGGTTTCTACCTATATCAAGGAAACAAGTCCAGAAATTGAAGTCATTGGAGTAGAGGCTAATGGAGCGCGTTCCATGAAGGCGGCCTTTGAAGCTGGTGGGCCAGTCAAACTCAAAGAAATTGACAAATTTGCGGATGGGATTGCTGTACAAAAGGTAGGTCAATTGACCTATGAAGCAACTCGTCAACATGTTCAAACCTTAGTAGGTGTCGATGAGGGGTTGATTTCTGAAACCTTGATTGACCTTTACTCTAAGCAAGGGATTGTCGCAGAACCTGCTGGAGCGGCTAGTATTGCTTCTTTAGAAGTTTTAGCTGAATATATCAAGGGGAAAACCATTTGTTGTATCATTTCTGGAGGAAATAATGATATCAACCGTATGCCAGAAATGGAAGAACGTGCCTTGATTTATGATGGGATCAAGCATTACTTTGTGGTCAATTTTCCACAGCGTCCAGGTGCTCTGCGTGAGTTTGTAAATGATATCCTGGGGCCAAATGATGATATCACACGTTTTGAGTATATCAAACGAGCTAGCAAGGGAACAGGACCAGTATTAATTGGGATCGCTTTGGCAGATAAGCATGATTATGCAGGATTGATTCGTCGAATGGAAGGTTTTGATCCAGCTTATATTAACTTAAATGGTAATGAAACGCTCTATAATATGCTTGTCTGAGGACTAATAAAAAAATATCATATTATTTGCACAACTGATGTATAGGTGTTATAATGAGGGTGAAGAAAGGGGGCGATTCCTATGGACTTAGGAAATCTATCGTGCTATTTCTACTACAACTCACTATAGCACCTATTATTTTTGATTCTGTTTATATTAAGGCGACAGAATTACTTACTATATATAAGGAAGTTTTTTGAAATCCCCAATTGTATATACTCCTAATTTGAACTTTCACTAAATATAATAGGAATCAGAAAAAATAATCAATGTTTATGAGATGGTTGTTAGGTGAGTCGGCTGAAAAAACTCGTGAGATAAACAATAGTGCTAGACATGAAACGGCAAGTGCTGCTGTTTTCAAATGACTAGTTGGAAAGCGGGTATGTAATCAGAAGGTGCAAGATTGGACAAAGTAAGTAGTACCGGTTGTGAAATAAATAAGATATAGATAAGGACAGGAAAGGAACCAAAGAAGGAGAAAGAAAACGGAATGGTTTAGAGATAGTGTGGAGTGAAAGACTATCTTTAGTGGACTTGTTGATTTAAAAGGAATATATAGAATGAAATAGTAAATCCTGTCTATCCTATTGAGAAACTGGCATTCAGTATATATGAATATTTTTACGGGTTTAAAATTTAATAATACAATTGTTTTTTAGGAGCGTACTAATGGGTTATAGTAAGCAAAAACCTATATATTATCGGCTTTAAAAAGGAAGTAAGAAGATTCTGAATCATTTATTTTATTGAATATATGTTTTTTTATTGACAAAAGACATAAAAACGTATACAATTAAATATCGTAAAGAAGAAAATAGGAGAAGGACATGGCTAAGTCAAACTTTGAAAAAGTAGAATCAGTTGTTGGCTGGGTTCGTGATAAGAAAATCACAGGCTACCGTATCTCTAAAGAAACGAATGCGCGTGAAATGTCTATCATTGCTCTAGCGCAGGGGCGTGCAAAAGTAAAAAATATTTCGTTTGAAACGGCTCTAGGTTTAATTGATTTCTATGATAAAAATCATGAAAAATTTGAAGATTAATCTTTGGATAATGGCGGATTCTTGAATAGGGTCTGCCTTTTCATTTTGATACTCAATGAAAATCAAAGAGCAAACTAGGAAGTTAGCTGTAGGTTGCTCAAAACACTGTTTTGAGGTTGCAGATAGAGCTGACGTGGTTTGAAGAGATTTTCGAAGAGTATAAGGACAGCAAAAAGACTGCACGGTTGATGCAGCCTTTTCTTTTTATTTGAGATAGCGTTGAAGGAACTCTTTTGTTCGGTCTTCTTTAGGATTGGTGAAGAGGTCTTCTGGTTTACCTTCTTCAGCAATCACACCCTTATCCATAAAGATAACACGATGAGAGACATCGCGGGCGAATTCCATTTCGTGAGTTACAACAATCATGGTCAAGCCTTCCTGGGCTAAATCCTGCATGATTTTGAGGACTTCTCCAACCATTTCTGGATCGAGAGCTGATGTTGGTTCATCAAAGAGAATAGCGTCAGGATTCATGGAAAGGGCACGAGCGATGGCCACACGTTGTTTTTGACCACCTGAGAGTTGTTTTGGTTTCGCTTGCCAGTAGCGTTCTCCCATGCCGACCTTTTCTAGGTTTTCTTTGGCAATCTTTTCAGCTTCTGTACGTTCACGTTTAAGGACAGTTGTCTGAGCGACGATTGTGTTTTCAAGAACGTTTAGATTTTCAAAGAGGTTAAAGGATTGGAACACCATTCCCAATTTTTCACGGTATTGCGTGAGGTCATAGCCTTTTTCGAGGACGTTTTGTCCATGATAAAGGATTTGTCCATCAGTTGGCGTTTCAAGGAGGTTAATGGAGCGTAGGAAGGTTGATTTTCCGCTTCCAGAGCTTCCGATGATAGAGATTACCTCTCCCTTGTGGACAGTGAGTGAAATGTCTTTTAGCACTTCGTTTTGTCCATAGGATTTTTTGAGGTGTTTAATTTCAAGGATTGCTTGTGTCATTATTTCAAATCCTCCGTTTGCATTTGGTTAGCACCTGTAGTATAGGTATCCATGTCCATGCGGCGTTCGATGAAGCGTAGGATACGTGTTACGGTGAAGGTGAGGACAAAGTAAATCACGGCGATGATTGTAAATGTCTGGAAGTATTGATAGGTTTGTGTTGCCACTGTATTTCCTGAGAAATAAAGTTCGACAACAGAGATAACGTTCAATACAGATGTATCTTTGATATTGATGACAAATTCATTACCAGTTGCTGGTAGGATGTTACGGACAACCTGAGGTAGGACAATCTTACGCATGGTTTGGTTATGAGTCATACCAAGAGCAGTCGCAGCTTCAAATTGTCCCTTGTCAACTGCTAGGATACCACCACGAACGATTTCAGTCATGTAGGCACCAGTGTTGATCGAAACGATGAAGATAGCAGCAAGTGTGCGGTCAAGGTTAATACCGAAAGCTTGGGCAGTTCCATAGTAGATAACCATCGATTGAACGATCATTGGGGTACCACGGAAAATTTCAATGTAGACATTGAGAATCCAGCCGACTAGTTTTTGTAAGCCATAAATGGCCTTATTCTCAGATAGAGGAGCAGTACGGAAGACACCAATGGCAAGTCCAATAATGAGACCTGTGATGGTTCCGACGATAGAGATTAAAAGAGTGACACCAGCACCACGCAAGAGTTGTTGCCAGTTTTCAGAAAGAATTTTAGCGACTTGACTAAAGAAACTACTGCTAGTCTCTTCAGTTGTTGTAGCTTCGGCAGGTTGTTCCTTGATCATACGATCCATCAAGGCAACTTGATCGTCTTTTGAAATGGTTTCAATGCTGGCATTGATTTGGCTAATACGGTTGTCATCTTTACGAAGTCCGATGGCGATAGCTGTATCTTCTTCTCCAGTTTTGAAACCTGGTTCTACTTGAACCATCTTGAACTTAGAGTTAGCAGCTTCGGCAGTCAGAGCTTCTGGACGTTCAGAAACATAGGCATCGATGACACCAGCCTCAAGAGCTTGGCGCATTTGAGCGAAGTCTCCCATGGCAGTTTCTTTTTTAGCACCTGGGATTTGACCAATCAAGTCATAAAGATAGACACCTTGTTGAGAAGTAATTTTTGCACCGTTAAAGTCATCCAAAGATTTTGCGTTTGCATAAGTAGAATCTTTTTTGACAAGCAAAACTGGTTCGCTAGTGTAGTAACTGCTTGAAAATGCAATTTCTTGTTTGCGTTCGGCAGTAGGACTCATACCTGCGATAATCATGTCAATCTTACCAGAAGTAAGGGCAGGAACTAGACCTTCCCACTTTGTTTTAACAACCAAAGGTTCTTTACCTAAGTCCTTAGCGATTTTCTTGGCGATTTGAACATCGTATCCGTTAGCATACTGGTTAGTCCCATCGATTTTGACAGCCCCATTGCTATCATCATCCTGAGTCCAGTTAAAGGGAGCATATGCTGCTTCCATCCCGATGCGTAAATATTCATCGGCTTGGGCAACATTGACAAGTCCCAGCATCAGCAAGAGACTTGTGAAAATAGATAAGTATATTTTTCTCATGATTTCTCCTATTTCTAATCTATTAAAAAATAACTGTCTCCTATTTTATCGAAAAAAACTCTATTTTTCAACATAGGTAAGCCCTTACTTATGAAAAAATGATATAATGATAGCAAAGATAAAAAAGGGGACTTAGTTGATGAAAAAAACTTTTTTCTTGCTGTTATTTTGTTTGTTTTGTATGTTTCCACTCTCGGTTTTTGCCATTGATTTTAAGATAAACTCTTATCAAGGAGATTTGTATATTCATGCAGACAATACGGCAGAATTTAGACAGAAGATAGTTTACCAGTTTGAGGAGGACTTTAAGGGGCAAATCGTGGGACTTGGACGTGCTGGCAAGATGCCTAGCGGATTTGAGATAGATCCTCAACCAAAGGTTCAGGCCTCGAAAAACGGTGCTGAACTGACAGACGTTACTAGCGAAGTGACAGAAGAGGCGAATGGTTATACTGTGAAAGTCTACAATTCAGGTCAAGAAGGCGACACAGTTGAAGTTGACCTCGTTTGGAACTTAAAGAATTTACTTTTCCTTTATGATGACATCGCTGAATTAAATTGGCAACCTCTGACAGATAGTTCAGGAGCTATTGGAAAGTTTGAATTTCATGTAAGGGGAGACAAGGGGGCTGAAAAACTCTACTTCCATACAGGGAAACTTTTTAGAGAGGGAACGGTTGAAAAGAGTAACCTTGATTATACTATCCGTTTAGACAATCTTCCGCCTAAGCGGGGAGTTGAATTGCATGCCTACTGGCCTCGAACTGATTTTGCTAGCGCTAGGGATCAGGGATTGAAAGGAAATCGTTTAGAAGAGTTTAATAAGATAGAAGACTCGATTGTTAGAGAAAAAGATCAGAGTATGCAGCTCGTTACTTGGGTCTTCCCTTCGATACTTTCTATCTCCTTGTTATTGAGTATTTGCTTCTATTTCATCTATAGAAGAAAGACCACTCCTTCCGTCAAATATGCCAAAAATCATCGTATCTATGAACCACCAATGGAATTAGAGCCTATGGTTTTATCAGAAGCAGTCTACTCGACCTCCTTGGAAGAAGTGAGTCCTCTAACAAAAGGAGCAGGTAAATTTACCTTTGACCAACTTATTCAAGCTACCTTGCTAGATGTGATAGACCGTGGGAATGTTTCTATCATTTCAGAAGGAGATGCAGTTGGTTTGAAGCTAGTAAAAGAAGATGGTTTGTCAAGTTTTGAGAAAGACTGTCTAAATCTGGCTTTTTCAGGCAAAAAAGAAGAAACTCTTTCCAATTTGTTTGCGGATTACAAGGTATCTGATAGTCTTTATCGTAGAGCAAAAGTTTCTGATGAAAAACGGATTCAAGCAAAGGGGCGTCAGCTCAAATCTTCTTTTGAAGAAGTATTGAAAGAGATGCAAGAAGGAGTGAGAAATAGAGTTACCTTCTGGGGGCTTCCGGATTACTACCGTCCTTTAACTGGTGGGGAAAAGGCCTTGCAAGTGGGTATGGGGGTCTTGACTATCTTGCCCCTATTTATCGGATTTGGTTTGTTCTTGTACAGTTTGGATGTTTATGGCTATCTTTACCTCCTCTTGCCAATACTTGGTTTTCTAGGTTTGGTTTTGGCTGTTTTCTATTATTGGAAGCTTCGATTAGATAATCGTGATGGTGTCCTAAATGAAGCAGGAGCAGAAGTATACTATCTCTGGACCAGTTTTGAAAATATGTTGCGTGAGATTGCACGATTGGATCAGGCTGAATTGGAAAGTATTGTGGTCTGGAATCGCCTCTTGGTTTATGCGACTTTATTTGGCTATGCAGACAAGGTCAGTCATTTGATGAAGTTTCATCAGATTCAAGTGGAAAATCCAGATATCAATCTCTATGTAGCTTATGGCTGGCACAATATGTTTTATCATTCAACAGCACAAATGAGCCATTATGTCAATGTCGCAAACACAGCAAGTACCTATTCCGTATCTTCTGGAAATGGAAGTTCTGGTGGTGGCTTCTCCGGAGGTGGCGGCGGGGGCAGTATCGGTGCCTTTTAAAGAGAGCTATCAATGGCTGAAAAAATATGCTATAATGGAAGATAGAAAAAGGAGTAATCTATGTATCTTATTGAAATTTTAAAATCTATCTTCTTCGGTATTGTTGAAGGAATTACGGAATGGCTGCCGATTTCAAGTACAGGTCACTTGATTTTAGCAGAGGAATTTATCCAATACCAAAATCAGAGTGAAGCCTTTATGTCCATGTTTAATGTCGTGATTCAGCTTGGTGCTATTTTAGCAGTTATGGTGATTTACTTTAACAAGCTCAATCCCTTCAAACCGACTAAGGACAAGCAGGAAGTTCGTAAGACTTGGAGACTATGGTTGAAGGTCTTGATTGCGACCTTGCCTTTACTTGCCGTCTTTAAATTTGACGATTGGTTTGATACCCACTTCCATAATATGGTTTCAGTTGCCCTCATGTTGATTATCTACGGGATTGCCTTTATCTATTTGGAAAAGCGCAATAAAGCGCGTGCTATCGAACCAAGTGTAACAGAGTTGGACAAGCTTCCTTATACGACAGCCTTCTATATCGGACTCTTCCAAGTTCTTGCTCTTTTACCAGGGACTAGCCGTTCTGGGGCAACGATTGTCGGTGGTTTATTGAATGGAACTAGTCGTTCTGTTGTGACAGAATTTACCTTCTATCTTGGAATTCCTGTTATGTTTGGAGCCAGTGCCTTAAAGATTTTCAAATTTGTGAAAGTCGGACAGCTCTTGAGCTTTGGGCAATTGTTCTTGCTCTTGGTTGCGATGGGAGTCGCTTTTGCAGTCAGCATGGTCGCTATTCGCTTTTTGACAAGCTATGTGAAAAAACACGACTTTACTCTTTTTGGTAAATACCGTATCGTACTCGGTAGTGTCTTGTTGCTCTATAGTTTTGTGCGTTTATTTGTATAAGAAAAAACCTTGAAGGGACAGCTCTTCAAGGTTTTAAAATCCAGTCACGGTAATCCCCAACAGGCGGATACCTCTTTCTTTCTCGCTTAATTTTTCATAGAGCTGCAGGGCAATTTGGCTGATCTGACTAGCATCCTGCGTTTTTTGATCCAGACTTTTTCGTTTAGTCAGAGTTGAAAAGTCTTCGTAGCGGATTTTCAGAATGACAATTTTTCCAGCTTTTTCTTGTTGACTGAGATTGAGAGCGACTCTTTCTGATAGGAGAGTCAGCTCTTTTTTGATGTCTTCCTCGGCACGGAGAATTTTTCCATAGGTTTTCTCTTTCCCGATTGATTTACGGATACGATTGGATTTGACCGGGGAATTGTGAATACCACGAGCCTTTCGATAAAGGTCATAGCCCAGTCTGCCAAAACGGTCTATCAGGGTCACTTCAGGGACTTCAAGCAAATCAGCGCCGGTAAAAACACCCATTTGATGAAGTCTTTCCACCGTCTTTTTTCCTACTCCATGAAACTTGGAAATATCCATTTGTTTGAGGAAATCCTCAGCCTGGTCAGGTAAAATCACTGTCAGACCATGTGGCTTTTGATAATCGCTGGCCATTTTAGCTAAGAATTTGTTGTAGGAGACGCCTGCGGAAGCAGTCAGGTGTAGTTCCTGCCAGATATCCTCTTGAATGAGACGAGCAATTTTGACCGCTGACTTGATACCGAGTTTATTTTCTGTCACATCTAAATAGGCTTCGTCAATGCTCATGGGTTCAATCAAATCTGTATAACGCTTAAAGATAGCTCGAATCTGGAGGCCCACAGTCTTGTATTTCTCATAATTCCCTGAGATAAAGACGGCCTGGGGACAACGCTCATAGGCTTCTTTGGAACTCATGGCTGAATGGACACCAAAAGCTCGCGCCTCATAGCTACAAGTGGAAACGACACCACGCCCACCTGTTTGTCGAGGGTCGCTACCGATAATGACAGGTTTTCCTCTGAGTTTAGGATTATCTCTGATTTCGACCGCAGCAAAAAAGGCATCCATGTCAATATGGATGATTTTTCTTGACAAATCATTTAATAAAGGAAAAATCAACATGTCTGGTCCCCTTTTTACTGCTTATTTTCTTTTATTATACCCTTTTTTCTGAAAAAAAGAAAAAAGGCTTTAATTTTTTCAAAAATATAATACAGTTTGGAACAAAATATAGACTGTTTTAGAAAAGAAAGTGTAAAAATAGGGATTTTCCACTTGTTGAAAACGATTACTGTATGGTATACTTGTCTCATGAATGTAACAGATGGTTGTTACTAGAAAGAAAAAAGAGGACATTAACATGGTTGTTAAGACAGTTGTTGAAGCACAAGATATTTTTGACAAAGCTTGGGAAGGCTTCAAAGGCGTAGATTGGAAAGAAAAAGCAAGTGTATCACGCTTCGTACAAGCTAACTACACACCTTATGATGGAGACGAAAGCTTCCTCGCAGGACCAACAGAACGTTCACTTCACATCAAAAAAATTGTAGAAGAAACTAAGGCTCACTACGAAGAAACTCGTTTCCCAATGGACACTCGTCCAACATCTATTGCTGACATTCCGGCAGGATTTATCGATAAAGAAAATGAAGTTATCTTCGGTATCCAAAACGATGAACTCTTCAAATTGAACTTCATGCCAAAAGGTGGTATCCGTATGGCTGAAACTACTTTGAAAGAAAATGGATACGAACCAGATCCAGCTGTTCACGAAATCTTTACTAAATATGTAACAACAGTTAACGACGGTATCTTCCGTGCCTACACTTCAAACATTCGTCGCGCACGTCACGCTCACACTGTAACTGGTCTTCCAGATGCATACTCACGCGGACGTATCATCGGTGTTTACGCACGTCTTGCTCTTTACGGTGCAGACTACTTGATGCAAGAAAAAGTAAACGACTGGAATGCAATCGAAGAAATCGATGAAGAAACAATCCGTCTTCGTGAAGAAATCAATCTTCAATATCAAGCATTGCAACAAGTTGTTCGCTTGGGTGACCTTTACGGAGTTGACGTTCGCAAACCAGCGATGAACGTTAAAGAAGCAATCCAATGGGTTAACATCGCCTTCATGTCTGTCTGCCGTGTTATCAACGGTGCTGCTACATCTCTAGGACGTGTACCAATCGTATTGGATATCTTTGCAGAACGTGACCTTGCTCGTGGTACATTTACTGAATCAGAAATCCAAGAATTCGTTGATGATTTCGTTATGAAACTTCGTACAGTTAAATTTGCTCGTACAAAAGCTTACGACCAATTGTACTCAGGTGACCCAACTTTCATCACAACTTCTATGGCTGGTATGGGTAACGACGGTCGTCACCGTGTTACTAAGATGGACTACCGTTTCTTGAACACTCTTGACAATATCGGTAACTCTCCAGAACCAAACTTGACAGTTCTTTGGACTGATAAATTGCCATACAACTTCCGTCGCTACTGTATGCACATGAGCCACAAACACTCTTCTATCCAATACGAAGGTGTAACAACAATGGCTAAAGACGGATATGGTGAAATGAGCTGTATCTCATGCTGTGTGTCTCCACTTGACCCAGAAAATGAAGAACAACGCCACAACATCCAGTACTTCGGTGCGCGTGTAAACGTATTGAAAGCCCTTCTTACTGGTTTGAACGGTGGTTACGACGATGTTCACAAAGACTACAAAGTATTTGATATCGAACCAATCCGTGACGAAGTTCTTGAATTTGAATCAGTTAAAGCTAACTTTGAAAAATCTCTTGACTGGTTGACTGACACTTACGTAGATGCTTTGAACATCATCCACTACATGACTGATAAGTACAACTACGAAGCTGTTCAAATGGCCTTCTTGCCAACTAAACAACGTGCCAACATGGGATTCGGTATCTGTGGATTTGCTAACACTGTTGATACATTGTCAGCTATCAAATACGCTACAGTTAAACCAATCCGTGACGAAAATGGCTACATCTACGATTACGAAACAATCGGTGAATACCCACGTTGGGGTGAAGATGACCCACGTTCAAACGAATTGGCAGAATGGTTGATCGAAGCTTACACAACTCGTCTACGTAGCCACAAACTTTACAAAGATGCAGAAGCTACAGTTTCACTTTTGACTATCACATCTAACGTTGCTTACTCTAAACAAACTGGTAACTCACCAGTCCACAAAGGTGTATACCTCAACGAAGATGGTTCTGTTAACTTGTCTAAACTTGAATTCTTCTCACCAGGTGCTAACCCATCTAATAAAGCTAAAGGTGGATGGTTGCAAAACTTGAACTCACTTTCTAGCCTTGACTTTAGTTATGCGGCTGATGGTATCTCATTGACTACACAAGTATCACCTCGCGCTCTTGGTAAGACTCGTGACGAACAAGTTGATAACTTGGTAACAATCCTTGATGGTTACTTTGAAAACGGTGGACAACACGTTAACTTGAACGTTATGGACTTGAACGATGTTTACGAAAAGATCATGTCAGGTGAAGACGTTATCGTACGTATCTCTGGATACTGTGTAAACACTAAATACCTCACTCCAGAACAAAAAACTGAATTGACACAACGTGTCTTCCACGAAGTTCTTTCAATGGATGATGCCTTGGATGCATTGAGCTAATCAAGTTCTTGAATAATGAAATAAGGAACCCTCGGTCAGTCGACTGAGGGTTGTTTTTGGGCTCTTAAATTCCTTAAGTCAGGTATTGAAATGTCTGACCGGGATTCAAAGATACTTGTTGAGTTGCGGGAGGTATTTGATACTCAATGAAAATCAAAGAGCAAACTAGGAAGCTAGCCGCAGGTTGCTCAAAGCACCGCTTTGAGGTTGTAGATAAGACTGACAAAGTCAGTCACACATATACGGCAAGGCGAAGCTGACGTGGTTTGAATTTTATTTTCGAAGAGTATGAAAATAAAAATACCACACTTTGTAAGACACAAGGTGTGGTTGTATTTTATCTCTTAGACCAAGTTCTCTTCATAAAGAGAAGTAGGATTGGGTAAATCTCTAATCGACCTGCAATCATTGCAAAGGAGAGAAGAATTTTTGAGATAGGACTAAAGATTGAGAAGCTAGAAGTGGTTCCTAGAATAGGTCCGATATTATTGAAACAGCTAAAGACAGCGCTGGTCACAACCAGAAAATCATTGCTATCTAGGCTGACAATAAAGATAAGGGATAGCAAAATCATAGAATAGATGACAAAGTACTTGAGAATCTTATGCTGGGTATCTTTGTCAATTACCGTTTTATTAACATGGAGGGTCAAAACACGGTGGGGTGATAGAATTGACAAAATCTGATTTTTAGCAATTTTTGAAAGGATAAGGCCTCGAATAACCTTGAGTCCACCTGCGGTTGAACCAGCAGAACCACCGATTCCCATAAGGAAGAGAAGGATAAATTGGGAGAAGAGGGGCCAGTTGGTAATATCTCCGTAACCAAAACCAGTCGTCGTAATGATATTGGAAACTTGGAAGAAGGCCATTTCAAAACTCTTTGAAAATCCTGGATAGAGATAGAGGGTATTAAGGCTAATCAAGCCTGTAGAAAGCAGTACAATGACCAAGTAAGCTCGAAGTTCTTCATCTCCAAAGAAGGCCTTGACACGACGGAGCATGAGGTAGTAGTAGAGATTGAAATTTACCCCAAAAACCAGAACTCCGATACTAACCAGATAGGTAATCAGTGAGCTGCCATAGTGGGCAATCCCGTCGTTATAGACGGTAAAGCCTCCTGTACCTGCTGTCCCCATAGCGATGACAAAACTATCAAATAGGGGCATGCCAGCTAGATAATAGATGATGACAAAGAGGGAGAAGAGAGCTAGATAAAGGAGATAGAGAATCTGGGCAGTATTTTTGAGTTTGGATACAACCTTACCAAAGACGGGTCCAGGAACCTCAGCCTTCATCACTTCTAGGTGGCTATTTTTGGCATTGTCCATAATAGCAAGTGCAAAAACAAGCACTCCCATCCCTCCAATCAAGTGGGTAAAACTTCGCCAGAAGAGGAGGGAACGGCTGAGAACCGAAACGTCGTTCAGAATAGTTGCTCCAGTAGTTGTAAAGCCAGAACTAATTTCAAAAAAGGCATCGATAACGCTGGGAATTTGTCTAGCAAAGACAAAGGGGAGACCGCCAAAGAAAGACCAAAGGATCCAACAGAGGGCAACAATCAAGATTCCCTCCTTGGCGTAAATTCGTTGATTTTTTGGCTTTTGTAAAATTCCTGAACCACCTAGTAATACGAGAAGCCCAATCGTTGTAAAGAGGGCTGTAAAGACTTGGCTCGATTCGTGGTAATAGACAGCTACAGCTACAGGAACCAAGAGGAGAACAGCTTCAATCAAAAGTAACTTTGAAAGGAGGTAACGAATCATACTTTTATTCATTTCTCACCTCGCGATCAAGTCATAAATCTTGGTGATGTTTGGCAACAAGGTCGTTACTAGGAGCTTGTCTCCGACTTCAAGCATATCCTCCCCAGTTGGGAAAATAGTCTTGCCCTTTCGAATGATGGCTGCAATAAGAACCCCTTTTTTCAATTTCAGTTGAGAAAGTGGTTTGGCAGTCATTTTATTAGCTTCCTTGATATGGAATTGCAGGGTTTCGATTTGGCCATTGGCTAGATGGTGCATGGCTTGAAGGTCTGAATACTGGGCATTAACCCGACCACGAATAAAGTGCATAATCGTATCTACAGCGATGCTTTTAGGTGTGATGATACTTGAAAAATCAGGCGCATTGATGATCTCGAGGAGACTGGTACGATTGACCTTGGTGATATTTTTCTGTACACCTACCCTGTCAAGGAACATAGAGGTAATCAGATTTTCCTCATCGACTCCTGTTAGAGTCGCAACGGCATCATAGTTTTGAGCACTTTCTTCCAGTAGGATGTCTTTTGCGGTCCCATCTCCTTGAACGATGTGGAGATTTGGGAATTTCTCGCTAAAGAAGCTAGCGATTTCAGGATTGATTTCAATAACCTTGGTATCGATACGACTGTCTTTGAGGATACCTAGTAGATAATAGGCAATTCTACCAGCTCCAACAATAAGAAGACTCTTCACGGCACGAGACTTGAAATAATTATGGAAGAGCATCATGTCAACACGGTTACCAGTGACAAAGATTCTATCTTTATCTTGTACAGTCATGTCACCACTTGGGATGATAATTTGATGATCCCTTTCTATAGCACAGACAATGACATTACCGAATTTTTTCCGAAAATCAGAAATGGGCATTTGGCAAAGACCACTGGAGGATTTAACAGTGAATTCCATCAAGCTGACCCGTCCACCAAAGAAACGTTCGACAGAGAGGGCGTTGGGAAAGTCAATGATATTCGCGATAGCGCGGGCAGCCAAGAGCTCAGGGTTAACGATAAGAGAAAAACCGAGGATATTCTTTTCCTTGAAATAAGAGTTAGAGTATTCAGGATTTCGCACCCGAACAATGGTTTCTTTAGCCCCCATTTTCTTAGCTAGAACGGCAGCAATCATGTTCACTTCATCGTATTCAGTCAGAGCGATAAAGATATCACAATCCTGAACACTGGCTTGCTCAAGGATGGTAAAATCGGCCCCGTTACCAAGGATACCCATGATATCAAAGCGATTGACAATATGATTGAGGACAGCTTCGTCTTGCTCAATCAGCAAAACATCATGCTTTTCTGCAACCAAGGAGCGACAGAGGGCAGAACCAACTTTTCCCCCTCCGACAAGGATAATTTTCATAATAAAACCTACTTTTTCATGATGTAACTATCATACCTTTTTTCAAGAAAAAATGCACCTACTAGCTAATCACCAGAGTTTTTAGTAGGAAATTTGCTATAAGGTAAAACTATACCCTAATCAATTGAAATAGCTATTAGCACCTTTCTCTGAAATATGGTATGATAAAGGATATACAAGGAGATAAAATGAATAATAATTTACTGGTATTACAATCAGACTTTGGTCTGGTTGATGGTGCGGTATCGGCTATGATTGGAGTGGCTTTAGAAGAGTCTCCAACCTTAAAAATCCATCACTTGACGCACGATATCACGCCTTATAATATTTTTGAGGGGAGCTATCGTCTCTTTCAGACGGTGGATTACTGGCCTGAGGGAACGACGTTTGTATCGGTGGTCGATCCAGGTGTCGGCTCGAAACGTAAGAGTGTGGTTGCCAAGACTGCAAAAAATCAATACATTGTCACGCCAGATAATGGGACGCTTTCTTTTATCAAGAAACATGTTGGTATTGTAGCTATTCGTGAAATTTCTGAAGTGGCCAATAGACGTCAAAACACAGAACATTCTTATACCTTCCACGGTCGTGATGTTTATGCCTATACTGGTGCTAAACTGGCCAGTGGTCACATTTCTTTTGAGGAAGTGGGGCCAGAGCTCAGTGTGGATCAGATTGTGGAACTTCCAGTCGTAGAGACCATCATTGAAGAGCATCTGGTGAAGGGAGCTATTGATATTCTAGATGTACGTTTTGGTTCGCTTTGGACCTCTATCACACGAGAAGAATTTTACAAGCTGGAACCAGCATTCGGTGACCGTTTTGAAGTGACTATCTATCATGCAGATATGCTGGTCTATCAAAATCAGGTTGTCTATGGCAAATCTTTTGCAGATGTGAGAATTGGGCAACCCATCCTTTACATCAACTCTCTCTATCGTTTAGGTCTAGCTATCAACCAAGGTTCCTTTGCCAAAGCTTACAATGTGGGTGTCGGTTCATCTTGGACCATTGAAATAAAGAAAATAGAAGGATAAAATAGGAGAATAAATAGTATGGAAATCAAATTTACAATTAAACAAGTTGTTGCTGTCGGAATTGGCGCTGCCCTCTTTGTCGTCATCGGGATGATCAATATTCCGACCCCTGTTCCAAATACAAGCATCCAGCTTCAGTATGCGGTACAAGCGTTACTTTCTATTATTTTTGGACCGATTATCGGTTTGCTTGTCGGGTTGATTGGTCATGCAATCAAGGACTCTCTTGCTGGTTACGGTTTGTGGTGGACTTGGATTATCGCTAGCGGCCTCTTTGGTCTAGCTGTGGGGCTATTTAGAAAGTACGTTCGCGTGATCAATGGTGTCTTTGACTGGAAAGATATTCTTATTTTTAACCTCATTCAACTACTTGCAAATGCCCTTGTTTGGGGTGTCTTGGCACCACTTGGAGATGTTGTGATTTATCAAGAAGCTGCAGAAAAAGTATTTGCCCAAGGAATTGTTGCGGGAATTGCTAATGGTGTATCTGTAGCTATTGCAGGAACTCTTCTCTTGCTTGCCTATGCAGGAACTCAAACTCGTGCAGGAAGTTTGAAAAAGGATTAACATAAGGGAAAAGGCTGGGCAACCAGTCTTTTTCGATGTTTATAGATTAGTTAGGCAAGTAAGCTAGGATAGGAATCTTTTTGGCGCTAAGATTTTAAGAGAAGAGACTGCAAGAAGGGGTAGATTTATGATAAAATAGAAGTCTAAGAAGCGAATGAAGAGAGTAAGATGAAAGAAGCTATAATTGAGTGGAAGGATTTCTCTTTCCAGTATGAAACGCAACAAGAACCGACCTTGCAAGGAGTGGACTTAACCATTTATAAGGGAGAGAAAGTTTTAATTGTTGGGCCATCTGGGTCAGGCAAGTCTACCTTGGGTCAGTGTTTGAATGGGATTATTCCCAATATTTACAAGGGTCAGACGTCTGGAGAATTTTTGATTAAGGGGCAAGCAGCCTTTGATATGAGCATCTATGATAAGTCTCATCTGGTCAGCACAGTTTTGCAGGATACAGATGGGCAGTTTATCGGCCTGTCTGTGGCAGAGGATTTGGCTTTTGCTCTGGAAAATGATGTAACAGCTTTAGAGGAGATGAAAAGCCGTGTTCATAAATGGGCTGAAAAGCTAGACCTTCTTGATTTACTAGCTCAGCGTCCTCAGGATTTATCAGGTGGACAAAAGCAGCGGGTTAGTCTAGCTGGTGTCTTGATTGATGAGAGTCCGATTCTCTTGTTTGATGAGCCACTCGCCAATCTGGATCCCAAGTCAGGTCAGGATATTATCGAATTGATTGATCAGATTCACAAGGAGGAGGGGACGACGACCCTTATTATCGAACACCGTTTGGAGGATGTTCTGCATCGCCCTGTGGATCGGATTGTCCTTATAAACGATGGTCGTATCTTCTTTAATGGGAGTCCTGACCAGTTACTGGCGACTGATTTATTGACACAAAATGGAATTCGAGAACCCCTTTATCTAACCACTCTCCGTCAATTGGGTGTGGATTTAGCTAAGGAAGAACAATTAGCAAATTTGGACAACTTGTCTATCTCAAAAGGACATGTTCAGTTGCGGACGGAACTGGTAAAAGAAACCCCAGAATTGCAGTCACTCTTTAAATTAGAGGACATGTCGTTTTCTTATGATGATAGACCGATTTTAAAGTCCCTACATCTGGATATTAAAAAGGGTGAAAAGATTGCCATTGTTGGGAAAAATGGAGCAGGGAAGTCAACTCTAGCCAAGGCCTTAAGTAGCTTTATCCAGACGGAAGGTTCTTACCTTTGGGAAGGACAGGATATAAAAGTAGATTCTGTTGCAGAGCGGGCGGAACGAGTAGGCTATGTGCTGCAAAATCCCAATCAAATGATTTCAACCAATATGATTTTTGATGAGGTGGCTCTGGGACTCCGTTTGCGAGGTGTGGACGAGCAGGAAATTGAAACGAGAGTCTATGAAACTTTGAAAATCTGTGGTCTCTATGAATTCCGTAATTGGCCTATTTCTGCCCTGTCATTTGGTCAGAAAAAACGTGTCACCATTGCTTCAATTTTGGTCTTAGGAGCTGAAATTATCCTCCTAGATGAACCGACAGCTGGTCAAGACCAGAAGAACTATACTGAGATTATGGAATTTCTCGAAGAGCTGCATCAAAAAGGGCATACGATTGTCATGATTACCCATGATATGCAATTGATGCTGGATTATTCTGATCGTGCTCTTGTCATGGTTGATGGGGAATTGATTGCCGATACTGATCCAGCTAGTCTTTTGAGCAATCCTGAGCTGTTAGTAAAAGCCAACCTAAAAGAAACTTCAATCTTCAACTTGGCCAAGAAACTAGATGTGGATCCACTTGCTTTAACGGCATTTTACAAAGAAAGGAGAGAAGGATGCAAGCAAAATTAATCGGTTACCAGCATAGAGATACTGTGATTCATCGCTTGTCAGGAGCTGGGAAACTCCTCTTTTTCATCCTCGTGTCATTGGCGGCCATGATTAGCTATGATACCAGACTGCTTGTTCTGATTGCCATCTTTTCGGTCTTTCTCCTCTATTTGTCAGAAATCCGTTTTAAGGATGTTTCCTTTGTAGCCGTTTTTGCGACTGTATTTGCCGTTTTAAACGTTTTGATGGTCTATCTCTTTTCTCCCGAGTATGGGGTTGGACTTTACGGAGAGAGAAGTGTGATTTGGCAGGGAATCGGTGCCTACACTCTGACCAGTCAAGAACTCTTTTATCTGCTAAATTTGGCTATTAAGTACCTTTGCACCATTCCTCTGGCTATTATCTTTTTGATGACAACCCACCCTAGTCAGTTTGCTTCCAGTTTAAATCAAATTGGTGTGCCCTATAAGATTGCCTATTCTGTCAGCCTGACCTTGCGCTATATTCCAGATTTGCAGGAAGAATTCTTTACTATCAAGATGTCTCAGGAGGCGCGTGGGATGGAATTATCCAAGAAAGCTTCTCTCATGCAACGAATCAAAGGCAATCTGCGCATTATCACTCCCTTGATTTTTAGCTCGCTAGAACGGATTGATACCATCGCGACTGCCATGGAGCTTCGCCGTTTTGGGAAAGAGAAAAAGCGAACTTGGTATAGTTACCAGGCCTTGAAAAAAGGAGATTATCTTACCTTGCTTTTGGCAGCTGTGTTTTTAGTAGCTAGTTTATTACTTATCTTGCAGAATCAGGGACGATTTTACAACCCTTGGAAATAGTATTGTCAAAGTTTTCATTAGATAAGTAAAGAGAAATTATTCTATAACTTTTTATTGATAGATTGTATGAGAAATAAAGTTAATAATTGTATGCTTGAAACTTTTTGATAAAATATGAATTAGTTTATCTACTTTGATAGTAGAATTTACACTACAAAATCAAAGTTATTCAAATATAATCATTTTAACTAAGTTCAGTGTCATAATGTAGAGACGATATAAAATAGTAAAAGTACTTAATTTAAATCGTGTTAATTTCACTTTGTATAAACATGAGAAAATTTGAATGTAGATAATGATGGGAGAGGATTTGTAATGATCAGTTTAGAGCTGTTGTCTGAAGAAAATAGTTTAGACGTCTATTCTTTTGAAAAAGAAAATCGAGAGTATTTTGAACGAAATTTATCTCCTAGACCAGCTAACTATTTTGATTTAGAAGGTTTTAAAGAAATTACGAGGGAATTGTTAACGGAACAAACGAATCGGGATGTCTACATGCATCTTATCAGAGATTCGCAAGGCGTTATGGTCGGAAGAATTAATTTAAGTGTTTTAGAGAATAATCGAAAAACAGCAGAGATTGGGTATAGGATTGGGGAAAATGTTAGCAATTTAGGTTATGCCAGCGAAGCGGTTAAACTAGTTTTAGAAAAATCCTTCACGATTTATGGTTTCAATAGAATCATTGCAGGGACGGCAACAGGTAATCTAGCCTCTCAGAGGGTGCTTTTAAAAAATGGCTTCACCTTTAGTAAGGTTATAGAAAATGACTTACAAATTCATAATGAGTGGGTTCATACAGCAGTATTTGAGATAACGAGGTCATAATATCATCATTCCCAGTCCACAGATAGGTATAAAAGAGTAAGCAATTTTTGCAGATATTTAAGAATTTTCTCCTAAAAACCCTTGGAAATAGCTTGAAAAAATTGAAAAAATCAAGTCGTTTCTATTGACAATGATTCTGAAAGTGTTATACTAAGAAAGTAGTTTCGCTGATTTACTTCAAACCTGTTGTGAGGTAAGTTAACGATGCCTTAACCACGCTGTTTGCTGAGCTTGACTCCGGGCAGTGTGGCTATTTTTTTGCAATGGTGAAAGGAAGCAAGTCATGACAAATCACATTGTATTATTTGAACCTCAAATTCCACAAAATACAGGCAATATCGCGCGTACTTGCGCTGCGACCAATTCTCCCCTCCACATCATCAAGCCAATGGGCTTTCCTATTGACGACCGCAAGATGAAGCGGGCTGGATTGGATTATTGGGATAAGCTAGAGATTTATTTTTACGAGAGTTTGGAGGATTTCATGTCTCAGATGAAGGGCAAACTCTATCTGATTTCGAAATTCGCTGAGAAAGTGTATTCTGAGGTGGATTTATCGACTAACGACGACCATTATTTTCTCTTTGGACGTGAAGACAAGGGCTTACCTGAGGATTTTATGCGCGAACATCCTGAGAAGGCTCTCCGTATTCCTATGAACGATGAACACGTCCGCAGTCTCAATGTGTCTAATACTGTCTGCATGATTGTCTACGAAGCCCTCCGCCAGCAGAACTTTGCAGGTCTTGAGCTCGTTCATACCTATGAAGTGGATAAATTGAAATAAAAAATGAAAATGAAAATGAACAAAATGCTTGCGCTTGCAAGCGTTTTTTGTTATGATAAAAGAGTCTTCAGGGCAGGGTGAAATTCCCGACCGGCGGTAAATTTGACTATCTATTTTAGCTTTCTCGTCGTTGTCTTGTCTCGATATACTTTAAGTATTATCTTCGACTGCGACGCCTAGATAAATCTAAAATATCTTAGCCAAATAAGTCCGCGAGCGCAAGCTGATGTGGTGAGATTCCACAACCGACAGTATAGTCTGGATGGGAGAAGACGAAAGAATAGCTTTGTCTGTTCTGATAGATTTATAGCTGAACTGTAACCGCTTGCTTGAATTTCCTTAATAGAGTGAGAGGGAACTTTTGGGATATAAAAAGTGAGAATAGATAGAGGAATCCTTTCTAACTTCTTCTGATTTTATAGAAAATTGGAGGAACCTGTTATGACAAACACACGTCGACTTTCGACCATTGCGATTTTATCAGCCATCTCATTTGTGCTGATGTACTTTGACTTTCCGCTTTTACCAGCGGCGTCCTTCCTCAAGATCGAATTTAGTATCTTGCCAGTCCTTGTGGGCTTGGTGGTCATGGATCTGCCTGCTGCTCTAGGAATTCTCTTGCTTCGCTCACTCTTGAAATTGCTTCTTAATAGTCAAGGAGTGAATACTTACATTGGTTTGCCAATGAATATCGTAGCTTTGGGAGTTTTTGTCATCGTATTTGCTTTGATTTGGAAAAAGGAACGGACAGCCCTTCGTTTCCTACTAGGCTCTCTAGCTGGGACTATTGGCTTAACCGTGGCTATGTTGGTTCTCAACTATGTTTACGCTGTTCCTTTGTACGCTAAGTTTGCTAACTTTGATATTGGAAAAATTTTGGGACTTTCCAACTACCTAATGACCATGGTATTACCTTTTAACTTGATTGAGGGTGTAATCTTTTCCGTTTCATTCTGGTTGTTGTATGTTCTCTTGAAACCAACCTTAAAACATTATGAGAGATAAACAAACATTTTTAATGAAGGGCAGTTTTGCCCTTTTACTTTTCGTTATTCTTGGTTACATGGTCAAATTTTACCCTGAAACGCTGGTCGGTTTTGACCAATCGATTCAGACTGGTGTTCGAGGAGACTTACCAGATTACTTGACTATTCTTTTCCGAGCCATCACACGCTTGATTGATATTCCAGTGATTATCACTTGGGTTGCCATCGTAGCCTCTATCTTTTATCGTAAGCGATGGAAGATAGAAAGTTTCTTCATGCTGGGAAATCTGGCTTTAGCAGGACTTTTAATCGTGACTTTTAAAAACATCTACCAGCGCCCACGACCAGCTATTTTACACTTGGTTGAGGAGAAGGGATTTTCCTTCCCAAGTGGTCATTCTCTGGCTGTAACCTTGATGGTCGGCTCTCTGATTGTCATTCTCAGTCAACGGATGAAAAATCCGGTCTGGAGAAAAATCATGCAAATTGTGCTAGGTCTCTACCTAGTCAGTGTGCTGGTATCAAGGGTCTATCTGGGAGTTCACTACCCATCAGATGTCCTTGCCAGTCTCTGTGTTGGCTTGGGAGTCCTGTTTATCGAGTTTCCCTTCTATGACAAACTCCGCTTCCAATGGCGATTTAAAGGCAAGCAGAAGTGAGTATCAAATTCCTTTGAGGAGAAAGAAATGAAAGTCAATATAGCAGATCTTCATCCGACTCAACTATACTTATCAGAAAAGAAGTTGCAAGATATTCAGATGCTTTATCAGTCGGTAGAACTAAACAATGTTGATCCAATTAGTATTCTTGCATTTGGAAATTGCTTGTTGATTACAGATGGGCATCATAGGGCTTATCAGGCTTTATTGGCAGGTTGGGATACGATTTCTGCTGAGTGGGATAGAGATGGTGGTGATGAACTATATCACCTCTATGCGCAAGCTTGTGAGGAAAGAAAGATTTACTCTGTTCTGGATTTAAAAAATCATATCTTAGCTCAAGATGAGTATGAAGCAAAATGGTATAACTGGTGTGATGGTTTTAATCAAGCAACAACTCTCTTATTGAAAAGGAAAGCTGATGAAACAGATTTTACAAATAGATAATGCACTACGTCTCGTTCCTTATTGTAAGGTCAATCATTGTGAGGAAGCTTTTGCTTGGTATCAGGATGTGAACTTGGTTTACCTCGTAGATGGGGTAAAGCTTCCTTACAGTCAAGAAACTTTGGAAGCCATGTATTCCTATTTGGATCAGCACGGTGAGCTTTTTTGGATTGAAGTCAAGGAGAAGGGAGAATGGTTTCCAATTGGGGATGTTACACTATCTCAGGATAATCTTCCCATTGTGATTGGAAATCCTGCTTACCAACATCGAGGACTTGGGAAAAAGATTCTAAGTGCTTTGATTGAATTGGCTCGAGTAAAAGGATGGAAAGAATTGAGAGTTAAGGAAATCTACACTTACAATCATGCGTCTAGGCGATGTTTCGAGTCGCTTGGATTTGTGGAAAATGGGGCAACAGAAAAAGGGACGAGTTTTGTATTGAAATTAGTCTAATCTAACTTGTTTTTTAACTAAAAATCTGATAAACTAAGTAGTAATTGAATAGAAATCTGCAAGACTAGTAGCCCAAGGGAAGTATATTAGGGAGGAGAGCCGTGACTGCAAGCTCTCTATATGAAAGCTGGGTGAATTCACTTGCGCATGGATTTAGAAATGAAGGTCTGACTTGTCAGATAAAAACGGATGGTACCGCGTGTCAACGCTCCGAGTGGAGTTTTTGGCATGTGGTTTTCTTTTTATCTACGAGAGACTGATGGAGGAATTATGTCAACTATTGAAGAACAATTAAAAGCGCTTCGCGAAGAAACGCTGGCTAGCTTGAAGCAGATTACTGCTGAAAATGAAAAAGAGATGCAAGATTTGCGTGTCTCTGTCCTTGGTAAAAAGGGTTCGCTCACTGAAATCCTCAAAGGGATGAAAGATGTTTCTGCTGAGATGCGTCCAATCATCGGGAAACACGTCAATGAAGCTCGTGATGTCTTGACAGCTGCTTTTGAAGAAACAGCTAAGCTCTTGGAAGAAAAGAAAGTTGCTGCACAATTAACTAGCGAGAGTATAGATGTGACGCTTCCAGGTCGCCCAGTTGCGACTGGTCACCGTCACGTTTTGACACAAACCAGTGAAGAAATCGAAGATATTTTCATTGGGATGGGTTACCAAGTCGTGGATGGTTTTGAAGTGGAGCAAGACTACTATAACTTTGAGCGTATGAACCTTCCCAAAGACCACCCAGCCCGTGATATGCAGGATACTTTCTATATCACAGAAGAGATCTTACTCCGTACTCATACATCTCCTGTGCAGGCGCGTGCCATGGATGCCCATGATTTCTCTAAAGGGCCTTTGAAGATGATCTCGCCAGGGCGTGTGTTCCGTCGTGATACGGACGATGCAACCCACAGTCACCAGTTCCACCAAATCGAAGGCTTGGTTGTTGGGAAAAATATCTCTATGGCTGACCTTCAAGGAACCCTTCAGTTGATTGTGCAAAAAATGTTTGGTGAAGAGCGTCAGATCCGTCTGCGCCCCTCTTACTTCCCATTCACAGAGCCATCTGTTGAGGTGGATGTTTCTTGCTTCAAGTGTGGTGGAGAAGGCTGTAACGTATGTAAGAAAACAGGTTGGATCGAAATTATGGGTGCCGGTATGGTTCACCCACGTGTCCTTGAAATGAGTGGTATCGATGCGACTGTTTACTCTGGATTTGCCTTTGGTCTTGGACAAGAGCGTGTAGCTATGCTCCGTTACGGAATCAACGATATTCGTGGCTTCTACCAAGGAGATGTCCGCTTCTCAGAACAGTTTAAATAATGATTAGAAAAGTAGAAATGCCAGATGTTGAGGTGTTGGCTAAAATAGCCAAACAAACCTTTCGTGAAACATTTGCTCATGATAATACGGAAGAGCAGTTACAGGAATACTTTGAAGAGGCTTATAGTCTGAGAGTTTTGTCAACTGAGTTGGAAAATCCAGAATCCGAAACATATTTCATTATGCATGAAGAGGAGATAGCTGGTTTTCTCAAAGTCAACTGGGGAAGTGCTCAGACTGAGAGAGAATTAGAGGGTGCTTTTGAAATTCAACGTCTCTATGTGCTACAAAAATTCCAAGGATTTGGACTCGGTAAGCAACTGTTTGAATTTGCTCTTGAACTTGCTACAAAAAATAGTTTTTCTTGGGCTTGGCTAGGTGTTTGGGAGCATAATACAAAAGCTCAAGCATTTTATAATCGATATGGTTTTGAAAAATTTAGCCAACATCATTTTATGGTTGGTCAAAAAGTAGATACGGATTGGTTACTGAGAAAGAAATTAAGGTAAGAAGAGGATTCTTCTATTGAAATGATAGGAAAGGAAAAGAACTAGAGTGATAACTGTCATTCTGGAAAACTAAATTATGCTTGTATCTTATAAATGGTTAAAAGAATTGGTGGACATTGATGTGCCATCACAAGAGTTGGCTGAAAAAATGTCAACTACAGGGATCGAGGTAGAAGGTGTCGAATCACCAGCTGCTGGTCTCTCAAAAATTGTCGTCGGTGAGGTCTTGTCTTGCGAAGATGTGCCAGAAACTCACCTCCATGTTTGTCAGGTTAACGTTGGTGAAGAAGAAGCCCGTCAAATCGTCTGTGGAGCACCGAATGTGCGTGCAGGTATCAAGGTTATGGTGGCACTTCCAGGAGCTCGTATCGCTGACAATTACAAAATCAAAAAAGGGAAAATCCGTGGTTTAGAGTCACTTGGAATGATCTGTTCACTTGGTGAATTGGGAATTTCTGACTCAGTTGTACCTAAGGAATTCGCAGATGGTATCCAAATCTTGCCAGAAAATGCCCTTCCTGGGGATGAAGTCTTCTCATACCTAGACTTGGATGATGAAATCATCGAACTTTCTATCACACCCAACCGTGCGGACGCTCTTTCTATGCGTGGGGTGGCTCACGAAGTGGCAGCTATCTACGACAAGGCAGTCAACTTTAAAGAATTCAGTTTAACAGAAACCAATGAATCTGCAGCAGATGCCCTTTCTGTAGGCATTGAGACAGACAAGGCGCCTTACTATGCCGCTCGTATCTTGGACAATGTGACCATCGCACCAAGTCCACAATGGTTGCAAAATCTCCTCATGAACGAAGGCATCCGTCCAATCAATAACGTAGTGGACGTGACCAACTATATCCTGCTTTACTTTGGTCAACCCATGCATGCCTTTGATTTGGATACCTTTGAAGGGACTGACATCCGTGTACGTGAAGCGCGTGCTGGTGAAAAATTAGTGACTTTAGATGGTGAAGAACGTGACTTGGAAACAAATGACCTAGTCATCACTGTCGCAGACAAGCCAGTAGCTCTTGCAGGTGTCATGGGAGGTCAAGCAACAGAAATCTCTGAAAAATCTAGTCGTGTCGTCCTTGAAGCTGCTGTTTTCAATGGAAAATCTATCCGTAAGACCAGCGGTCGCCTTAACCTTCGTTCTGAGTCATCTTCTCGCTTTGAAAAAGGCATTAATGTGGCAACGGTCAATGAAGCTCTTGATGCGGCAGCTAGTATGATTGCCGAACTTGCTGGTGCGACAGTGCGTAAAGGCATCGTTTCAGCGGGTGAACTTGATACCTCTGATGTGGAAGTTTCTTCAACTCTTGCTGATGTTAACCGCGTCCTCGGAACTGATCTTTCTTATGCTGATGTAGAAGACGTTTTCCGTCGTCTTGGCTTTGGTCTTTCTGGAAATGCAGACAGTTTTACAGTCAGCGTCCCACGCCGTCGCTGGGATATCACTATCGAGGCAGACCTCTTTGAAGAAATCGCTCGTATCTATGGATATGACCGCTTGCCAACCAGCCTTCCAAAAGACGATGGGACAGCTGGTGAATTGACTGCGACACAAAAACTCCGCCGTCAAGTTCGTACGATTGCTGAAGGAGCAGGTTTGACAGAAATCATCACCTATGCTCTAACAACTCCTGAAAAAGCAGTTGAGTTTACGGCTCAACCAAGTAACCTTACTGAACTCATGTGGCCAATGACCGTGGATCGTTCAGTCCTCCGTCAAAATATGATTTCTGGTATCCTTGATACCGTTGCCTACAACGTGGCTCGTAAGAACAAAAACTTGGCTCTTTACGAGATTGGAAAAGTCTTTGAACAAACTGGCAATCCAAAAGAAGAACTTCCAAATGAGATCAACAGTTTTGCCTTTGCCTTGACAGGATTGGTTGCAGAAAAAGATTTCCAAACAGCAGCAGTTCCAGTTGATTTCTTCTATGCTAAGGGAATCCTTGAAGCACTATTTACTCGCTTGGGACTAGAAGTAACTTATACAGCAACATCTGAAATCGCTAGCCTTCATCCAGGTCGTACAGCAATCATTTCACTCGGTGACCAAGTTCTTGGTTTCCTTGGTCAAGTACACCCAGTTACTGCTAAGGCCTACGATATTCCAGAAACGTATGTGGCTGAGCTCAACCTTTCAGCCATCGAAGCTGCCCTTCAACCAGCTGCTCCATTTGTGGAAATCACCAAATTCCCAGCAGTCAGCCGTGACGTGGCTCTACTCCTCAAGGCAGAAGTCACTCATCAAGAAGTTGTAGACGCTATCCAAGCTGCCGGCGTGAAACGTTTGACAGATATCAAACTCTTTGACGTTTTCTCAGGCGAAAAATTGGGACTTGGTATGAAGTCAATGGCTTATAGCTTGACTTTCCAAAATCCAGAAGACAGCTTAACGGACGAAGAAGTAGCACGCTACATGGAAAAAATCCAAGCGTCTCTCGAAGAAAAAGTCGATGCAGAAGTTCGTTAAGTTATTAGAATTTGAAATGAAAGTTTAGACTTAAACATAAAAAACGAATAAAACTAGTTTTCTAGACAGTTAGAATTCTATTTTGTTCGTTTTTTTGTTTTTAAATCTTAGGTCTTGTTAGTGTGAATGAAGCTGTTCTTATATACTTTCTTGATTTCGCTTTTATAACTGTTTAAGACTACAGTAGATTGAAATAAACTGCGAACAAATCTATTGGGGAATTCAAACAAGTTTATAGCAATGTTTTAGAAGTTTCAATGTGCTGTTTCAACTTCGGCATGAAATAAAATCTAAGTGTATTTTTATTTTTCTGTCTAATAAATCAAAATACTTGATTTATTAGCATAATAATGATAAAATCAAGATAAAAACAGTGCATAGGGTATGCTTTTAGTTAATATATATATATATATATATATTAACTAGTATTGCCGTTTTCACTAGTTTAATAAATTATAAAGGAGTCTTTATAGATGGAAAATAATAATTCTATGAGTCGAGTAGAACGCTCACGTCGTGAAAAGGTAACTCGTTACTCTGTCAGAAAAGTAAGTTTTGGTGCGGCCAGTGTAGCGGTTGCAGCATTTTTCATGTTTTTGGGAAATGGAGCAGTATATGCGGCAGAACCAAATGTAACAGCAACAGATTCTGCCCTAGCAGCTACTCCAGCAAATAATCAGTTGGATGAAAATTCTGGTAGCAGTGAAGCTACTGCTCCGAAAGCTCAAGCAGACACAACTACTCCAGCACCTACTGATGCAAGCTCAACATCAGTGGAGTCATCTACTGTTTCGAAAGCCCAAGCAGACGCAACTACTTCAAAACCTGCTGATGCTACTCCAGCGCCAGTAGTATCATCTACTACTTCAACAACAGAAGAAACGCCAGAAAAGGCTACACCTGCCTTGGATAAAAAACAGCTGGAAGATTACGTAGCAGAAATTGATGCTAAATTAGCCTCAGATAGCTATGCTACTAAGACAGATGAAAGTGTAGCAACCCTTAAAGAACATCTAGGATTAGCAAAACTTGCCCTAACAACAGCCAAAAGTCAAGACGAGTTAACAAAAGCTTATAGAAGACTCTTTATGACAGTGAACAGCGGTTTACGTAGTAAGCCTAAAGCGCAGGTGGAAAGTCCTAAACTAGATACCACAGAAGGAAAAGCGACTGTTGGTAAGAAAGCAAGCAATACTGAGAAAGCTACGGGAACCAACTCTATCGCAAACTCAGGAAAACATGATCCACGTAATGGACAAGCCCTAGATGCAAATAATCCATTCCGAACAGGTGATGCGGCGACAACAGATGAGGGTAATGATTCGTCTATCAATGCAACGAATTTAGATGTGGTAAATCCATATTTTGAAGATAACAGAACAACACCAACTAAAGAAGAAAAATGGAAAGTTATTGATAAAATAGATTTTGTTGGGTGGCAACTAGTTAACAGTAAACAAACAAAAGTTGTTGTTGTTAATGGTAAAGCTACTTCATATGGAGGACATAGTGGGGTTGTTAACCAAACACATCCAAATTCAATACCTTTAGCTTTATACACCACTAAAAATGATCCAAATAGTAAGAGTGATCAATTCGGAGGAATCTATCAAGATATTAATGTAAAACCAGGGCAAGAAGTTGTAATAGGATTCAACTCTACAAACTTCGGAGGTTTTGCTACGCCGAATAATAAAGTTAAAGTAATAGTATCATATCCAGATAAAGGGGATAAACAGCAAGGGACTGTTACTTGGAGAACATTTGTAAACCCATATTCAGGAGTATTTACAGTACCTGATGGAGTCACAAAAGTTAGGATTCGTTTAGAGGCTGCAGATGGTGCTGTAAGTCAAGATGATAAAGGGAAAATCAACATAGATGGTAAGGATTATTATCTTGGGCAGATGGTTTCAAACTTAACGATTAGTACAGGTGCACACGTTGTTACTACTACACCAAAAGTTAAGTATGAAGAACAGTCACCATCAGCAACGGCTACAACTGTACAGGCTACAATTAGTTTGGATGTTGAGAACCAAGGACACTTTTCTTCAGGTAATAATAAATATATAGTGAAATTACCAGAGAATGCAAAGTATGTATCATCTGAAGGTGGAACAGCTGCAACTGTAAAAGATGGTACTTTAACTATCAATTATAAATCATTAGCTCCTGGTGAGAGAAAAACATTAACATATACGGTAGAATTACCAGCAGACAAAGCAAGTTCTAATGATTTTAACGGAGTTAACTCTTTTAATACATCTACATCTTATAATGGATTAATAGGAGATGTTGTTGCAGGGGGAGCGACGGGAACATTAGGAGCAAAAATTCGTAATATTCCAGTAAAAACTCAAAATGTAACAGTTAACATGTACAAAACAGACTTGCAGAATAAGGTTAATGAATTAGAGACTAAGTTAGCACAGTTAAATGAAAGTGACTATACTAAAGAAAGCTGGAAAGCAATGCAAGATCAACTTGCTGAAGCTAAGAATATCCTAAGCGAAGAAACAAATAATGTTCCTGTAGCTGATCGAAAAAATCAATCTGAAATTAACACTAAGTTAGTATTATTAGAAAAAGAAAAAGCTAAATTAGATTTAGAAAAAGCAGCTAAAGATCAAATTGCTGCAATTGAAGCAGTTGATGGTTCAGTAAAAGAAGAAAAAGAAGCCGCTAAAGCAAAAGTAATTGAAGCCTTAGCAGCAGCTAAAAAAGCAGTAGACTCAGCAGCAACCGAAGCTGATGTAGCAACAAAACTGACAGAAGAAACAAACAAGATTACTCCAATACTTCCAGCAGAAGAAGTTAAGACGGCAGCTAAAAATCATATTCAAAGCGTACTCGAAGAGAAGAAGACTCAAATAGCAGCTCGTGATGACCTAACTACTGAAGAAAAAGAAGCAGCTGTAAAAGAAGCAGAGCGTTTAGCACAAGATGCAAAAAATAGAGTGGATGCAGCAACTACTGAAGAATCTGTGGAACGTAATAAAGACCGCGGTGAAGAAAAAGTAGAAAAAGTAGATCCAGCAGCTAAAGTCAAACCAGCAGCAAAAGCAGCGATCGATGCAGCATTAAAAGCACAAGAAAAAGCGATTGACGCAAAAGCAGATTCAACAACAGAAGAAAAAGAAGCTGCTAAAGAAGAAGCTAGAGCGAAAGCAGAAGCAGCCAAAGAAGCCATCGATAAAGCAGATTCTAATGCGAATGTAGCAGCAGCTAAAGAAGCAGGAGTAGGAAAAATTACCCCTGTAGTGCCAAAAGCGGAAGTAAAACCAGCCGCAAAACAAGCGATTGAAGATGCTTATACTGCAAAAGTTGCAGAAATTGAAGCACGTCCTGAGTTAACTACTGAAGAAAAAGCAGCAGCCAAAGCAGAAGCACGTAAGTTGGCAGATGCAGCTAAAGTAAATGTTGATAAAGCGACAACAGATGCAGGAGTTGCAGTAGTAGAACAGCAAGGAACTACAAAAGTTGATAATGTAGATCCATTAGCAAAAGCCAAACCAGCCGCTAAAGCAGCGATCGATGCAGCATTAAAAGCACAAGAGCAAGCAATTGATGCAAAACCTGATTCAACGAAAGAAGAAAAAGAAGCCGCTAAGGAAGAAGCACGTGCTAAAGCAGAAGCAGCCAAAACAGCCATCGATAAAGCAACTTCTAATGCAGATGTAACGGCAGCTAAAGAAGCAGGAGTAGGAACAATTACACCTGTAGAACCAAAAGCAGAAGTAAAACCAGCCGCAAAACAAGCGATTGAAGATGCTTATACTGCAAAAGTTGCAGAAATTGAGAAACGTCCTGAGTTAACAACAGAAGAAAAAGAAGCAGCCAAAGCAGAAGCACGTAAATTGGCAGATGCAGCAAAAGCAAATGTTGATAAAGCGAAGACAGATGATGCAGTAGCGGCAGCAGAAGACAAAGGAACTACAAAAGTAGCAGATGTAGATCCAGCAGCAAAAGCAAAACCAGCAGCAAAAGCGGCCATCGATGCAGCATTAAAAGCACAAGAGCAAGCAATTGATGCAAAAACTGAATCAACAATAGAGGAAAAAGAAGCCGCTAAAGAAGAAGCACGTGCCAAAGCAGAAGCAGCCAAAGAAGCCATCGATAAAGCAGACTCTAATGCAGATGTAACGGCAGCTAAAGAAGCAGGAGTAGGAACAATTACCCCTGTAGTGCCAAAAGCAGAAGTAAAACCAGCCGCAAAACAAGCGATTGAAGATGCTTATACTGCAAAAGTTGCAGAAATTGAGAAACGTCCTGAGTTAACAACAGAAGAAAAAGAAGCAGCCAAAGCAGAAGCACGTAAATTGGCAGATGCAGCTAAAGCAAATGTTGATAAAGCGAAGACAGATGATGCAGTAGCGGCAGCAGAAGACAAAGGAACTACAAAAGTAGCAGATGTAGATCCAGCAGCAAAAGCAAAACCAGCAGCTAAAGCGGCAGTAGATGCAGCATTGGCAGAAAAAGACAAAGCGATCGACGCTAACGACAAACTTTCAGATGCAGAAAAATCAGCAGCGAAAGAAGAAGCTAAGAAAGCAGCGGACGAAGCTAAGAAAGCGATCGATGCAGCAACTGACCAAGCTGGAGTAGACGCAAAAGCAACTGAAGGAACAGATGCAGTAGCGGCAGTAAACCCAGTAGGAAAAGACAAAGCTAAAGTGGCAGTAGATGCAGCATTGGCAGAAAAAGACAAGGCGATCGACGCTAACGACAAACTTTCAGATGCAGAAAAATCAGCAGCGAAAGAAGAAGCTAAGAAAGCAGCAGACGAAGCTAAGAAAGCAATCGATGCAGCAACTGACCAAGCTGGAGTAGACGCAAAAGCAACTGAAGGAACAGATGCAGTAGCGGCAGTCAACCCAGTAGGAAAAGACAAAGCTAAAGCGGCAGTAGATGCAGCATTGGCAGAAAAAGACAAAGCGATCGACGCTAACGACAAACTTTCAGATGCAGAAAAATCAGCAGCGAAAGCACAAGTAGCAGCTGAAGCTAAGAAAGCAATCGAAGCAATAGAAAAAGCTACAACTGAAGCAGATGTAGAAGCAGCGAAAGAAGCAGGAAAAGCAGAAATCGCTAAAGTGGCACCAGAAACAACAGATTACAAGGCTAAAGCCAAAGCAGAAGTAGAAGCTGAATTAGCTAAGAAATTAGCTGAACTTGAAAATGCAACTGATTTAACAGAAGCAGAAAAAGCAGCGGCAAAAGCACAAGTAGTCAACAAAGCTAAGGAAGCAATTGAAGCGATTCAAAAAGCTGCTACAGAAGCAGATGTAGACCAAGCGATTCGTAACTTTATTTACCGCATTTCAGCAGTTATTCGTGAGCAAGAAGAATATGATTTATCAAAACTGTTTGTAAATGGTTCTGTAACTGTTAAGCAAGGTGAATCTTTAACAGATAAAGATGTTTTATCAAAACTAAACTTACCAAGCGGTGTAGAAATTGTTAAGGTTGAAAAACCTACAACATCAGCATTAGGTACAGTGATGGCTAAAGTAACAGTTAAATTAGCAGATGGAAGCGTAGAAGAAATTAACGTACCTGTTGAAGTTATTGTTTCACAAAATCATGGAAATGAAGGAAATGGAGCAAATAACGGAGCTAATAACACTGAAGCCAAAGTTAATAAAGCTAAGTTAGAAGGTGCTATCCATCAATTAGATGAATTGCTCCTTAAAGAATCAGCTAAGCTTGATGCAGAAACTGCAAAAGAAGCGAATGTATTATCAGCAGATGCTAAGAAAGTATTTGCCAATGCAGACGCAACTCAAGCAGAAGTGGATGCAATGGTTAAACGTATCGAAGACTTCATGGCGAAAGTTGCTCCATTAACGGATCATGCAAATACAGCTAACGATCAATCTGCTCAAACACCAGCTGTAGTTCCAGCTAACAACCAATCTGCGCAAACAACAGTTGTAGCTCCAGCTACTACTCAAGCAGCAGCTAATGCTAGCCAAACATTATCAGCACAAGCAAATGCGCGTAAAGCGGCTAAAGAATTGCCAAATACAGGTACAGCAGATTCTACTGTAGCTATGGTAGCAGCAGCTGCAAGTGCATTACTTGGTCTCGGTCTTGCAGGCCGTCGTCGTAAAGAAGACGAAGAAGCTTAATTGGTAGATTATTTGATAATTATCAGATGATAAGTCCGATTTTCAAAGTTTAAACAAGTACCTCTCACAAGAAAATCTCCTAGCAGTAAAACCTGCTAGGAGATTTTTGATACAGGTAAATTGATCAGTGAATCTAAATCCTAAATTTCATGAGGTAATGAGAGGTTTAGGTCAACTTGATTTCAAAATTTTTAGGTCTAGGGATGACTATTCATATAGAGATAGGTAATTCTTCAAAGATGGTAGTCATATAGAGGACGATAGTTGTTAAGTAATGTTTTAATTGATAATAGTTGCTATTTGATGATGTTTTATGTCAAAGTAAATAGATAAGATTTTTATTTTTGACAAATGAGAACATATGATGTAATGATTTTTAGGGAAAAGCTATTTGGAATAAAGGAGTTGCTCAAATAACCATTCAGGATCAAAAATAGACAGTTGAGGAGCGGAAGGTATAAATTAAGTTTTCTACTGTATAATGGGATTTATCACTAATACTCTTCGAAAATCAAATTCAAACCACGTCAGCTTCGCCTTGCCGTACTCAAGTACATCCTGCGGCTAGCTTCCTAGTTTGCTCTTTGATTTTCATTGAGTATAAAAGTACTCCAGGTCATATTTTACATAGCAATAATCTTATAAAAATGGACAGAAATCGTTGTAAAGGCTATCAAAAAGGAGTATAATGAGTGCAAGACATTTCGGAGGTGAAAGATGCTAGAAGTAAGAAATCTAGAGAAAAGTTTTGGACCCAAGCAAGTTTTGTTTGGTATTGACTTTCAAGCACGACCAGGTCGTATTTTGGGACTAGTCGGGAAAAACGGTGCTGGGAAGACAACAATTTTCCACAGTATTTTGAAGTTTTTAGAATACCAAGGAGAAATCAGTCTAGATGGTCAGGATATTCGTCAGGAGACCTATGCTCGGATTGGCTATCTGCCTGAAGAACGCAGTCTCATGCCTAAATTGACAGTCCTTGAGCAAGTTCGCTATTTGGCGACTCTAAAAGGCATGGATGCCAAGGAGGTCAAGGAAAAACTCCCTCAATGGATGAAGAGGTTGGAAGTGAAAGGGAAGCTGACAGATAAAATCAAGAGTCTGTCAAAAGGAAATCAGCAGAAGATTCAGCTCATCATTACTTTGATTCATGAACCAGACTTGATTATCTTGGATGAGCCTTTCAGTGGCTTGGACCCAGTTAATACTGAATTGCTCAAGCAAGTCATTTTTCAGGAAAAAGAGCGTGGAGCAACCATTATCTTTTCTGATCATGTCATGACCAACGTCGAGGAGCTTTGTGACGATATTCTCATGATCCGAGATGGCCGTGTGGTCTTGCATGGACCAGTTCAGGATGTCCGCAATCAATACGGGAAAACGCGTCTCTTTGTTTCAAGTGAGCGAAGTAAGGAAGAATTGGAAAACCTTCCTCATGTCAAGCAGGTGAGCTTGACCAAACAAGGCAGTTGGAAATTGATCTTGGAGGACGAGAGTGCCGGAAGAGAACTCTTCCCAATCTTGACTCAGGGGCAATATATCGCAACCTTTGACCAGCAAGCGCCAACAATCGATGAAATCTTTAAACTAGAATCAGGGGTGGAAGTATGAGAAATATGTGGGTTGTAATCAAGGAAACCTATCTTCGACATGTCAAATCGTGGAGTTTCTTCTTTATGGTGATTTCGCCGTTCCTCTTTTTAGGAATCTCTGTAGGAATTGCCTATCTCCAAGGCTCTTCAATGGCTAAAAATGATAAAGTGGCAGTAGTGACAACAGTACCGTCTGTAGCAGAAGGACTAAAGGATGTAAATGGTGTTAACTTTGACTATAAAGATGAAGCAAGTGCAAAAGAAGCGATTAAAGATGAAAAATTAAAAGGCTATCTAACTATTGATCAAGAAGATAGTGTTCTAAAGGCAGTTTATCATGGCGAAACATCGCTTGAAAATGGAATTAAATTTGCAGTTACAGGTACACTCAATGAACTGCAAAATCAGCTTAATCGTTCAACGGCCTCCTTGTCTCAAGAGCAGGAAAAACGCTTAGCGCAGACAATTCAATTCACAGAAAAGATTGATGAAGCCAAGGAAAATAAAAAGTTTATTCAAACAATGGCAGCAGGCGCCTTAGGATTCTTTCTTTATATGATCCTGATTACCTATGCGGGTGTAACAGCTCAGGAAGTTGCCAGTGAAAAAGGCACCAAAATTATGGAAGTCGTCTTTTCTAGCATAAGTGCTAGTCACTATTTCTATGCGCGGATGATGGCTCTGTTTCTGGTGATTTTAACGCATATCGGGATTTATGTTGTAGGTGGTCTGGCAGCCATTTTGCTCTTTAAAGATTTGCCATTCTTGGCTCAGTCTGGTATTTTGGATCACTTGGGAGATGCTTTCTCACTAAATACATTGTTCTTTATTTTGGTCAGTCTCTTTATGTATGTAGTCTTGGCAGCCTTCCTAGGATCTATGGTTTCTCGTCCTGAGGACTCAGGGAAAGCCCTGTCGCCTTTGATGATTTTGATTATGGGTGGTTTTTTTGGAGTGACAGCTCTAGGTGCAGCTGGTGACAATCTCATCTTGAAGATTGGTTCTTATATTCCCTTTATTTCGACCTTCTTTATGCCATTTAGAACCATTAATGGCTATGCAGGGGGAGTAGAAGCATGGATTTCACTTGCGATTACGATTGCTTTTGCAGTAACAGCAACAGGATTTATCGGACGCATGTATGCCAGCCTAGTCCTTCAAACGGATGATTTAGGGATTTGGAAAACCTTTAAACGTGCCTTAGCTTATAAATAGAAGAGCCTCGCGAAAGCGGGGTTTTTTAGAGATAAAAAGAGTGGAATTCAGAAAAATATTTTTCATATCTATTGACTTTTAGGGGTGAAATTTGGTATTATAGTAGGCGGTATTGTTTACCCCATTTGAAAGGCCCCGGAACCTTCCAAATACTTTTCGATGGGAAGGAACACCCATCACTGTAAACAAAAATCGAACTATATATAGGAGAAATCATGAACAAAACAACATTTATGGCTAAACCAGGCCAAGTTGAACGTAAATGGTACGTAGTTGACGCAACTGATGTACCACTTGGACGTCTTTCTGCAGTAGTTGCTAGCGTACTTCGCGGAAAAAACAAACCAACATTTACACCACACACTGATACAGGTGACTTTGTGATTGTTATCAATGCTGAAAAAGTTAAATTGACTGGTAAAAAAGCAACTGATAAAATCTACTACACTCACTCAAACCACCCAGGTGGATTGAAACAAATCTCTGCAGGTGAACTTCGTTCTAAAAATGCAGTACGTTTGATCGAGAAATCAGTTAAAGGTATGCTTCCACACAATACTCTTGGACGCGCTCAAGGTATGAAGTTGAAAGTATTTGTTGGAGCTGAGCACACTCACGCTGCACAACAACCAGAAGTTCTTGACATTTCAGGACTTATCTAAGGAAAGGAACAATAAAGTATGTCACAAGCACAATATGCAGGTACTGGACGTCGTAAAAACGCTGTTGCACGCGTTCGCCTTGTTCCAGGAACTGGTAAAATCACTGTTAACAAAAAAGATGTTGAAGAGTACATCCCACACGCTGACCTTCGTCTTGTCATCAACCAACCATTCGCAGTTACTTCAACTGCAGGTTCATACGACGTTTTCGTTAACGTTGTAGGTGGTGGATACGCTGGTCAATCAGGAGCTATCCGTCACGGTATCGCTCGTGCCCTTCTTCAAGTAGACCCAGACTTCCGCGATTCATTGAAACGCGCAGGACTTCTTACACGTGACTCACGTAAAGTTGAACGTAAGAAACCAGGTCTTAAGAAAGCTCGTAAAGCATCACAATTCTCAAAACGTTAATCAATACGATTATATCAACGTTTCAAAGCACTCAAAAGTTTACCTTATGGGTGCTTTTTTCGTATTTTTTTGAAAAGTTCACCTCAAAGTTTACCTTATTTTCACCTTATTGTTTTAGAGACTTTAAAGCAAATTCACCTACTGTCATAGGAACTACATTAGAAGTATTTACATAAATCTGTGTTGTTCCTGTGTCACTGTGTGTTAGAGCTTCAGAAATAGCTTCTAAGCTCATTCCTGCTTGTTTAGCAAGCGTTGCTCCTGTATGTCGTAATTTATGAGGTGTGGCATGTGCCAGCTCTTTATGTCGCTTTCTGATGCTTTTCATTTTATTGTTTAGATAGTCAGCATGTAAAGGCTTGTTGATGTTTCCTTTGGTATCGATATATGTAAAAACAAATTGTTCTGGATTACTGATGATGCCAAACTTTGCCAGCTCATATTTTTGTTGCTCTTTCCAAGAGGTAAGGAGTTGAAGTAAGTCATTAGAAATAGAGAAAATAGTTTTCTTATTTCCCTTAGTAGATTTTACTTGTCCATATCTATCTAAAGCTTGAATTAGCTGAATCTGTTTTTTTGAAAGATCAATATGTTTCCATTGAAGAGCATAGGTTTCAGATTTTCTATCGCCTAAGAAAAAAGTGAGATAAAATAGGACATAATCTTTAAGGGTTATTTTATCATTATCTAAATCTTCTTGAAATGCTGAGAACCATTCTTGGAGTTGTTCATGAGTTAGATATAAATCTTCCTCTCTCTTTGACTCTGCAAGTTGAATCTTTTTAGTGGCCTTTATTCTTCTTAATATTTTTGCAACTCTATTTGCTTCAATATATTCAAGTTCTTCTGCCCAATCAAAAATAGAAATAACGTAACTTCGTAAAGTTTTGAAGTTGGCATATTCGTTGGCTTTTGCTGTCATCAAATTTAGAATAACCTGTTTATTTTGGTTTAAAAATTGAATCGTATAGTTGCCAAGAAGTGGTAGTATATGCTTTTCAAAACATGTTTTAGTATTAGCAATTGTTGACCTGCTTGGTGGCTTCGAAGTAGATGTGGTTTGTCCTACTTTGTAGGATTCCCACCAAATATTATTATAGAAGTCTGAGAAAAGAATATCTTCTTTTCCTAGTCCTGTAAACTCATTATCTTCTATTTGATTTAACTTGGTAAGCAAGTCTATCTCAGCTTGTCTTGCCTCCTTTCTAGTTTTAAATCGCTTATCGTAATAGTTGCTATTGACAATTCCAAGTGGCATTCGTGCTTCAATTGGGATATAGATTTTTAAGCGATAAGTTCCGTTTTTTGTCTTACTGATAGTCATGATATTCTCCTTGTGTATCGAACCAGAAAATATCATGACTATTATAAAACAAAAATATAGATATTTCTAGTTTTGTGAGTAGAGCCATGAATTAATGGCTTCTTTATTAAATCGTATAGTCTTACCTATTTTTATTGCAGGTAGCCCTCGTTTAATCCAACTGTCTAGAGTATTGTTTGAGATACCCAAGTAGTGGCAAGCCTGTTGTTTGTTTAAAAAAGGACTGTCAAGGTTACTATTGTTCAATCTATTTTCAATTTCTTTCTTGATGAGTTCAGCAAGTAGGAGCTGAATTTGTCGAACTTGTTCATCTGGTAGAATTACTTGCATTTGTTCCTCCAATGTATGGTATAATAGAGGTATCAAGAGATACCCTACTTACTTTTCTTGATTATCTGCAACCTCGTCCTCGCTCGCCAAAGTTTCGGATGGGGTTTTTGTTTTGTCATACTCCCATATATCCCATTGATTGTTGAGTCCAACCTTTGAAACTAGCATGGATAGAAGCTCTTCTTTACTTTTCATTTCGTTATCAGGTGTAAAATCGTAAGATAAGTAAGTATCATATCCAATCTCTGGGATTCGTCTCAGATTATTCAATATTCTTGTAGGATGAGATTCATAAAAAATAGGTTCATCCCCCACACCTTTTAACGTTGCTAGATGTTCAATTCTTCGAACATATTGTGATAAATCCTCACGATTATTTCCTTTGGTATGGTAGAAGAAGGTCAAAGGATGTTTAGAACTTGTGATAATAATGACCTTAGCAGCGCCTATTTTATTTTGATAACGAGCTGAGATAGGACTAATATTATATGGATCTAAAACTTTTAACCAGTCTGAAGCGGTTAAGCTATCCCCTCGGACATCATCGAGTAGTAGTATCTCTTCCCCGTTTACCTCATCAAACATATTTGTACCTGCAGTCAGGACTGATTGCCATTTTTTCTTATTCAGCTTTGCTAACTGAATAAGACTTTTTGCTATCTCTTTTGCAAATGTTGACTTGCCAAGTCCAGAAGCTCCATATATGAATAGGATTGTCTTTTTGAATTCTCCGTTTTCCAGTTCATCTTTTGTTCTGGCACACTTAATTTCTCCAATGCTTTTAATTGCGTCGTTTACTTTAACTTTATGAACTGTATAAAGAGTATGATATTGCTTATTAAGTAGTATTTCCTTTTTCGTAATATTCTCATTCAGAATGTTATCAATTAATAAATCGATATCCTCATAACTTTGTAGCACTTCCTTTTTTGCTTTTCCTTTAAGCCAGCTTCCTTGTCTTTCGTGATAAACTTCTAAATAGTTTTTACCTGTTAGAGTGAATACTTCGTCAGGAGTGTATTGATATTTGTCTTTATCTTTTGCATGAATTAAATAAGCTAACAAGTTATCGTAGCCATACCTTCCAGACTTCGCTTTTTCTAGATATTCAGGTTTTAGTCCGATTTGTACAGCTAAATCAGTTAGTGTTGCACCTTTTTCAAACTTGAGTAAAGCGTGAATATGTGGCTTTTTTAGCTTGGTAGTTGTTGTTCTAGTTACACTGTCAAAACCGATGGATGTGTCCTTGTCGTGTTTTATTGCGTATGCCTCGGAAACAGTTGCTATTTCACTAACTCTTCTGACAATTTCTTCAAGAATTTTTTCAACATTTGCAGACTTAATCAGTTCTTCATCCCAACCATTTTTCCAATATTTCGTCTCAAAGTATTGTGTAATTGCTACAGAAGTCAAAAGTGCTTCCTTCTTTTTTGAAGTCATTTATACTAAACCTTTCTTTTTTAATTATTCTTTTAATTATTTTTTTAATTATTCTAGTGTTAGACCGTTGACAAGCCCAGTCTAACACGCGTTGGGAATAATTAAAAATTAAATTGTAGTAACTCTTGGGGCTTTGCCCCAAACCACAGCCTCGCCTGCCCGATGAAACCCCATCGAACCGAGAACGCTTGCCAGCTAACAAGGGACGGGTAGTATTTTTCTTCGCTTCACTCCTTGCCTTCGGCATCGTTACGCTTGAAAAATCTCCACCCTCTAGCCCTTGCAAGCAGTCATTTTTCTGCTGGCAATGTCGTGCCGACACTAAACCGATGATGAAACTTCAAAATAAGCTTACTGTCGTACCTAACAAGTGTAGCAGAAAAAGCGCTAGCTATATCTTGAAAATAGCTCTTGTATCCGCTGATTTAACCGTTCTTCGTCTCTTACTTGTATAGTGCGAAACATTTTAACAGGTTCTCCTTCTAGTTGAAAATATCCATATCCTCTAGGTTTTATCACAACTTCATCCTTTTCCATATCAGGAAAAAGGAGTTGTCTGTTGTTTGTTGCTAGCAGAAAGCTAGTAGATAAGGATAGTACACAATTAAAATTGTAGCGTCCTGGCAAATCTGACATTAAAAAACGTTGACTAGATAAAACGATTCGCAAACCTAGACTTCTACCCATGCTATTCATCATTAACATTTTTGATAAAACATCTTTATGTTTTTTCTTGTCGGTTTGCTCAAGATAAGCGAGAAAAGCTTGCCACTCATCAAAAATTAGGTAAAGATTATGCGAGTTTTGTTCTTGCTTATCAAGTCTAGCTTCAAAACGTTGGTAGACTGTTTCGAACAATTCTAGACAGTTAAAACCTCTTGTGACATGATCACTAGTCATTGAAAACATTTCTTCATCTGCTTTAAAATCCAAAAAGTAAGCTTCAGCATCTGTATCATGAAATGAAATGAGTCCTAAAAGTCTTCTCAAAAAAGTGGATTTTCCCGAACCAGACGGGCCTGCAATAATCCATGCAAAAAATCGGTTAATGTCAATAGATGCAGAGGTTGGTTGACCTCTGCTATTGACCTCGAAAACGTTTTTTATCATGCTAGAAGTCCTCTTCTCTCTGAGGTTTTTGCATTAGCATCATGTCATGAGTTGACACTAAACGAACTTTGATTGCAAGGAAGGGTTCACGCTTCACACGCTTCACAACGCTATCTGTAGAATCGTTTGACATAGTTTTTACAACTTGTCTTACTTTTGTTTCAAACTCTGCAAGAAGTTCATCAGAGATTTCTTTGTTGATGTGAACAAAGTAAGTATCTGGTTTATCTTCTTCTATCCCTTGCGTGAAATTTAGTGTGGAAATTGGTAGTTCTGTCACACCTTCTTCTGTCAACCAGTGATATAACTTCTCGTACAAAAGATTGTCAGAGGTTTGATTTCTCTGTTTGTATCGTTGCCAAGCCATTGAAAATATTTCTCCTTGGGTTGCAACCGCGAGAAGAATTACGAGCCCCAAGAGTATGGGAACTATCCAGATTAAGAACTTGATAAGAAAAGCGAGTAAAACGAAACTAATTAAAGCTATAAAAAGTTGGTAATACCACTCTAGCTCTCTTAGGTTTTTTAAGAGTTTTTTCATAAGTAACCTCTTTTCTATTTGAGTGTAATATCAGCTAGCTCAGCTACAAGAGCGAGTCCGATTGGTTGCTTAATCTTGTCAAATACAAATGCTACATCGTAGTTATTAACTGTGATGTCAGCGTTAATCAAACTATCTAAGTTCTCGCTCTGGTAGTTTTTCAACTTGACTTTAAACGTTGGACAGTAGTCCTCTTGTCCAATACTTGCAAACGTTTCGTAGAGTTTTTTATCTACGCATGTTAGTGAAGCCCAAGTTCGTTGGTTTTCCTGACCTTCGTTGATGATGCCATCGTTTTTGTCAACAACTTTAATTGCTGATGGAACATCAACGGAAGTTGATAAAGAATCCAAAAATGCTCTTGCACTTTCTCGGTTTCCAAGTGTTATTTTTTTCTCTTTTGGCATGTGAATGCCTCCTTTTTTAAAAAATGTGCTTGGTCAGACTTTCTAGAACGCTGACGAGTGAAAGAATTCTTTTGTTGACAAAAAGATGATACAACATTTTTGAGACTAACTCAAGCAAATTTTTACGATTTCCATCAAATACAGGTATCATAATTTAGTTTATTTTTTGAGCCTGACAGAGCCTTTATTTTAATGTTTTGATGATTTTTTGTTTATTTTTTAAGCCTGTTTCGTTGTTTTTTTGTTGTAATTTATTATTAGATGTGTTATAGTGTTTTTGAGCCTATTTAGAAGGAGTTATATCATGGTTTCTTTTTATGATTTAAACGAAAAAGCGCAAATAGATTTCATCTTAAAATATTATCCACTGATTTTTAAAAGTCAACAACAGAAGAGTAATGTTTCTGCAACAAAGTTTTTACAAAAGTATCTTATGATAAAGAACGATGAAAGAAAGGAACTGAACGGGAAATTCCTTGTATCTTTAGCTTCATATAAACGGTATTTATTTCAAATTAAAACTATCTATCAAGATGATTTATCATATATTGGACTTGTTTCTGCATATTCAAAATTAAAAATCCCTAAGCTCCATCAAAAAAAATATGGCAAAAACTTAGTTGAGGTTATATTAGATAATTTTGATAATGATGTATTTGAGAAAGTATTTAGAACAATTCATTTAAGTGAACAAAATGATGGTTCAAGTGAAGCTATTTTAAAGAGATTCCTTGAGAATAAGGAAGCAGATGTTAGAGAGATTACTCTGTTACTAGATAAATTAGGTTTATTTGGTACTGTATTAAACACAGCTAAACGACTTTTTAAAGATAATTCAAAAGTTATCACACATTCTTCAGAATTTATTGATGAAATACATAAACTTAAAAGTCATATAAACTCAGATTATTTAAATAGCGAGGAGTTACAAATAAATGCGGAAGCTTTTATAGAGCAATTTAAGGAAGAGATAAATACACAATCTTTAATGAAGGAGAAGAGTCAAAAAGAGTTTGATGATTTAATTGAATCATATTATCTTTCTGACACCTTCAAAGAACTAAGAGGTATTTATATTTTCGATAGAAAAAGTGGTAGTATCAAACTTGATACTAATCAAAAGAATCGTAGTAAAAGACAATTAGATAAGTACAAATCAAAAAAGTATTATTTATCTAGTTCTGATTCAAATTGAACTTCATCTTTCTAAAATATAGAATATGTTATTTTTTTGTAATGTAAAAAATCTCCTTACTAGAGTAGGGAGATTTTTTATTTATTATGATTGTACAATGCAAAGAGAAATCATAGTTGTTATAATTAAAAGTGTGATAGTATCAGCAAGCCTATTATGTAGTAATAGGAAGTTATTTTTTTATATTCTATGTTAGTTTGTAGCTTGTTTACTCAATTTAGAGTTAAAGGCAGATGGTGAAGATTTTGATAGGTTAATGATTCGCACCCTCTAAATCGTATGTAAGAATAAAATCAGAACATCTATTATTTGACTTCTTTGAGGATGAGTATCAAAGCATCTAAGACTCGGGAGCGTTGTTCAGTTGGAAGAGTTTTTAATTCATCAACAAGTAGAGAAATTTTGGGGTCTTCTTCTTTTAACTGTATATCAAAGAATGTATCTAAATCTACTTCTAAGGCTTCCATTACTTTCTCTAGCGTTTGAATTTTTAAGTTAGTTGAAAGATTTTCTAATTTGTAGATATAATTAGTACCCAAATCAGCCATCTCTTCTAGTTGTTCTTGAGTATATCCTCTTTCTAAACGTAATAGACGGATTCTTTTAGAGATGTAATCTTGAAGATTGGTTTTGTTATTTGTCATTTAGCACCTCGCTAATTACATGATACATACAAACGATTACATTTTTTAGACTTTTAAGGGTTATTTTTATATAAAATAACTTCAAAAAGTTATTTGTTATGATATAATGAAATTACAAAAAAATTTAATGAGGATTAATATGAAAAAACAACTAATCGCAACAACCGCTATTGCAACTGCAAGTCTTGTCGGCACAATTGGAACGGCTCACGCAGATACGACTAAACTGCCACTTCCAACAGATGCTAAAACCGAACCCGCTTTGGTAGAAAAAGAAGCGCCTAAGAAAGTAGAAGTGAAAACTCCTACTAAGGAAGAAGTCACTGAACTTGGTGAAACTGCTAAACAAACCCAAGCAGATGCGGACAAAGCAAAAGAAGTTTTGGATCAAGCGAATGAAAAATCTGATAAGGCAGAAAAGAAAGTCGCTGACTTGAAACAAGCTAAAGACGATGCTCAAAAGACTGCTGACAAAGCAACTCCTGAAACGATTCAAAACGCAGAGAAGAAAGTGGAAACTGCAAAAGCAAGTGTTCCAACTGCTGAACAAGCGGTATCAACTGCGCAAGCTGAAAAAGACGATGCAGACCGAGACGTTGCTGTTAAAGGTAAAACAATCGGTACAAAACAAGCAGAAGTGACTCAAGCTAAAACTACTGTCGCAACTGCCAAAACAGAAGTAGAAAACGCACAAAAGGCTCTCAATGGCGAAGGTATTGCTGACGCTAAAAACAAACAAGCAGATGCAATCAAAGAAGAAAGCGAAAGCAAACAAGCTCAAGAAATGGCACAAAAGGCTTTGGATAGTGTTAAAGCACAAAGCCAAGACCACGCTGCTCAACTAAAACAAGCAGAACAAACTGTTAAATCTGCTCAAGCAAACCTTGAAGCAAAATCTCAAGAAAAAGAGACTGCTAAAACAAATGCAGAGAAAACAAATACTACTTATAACCAAGCGGTATCCACTCTCAACGCACTTCAAAAAGAAGATGCGAAAGCAACCATCACTCTTGCCCCAGACTTTATTAAGGCTGTGAAAGAGAAAATTGCTTTCCGTGAACAACTTCGTACAGATGAAACTTTGAGTGAGGACTACATTTCTAATAAGGGGCGTGAACTTTACAATAAAATCGTAAACTCACAACTCCAAAACCGCACCCTCAACAAGTACACACCATCATCCAAAGACCAAGCAGATGAAACTCGCTACGACATCAATAACTTACCTAAAGAAGTCACAGATGAACTTAATTATTTCGTAGCTGACCTCATCAACCAAATGCGCCGCCAACTTGGACTTCCAGATGTGGTTCTTTCAAAATCAAGCCTTGAGTTCGCAAATAAAATCGCTAAAGAGTATGTCAAAGCGAACTTCTCTAAAGCAATGAAAGATGAATACCGTGCTAAAGGTGGCGCAGGTCACTACGCAAAAGGTATTTACAAAGTTGCTAAAGAGTATGGTTTGAATAGCACCTACTCAGAAGAAACAATTAAAGAGTACGCTGAAAAAGGTTTGCAACCTTACGAAAACGCACTTACAACTTATGTTTACCATAACTTTGATGATGCAGATGGTGTATTCCGTAAAACTCTTGGAGAAATGAAAGAGAAATTGTACGATGACCTCATTGAACTTGTTTCTCACAAGAACGACTACCTCCACACTCAGGGTATCCTCCAATTCGACTACGCAAACGAAACAGTGTACTTTGGTGGTGTAGCACAAAGTAAGACCGACGAGTTTTACACAACTCACTTCCTCACAAGCATCCGCACCACTAACGTAGACGGCTCAAAATGGGATAAAACTCCTATTGTAAACCCACTTAGCAACACAAACAAAGAGAAAGAAATTACCAAAGCTCGTCAAACTCTAGCTGATGCTATGACTGCTCGTAAAAACGCTCAAGCTCAACTTGAAGCAACAAGCAAAGCGGTATCAGATGCCCAAACTACTCTTCAAAATGCTCAAACTACTTTGAAAGCCTTGAACAATGGAGAAAACCCACTTGCAAACGCACAAAATGTTTTCAACGAAGCTAAAGCTCGTCATGATAAAGCAGTTGTGACACTTGCCAACGCAAATGCCCTTGTCAATAACTTGACTGCTTCAAAAGCTACAAAAGAGGAAACTCTGACACAAGCCCAAGCAACTCTTAAAGACGCTGAGAAAGCTCTTCAAACTGCACAAGAAGTTCTTAAAGCAGAAGAAGATAAGATGAAAGAGCTTGAAGCAGTTGCTTCAAATAAAGCCCAAGCGGTATCTACTGCTAAGAAAGCTCTTCAAGATGCTCAAGACCAAGTTAAACAAGCTGAAAAAGAACTTGCAGACCTTAAAGGTGCGAAAGCTCGCTTGAATGAAGTGAAAGCAGAACTTGAACAAGCCGAAAAAGAGCTTAAAGATGCCTACAAAGCACAAAACGAAGCCAAAGTAGATTACGAAGTGAAAAGCCTTGCAGCAGGTCAAGCTAAGACTGCTTACGAAACTGCCAAAGCGAAGTTTGATGAAGCAGAAACAAAACGATTGGTAGCTCTTGCAGATGCTAAACGTAAAGAGCTTGAACACTTGGGGTATAAACCAGTTCCAGTAGTAGATGCTAAAGGGAATGTTGTGGATTATAAAGCAGAAAAAGTAACCGTAGGCACTAAAGACGATAAAACATATCAAGCTCCTGCACAAGCTACAAATGCAAAAGCAGAGCCTAAGAAACAACTTCCAAATACTGGAACGAAAGAATCGAATCTCCTAGCAGTACTTGGGGCAAGTCTTGGACTACTAGCTTTAGCAGGAAAACGAAAATATAATAGATAAAAAGAAAGAGAGTGGTGGCTCTCTTTTTTGATGAATGGAAACAAATTACTATATATGTAAAAATTTTATATAAGGGAAACTTTTGATATTCTGGTTCGATTTATGCTTATTTTTTATGAAAGTTTACCTTATTTTGATGAAATTGGTTGAAATTAGTTGAAATTTTATGTTTTGAAAACTTATGAAAACGTTGATTTTAAAGCACTTTGAAATTAGATGAAATAAGTGGTGCCCCAACCAGGTCTTAAGAAAGCTCGTAAAGCATCACAATTCTCAAAACGTTAATCAATACGATTATATCAACGTTTCAAAGCACTCAAAGGTTTGCCCTATGGGTGCTTTTTTTATGTTTTTTGAAAAAGTTCACCTCAAAGTTTACCTTATTTTCACCTTATTGTTTTATAGAGAAAATAAGCTAGTACAAACCCTATTTCAGTAGAAAATGAAGGAAATATTTCCATAATAAAACGCATAATATCAAGTTTCTTCAACACTTGATACTATGCGTGTTTAGGATTTTAAGGCCTGATTACTCAGTCTTTTTTTCTTTATAGTTCCGTTTAATTCCTAGCTTCATTAATTCTATAGAGGTTCATCATCTTGAGTAATAATATTGTTTTCAGAAGTTATAGATTCCATTTTATACTTCAAGTGTCAGTGTTCTAAATTCCTTATATCTTGTTAGGATTTGGGTAAAATCATTGATAACAGACTGTTACAAATCTAGTTAGCTGTATGATTTATGATTATCTACTGTTCTAGTAACCAATCTATGATATTTTTCTTCTCAATACCATTGTAATTGGCTGTTGGCTGAATCGTATCCATTGTTAATAGATATTTTGGGAATTGATCTTTAATGGCTTCTAGCGGTCTAAGTTCTCTTTCTAGTGTTTCTGGAGCAAGTGTTGTTTCACTGACTTGATAATAAGCGTAGTGACCAAGATCAGTTACAACAACAAAATCAACCTCATATTTATCTAAATTACCAACATATACTTGTGAATATCTACGTCTCAATTCCAAATACACAATATTTTCCAAGATATGCCCAATATCTTCTTTGTGGTCTGGTAATAAAAGATGTCGTAAACCTAAATCAACGGGATAATATTTTTCTAAGCGTTGTAATAATGCTCTACCTTTTACATCAAAACGTGGAACGGAATAAAAAAGTAAACTATCTGTCAAAGTTGTCAAATAATTTTCCAAAGTATTATGGGAGATTGAAACATTTTGGCTGACCAGAGTATTGCGAATCTTATTTGTTGATATTAAGCTACCTGTACTACTGAGAAGGGTTCGGACAATGCGCTCAATAATAGTAGGATTTGGATTTCCCAATCTAGTGACAATATCATTTAACAGTATTGAGTTATATATTCCTCTTAGATAGTCAATTTTTTCAGCGTAAGATGATGTTTGCAATAAGTAAGGGAAGGCACTAAAGAGATAATTGTTAAAAATTTCTGTTGTATTCAGATTCTTTGAGAGAGCTTGACCTGATAGGTATTCTTCAAATGACAAAGGAAGAACCTCTATCTCAACATACCGACCAGTCAAGTTTGTAGCTAATTGGCTACTCATAAAGTAGGCGTTGGATCCAGTCAAATAGAGGTCAACATTTGGTAGAATGAATAGACTATCTGCTACCAGTTCAAATTTTTCAACATGTTGAATTTCATCTAAAAAGATATAGTATGTTTTCTCCTCAACTAACCGCTCTTTTATATAAGCAAATAATGTTTGAAAATGTCGCAGTTCATAGTAACTCAAATCTTCAAAATTTATGGATATAATCTGATCCTCGTCTACCCCAGTTGCTAGTAACTCCTCTTTATAGAGTTGAAAGAGAACAGATTTACCAGCTCGTCTAACTCCACTCACAACTTTAATGATTTGGCGGTCACGATGTCTTCTTAAAAAGTCTAAATAATGTGGTCTTTTAATATAGTTCATAATAGTTACCTCAAAGATAGTATAATACAAATAGACATTATTTTCAAATATTTAGAAATAATATTTTATTTGTTTGTTTTTTTTCAATTTTTTAAAAATAACATCTAGGGATATTTAAATATCTTCAGGATAGAAAATGAAATTGCACTGGCACGAAGAAACTGTACATTTGTTGCTAAACTGTACATCATCTTTATGATACAGTAGTTCATATTTCTCAATTACATAAGCTCCGAAAACTAAAAAAGTGATAACCCTTTGATAACCTCTCGATTTTTAAAAGGGTTATATATGTAAAGATTGAGGATTTATCTCTTAAAATTACTTGATTTTAGTGATAATTTACCATAAATATCATGATGTAGAAATAACCAGGTCTTAAGAAAGCTCGTAAAGCATCACAATTCTCAAAACGTTAATCGATACGATTATATCAACGTTTACAGACATTCAAGAATTTTCTCTTGGATGTCTTTTTTATGTGACTATTAGTCCGTCTCGCTCTGTTAGGTGCGAGACAAATAAAGAGGGTTTTAAATCTTCACTTCAACCATCAGGCCATTAAACAGACTTGACGTTTCTTTCCAAAACGTTTACAATAAAGGTACGAAGTTTAGTGTAATTTTGGCAATTAATCCTCTGGTTGTCAGACGCACTTTTTATTTAATTTTCAATGATCAGATAATAACTTTAAAAGTCTGATATTTTTTTGTAAACAAGTATTTTGTAAACGAATTTAAAAATATTTTAAGGAAAAAAGATGAATCTTGCGGAACAACTGAAATCATTACGATTAAGTGCTGGTTTAACTCAAACTGAATTAGCGAAGAAATTAAATATTAGTCAACAAAGCTATGTTCGATGGGAGAATGGGAAAGTAACACCATCACTTGAAAAATTGAATGACATTGCACATTTTTTTTGAAGTAAGTATTGACTATCTTTCAGGTGAACAAAACACAGTCGAGCAAGGAATGGAGGATTATAAATCATAATATTCGTCTAATTTATTTGAGAGAAAAGGGGAGTGTTGCCATGAAAAGATTTGAAAATATTAATTCATTGGTAAGAAAATTAAAGAAGGATGAAAAAAAATCAAATAAGAAATATTATTATCGTGGACAAATTCATGATTGGCCAATTAAATCATCAGCTTCGCGAGTGAGTTATGATGAAATGGAAATGGAGAAAACAGATTTTTTCGTAGAATGTTTTTTACAGAATCCAGCTTTAGATTTTAAAAATGATATGGAAAGTATTCAAAAGTGCTATGCAATTGCTCAACATTATGGCTACAAAACAGACTTGATTGATTTTACAACTAGTCCTGAAGTTGCTGCTTATTTTGCAACTGATGGAGCTAATCAGCATTCAGATTTTGATTTTGGTTATATATGGAGGATATCAGAAGAAGAAATTAATACGATTAAATTATTGATTGAACAATTAGTTTTATTGTTATATATGACTGATTTAGATGATGTTCAGAAAAAGAGTTTAAGTTTGCTAAAGTCAATGGATTATAATCCATTCTTTTCAATTACTATTCCAAGATTATCGAGAATGAATAATCAGAAGGGTGTTTTTCTTTGGGATTTATTTGGAATTGTTGTTGAGGGATATTTTAAGGATAGAAAGCCAGATTTTGAATTTAGACACAAATTTGATGTTTATTCAAGTAATACGTTAAGTTCAGAATTAATTTATCCAAAACCCAATGCTTTGGAATTGGAGATTGAAAGATTTAAATCGGTTGAAGCTATGAAAGAATTTCATGAAAGTGAATTAATGAACTGGCTTAAAAATTCAAATAATACATCTGTTCTAAGAATTGAAAATAAAAACTCCGAGATTGCACGGTATATTCAAGATAATGATTGGCCAGATGAATTTGGAGTATTAAAGGATGATTTTGAAAGCTCGATCAGTCAAATACAGACGATACCAATAGAAAATCTATTTGATTTTAAATCTAATATTATTGATATTATCAATTTTAATAGGAGAAATATATCTACGGGTAATCGAAAACATATACATATTGAAGATAAAGATATCTCAAGTGTAATTAATGAGGTAATAGATACTCTCATTTACTATAACTATAATGATGAAGAAATTTATTTAGTTATTGATAAAATCAACGAACATTATAAAGAATTCAAAGAGAAAAAGGGAGAAAACCTTGACAGAAAGGCTGTCTTTGCCTGCGAGGATAAGATTTATATTGGAATGAGAGATAAGTTAGGAGTTCAGTCATATGCATATATTCCATTATCAATCATTACTAATAAGAAGGAACAGTTATTAAAATTATTAAATAAGGAAGTTCCTGATTCTGTTAAAAGATTATTTGAAGAAAATAAAGAATGGGAATTTTTTTTAGATTTGCATAGGCACCCTAGAAAATTATTTGACTTTAATGAAATTAAACAGATCTTTCTAAATTATATATTACCTTATCAATTTTTTGTTCGAGATAGAAAATATCGAATTTATGATCCTACGTTTTTAGATATATTCGGGCCAGAATAAATGTTAGAGTCTGGGACAATAGTTTCTTATATCCCAGACTCTTTAATATAATTCATTCTTAGTTGGTTCAAGAACATCGGTATAGAAATTTTCAACTTGCTCAATCAAATAAAGCTTAGCTGAATCTGGAGTTTTTATTAGTAGTTCATTTAATGAACTAAGTGATTTTAAGTCGGTCGAAGTTAAGTTAAATTTTTTTGATTTGCAGAGTGTCATTATTTCATTTACAAAGCAATGTATTTCGTCTATCTGTTGATTATTAAAAATATTTTTTTGAATCAAGATTTCTAAATTTTTAACAAAGTCATAAAGATTTTCATAAATTTCTTCTAAATTTTCCATGATTATTTCTTTCTAACTATATATTTGTTACTTTTATTCTATCAAACATTATTATTTATTAGTCTGAATACTGATTTGATGCTCAGATTTCTTTTAAAACACTTCCTCCCTATCCAAATTCGGATAGGGTTTCTCTTCGTTAAAAACTCTCTTTAGTATATCGACGCTTTCCTTACTTGTTCAAAAGTTTTAAATTGCTACTTTGGAGATCAGATGACAAAAAACGCATTTCATAAGGTTACTAAATGATGGTTTAGTTAAAAACTTATTTATAACTGTATTTTCAATGCTTCTGTATATGCATCGATATTTTTAATAGTAGTTATGTTTCAAACATGGAATATATACCATTCAATTAAGGGGATCAAATAGATAGGGAGGCTAGTTAGAAATATTGGAGAGTACGATAATATTTTTATAGGAGTTTTAAAATAATGAACCGAGTTTGCGCATGAAATATGATAAAATAGAATTGTTGATGTATTAGTTAATTTATAAAAAAATAGAATATATTACGCTAAAATCCGAATGGAGGTTTTCCATTGAGTAATAGTGAAGAATTCAATCTACTAGTTCAAAAATTCTATAGTAGGAATCATATTGAGGACCATGAAGAAAAATACATAAAAGGTTTTAGACGTCGGTTAGGTCGTTTTTTATCCCAGTTAGATGATGGTTCGGAAGTAAAACAAATTATTTTGGATTGTATCAAAGATAATTATAAATATTATTCCAAAGCTGAAATATTGACTGTATTAAAGAAGTTTCATGAAAGTTTAGTAGAGCAACTGTCATGCAGCGGAATTAATTTTAGTGAATGTCATTTTTCTAGTATTTTGAATAAAGAAACATATAAACATAATAGTTCTAATGCTATACTTAATCTATACATAGATATAAATGAACTGCCTAATCATGCTTATTATGAATTCACTGATATTTTAAATCTAGAGTATGGAAGGGCTAAGTTTTTGGAAAAAAATGATGGGAAATTTAGCCATTATGACGATAGATTTTATAGATTGGAATCTGAAAGGCTGAAAGTTGAATGGAAGAGGAGATTAAGTAATAAGAAATATTTGATTTTAATTGACGATTATACAGGTTCCGGTAAAACGATTATTGACTTTATAAGATTGATAAAGAAGTATATAGGTGATGATATTAGACTCATTATTTATTGTATCCATGCTACAAAAGTATCTAAGAATACTATTAAGGAGTTCTTAAGTTCAGAAGATTTAAATGGGCAGGTAGCGTCATATGAGGAATCAGATAAGTACTTTGCTAATTCTTATGAAGAACAGAGTATTATCGAAGCATTTGGAAATTTTTGCAATCCTTTAGGTTATGAGGATACTGAATCGGTATTAACGACTTACAGAAATACCCCTAATAATACATTAGAGTTGTTTTGGAATGATAATCTTATAGATAATGGCTGGCGTTCCTTATTCCCAAGAGATAAAAAGAATGGGGGAAGTTATAAATTTATGAGTAATTGGGTTAAGGAGCGCAATAAACTACAGTGGTTTATGACTTATAATAAAATACCGGAAGAGATTAGGCAAAAAGCTGTTGTACTACTGTATGTTAAAAATAATAAAAAACAAAGATCAAATATTGTGGAAATTGAACTTTCGCAAATTATTTGTTATACTGATAGTGTAATGCAGGAATGTCAAGATGAGAATTTGATTGAACTTATTGATAACAGCTACACACTTTCTGAACAAGGATTGGATTTTTTAAAACAATTTAAACTCCATAAAGTTGATTTCCAAAAAATCAAAAAAGATTTTATGGGGATTGGAGAGCAGAAAGAACCTCCTTTTTTATCTCTATAAGTTAGAGTGTCTGATAAGCGAGTCGCTTAATCTAAGAAAAAAAGTTCTTAAAGGTCGGTCGTTAATTAATAAATTAATTAACGAGTGAAATTTTCGATTGAAAATTATCACTAGGACAGTATCGCTTTGCGGGGTCCGCAGCTATTACTGTCCTACAGGAAAATTTTAATTAAACTGCACCCAAAAAACATTTGTTTTTAGTTATGAAAAATGAGTTTCTTTAGTGTTTTTTGGTACAGTTTAATTAAGGTTATGTTAGTTGTAGTAACTTTGTGGGAAGAGGGGAAGTATGAGTCAATTAGAGGAATTAAAAAAGCTTGACATTCCTGTTTTTTGTAATCTAGAAGAATTAAGGGAAAACATTGGTACTAATAAAAAGTTTTTTTATAAAGTATTATACTCACATAATAAATTGTATAAAGAAATCACCATCCCTAAGAGAAATGGAGGGAATAGAGTCTTAAATGTTCCCAATATTGCTTTAAAGAGTATGCAGAGATGGATTTTAGATAATATTTTGTATAAAGTACAGTCAGATCCCAGTGCTACTGGTTTCATGCCTATGAAATCTATCGTTTTAAATGCTTCTATTCATCTAAAGAAAAAATACATCCTTAAAATGGATATCAAAGATTTTTTTCCGAGTATTGATTTTCGGAAGGTAAGAAGTCTATTTTTTGAACTGGGATACAATAAGGATGTTGCAACTGCTTTAGCAAATATTTGTGTATTTCGAGGGCAGTTGCCCCAAGGAGCTCCGACCAGTCCCTATTTGGCTAATTTAGTTTGTCGAGAACTAGATAAAAGGATAGATAATCTTTGTAGAAAATATAGACTATCTTACACGAGATATGCTGATGATATAACTATCTCTGGGAATAGTAAAATATTCTGGATAAAAGGTATTGTAGAAGAAATAATTCGTAGTTATCAATTTTCTTTAAATAATGAGAAGACGATTTTTCTAAAGCCTGGTGATAGGAAGAGAGTGACTGGGATTATAGTAAATGAAAAATTGTCTGTACCGAGGTCAGTCACTAGAAATTTAAGAAAAGAGATTTACTTTATCAAGAAATTTGGTTTGGAAGAACATTTAGATAAAAACAGTTTTACTGGAAGTAAGGAGCAATATATAGCACATCTATATGGGGTGGCAAGCTATATAAAAATGGTTGAACTTACTAAAGGGATATTTTTTATAAATCAGTTAAATTCAATTTTTAGTGGGAATGAGCAATTAGAAACCGGAAAGAACTTACATATAGAATTTGCTTCAATTGACTGGACAATCTTTGGTGAATGAAAAACTAAAAAATGGAAGATGGAAATATATTACATCGGGTATCATTTTTGATAAAATAGGAGAACAGTAGGATGAATCAGTTGTTCTTATTTTTCCATTGAAATCTATTCCAAAAGGATATGACCAGGTATTGTGTGGAAAAGAAAATTGAGAATCATTTAATCGATAAAGGTGTTCTGATATTAAACTACTATTTACATCGTTTCGTAGGAAGATAAATTACCTTATTTAATTAAACTTATTCAAATTTTTCAAATTATCAAAGTATAGAAAGTATGTTTAGAATTATTATAGTACGATTTTGATAGTTACTGAAATATCTATCTGTCAAACCAGGTCTTAAGAAAGCTCGTAAAGCATCACAATTTAGTAAACGTTAATTCGAGAGAATTACTATACTTACAAAGAGCACCTTTCGGGGTGTTCTTTTTGTACTTTCTTACTAAATTGGTGCAATTGACACAGTTGTTGCGACTTTAGTCGCTTACAAATGTGGCTGCAATCTGACAAGGTCAGTTGCTCAAAACGTTAATCAATACGATTATATCAACGTTTCAAAACACTCGAAAGTTTACTTTATTGTTGGTTTTTATACTCTTAAGAAATCAAAAGCAACATAAGTCGTCAGCTCTTTATTGTAAAAACATTAATTAGCATTCTAGTATTATCTTCAGTCTAAAATCAGTATTTCGAGTTTGCTCTTTGATTTTTGCTTAGTCTTACTTCGTTTTTTCCTGAAGTTAAGTTTTTACTCAGTATCATTAGTTAAAAAGGGAAAATAATGCGTTTTATATTTGGATTTGAGGTTTATAAAATAGGATGAATGCGCTGAAAAATTAGAAATTACAGACAAAATAAAATATTTAAAAGCTACAGAGAAACATGGTATAATGTAACTAAAAGAGGTAGCATATGTCCTTAGATATAGATAAAGAAAAGATGACAATCATGGGAGTAGCTTTTGAAAACCGATCCGTTTTTAAGAGTGTTTGGTATGCTTTAAGTACAAATATGATTGAAGGATGGCGACCTACGGTTAGTGATGTTGAAAAATTACGAGATGAAGCTCTTGCTCTGGGGATGGCTTAATGAAGCGTAAATGTTAGGATTCTTAGGACTATATTGATCCGAATAATTTATATACCTATCCAGATTCTTCAGTTCTAAGAAATAAGCAGGAAGAACGAGATGAGCAAAAAGCACGCGATCTTGAATATCGTATGGTTGCTAGTAAGAGTTTGAAATTATTTATTAATCCTATCTTAGAAAGGTTGAAAAGGGATAACTCTTTAATAAACTCTTGGTTTGTTAAAAGATATTTTGTCCACTACATTTTTTCAATTGACTATTATTTGTCATAGATATAACAGATAGAACATTGCATTCAGAGTAAGGAAAAACGCATCAAAAATGGTGCGTTCTGTTTTTATGCTACCATAAAAGGAGGAAAACAAATTGAAAATTTTTAAGGGAGAGTTTTATCGAATCTCTGTATTAACAGACAAGTTAGTAAGGTTAGAATACTCTCAAACTGGAAGTTTTGAGGATAGAACGACACAACTTATCTACAATAGAGATTTTGGCCAAGTTTCATTAAATCATATAGAGACACCAAACGTACTAGATATTATGACGGACTATTTTCATCTGCACTTTAATAAAGGAGAATTTAACGCCGAAAATTTATTTATAGAATTAAAAGGAAATTTTGCCGTATATGGTAGTCGCTGGTATTTTGGTGAATCTATTGAAACATTAAAAGGAACAGCTCGGACTCTGGATAAGGCAGATGGAGCAATCTCGTTAGAAGATGGAATTATTAGCCGAAATGGTATAGCCTTATTGGATGATTCTCAAGGATTTATTTGGGATGAACAGTCTGGTTATATTGAGAGAGAAAATCAAATTGACCTCTATTTCTTTGCCTATGGGCATGATTATAGAGGAGCAATCAGAGACTTTTACCATTTGACTGGTTCAACACCCTTGTTGCCAAGATATGCTTTAGGGAATTGGTGGAGTAGGTATTGGCCTTATACGTCGGATGAATACTTGGATTTAATAGATAGATTTGAAACAGAGAAAATTCCATTATCTATCGGTGTTTTAGATATGGATTGGCATATAACTGACATTCCAGCTCGTTTTGGAAGTGGCTGGACAGGATATAGTTGGAATAAAAACTTAATACCTAATCCAGAACAGTTATTGCAACAACTTCATGATAGAAAGTTAAAACTCTCTTTAAATGTCCATCCTGCTGATGGTATACGGGCTTATGAAGAAGCTTATCCTAGAGTTGCCAAACGATTAGGGTTAAATGTAGAATTAGAGGAACCAGCCATTTTTGATTTTTTTAATCCCTCTTTTAGGGAAGCTTACTTTAAAGATGTTCATTATGAGCTAGAAAAGCAGGGAGTAGATTTTTGGTGGATTGACTGGCAACAAGGTACACAAGGCATGTTGGATCCGCTGTGGCTTTTAAACCATTATCACTATCAGGATAGTTGTAAAAATGCAGAAGGGGGGTTGATTTTATCAAGATATGCAGGGCCGGGTAGTCATCGATACCCTGTTGGTTTTTCAGGGGACACCATTATTAGTTGGAATTCCTTAAGATTTCAACCTTATTTTACAGCAACAGCATCTAATATCGGTTATAGTTGGTGGAGTCATGATATCGGTGGGCACATGCTGGGGGATTATGACGAAGAGCTACAAACCAGATGGCTACAGTTTGGTGTTTTTAGTCCGATTACTCGATTACACAGTTCTAGAAGCCCCTTTAATAGTAAAGAACCTTGGTTTTTTTCAGAAACAACATCTAAGATTATGAAGAAATACCTTCGTTTGAGACATCAGATGATTCCATATCTATATACCATGAATGTAAAAACACATGAGGAAGGTACCCCATTAATCAGCCCAATGTATTATTTCTACCCAGAGAATGATGAGAGTTATAATGTTCCAAATCAATACTTTTTTGGAACAGAACTGATGGTGGCTCCCATTGTAGAAAAGATGGATTTGGCATTCCAATCTGCAAAAGTGGATGTATGGTTCCCAGAAGGTGAATGGTATGACTTCTTTTCAGAGAAAAAGTACACAGGTGGTGTGAAGTTAAGTGTTTATAGAGACATTTCGACTATACCTGTGTTTGCAAAAAGTGGTGCAATCATTCCCTTGGTTGGTTCTGAGATAGGTATGGGTGTTGATTTACCTGAAGTTGTAGATTGGTATGTATTCCCAGGCAAGCAACATTCTTTTGAAATGATTGAAGATCAAAATGGTCAAAGATATAAAACAAGATTATCAATCGATTGGGAAATAGGAATGGTAGAGTTGGCATTACAAGGAGATTCTAGTATCGTTCCAAGCAATAGAAGGCATAGAATTCATTTTAAAGGAACGAATGTGTCTATAATTGAATTGCCAAATAAGAATGATACAGCTAGATTTGAATGGAAAGATCATAAAAGGACATCCCTAAATGACGAAGTTTTTAGACTACTAAAGACGGCTTCTCTTCCATATGAATTAAAAGATAGATTGTTAAATCAATTCATCAATGCCAAAAATTCTCATGAGTTAATGAATATCTTGCATCATCAGGATAAGGAATTGAGAGGGCGTTTGTTGGAAATGATATTTACTAATGAAAACTAATTGAGACATTTCGTACACAATTTCTATTCTTTGATTGCTAATTATTATTTTTTAATGTGTAACAGTTTTACATCTCTATGCTTATTGGTTTGTATTTTAGTAATTACAAGTTTGGCATAGGGATGTTTTTGTTTACTGAAGAGGAAAGGATAAGTATGTTTCAAGGTTTGAAACATTTTTAAACTAAACAAGAGCAAATTTTTAAAGGTGATTTTTTAAAGTAACTTTCGCTTGCCTGACCGAAGTGGAAGTTAGTCTGAAATGGATTTTTATGATGGAATTAAGTATGAGACGTGTGATTTTTCAGAAAATTTTCTAAAACAAACAGGATTTGTTTGACATTTGTTTGAAAATTCTGTAAAATGAATTATTATATCGTTAAAGGAGAATATATATGGAAAAACAGAAAACATTTTTTGGACATCCTATGGGCTTGTCCACCCTCTTCTTTACAGAGATGTGGGAACGCTTTTCTTACTATGGGATGCGAGCTATCCTACTTTACTATATGTACTATAGTGTGCAAGATGGTGGATTGGGAATGGATAAGACCACAGCTGCATCGGTTATGGCGATTTATGGCTCGCTGGTATTTTTGTCCTCGGTTATCGGTGGTTTTGTCAGTGACCGTATTTTAGGAAGTCGTAAGACTGTCTTTTACGGTGGGATTCTGATTATGCTAGGGCATATTGCTTTGGCAACACCTTTTGGACAAGTGGCTCTCTATCTTTCTATTGCCTTGATTATCTTTGGTACTGGATTTTTAAAACCCAATATCTCAGATATGGTGGGGGGATTTATGAGAAAGAGGATGATAGACGGGATGCAGGTTTTAGTATCTTTGTCTTTGGTATTAACTTAGGTGCCTTCGTTGCCCCTTATTTAGTAGGTTATCTAGGTCAGGAAGTCAATTTCCATCTAGGTTTCTCATTAGCTGCCATTGGGATGTTCTTTGGTCTGGTGAAGTATGTTTTAGATGGGAAGAAATATCTGCCTGAATCAAGTCTTTACCCCACTGATCCACTTTCACAGAAGGACCAGCAGACCTTGATTAAACGCTTGCTACTTACACTTGTCATGGTTATTCTGGTGATTATAGGCTTAGTCTTTACTCACCAATTTAACGTGGATATGATTGTTAATATCTTTACAGTGATTGCGGTAATCATTCCAATCTACTATTTCTTCAAAATTTTATCTAGTCATAAAATAACTGCTACTGAGAGATCCCGAGTATTTGCCTACATTCCTTTATTTATCGCTGGAGTACTCTTCTGGTCTATTGAGGAGCAGGGTTCTGTTGTTCTCGCTCTATTTGCGGATGATCAAACTCGACTTTACTTTAATGTATTTGGGAATCAGATTCATTTCCCATCTAGCTTTTTCCAAAGTATCAATCCACTTTTCATTATGATTTATGTGCCGATTTTTGCATGGTTGTGGGGGAAAATGGGTAAAAAGCAACCGTCCTCTTCTAAGAAATTTGCTTACGGTTTATTAGCAGCAGGTCTATCCTTCTTGTGGATGATGTTACCAGGGATGCTCTTTGGGACAGATGTTAAGGTCAGTTCTCTCTGGTTGATTATGAGTTGGGCTATTGTGATTGTAGGGGAAATGCTGATTTCGCCGATTGGTCTATCAGTCACTACTAAGTTAGCACCAAAATCCTTCCAAGCACAAATGATGTCTATCTGGTTCTTGAGTAATGCAGCTGCCCAAGCTATCAATGCTCAAATTGTAAAATTTTATACAAGCGAAACTGAAGTGGCTTACTATGGAATTGTTGGAGGAATTACGATTGTATTCGGTATTATCTTACTCTTCTACGTTCCACGTATTGAAAAACTAATGTCTGGTATCAAATAGAGAAAAACTGGAATTTCTGTAGGGATTTTAAAAGTTAGATCAATTATTTATTCAAAGGATTTAGTTCTGTATTGTATAGGGCTAGATCCTTTTAGTTTGATTAATACTCTTCGAAAATCAAATTCAAACCGCGTCAACGTCGCCTTGCCGTATATATGTGACTAACTTCGTCAGTCTTATCTACAACCTCAAAACAGTGTTTTGAGCAACCTGCGGCTAGTTTCCTAGTTTGCTCTTTGATTTTCATTGAGTATAAAACTCATGATGTTTCTGATATTCCTAGTAGACATTTGTTCACTTTTTTTGTATAATAAAACTAAACCATATTGGTTGAACTTTAAAAATATGGCTTCAAGCATCGATTAGTCTTTCTAAGGGAGATAATGTCCATTAAATCATCATAATAGGAGGTGAAGTATGTATCAGCCAGAAAAATTAAAGGCTCGGAGGAAAGAGTTAAAACTGACACAGAAGGAAATTGCAGAGCAACTTGGGATTAGTTTTCAGGCTTACTCAGCTTGGGAACGTGGAGTCAAGGAACCGTCCAAGGAGAAGGTGTTTCAGCTAGAGAATATTTTAAAAGTACCAAAAGGATATTTTACTCAGATCGAGATTGTCCGTCTCTACCATAGCCTCTCCAAGCAAGGTCAGGAGAAGGTTGTTCTCTATGCTCGCAACCTATCTCAAGAGGAGCAAGCCCAGAAAGTGATAGCTATGCCAGAGCGCCTCTACGAGTACCGTGTTTATGAACGCATGTCAGCAGGTATTGGGGCTTCGGTCTACGATGATCAGAATTTTGATACGGTTTACTTTAATGAGGAATTGGCTCATGATTTTGCGTCATGGGTGTCTGGGGACTCCATGGAACCTAAATACCAAAATGGTTCAGTAGCTCTGATTCGAGAGACAGGATTTGACTATGACGGGGCGGTTTATGCAGTGGTTTGCAACAACCAGACCTATATCAAACGGGTCTATCGAGAGGAGAATGGATTGCGTCTGGTCTCTATCAATCCTAAATACAAGGATATTTTCATCTCCTATGAGGAAGATCCTCGGATTGTGGGGATTATCGTTGGGAACTTTGTGCCGATGGAGGGCTAGGCAATGGGCTATTTTGATTATTCCAGAGAGCCCAAAAGTGACATTACCTTTGTCGATATGAAATCCTTTTATGCCAGTGTTGAGTGCGTGAAAAGGGGCTTACATCCGCTGAAAACCTCGCTTTGTGTCATGAGTCGTGCGGATAATTCAACTGGTCTTATCCTAGCCTCCTCTCCCCTGTTTAAGAAGATTTTTGGCAAGTCAAATGTTGGTCGAGCCTATGATTTGCCCTTTGATATCAAGACCCGCAAATTTTCCTACTATAATGCTAGAAAGCAGGGGTTGCCTACTGATTCAGACTATGTTCGCTACATCGAAAATTGGGCTCAAGTTACCTTGATTGTCCCTCCTCGAATGGATGAGTACATTGCAGTCAATATGGAAATTCAACGAATCTTTCAGAATTATGGCAGTCCAGATGATATTTATCCCTACTCTATCGATGAGGGCTTTATTGACCTGACTAGCTCGCTCAACTATTTCATCCCAGATAAGAGTCTCTCTCGCAAAAACAAGCTGGATATGCTTTCTGCTCGTATTCAGAGGGATATTTGGAGGCAGACAGGAATCTACTCTACAGTAGGTATGTCAAATGCCAATCCCTTACTGGCCAAGTTGGCTCTGGATAATGAAGCCAAGCACACTCCGACCATGAGGGCCAACTGGTCTTACCAGGATGTGGAAGAGAAGGTCTGGTCCATTCCCAAGATGACCGACTTTTGGGGAATTGGCAGGCGGATGGAGAAACGCTTGCATGCTCTGGGGATTTTTTCTATCAAGGAATTGGCAACCAGCAATCCCGACCAGCTAAAGAAAGCTCTGGGTCAGGCTGGTCTGCGTTTGTGGTTTCATGCCAACGGGATTGATGAGAGCAATGTTCATAAGCCCTATAAGGCCAAATCCAAGGGCTTGGGGAATTCTCAAATCTTGCCGAGAGACTACGTGAAGCTACGGGATATTGAAATTATTCTCCGAGAAATGGCAGAGCAGGTAGCTATTAGACTGAGAAGGTCTGGCAAGAAAACAACCCTTGTCTCTATCTATGTCGGTTTCTCTAAACAGGAGGCTAGGTCGTCTATTCACACACAAATAAAGATCGAACCGACCAATAATACAGCTGTCTTAACGAATTATGTTTTGAAGTTATTTCATAACAAATACACTTCTGGAGCAGTCAGAAGTGTCGGAGTTAACTATTCAGGATTTGTAGACGAGTCCTTTGGATTGATTTCCCTCTTTGATGATGTTGACAAGTTAGAAAAAGAAGAAAGGCTCCAGACGGCCATTGACTCCATTCGGGAACAATTTGGTTTCACTTCCCTTTTAAGAGCCAATGCACTGGAAGAAGCCTCTAGGAGTCTTGCTAGAAGCAAGCTGATTGGGGGACATTCTGCTGGAGGATTAGATGGATTACAATGATTGATCGTTCTTATTTACCTTTTCAATCCGCGCGAGATTATCAAGATCCAGGTATGCAGAAGTGGATGGGATTTTACCTCTCAGAACACACCAGTTCGCTCAGTGAAGAAAAAAACCATGTTGATTTTTCGATAGATTTGGACCCAGTTGAGAAGTTGAACTTGCTTTCTCAGCTTTATATTAGCCAGCTAAAGGGAAGTTTTGTGGTTAAGGAAAAGAGGCAGAAGGTTACTATTATCGGTGTGGTGAGAGAGTTATCACCTCAGACTCTATCTATTAGGACAAACGAGGGATGTAGGTTGATAGAGGTTGCAGATATCCTAGAAATTCGGCTGTGGGAGGAGGGAGTTTATGACTAGAAAAGAGCTGTATGAAAATAAATTACAGATGGATTATTTTTCAGATGACTATATTCGTTTTGAAGAGGATTTTCAAAAATACTCTGCCATGAACGTACCCTTGACTTTTTTGATCGATGACATCCTACGCACTATGGCCTTGAATCAGAAAAACTACTTTGTCCTAAACAAGGAGAATGCCAAGGATGGGCGGGAGCATCGCTTTTATTTTAGGGTAGTAACGGAAAAAGAGTGTCCTAGAAATAGAACCTATGCATATGCTGGGGTTAAAAATAGTAGTCAGTAGAGGGTTGTCTGCTGTAAAATGTATCATTTTTATAACACTTCATGTTTCATATCATGGGGTGTTTTTTTATTTGAGTCACAGCCAATCAAAAAATCTCACTATTCATTAGGCTAAAGGAGACCTAATCATAGTGAGATTGTGAATTATAGTAGGTTTTGTATGGCCTCTTCAATTTGTTTTGGGTCTGTTTTGGAAGAGAAACGCTCAAAGACCTGCCCATCTCGACCGATGAGAAATTTAGCGAAATTCCATTCAATTCGTTTTCCTAGTGGGCCAGATTTCTGGTCTTTTAGCCAAACATAAAGAGGATCTGCTTCCTTACCGTTGACCTTGACCTTTGCAAGACGTGGGAAGGTGGTTTGATAGTGTAGGCTACAGAAACTATTTATTTCCTCTGCACTACCTGGTGCTTGTCGCATAAACTGATTGCAAGGGAAGTCTAAAATTTCAAAGCCCTGATTTTGATAGCGGTCATAGAGTTCTTGGAGTCCTTGATACTGGGGCGTTAAACCACATCCAGTAGCAGTATTGACAACCAAGAGAACCTTACCACGATAGGCATCTAATGGGGTTTCTTGATTGTCTTGGTTTAAGACTAAAAAATCGTAGATTGAGGTCATTGTTTGCTTTTCTCTTTCTGCTTGGTATTTTTAGGCGTTTTCTCCTCCTGTAGGGATAGAAAGCCGTAGGTCAGGGTTCCAAAAATGCTACCGATAATTAGACCATACATCAGTAAAGGAACACTTTTATCGAATTGCATGAGTAACTTCACAAAATCTGAAAGGGACATCTGCTGAACGAAGACTTTATGAAAGATGAGTAGGGTAAAGAGGCCAATCTGAAGACTGATAAACACAATCCAGCTTCGGAATTTGATTTGGGCTTTGCTGTAGGTTTTGAGGATGATTTCTGACTTGTCATCTTTTTCCAAGTGGAGTTCTTTGACGGCTCTTTGAGTTTTTAAGGTAATGAAAAAAATGAGTCCAGAGTAAACATAGGGCATGGCATAGCGAACGACCTCTATGAAGCGTCCAAATAATAGATAAAACAAGAAGAGAAAGAAGGAAGAATAAACGATTTGGACCATGGAACGGGCACAAGCCTTGTAGATAATTTCTTGTCGGCATTCATCAAAAGGGCCTTGGATATGAAAGAGATTTCGGAGTAGGCGAGTGGTTAAGTCATCTTTTTTCATACTAGTAACCTCCTAAATGAGCAGTTTTACTGACTTTCTTTTACGAATTGATAGAGATAATAAAGATAAGTGATAGAAGAAAGGCTAGCGATAGTGAGCAGTAAATAATATTTCCAATTGCTTGAGATGACCATCAATTGTGGTAAAGATAGAATCATAAAGCACAGTGCTAAGTTGAGTATGCGCGTTTTTTGGGAGTCAATCTTTAGATAAGTCAGTCCTTTGTTAAGGGCTGGAACAAAGACTAGCCCGAGAAATATCTCGCTGATTGGCAAGTTCCCTGAAACGATGATGAAGATGAGCAGAGAACTGAACAAAAGATGATAGGTCAGTAAAGTTAGTAATGATTTCATAGGTACCTCCTAATCCTGGTCTTTTTTAGCTCTTGCAATACGAAGTGAGTCGACAATATGCATCATCACTCCGAAAAAGAAAGCTCCCAGTATAGTTTTAAAAATATGTTTTGTATTTAGAAGAGAAGTGATAAAATTTGGATTTTCACTTGTTAGGGTATCAATGAGTGGAATTATAAAAAATATCACTATTCCATAAATCGAACCTGCTTTCAGACCAGGATAACGTAACTGTTTCTTTTCTTTTTTCATAGGGCACCTCCTAATCCTCATCTTGATCTTTCTTAGTTTTTGCAATGCGACGGGAGATGAGGAACTGTATGCTCGCTCCGAAGAAAATAGAACCTAGAATGCTTGATACACCATTTCTTATAGTGAGAAGAGAATGAAAATAGTCCTGACCTTCACCTATGAGTATACCGAGAAGAGGAGTTATAAAAAACATCCATAGACCAAAGAACAAACCTGCTTTCAGACCTGGGTAGTGTAGTTGCTTACTTTCTTTCTCACTCAGCATATCTGGTTCAATAGTTGTAATCCCTGTTTTTTGCATTTGGTAGGTGACATAGCCAGCAGCGATGAGGGCAATCACTAAAATCAGAGGAGGATAGATTAGAGCCACTTCTTGAGGGTATTTATAGGCCAGAAGGAGTGGAATAAGATTTCCGAAAATCATCAGATAAAAGAGGATGATAAAGACTTGATTGCCGATACGATCAGCCTCGCGTCGTTTGTATTCGTCAAGTGGATCAGAAATACCGTATGTGCGCTTGATCAGTTTTTCAGTGAAGGTTTCTTTTTTCATGAGTTGGCTCCTTTTTTAAAAATTATCCTCCCAAAAGAGACTGTTGAGGTCAGTTTGGAGGCTGCGGGCGAGATTGAGACAGAGTTCCAGGGTTGGATTGTACTTGTCGTTCTCAATCATATTGATGGTCTGTCTCGAGACACCGATATCCTTGGCGAGTTCGAGCTGGGAAATGCCCAGTTCCTTGCGAAATTCTTTCACACGATTCATCTGGTCTCCTTTCTGATTTGTGTCGCATATATTTGACTACATTATATTCTTCTATAGAGTGAATGTCAAGCATATTTGACATATTTCTTAAAGAAATCTTACTTGTTTTTGGCCTATTTGTCTGACTAGTGCAAGCTAGTCAGATTTGTGGTAAAATAGATAAGATATGACAAAAGAATTTCATCATGTAACGGTCTTACTCCACGAAACGATTGATATGCTCGACGTAAAGCCTGACGGTATCTACGTTGATGCGACTTTGGGTGGAGCAGGCCATAGCGAGTATTTATTAAGTAAATTAAGTGAAAAAGGCCATCTCTATGCCTTTGACCAGGACCAGAATGCCATTGACAATGCGCAAAAACGTTTGGCACCCTATATCGAAAAAGGGATGGTAACCTTTATCAAGGATAATTTCCGTCATTTACAGGCACGTTTGCGCGAAGCTGGTGTTCAGGAAATTGATGGAATTTGTTATGACTTGGGAGTGTCTAGTCCTCAGCTGGACCAGCGTGAGCGTGGTTTTTCTTATAAAAAGGATGCGCCACTGGACATGCGCATGAATCAGGATGCTAGTCTGACAGCTTATGAAGTAGTGAACCACTATGACTATCATGACTTGGTTCGTATTTTCTTCAAGTATGGTGAGGATAAATTCTCTAAACAGATTGCGCGTAAGATTGAACAAGCTCGGGAAGTCAAGCCAATCGAGACTACGACTGAATTGGCAGAAATTATTAAGTCGGCCAAACCGGCCAAGGAACTCAAGAAGAAGGGGCATCCTGCCAAGCAGATTTTCCAGGCTATTCGAATTGAAGTCAATGATGAACTGGGAGCGGCAGATGAGTCCATCCAGCAGGCTATGGATATATTGGCTCTGGATGGTAGAATTTCAGTGATTACCTTTCATTCACTAGAAGACCGCTTGACCAAGCAATTGTTCAAGGAGGCTTCAACTGTGGAAGTTCCAAAAGGTTTGCCTTTCATCCCAGATGATCTCAAGCCCAAGATGGAATTGGTATCCCGTAAGCCAATCTTGCCAAGTGCAGAAGAATTAGAAGCCAATAACCGCTCGCACTCAGCCAAGTTGCGCGTGGCCAGAAAAATTCACAAGTAAGAGGAAAAAATGGTAGATAAGAAAGAAACAACCAGTCAATTCTTGCAGAATCGTATAAAAAAATTCTCCCGTGTGGAGAAGGCTTTTTATCTTTCCATTGCGTTTACAGCTCTCGTTTTGGCGCTGAGTATTATCTTTATGCAGACCCGACTCCTACAAGTACAAAATGATTTAACAAAAATCAATGCGCAGATAGAAGAGAAGAAGACAGAGTTGGATGATGCCAAACAAGAGGTAAATGAATTGTTGAGGGCAGAACGCTTGAAAGAAATCGCAAATTCTAAGGACTTAAAATTGAATAATGAGAATATTCGATCAGCGGAGTAAGATATGAAGTGGACAAAAAGAATAACCCGATTTGCGATTAGAAACCGTAAATCTCCAGCAGAAAACCGTAAAATAGTGGGGAAGTACATCAGCTTGTTAGCTGTCGTACTTTTCGCTGTCTTTTTGGTCAATTTTGCTGTTATTATCGGGAGTGGTAGTAAATTTGGAACGGATCTAGTCAAAGAGGCTAAGAAGGTTCACCAAATAACCCGTATAGTCCCTGCCAAACGTGGGACTATTTATGACCGAAATGGAGTCCCGATTGCTGAGGACGCAACTTCCTATAATGTCTATGCTGTTATTGATAAAAAATACAAATCAGCAACGGGTAAAATTCTTTATGTAGAAGATGCCCAGTTTAATAAGGTAGCAGAGGTTTTCCATAAGTATTTGGATATGGATGAGGCTTATGTGAAAGAGCAATTAGCTCAACCAAATCTGACCCAGGTTTCCTTTGGAGCAAAAGGAAATGGAATTACCTATGCCAATATGATGGCTATTAAAAAGGATCTAAAAGACGCTAGTGTTGAAGGAATTGACTTCACAACTAGCCCTAATAGAAGCTATCCAAATGGACAATTCGCTTCTAGTTTTATTGGTTTAGCTCAACTCCACGAAAATGAAGATGGAAGCAAGAGTTTGCTGGGAACTTCTGGGATGGAGAGTTCCTTGAATAGTATTCTTGCAGGGAAAGACGGTATCATTACCTATGAAAAAGATCGTCTGGGTAATATTGTCCCCGGAACGGAACAAGTTTCCCAGCAAACGGTAGATGGCAAGGATGTTTATACGACTATTTCTAGCACCCTTCAATCCTTCATGGAGACACAGATGAATGCTTTTCAAGAAAAAGTAAAAGGCAAGTATATGACGGCTACCTTGGTCAGTGCTAAAACAGGGGAAATTCTTGCAACAACGCAACGGCCGACCTTCGATGCTGATACTAAGGAAGGACTTACCAAGGACTTTGTTTGGCGTGATATCCTCTATCAAAGTAACTATGAGCCAGGGTCAACCATGAAGGTCATGACGCTCGCTGCTGCTATTGACAATAACACTTTCCCAGGAGGAGAAGTTTTCAATAGTAGTGAGTTAAAAGTAGCAGATGTTACTATTCGAGATTGGGACGTCAATGAAGGATTGACTGGTGGCAGAATGATGACCTTTTCTCAAGGGTTCGCTCTCTCAAGTAACGTTGGGATGACCCTTCTTGAGCAAAAGATGGGAGATGCTACCTGGCTTGATTATCTTAATCGCTTTAAATTTGGTGTTCCGACTCGTTTTGGCTTGACGGATGAATATGCAGGTCAACTTCCGGCTGACAATATCGTAAATATTGCTCAGAGTTCATTTGGACAAGGGATTTCAGTGACCCAGACGCAAATGATTCGTGCCTTCACGGCTATTGCCAACGATGGAGTCATGTTAGAACCTAAATTTATCAGTGCCTTATATGACCCAAATGACCAATCTGTTCGGAAATCTCAAAAAGAGATTGTAGGAAATCCTGTTTCTAAAGATGCAGCCAGTCTAACTCGAACCAACATGGTTTTGGTAGGAACAGATCCAGTTTATGGAACCATGCATAACCACAGTACAGGCAAGCCAACTGTAACTGTTCCTGGTCAAAATGTAGCTCTCAAGTCCGGTACAGCCCAGATTGCCGATGAGAAAAATGGGGGTTACTTGGTTGGTACGACCAATTACATTTTTTCGGCTGTATCAATGAACCCTGCTGAAAATCCTGATTTTATCTTGTATGTAACGGTTCAACAACCTGAACATTATTCAGGTATCCAGTTGGGAGAATTTGCCAATCCTATCTTGGAAAGAGCGGTGGCTATGAAAGATTCCCTTAACCTGCAATCTACCGCTAAAACGTTAGATCAGGTAACCAATCAAAGCGCTTATGCCATGCCTAGCATCAAGGATATTTCACCCGGTGATTTGGCGGAAGCCTTACGTCGCAATATTGTGCAACCAATCGTTGTAGGAACAGGAACAAAGATTAAAGAATCATCTGTAGAAGAAGGAACCAATCTTGCTCCTAACCAGCAAGTTCTCCTCTTATCTGATAAAGCAGAGGAAGTTCCAGATATGTATGGTTGGACAAAAGCAACCGCAGAAGCTTTTTCTAAGTGGTTAAATATAGAACTTGTATTTGAAGGTTCAGGTTCTACTGTGCAGAAGCAAGATGTTCGTGCTAACACAGCTATCAAGGACATTAAAAAAATTACATTAACTTTAGGAGACTAATATGTTTATTTCCATCAGTGCTGGAATTGTGACATTTTTACTAACTTTGGTAGGAATTCCAGCCTTTATCCAATTTTATAGAAAGGCGCAAATTACAGGCCAGCAGATGCATGAGGATGTCAAACAGCATCAGGCAAAAGCTGGGACTCCTACAATGGGAGGCTTGGTTTTCTTAATTGCTTCTGTTTTGGTTGCCTTCTTTTTTGCCCTATTTAGTAGCCAATTCAGCAATAATGTAGGAATGATTTTGTTCATCTTGGTCCTTTATGGACTTGTCGGATTTTTAGATGACTTTCTCAAGGTCTTCCGTAAAATCAATGAGGGGCTAAATCCCAAGCAAAAATTGGCTCTTCAGCTTCTAGGTGGGGTCGTTTTCTACCTTTTCTATGAGCGCGGTGGAGATATACTTTCTGTCTTTGGTTACCAAGTGCATCTAGGGATTTTCTATATTGTCTTCGCTCTTTTCTGGCTAGTCGGTTTTTCAAACGCAGTCAACTTGACAGATGGTATTGACGGTTTAGCTAGTATTTCAGTGGTGATTAGCTTGTCTGCCTATGGAGTTATTGCCTATGTGCAAGGTCAGATGGATATTCTTCTAGTGATTCTTTCCATGATTGGTGGTTTGCTTGGTTTCTTTGTCTTTAACCATAAGCCTGCCAAGGTCTTTATGGGAGATGTGGGAAGTTTGGCTCTCGGTGGAATGCTGGCAGCGATTTCTATGGCCCTCCACCAAGAATGGACTCTCTTGATTATCGGAATTATTTATGTCTTTGAAACAACTTCGGTTATGATGCAAGTAAGTTATTTCAAAATGACTGGTGGTAAACGTATTTTCCGTATGACGCCTGTGCATCACCATTTTGAGCTTGGAGGATTGTCTGGTAAAGGAAATCCTTGGAGCGAGTGGAAGGTTGATTTCTTCTTTTGGGGAATAGGGATTCTAGCAAGTCTCCTGACTCTAGCAATTTTATATTTGATGTAAGAATGGCACCCTGATGTTTCAGGGTGTTTTTGCATTCTAAAAAATATTGGTCAGTTAAAGTCAAAACTCTTGACCTTTTCTGACTAATGTAGTATATTATGAACGTAAGGTAAATGAAAGCCTTACTAGAACGCTTATACTCAATGAAAATCAACGAGCAAACTAGGAAGTGCTCAAAACACTGTTTTGAGGTTACAGATAGAACTGACGTGGTTTGAATAGATTTTCTAAGAGTATAAAAAACATTGGTCAATCAAAGTCAAATTTCTTGACCTTTTTTGACTAATGTAGTATATTATGAACGTAAGGTAAATGAAAGCCTTGCTAGAACACTTATTTAAAGTAAAATAGAAAGAGGTGGGGTCTATGTTTAATCTAGAAATCTTCAGAAGTAAAGATAGTCGACTCCTGCTTGAAAAAGAAAAACCAGAAATAGTACGTAGAGTAGCAATCTAGCTAGTCTAAATTTTTTAAAATAAAGGTCAAAGATAGTCAATATCAGTAATAATAAATAACAAAAAGAGGTAAAGAATATGAACAACAACTTTAATAATTTTAATAACATGGATGATTTATTTAACCAATTGATGGGTGGTATGCGAGGATACAGTTCTGAAAATCGTCGTTACTTGATTAATGGACGTGAAGTGACACCTGAGGAATTTGCTCACTATCGTGCGACAGGTCAATTACCAGGAAATGCAGAAGCTGATGGACAAATGCAACAACAGGTTTCAGGTATGAAACAAGATGGTGTCCTTGCTAAACTGGGTCGAAACTTAACAGCAGAAGCGCGTGAGGGCAAGCTGGATCCAGTCATCGGACGAAACAAGGAAATTCAAGAGACATCTGAAATCCTCTCACGCCGTACCAAGAACAATCCTGTTTTAGTCGGAGATGCAGGTGTTGGTAAGACAGCAGTTGTCGAAGGCTTGGCACAAGCCATTGTGAACGGTGATGTTCCAGCTGCTATTAAGAATAAGGAAATTATTTCCATTGATATCTCAGGTCTTGAGGCTGGTACTCAATATCGTGGTAGCTTTGAAGAAAACGTTCAAAATTTAGTCAATGAAGTAAAAGAAGCGGGAAATATCATTCTCTTCTTTGATGAAATTCATCAAATTCTCGGTGCTGGTAGCACTGGTGGAGACAGTGGTTCTAAAGGGCTTGCGGATATTCTCAAGCCAGCTCTCTCTAGTGGAGAATTGACAGTGATTGGGGCAACAACTCAAGACGAATACCGTAACACCATCTTGAAGAATGCAGCTCTTGCTCGTCGTTTCAACGAAGTCAAGGTCAATGCTCCTTCAGCAGAGGATACTTTTAAAATCCTTCAAGGAATTCGTGATCTCTATCAACAACACCACAATGTCATCTTGCCAGATGAAGTCTTGAAAGCAGCAGTGGATTATTCTGTACAATACATTCCTCAACGTAGCTTGCCAGATAAGGCTATTGACCTTGTCGATGTAACGGCAGCTCACTTGGCAGCTCAGCATCCTGTAACAGATGTGCATGCTGTTGAACGTGAAATTGAGGTAGAAAAAGACAAGCAAGAAAAAGCTGTTGAGGCAGAAGATTTTGAAGCAGCTCTAAACTATAAAACACGCATCGCAGAATTAGAAAAGAAAATCGAAAACCACACAGAAGATATGAAAGTGACTGCAAGTGTCAACGATGTGGCTGAATCTGTGGAACGGATGACCGGTATTCCAGTATCTCAAATGGGAGCATCAGACATCGAACGTTTGAAAGATATGGCTCATCGCTTGCAAGATAAGGTAATCGGTCAAGATAAGGCAGTTGAAGCTGTAGCTCGTGCTATCCGACGTAACCGTGCTGGTTTTGATGAAGGTAATCGCCCAATTGGTAGCTTCCTCTTTGTAGGTCCAACTGGGGTTGGTAAGACGGAACTTGCTAAACAATTGGCGCTTGATATGTTTGGAACTAAGGATGCGATCATCCGTTTGGATATGTCAGAATATAGCGACCGCACAGCTGTTTCTAAGCTAATTGGTACAACAGCAGGATATGTGGGTTATGATGACAATAGCAATACCTTGACAGAACGTGTTCGTCGCAATCCATACTCTATCATTCTCTTGGACGAAATTGAAAAGGCTGATCCTCAAGTAATCACTCTTCTCCTTCAAGTCTTGGATGATGGTCGTTTGACTGATGGCCAAGGAAATACGGTGAACTTCAAGAACACTGTTATTATCGCGACATCAAATGCTGGATTTGGCTATGAAGCTAACTTGACAGAAGATGCAGATAAACCAGAATTGATGGATCGTTTGAAACCATTCTTCCGCCCAGAATTCCTTAACCGCTTCAACGCAGTTATCGAGTTCTCACACTTGACGAAGGAAGACCTTTCTAAGATTGTGGACTTGATGTTGGCTGAAGTCAACCAAACCTTGGCTAAGAAAGACATTGACTTGGTAGTCAGTCAAGCAGCTAAAGACTATATCACAGAAGAAGGCTATGACGAAGTCATGGGTGTTCGCCCTCTCCGTCGCGTAGTTGAACAAGAAATTCGTGATAAGGTGACAGACTTCCACTTGGATCATCTAGATGCCAAACATCTGGAAGCAGATATGGAAGATGGTGGTTTAGTTATTCGTGAAAAAGCTTAACTCAAGATTTTGAGAATAAAAAAAGAAGGAACCAGCTGAAAAAACTGGTTCCTTTTTTGTGTTTAAATCACATGACGCTCAAAGGCATCATCTGAAATCCCTTGTTCTAGAATGAGTTTTGCCCATTCTTTAGCAGAAAAGAGGCTGTGGTCTTTGTAGTTTCCGCAAGATTCGATGGTTGTTCCAGGGACATCTTCCCAAGTAGTGGTTTCAGCGATTTCCTTGAGCGAATCCTTGATGACAGCTGCAATTTCAGCGCTGGTATGACGTCCCCACATAATCATGTGGAAACCTGTACGGCAACCAAATGGTGAACAGTCAATCATACCGTCAATGCGGGTACGGATGAGTTTGGCTAAGAGGTGCTCGATGGTGTGAAGTCCAGCAGTAGGGATTGAGTCTTCGTTTGGTTGCACCAAGCGAATATCATAATTGGAGATGATGTCTCCCTTTGGTCCAGTTTCTTCCCCAATCAAGCGAACATAGGGTGCTTTAACAATAGTGTGGTCAAGTTCAAAACTTTCAACAATAACTTCTTTTGACATGGTAAATCCTTTCAGTTTTCTAATTTCATTATAACATAAAGCCGGCTCCTGAGACAGAGAGAAAACCTCTCCGAGGGTGGAGAGGTTGAAATCTTTACTTACGATACAAGCGATCGTATTGGTAGTAAGGGTCAAAGGTTACGTTGATACCCAATTTACGAAGGACATTCTTGTCTTCATCTGTCAAGATGATAGTTGAGTGGGCTTCGCTTCCTTTGAGGTTGCCAAGTTCTTCCATAGCGCGGGCAGCATCAGGATTTTCTGTAGCTGTGATAGCAAGTGCAATCAGGATTTCATTTGAATGAAGGCGTGGATTGCGGCTACCCAGATGATCGATTTTAAGACCTTGGATTGGCTTGACAAGTTCAGGTTCGATGAGTTTTACTTCTTTAGCAATGTCAGCTGATTTCTTGATAGCGTTGATCAAGGCAGCGGCTGTTGGGCCAAAGAGCTCAGAGTTTTTACCAGTGACAATTTCCCCATTTGGCAATTCAAGGGCTAGGGCAGGACCACCAGTTTCTTCTGCCTTTTGACGGGCAACGACAGCAACCATACGGTCTGCAGGTGTGATGCCGAGGTCGTTCATGAGAAGTTCAATCTTCTTGACAGCAGCTTCGCCAACTTTTTCAGCTTTAAAATCAAGAACAGTTTGATAGTAACGGCGGATGATTTCTTGTTTAGAAGCTTCAACAGCAGCCTCATCATCTGTAATAGCGAAACCAACCATGTTGACACCCATGTCTGTTGGAGAAGCGTATGGAGATTCTCCGAGGATACGCTCCAACATGCGCTTGAGCACAGGGAAGATTTCGATATCACGGTTGTAGTTGACAGTGGTTTCTCCGTAGGTTTGGAGATGGAAGGGGTCAATCATGTTGACATCATCAAGGTCTGCTGTAGCAGCCTCATAAGCCAAGTTGACTGGGTGATGAAGGGGAAGATTCCAAACTGGGAAGGTTTCAAATTTAGCGTAACCAGACTTGATACCATTGATTTGGTCGTGGTACATATTTGACATACAAGTTGCCAATTTTCCAGAACCAGGTCCAGGAGCGGTTACGACGATCAAGTTGCGACTGGTTTTGATGTAGTCGTTTTTCCCCATACCTTCTGGAGAAATGATGTGATCCATATCAGTCGGGTATCCTTTGATTGGATAATGAAGATAAGAATCGATTCCGTTTTTATCTAACTGGTTGCGGAAGGCATCTGCAGCTGGTTGGCCAGCGTACTGTGTGATGACAACGGAGCCGACAAAAATTCCCAATTCATTGAATTTATCAATCAAGCGAAGAACTTCTTGGTCATAAGAAATGCCCAAGTCACCACGTGCTTTAGAATGCTCGATGTTGCTAGCATTAATGGCAATCACAACCTCAACCTGTTCTTTCAATTCTTGCAAGAGCTTGATTTTGTTGTCAGGCTCATAACCAGGAAGGACACGAGCAGCGTGGAAATCTTCTAACATTTTACCACCAAACTCCAAGTAGAGCTTGCCGTCAAATTGGTTAATGCGCTCCAAAATGTGGTCGCGCTGTAGATTCAAATATTGTTCAGAACTAAAAGCTTGTTTTTTCATTTTTTTACCTCTGACCTCTATTATAATAAAAAATTGGAAGTTAGGAAACTATGGAGTTAAAAAAGGAATCAAAAAGATTAGGCAAACGCTTGCACAAAATTCCCAAAAGCGCTATCATAGACTATAGATTATTAAAATAATGAGGTAAGAAGATGCAAGAAAAATGGTGGCACAATGCCGTAGTCTATCAAGTCTATCCCAAGAGTTTTATGGATAGCAACGGAGATGGAATTGGCGATTTGCCAGGTATTACTAGTAAGTTGGACTATCTAGCCAAGTTAGGAATTACAGCGATTTGGCTTTCTCCGGTTTATGACAGTCCTATGGATGATAATGGCTATGATATTGCTGATTATCAAGCTATTGCGGCTATTTTTGGGACTATGGAGGATATGGACCAACTGATCGCGGAGGCTAAGAAGCGCGATATTCGTATCATCATGGACTTGGTGGTCAATCATACCTCAGATGAACATGCTTGGTTTGTCGAGGCCTGTGAAAATCCTGACAGTCCTGAGCGAGACTACTACATCTGGCGAGATGAACCAAATGATTTGGAGTCTATCTTTAGTGGATCTGCTTGGGAATACGATGAAAAGTCAGGTCAATACTATCTCCACTTTTTCAGCAAGAAACAGCCGGATCTCAACTGGGAAAATGAGAAACTGCGCCAGAAAATTTACGAGATGATGAACTTCTGGATTGATAAAGGCATTGGCGGTTTCCGCATGGATGTCATTGACATGATTGGGAAAATTCCTGATGAGAAAGTAGTCAATAATGGTCCTATGCTCCACCCCTATCTCAAGGAAATGAATCAGGCAACCTTTGGAGATAAGAATCTCTTGACAGTGGGAGAGACCTGGGGTGCAACGCCAGATATTGCCAAGCTCTACTCTGATCCAAAGGGGCAAGAATTATCTATGGTCTTCCAGTTTGAGCATATCTGTCTTCAGTATCAGGAAGGGCAACCTAAGTGGCACTATCAAAAAGAGCTGAATATCGCTAAGTTAAAAGAGATTTTCAACAAATGGCAGACAGAGTTAGGAGTTGAGGATGGTTGGAATTCCCTCTTCTGGAACAATCATGACCTCCCTCGTATCGTCTCTATCTGGGGAAATGACCAAGAATATCGTGAAAAATCTGCCAAAGCCTTTGCAATCTTGCTTCATCTCATGAGAGGGACTCCTTATATCTACCAAGGTGAGGAGATTGGGATGACCAACTATCCGTTTGAGACGCTTGACCAAGTAGAAGATATTGAATCGTTCAACTATGCGCGTGAAGCTCTTGAAAAAGGCGTTCCGATGGAAGAAATCATGGACAGTATCCGTGTCATTGGACGTGATAATGCCCGTACTCCAATGCAATGGGATGAGAGCAAAAATGCTGGTTTCTCGACAGGTCAACCTTGGTTGGCAGTCAATCCAAACTATCAAGCAATCAACGTTCAAGAAGCGCTGGAAAATCCAGATTCTATTTTCTATACTTATCAAAAACTCGTTCAAATCCGTAAGGAGAACAGCTGGCTGATTCGAGCTGACTTTGAGCTACTTGATACAGCTGACAAGGTCTTTGCCTATATCCGTAAAGATGGCGACCGTCGTTTCTTAGTCGTGGCCAACTTGTCAAATGAAGACCAAGACTTAACAGTAGAAAGAAATGTTAAATCAGTCTTGATTGAAAACACCGTGGCTCAAGAAGTTTTTGAGAAACAAATCTTATCTCCATGGGATGCTTTCTGTGTTGAATTACTATAAATATTTTTTACAGAAAAATTTAAAAATGAAATCGTATAAAAACAAGGGAGGACTGTATGAAAGACAGAAATCCTTTGTTTTTTTATGACGAAAGTTTATAAACTTCCATTCTCAAAATTCAATTAACTTTACAAATTTCCTCTATTTTGGTAAAATAAACTTATGTTATAAAAACTAACATAAAGGAGAAAGAAGATGAATACAAAAAAGCGTGTTCTTAGTGCAGGCCTGACCTTTGCGGCTGCTTTGCTTTTAGCTGCTTGCGGTCAATCAGGTTCAGATACAAAAACTTACTCATCAACCTTTAGTGGAAATCCAACTACATTTAACTATTTATTAGACTACTACGCTGATAATACAGCCATCATTACCAACCTAGTTGATGGTTTGCTTGAAAATGACAACCACGGAAATTTAGTTCCATCTTTGGCGGAAGACTGGACTGTTTCAAGCGACGGTCTGACTTATACCTATAAATTAAGAAAAGATGCCAAATGGTTCACAGCTGACGGTGAAGAATACGCCCCAGTCAAGGCACAAGATTTTGTGACAGGTATCAAGCATGCAGTGGATAATAAATCACAGGCCATTGACCTGATTCAAAATTCAATCAAGGGCTTGAATGATTATATTACAGGAGCGGATTCTGACTTTTCTAAGGTTGGGGTGAAAGCAATCGACGACCAGACTGTTGAGTATACTTTGGCACGCCCAGAACCTTACTGGAACTCAAAAACAACCAACAGTATTCTTTTCCCAGTAAACGAAGAGTTTCTAAATTCAAAAGGGAAAGATTTTGGTACTCTATCTCCAGATAGTATTCTTTACAGCGGACCTTATTTGTTAAAAGATTTTACATCAAAATCATCGATCGAATATGTGAAAAATCCGCATTACTACGATCATGACAAAGTATCGATTGAACACGTGAAATTGGCTTACTTTGATGGCTCAGACCAAGAATTGACCATCCGTAACTTTGAAAGTGGAGCCTATTCTATTGCTGGCGTTTATCCAAATAGTTCTAACTTCGCTAAGACCAAGGAAAAATATAAGGATAATATCGTCTATAGCTTGCAGGACAAGACTTCTTGGTACTTCAATTTCAACGTCAACCGTAAGGCTTACAACCATACGTCTAAAACGACAGATGAGCAGAAGAAGTCAACTGAGTCAGCTGTCTTGAACAAGAACTTCCGTCAAGCGGTGAACTTTGCCTTGGATCGTACAGCTTATTCTGCCCAGTCAAATGGGGAAGAAGCGGCTAGCAAGACTCTTCGTAACACCCTAGTGCCTCCTACATTTGTCCAAGTTGGAGACAAGACTTTTGGAGAAGTAGTCGCTTCTAAATTGGTCAACTATGGCACAGAATGGTCAGGTATTAACTTGGCAGATGCTCAGGATGCCTATTTCAACAAAGAAAAAGCCCAAGCAAAATTTGCGGAAGCTAAAAAAGAATTGGCAAGTCAAGGTGTGACTTTCCCAATTCACTTGGATGTGGCAGTTGATCAGACAAGTAAAAATGCTGTGACAGGTATGAACTCTGTTAAGCAGACCCTTGAGTCAGTTTTAGGTGCTGATAACATTGTCATTGATGTTCAGCAACTTTCAACAGATGATTTTAATAACGTAGCCTTCTTAGCACCGACACCAGCTGATCGTGACTATGATTTGAACTTTGATGGTTGGGTAGGTGACTACCAAGATCCGTCAACTTATCTTAATCCTTTCAATGCTGAGGATGGGTTCTACCTCAAGATTTTTGGTCTAGATGCTCAAGAAGATAAAGCTAAGATTGCTAGCTTGAGGCTTGATACTTACACCAAGATGCTCAAAGATGCAGATAGTGAAAATAAAGATGTAGCCAAACGCTATGAAAAATATGCTGAAGCACAGGCTTGGATGATTGACAATTCTCTGATTATGTCAGCCATGTCAAGTGGTGGAACAGCATCTGTTACCAAAGTCACGCCATTTACAAGAGGTTATTCATTGGTCGGCATCAAGGGTGATGGCAATAACTACAAGTACATGAAACTGCAAAAAGATACTGTGACAACCAAACAGTATGAAGAAGCTAAGACCAAATGGGATCAAGAAAGCAAAAAAGCAATCGAAAAAGCTCAAAAAGAAGCAGAAAATCATGTAAAATAATGATGAGCAGTTCTATTGGATGATTTTTATAAAGTCGTCCTAATAGGGCTGTTTTTTGCTGTATGGGCTAGTAGTTGTCTAGTTATGTTGAATTGTAAATGAAATACTGTATTAATTTTGATGGTTTAATACTCAATGAAAATCAAAGAGCGACTGTGAAGCTAGCTCAAACTACAGCTTTGAAGTGGTGGATAGAACTGATGAAGTCGGTCACATATAGCAGGGTGAAACTGACGTACTTTGAAGAGCTTTTTGAAGAGTATAAGTGCTTATGATGTCCAAATAACCTATATCTAAGAATGTTTATAAACTCGCTAAATGTAGAATTTATCGTAAAAAAGTGATATAATGGTAACATTAAATGTATAGGTGTTAATCATGAGTAGACGTTTTAAAAAATCACGTTCACAGAAAGTGAAGCGAAGTGTTAATATAGTTTTGTTAACTATTTATTTATTGTTAGTTGGTTTTTTATTGTTCTTAATCTTTAAGTACAATATACTTGCTTTCAGGCACGTTAATATAGTGGTAGCAGTTTTTGCTGTGATTGTTGCTGTTACTGCCGCACTATTAATAATCTATAAAAAAGCAGAAAAGTTCACGATTTTCTTTTTGACACTAGCTGTTTTAGTGAGTTCAGTTTCTTTATTTACTCTGCAGCAATTTATAGGCTTTACAAGTCATATTAATGCAACTTCAAATTATTCAGAGTATTCTCTCAGTGTCGTCGTTTTAAAGGATAGTGATATCAATAATGTCACACAATTATCCAGTGTTATGGGGCCAACAGGTACGGATAATGAGAATATTCAAAAGCTAATCTCTGATATTAAGACGAGTCAAAATAAGGATTTGACGGTTGATAAAAGTACTTCTTACTTGTCAACTTATAAAAGTTTGATTTCTGGAGAGACCAAAGCCATTGTCTTAAATAGTGTATTTGAAAATATTATTGAGGCAGAGTATCCAGATTATGCTTCTAAAATTAAGAAAATTTACACTAAAAAAATGACCAAGGATGTTGAGACCCCTAAGGTATCTAAAGATCGCTTCTTTAATATCTATGTCAGTGGTATTGATACTTACGGTGCCATTAGTTCAGTTTCGCGCTCAGATGTCAATATCCTGATGACGGTCAATAGGGATACGAAGAGAATCCTTCTTACAACAACTCCACGAGATTCATATGTTCCTATTGCTGATGGTGGAAACAATCAAAAGGATAAATTGACTCATGCTGGTATATATGGAGTTGATTCATCTATTCATACCCTAGAGAACCTTTATGGTGTAGATATTAATTATTATGTTCGTTTGAATTTCACCTCATTTTTGAAATTGATTGACCTATTGGGAGGGGTAGATGTTTATAACGATCAAGAATTTACAGCTCTACATGGGAAGTTTCATTTTCCAGTGGGAAATGTCCATCTAGACTCTGAACAAGCTTTAGGTTTTGTACGTGAACGCTACTCACTAGCCGATGGAGACCGTGACCGTGGTCGCAACCAACAAAAGGTCATTGTAGCAATTATTCAGAAGTTAACTTCCACAGAGGCTTTGAAAAACTATAGTAGTATTCTTCAAGGATTGCAGGATTCCCTTCAGACAAATATGCCGATTGAGACTATGATGGATCTAGTAAATACTCAATTGGAAAGTGGAGGGAATTATAAAGTAAATTCTCAAGATTTAAAAGGGACAGGTCGGATGGATCTTCCTTCTTATGCAATGCCAGACAGTAGTCTCTATATGATGGAAATAGATGAGAGTAGTTTAGCTACAGTCAAAGCAGCTATACAGGATGTGATGGAAGGTAGATGAAATGATAGATATCCATTCGCATATCGTTTTTGATGTAGATGATGGGCCAAAGTCGATAGAGGATAGCAAGGCGCTTTTAAGAGAAGCTTATAATCAAGGAGTTCGAATGATTGTATCTACTTCGCATCGTCGAAAAGGGATGTTTGAGACTCCAGAAGAAAAAATTGCAACAAATTTTATTAAGGTTCGTGAAATTGCAAAAGAAGTAGCAGATGATTTAGTCATTGCTTATGGCGCAGAGATATACTATACTCTGGATGTTCTAGAAAAGCTAGAAAGAAAAGAGATTCCTACCCTTAATGATAGCCGTTATGCTTTGATTGAGTTTAGCATGCACACTCCCTATCGTGAGATTCATACGGGATTGAACAATATTTTGATGTTGGGAATCACGCCAGTAATTGCTCATATTGAACGTTATGATGCTTTAGAGAATAATGAAAAACGCGTTCGCGAACTGATTGATATGGGTTGCTATACTCAGATAAATAGTTATCATGTTTTAAAACCTAAACTCTTTGGTGAAAGATATAAATTCATGAAAAAGAGAGCTCGGTATTTTTTGGAACGTGATTTAGTTCATGTAGTTGCAAGTGACATGCACAATTTAGACAGTAGACCTCCATATATGGAACAGGCATACGATATCATTGCTAAGAAATATGGAGCGAAAAAAGCGAAGGAACTTTTTGTAGAAAACCCCAGAAAAATTATAATGGATCAATTAATTTAGGAGAAAATATGAAAGATCAAAACACTTTGGAAATCGATGTATTTCAACTATTCAGAGCTTTATGGAAAAGAAAGTTGGTCATTTTATTAGTGGCAATTATAACTTCTTCAGTTGCTTTTGCCTACAGTACTTTTATTATCAAACCTGAGTTTACTAGTACGACTCGGATTTATGTAGTTAACCGTAATCAGGGAGAGAAGTCTGGTTTAACCAATCAAGACTTGCAGGCAGGATCATACTTGGTTAAAGACTATCGTGAAATTATCCTATCGCAGGATGTTTTGGAGAAAGTTGTTTCTGATTTGAAACTAGATTTGACGCCAAAAGGTCTGGCTAATAAAATTAAAGTGACAGTACCAGTTGATACCCGTATTGTCTCTATTTCAGTTAATGATCGAGTTCCTGAAGAGGCAAGCCGTATCGCTAACTCTTTGAGAGAAGTAGCTGCTCAAAAAATTATCAGTATTACTCGTGTTTCTGATGTGACAACACTGGAGGAGGCAAGACCGGCGATATCACCGTCTTCACCAAATATTAAACGCAATACACTAATTGGTTTTTTGGCTGGGGTGATTGGAACCAGTATTATAGTTCTTCTTCGTGAACTTTTGGACACTCGTGTGAAACGTCCGGAAGATATCGAAGATGCACTGCAGATGACACTTTTGGGAGTTGTACCAAACTTGGATAAGTTGAAATAGGAGAGAGAGATGCCGACATTAGAAATAGCACAAAAAAAACTGGAGTTCATTAAGAAGACAGAAGAATATTACAATGCCTTGTGTACAAATATACAGTTGAGCGGAGATAAACTAAAAGTAATTTCCGTTACTTCTGTTAACCCTGGGGAAGGAAAATCAACTACTTCCATAAATATATCATGGTCTTTTGCGCGTGCAGGCTATAAAACTCTTTTGATCGATGGTGATATTCGAAATTCAGTTATGTCAGGAGTTTTTAAATCTCGTGAAAAAATTACAGGGCTGACAGAATTTTTATCTGGAACAACCGATTTATCTCACGGGTTATGTGATACAAATATTGAAAATTTATTTGTAGTTCAATCGGGATCTGTATCACCAAACCCTACAGCCTTGTTACAAAGTAAAAATTTTAATGATATGATTGAAACCTTGCGTAAATATTTTGATTATATTATTGTTGATACAGCACCTATTGGAATTGTTATTGATGCGGCAATTATCACTCAAAAATGTGATGCGTCCATCTTGGTAACAGCAACAGGTGAGGCGAATAAACGTGATGTCCAAAAAGCAAAACAACAATTAGATCAAACAGGGAAACCATTTTTAGGTGTCGTTCTCAATAAATTTGATATTCAACGCGAAAAATATGGTTCTTACGGTGGTTATGGTAATTATGGTAAAAAATAACCTGGGGAAGATTTTATGGATGAAAAAGGATTGAAAATTTTTCTGGCAGTATTACAGAGTATTATTGTCATTTTATTGGTTTATTTTCTTAGCTTTGTTAGAGAGACAGAAATTGAACGTTCTTCGATGGTTATACTATACCTTCTCCACTTTTTTGTATTTTATTTTAGTTCCTATGGTAACAATTTTTTTAAAAGAGGGTACCTAGTTGAGTTTAATAGTACTATAAGATATATTTTTTTCTTTGCAATAGCTATAAGTGTATTAAACTTTTTTATAGAGGAACGGTTTAGTATCTCTAGAAGAGGAATGGTATACTTCTTAACTTTAGAAGGAATATCCTTATACTTGTTGAATTTCTTAATAAAGAAATATTGGAAGCATGTGTTTTTTAATCTAAAAAATAGCAAGAAAATTTTACTGTTAACAGTAACGAAAAATATAGAAAAAGTTCTTGATAAATTGCTAGAATCTGATGAACTTTCATGGAAATTGGTAGCAGTAAGTGTTTTGGATAAATCTGACTTTCAACATGATAAAATACCTGTAATTGAAAAGGAAAAAATTATTGAATTTGCAACGCATGAAGTTGTGGATGAGGTGTTTGTCAACCTTCCAGGAGAGAGCTACGATATTGGAGAAATTATCTCTAGGTTTGAGACAATGGGGGTAGATGTAACTGTAAATCTTAATGCATTTGATAAGAATTTGGGTCGCAATAAACAAATTCATGAGATGGTAGGATTGAATGTAGTTACTTTCTCTACAAATTTTTATAAAACCAGTCATGTGATTTCAAAGAGAATTCTCGATATTTGTGGTGCCACTATTGGCCTTATTATTTTTGGTATAGCTAGTCTAGTTTTAGTTCCATTGATTCGTAAAGATGGCGGACCAGCTATTTTTGCTCAAACTCGTATAGGGAAAAATGGTCGACATTTTACCTTTTATAAATTCCGTTCGATGCGGATCGATGCTGAAGCTATCAAAGAACAGTTGATGGATCAAAACACGATGCAAGGTGGTATGTTTAAGATGGACAATGATCCTCGTGTTACAAAAATTGGTAGCTTTATTCGTAAAACCAGTTTGGATGAATTGCCACAATTTTGGAATGTCTTTATAGGAGATATGAGTTTGGTGGGGACGCGTCCACCGACAGTAGATGAGTATGATCAGTATACTCCAGAACAGAAACGTCGACTCAGCTTTAAACCTGGTATTACAGGTTTATGGCAGGTTAGTGGCCGTAGTAAAATAACCGATTTTGACGATGTTGTAAAATTAGATGTGGCTTATATTGATAATTGGACAATCTGGAAAGATATTGAAATTTTGTTAAAAACTGTTAAAGTTGTATTTATGAGAGATGGAGCGAAGTAATTTCTGTATATCCATCATATTAGGAGAGAAATGAAAAAGTCAGTTTATATCATTGGTTCAAAAGGAATTCCTGCTAAGTATGGAGGATTTGAAACTTTTGTTGAAAAATTAACAGCCTTCCAACAAGACAAGGCTATCCAATATTATGTGGCTTGTATGCGTGAAAACTCTGCAAAATCAGGGATTACTGAGGATGTTTTTGAACATAATGGTGCTATCTGTTATAACGTCGATGTCCCCAATATTGGTCCGGCGCGAGCCATAGCATATGATATAGCAGCAATTAACAAAGCGATTGAAATTGCTAAAGAAAATAAGGATGAAGCTCCTATCTTTTATATATTAGCTTGTCGTATTGGTCCTCTCATCAGTGGGATTAAGAAAAAAATTCAGGCGATAGGTGGGACTCTTCTAGTTAATCCAGATGGTCACGAGTGGTTACGAGCTAAGTGGAGCGCTCCAGTTCGTCGTTATTGGAAAATTTCCGAAGGTCTTATGGTCAAACATGCAGATCTTTTAGTGTGTGATAGTAAGAATATTGAAAAATATATCCAAGAAGATTATAAACAGTATCAACCTAAGACAACCTATATCGCTTATGGGACTGATACAACACGCTCCATATTAAAGAGTAGTGACGAAAAAGTACGTTCTTGGTTCAAAGAGAAGAATGTTTCTGAGAACGAGTATTATCTAGTTGTAGGACGATTTGTTCCAGAGAATAACTATGAATCTATGATTCGTGGCTTTTTGGCTTCTAACTCTAATAAGGACTTTGTTTTAATTACAAATGTAGAACAGAATAAATTTTATAATCAGTTGTTGGCAAAAACTGGTTTTGATAAAGATTCACGAGTGAAATTTGTAGGGACAGTCTACGACCAAGAACTTCTGAAGTATATTCGTGAGAATGCCTTTGCTTACTTCCATGGGCATGAAGTGGGGGGGACAAATCCTTCGCTACTGGAAGCATTAGCATCAACAAAGTTAAATTTACTACTCGATGTTGGTTTTAATCGCGAAGTTGGGGAGCAAAGTGCGATCTATTGGGAAAAAGACGAACTATCACAAGTGATTGAGGAAGTTGAACAATTTAATGAAAAAATGATTGATGAGTTAGATAGACAATCAAATCAGAGAATTGCGGATGCTTTCACTTGGGAAAAGATTGTTACAGACTACGAGAATTTATTTAAAAAATGAAAATATTACATTATACTTTAGGATTTCAACCTCAGCGAACAGGTGGCTTGATTAAATATGCTGAGGATTTAATACTAGAGCAAATTGCTCAAGGTCATCAAGTGATTGCCCTATATCCTGGTAATATTCGGTTACTTTCGAAAAAAGTAGGAATAAAGAAGGTATCATCAAGACAGTTTGAGTGTTATGAACTGCTTAATAGCTTACCTCTGGCTCTATTTTGGGGGATATCCAGTCCAATTGCTTTCATGACCCCTTGTGATAAAAATGTTTATAGTACTTTTTTAGAAGAAGTACAACCCGATATTATCCATATTCATTCGTTTATGGGATTACATAAAGAATTCATCGAGATTGCTAAAAACATGAATATTAGAGTTGTTTTTACGAGCCATGATTATTATGGATTAGCGCCCGTACCTCATTTCTATTTTAATGGGGTGGATTATAGTGATAAAAATACAAACTTAACATGGAATATTATGTCTTCCAATGCTTTAAGTGTGAAAAAACTAAGACTTTTTCAGATTTCATTTTATCCTACTATTCGTAAACTTTTGAAACTATTAGGGAAAAATCCAAAATCTAAAAAGAATTTAGTTATTCGAGATGTTATTGAGGAGCAAGATTTTAGTGAGCTTCGACACTATTATAATGAGATGTTCCATTTGATAGATGGTTATTTGTTTAATAGTAGTCTAGCAAAGAATGTATATGAGCAAAATGAAATTAAACCAACCAAAAGTACAGTATTATCTATAACAAATAGTTCAATTAAACAGCATCAAAGATTGACAACTACAAATGATAAAATTCGAGTCGCTTATATTGGTCCGGATGAAGAATATAAAGGATATTTTGATTTTATTGAGTTTGCTAAAACTTTAGACCTAGAGTTATACGAAGTTGCAACTTATGGTCACTTTCCAAATGAAGAATGTCCTTCATTCATTGAACAAAAAGGATATTTTACCAAGGAAACGATTGATAGTGTCTATGAAAATATTGATATTCTTATTGTTCCAAGTAAGTGGAAGGAGACATTTGGATTGATAACAGTAGAAGCATTATCCTATGGGGTAAATGTTTTTGTGAGTGAAAATGTTGGATCAAAAGACTTACTTCCAGAAACACATGTTTTTAAAAATCAGAATGACTTAGTAGTTAAAGTTATAGAAAATGATATAGAAAATACAAAATTAAAAACTATAGATGAACACTCGAAAGAAGTGATTCAGTATTATGAAAGAGTGATAAATGATAGTTGAGAGCTTAATAAAAAAGATTACAGGAAAAGCAGTAGACATTCACCCTGATGTACCCATGGCGTATATACTACAAAGAGGTATGAACTATGGTTTTGGACTCTTTCGTGGATTTGTACGTGGAATCGGATTTGGTCAAAAGGGGAAGCGTTTATTCATTGGACAAGGAGTTTCTATCTTAGCAAAGCGTAAATTATTTGTTGGGAAAAATGTTCGAATTGGTAAAAAGGTGTCCATAGATGCACTGTCGAAAGAAGGAATCCATTTTGCAGATAATGTGAAGATTGGAGATTATTCTCAAATTATTGGAACAGGATCTATAAAAAATATGGGGATTGGCTTGAAAGTTGGTAAGAACTCATCTTTTTCAGAATATAGTTTATTTGGTTCTGCTGGAGGTATCACAATTGGTGATAATGTTATCGCAGGTCAGAATGTTCGTTTTCATGCTGAAAATCATAATTATAGTGATTTAGATAAACTCATTCTTGAACAAGGTGTATCTCGAAAGGGAATTTCAGTAGGACATAATTGTTGGATTGGTGCTGGAGCTGTTTTTTTGGATGGGTCCAGCATTGGTTCAGGTTGTGTTGTTGGAGCGAATGCTGTTGTCACTAAGCAGTTTCCAGATAATGTTATCATAGGTGGAGTACCAGCTAGAATACTGGCCTATAGATAGTGTTTAACTATTTCTGAAAGGAAGAGAATTTATGCCTACATTTAGTGTAGTTGTTCCAGTTTATAATGTAGAGAATTATTTATCTCAATGTTTAAATACTCTTGTAAATCAGTCTTTTAAAGATTTTGAACTTATCTTGGTAAACGATGGTTCTACTGACACATCTGGAAGTCTTTGTGAAGAATGGGGAAAAAAAGATCATCGGATAAAAGTAATACATAAAACCAATGAAGGTCTTGGTTTTGCACGTAACACAGGTATTGAAAATTGTACAGGAGATTATATTGTCTTTGTTGATTCGGATGATTATGTCTCATATGAGATGCTTGAAATTTATGATACATACTTACAACGTTTTAATGCAGACGTGATTTATAGTGAAAATTTTTATCGAGTGGATAATGAAGGAAATATTATAGGACCACTTGATCAGAGCCTAGATTCCATTTTTTATAAAAATAATTCAATTTTCACAGAACTTTTACCAGATGTAATATCTTCACCACCAGAATTTATTGGAGATGGAAAGATAGGTGTTTCAGTGTGGAAAGGGGTATATAAACGTTCTTTGTTTAAGGATAAAGGGCTATTATTTCATTCGGAAAGAGAATTCATTTCAGAAGATGCTATTTTTCAAATTGATTGTTTAAAATTAGCAACATCCGCCCTTGTTATCCCAGATATTTTATACTACTATCGTGAAAACTTTGGTTCTTTAAGTATGAAATATAAAGAAGATCGATTTGAGTTGGATAAAATCTTGTATAACGAGCAATTAAAAAGAGTTAAGGGATTACCTAATCAAGAAATTTTGGAAGAAAGAATCGAGAGAATTTTAATTGCTAATATTCGTTTATGTATTTTTCAGGAATCCTTATATAAAAGTTCTAGAATTCATAAACGCTTGCAAAGAATTAGACAGATTTGTAAGGATCCTATCTCAAAAGCAGTTTTGTATCACTATCCAATCCATCGTTTACCTTTTCCTAAACGTTTGATCTGTGTATTAGCTAAGTATAATATGTCGATGTTGCTTTTAGCTTTAACCTTATTAAAATATCGGAATCGGAGTGTATAGATTTTATGGCGATGAATATAGAAAAATTAAAACTATCTTTAAAAAATGGAACGTTTTTTCCTGTTGTTATTCACGCCTTACGTAACCGTTGGCCCTTGTGGTGGATTCGGAGTAAGGCTATTCGAGAAGTGCAACTTGAAGATAGGGCCTACAGAATACTAAAAAAGAAATACGGTTCTTTAATTTCAAACTCTTTTGATAAATCATACTTATCAGAAAAAGTTCCCAAGCAAATCTGGATTTGCTGGTTTCAAGGTATGGAGAATGCTCCAGATTTGGTGAAATCATGTTATAAGTCTGTTAAAAGAGAATTTCCAGATTATAAAATTACAGTATTAACGGCTCAGACTATTCAACAGTATGTAACAATTCCTGAAGAAATTTTGTATAAGTGGAATAAAGGTATCATAAATAACGCAAATTTTTCAGATGTTTTGCGTGTTGAGATTTTATCTAAATATGGAGGTATTTGGTTAGATGCCACAGTTTATTGCACTGGTAGTACAATTAAGGAATTAATTGAAAAAAATCCATTTTTTATGTATAAGAGTCTATCTTCAATCGAAGAAAATATTTCATCATCAAGCTGGATGATTGCTTCAACAGCAAATCACCCTTTAATACTATCTGTGAAGAAGTTGCTAGTAGAATATTGGTGTAGAGAGAATATTGCAATACATTATTTTGTTTTTCATTTGCTGTTCACGATTGTAGCTGAACATTATTCGGATGTTTGGCAGTCTGTACCCACCTACACGAACGCAGCACCACATATAATGGTTGATGAATTAAATAATGATTTTTCAAAGGAACGTTACCAGCAATTATGTCAAATTTCTGATTTTCATAAATTAAATTATAAAAAAAATTACAATGATAAATCTGAGAGTTTGTACAGTTACTTACTGAATCAGTAGAGGGGAGAATCTTGCCTAGTTTAAAGAAAAACATTGTTTACAATGTCCTATATCAGATCTTAGCTGTAATAGTACCGTTTATTACCTCACCTTACTTAGCTCGTGTGTTAGGTGCAGAGCAAATTGGAGTTTATTCTTTTACCTATTCCGTTGCTTTTTACTTTATGATTCTGTCCATGTTGGGGATTTCTAATTATGGGAATCGGACAATAGCACAGGTACGAACAAGTAGAGAACATTTGAATCAGGAATTTTCGAATATTTACGCGGTTCAGTTAACGTGTTCACTAGTTATGACCGTCTCATATTTGATTTATGCAATAGTATTTGTGAATAGTTTTCAGATTGTAGCCTATATCCAAGTACTACATGTTTTATCGTATGCAACAGATGTTAGTTGGTTTTTTTATGGTCTTGAAGAGTTTCGTATTACAGTTGCTAGGAATTCATTTGTTAAATTATTAACTTTGATATCTATCTTTACATTTGTAAAAAGCCCTAATGATATCTATTTATATACCTTTATAATGGCGGGGAGTACCCTGCTTGGTCAATTGATTACATGGCCATTTTTATTAAAACAAGTAACTTTTGTGCGTCCTAGCCTTGGAAAAATAAAGAAACATATAAAACCTATTGTTATTTTATTTTTCCCAGTCTTAGCGGTTAGTATTTTTTCGTTTTTAGATAAAATAATGCTTGGGATGTATAGTAGTTTGAAGGAAACTGCTTTTTATGAGAATTCAGATAAGATTATTAGTATTCCAAAAGCTTTGATTCAAGCCTTTGGAGCTGTAATGTTGCCTCGAACAGTACATTTACTGAGTATAGGTGATGAACAAAAAAGTTTAGAATATGTTGCTAAAACGATGTGGGTCGTTTTAGTGATTACAATGGGCTGTGCTTTCGGTTTAGCAGGAGTCTCTGCAACCTTTGCTCCTGTTTATTGGGGTGAAGAATTTAGGGCAAGTAGCCAAATTATTGCAGGAATGACACCGGCTTTAGTATTTTCGGCTTTTGGAAATGTCATTCGAACCCAGTTTTTAATTCCACGAAGTTTTGACAAGGAATATACGATATCCTTGCTTTATGGAGCCATTGTTAATATTTTGATTAATATTATTTTGATTCCGAAGATAGGAGCAATGGGAGCTGTTATAGGAACAATCGTTGCTGAGTTAGTTCTATGTTGCTATCAAACGTGGATTGCTAGAAATTATTTACATATCAGAGAATATCTGATAAATGCTGGGATATTATTTCTTATTGGTTCAGTAATGTATATGGTTTTAATTCTTATTTCAAGTATTTTACCTACATCGCTGCTTACACTTATTATTGAAATTATAGTCGGAGCTTTCATTTATATTAGTTTACTGATTCTGTATATCTTTTCTTCAAAAAATAGCTTAATTATTGGTTTACGAACAAATTTTTTAGAACGTACTCATTTATTTAAAAGGAAGTAATAGTGAAGTTTAAATTTAATCCAATCGCGGTATTGTATATATTGTTAGTGTATTTAGAATTAGCTACAGATAGACAACATCTGTATCCTGTAACATACATGACAAAATATTATATTGGTATTTTGATTATTGTATTATTCATTTTATTATTAGTAAGCCTCGGAAAGGTTATTTTTGTTAATAAAAAATTATTACATCTTGCTAAGATATTAGCTATGCCAACAATTGTTCTCTTCTTCTACTCAGTTTTATTAGATGTAATGAATCCAGTTCAATTTAGTGGGTATTTTAGTAGATTGTCAAGTATGACTATTTTTGGCTTATTAGCTATTTTTCAAGCTATGGTTGTTTTTCAATTTTTTGGACAAAAAGTAGTAGATTACACTTTTACAGCAATATCACTTAGTTACTTAACTAGTATCATTGTTGCCTATAGTCAAGGAGGACTTAGTCAATTTATTTTGATGTTAACAGATGATAGTTTCAATGGTTCGGTGCTAGAAATGCATGAAGTAGCACCAATTACAGCTCTCTTTATTCTGTACTATCTGTATCAATATTTTATAAAAGAAAATAGTTTTTCTGCAGTATTTCGTAAGATCTTAATAGCTCTTATTATTCTCTTTTTAAGTCTTAAACGAATCGTATTTTTGAGTATGTTAATTATCATACCAGTATTTTTAGTAATTTATTGGTATTATAAAAAAGTGAGCAAACTAGGGAAAGAACGAAAAATTTTAAGTTTATTAAATGCCTTTTCCTTAGTATTTATAACAGGAATATTCCTTTATATTTATAGTATTAAATCTGGCTTTATATATACATTTATTCAAGAACATAATATTAATTCGATGGCTAGAACAGATTTATGGAAGGGAATTGAATCAACCTATAGCTTTGCGCCTATATTTATGGGGAAAGGGGTAGGCTTTGTATCAAAATGGATGGATAATAATTGGATGACTTTAAATATCAATGGTCTTACAGGATCAATGGGGATTCATAATGACATTTTGAAATCTTACATTGAGATAGGATTTGTAGGATTATTTATTTATTTTTATACTCTCCTTTATAGAAATGCCAAACGTATATTTGTAAAAATTGGTCATAAAGAATCATTCATATATTTTGTCTTGACAATGTTTCAGCTGCTGATATGGTTTACGGATAATATTTCGATTTACCATAATTTTTTATGGATCCTAAATCTACTGCTCTTTTCTTTAACTAGTACGGAAACAGAATTAGAAACTCAGAAACTATAAAATATTTATTTCTTGAATTTACGCTCTTACGCCGTAAATTTGAATTCACTAATGAATAATAGTAATTTATAAAAATAATATGAAATTTTATATAAAAAATTTATTAAAAAAAGTCTTTACATTACCGTTGAATTTATTATCTATTCAGTCTAATAAAATAGTGTTTGATAATTTTGGTGGTAGAGGTTTGGGAGATAATCCCAAGTATATACTTGAAGAACTTGTCTCTCGAGAAAAGAATCTAGATCTTGTATGGATATCAAAAGATAGAGAAATTTCTGTCCCAAAAGGTGTTCGTGTAGTAAAATATGGAAGTTTCCGTTCTTTCTATGAATGGTTAACAGCTAGAGTTTGGGTAGATAATATTCGCTGTTCTGATCGACCTTGGAAGCGTAAAGGACAGATTTATCTTCAAACTTGGCATGGCTCAGATGGGGTAAAGTTAATTGAAAAAAGTGTTGCAGGGAGCCTAAAAAAAACTTATCTTAGAATGGCGAAGTATGATGGAAAGATTACAGACGGTATCGTATCAAGTCGGCACTTTCAAACTTTGGGGATGCAAAATAATTTTTGGCTGACAGAGGATGTGGAGTTTCTTGAATTTGGATTACCTCGAAATGATGATTTTTTTAAAAGTGAAAAAATCAAAACTACAAACATAAAATTTAGAAGTTTATTTGATATTGATTTAGATGAACTGGTGGTTTTGTATATGCCGACGTTCAGAGATGATGGATCGTTGGATGCCTATAATTTAGATTACTCGAAACTAATACATGCTTTTCAAAACAAATTTAGAAAAAATGTAAAAATATTAGTTCGTCTTCATCCAATTGTTGATTCTAGTTTTATAAATTTACAGGATACAAACTGTATAAATGTGTCAACCTATTCAAATCCTCAGGATTTGATGATGAGTGCAGATGTAATGATTACGGATTATTCGTCATCTTCGATTGATTTTATGTTATTAAATCGTCCAGTATTTCTGTATTTGCCAGATTATCAAAGGTATGTGAACGATAGACCATTGGATAATAATTTTTATAAATTGCCATTTCCAAGAGCGTATCATAACAATGAGTTGATAGAAATTATTAGAGATTTTGAAAGAAGTAAATATGATGAAAAAGTTCGTCTGTATGAATTAGAGGACGTTCGTTTTGATAGAGGAAAAGCATCATTACAGTGTGCTAATTGGATTGAAGAAAAAATAAAAAAACAATAGGGTTATCAACTGAAAAAATTAGAATTTTATAAATGATGAAAAAGGAGTTCTTTGAATGAAAAGAGTTATAACATATGGTACATTTGATTTATTGCATTATGGTCATATCAATCTGTTGAAACGTGCTAAACAACTAGGTGATTACTTGATTGTGGTTGTTTCAAGTGATGAGTTTAATTTAAAAGAAAAGAATAAAGTATGTTACTTTAACTATGAACACAGAAAAAATTTAGTAGAAGCTATTCGATATGTAGATCTAGTAATCCCTGAAACTAGTTGGGAACAGAAAAAGTTAGATGTTAAAGAGTACCATATTGATACTTTTGTAATGGGTGATGATTGGAAAGGTAAATTTGATTATCTTGAAGAAGAAGGTGTTGAAGTAGTTTATTTGCCTAGAACAAAAGAAATATCAACGACAAAGATAAAAGAAGATCTGTCAGAATGAAATGTTATTAAACAATGCTGACATAAGAAATTGTGGTCTTTGTGTCTAATTACTTGAGAGTAGAGAGATACCCATTCTATCGGATTATGGCTTGTTTTTGCGCCTTACGTTTGATAGAATAAAGTAACGACACTTTAACCATCGAAGTGAGGTAAGAATAATGGTAGTAATTTTTAAAGATATACTTATTGAAGAGAAGACTGAAGAAGAAAAACAACATATTTTATCTATTTTAAATGGTGAGTATGACTTATCTGATGATGTAAGTCGTAGATTACGACGACTGAATGAGGAAAGTAAACGCTTGGAAGTGTTTGTTAAGGAGACGCACTCACTTGTCTAGTTCGTATTCTGTTAATTAATTGAAATCAATAAGTATCTCATTGTCATTTTTTTACGATGAGGAAGTTAGAGATTTTTAATGGATCTCTGATTACTATGTAATTTAGCATTGAAAAATTAAGAAATGGTGAAATTATGCCTCTTACACAGTTATTTGAAACATCCTTAGGAATTGATTTTTAATTGTATGCAAACAAAGTAGAATTCGCTTATTTCATGCTAAATGTAATATGAAGTAAGTGAATTTTTATAGATAAAGAAGAGTTTTTTCTGTATTTTTAGATAATAATATGAAAAAATATGATGATTGTTCTCCTTTTAGAGCAGTACACAATTAATAGGAATTGACTCTAAAACAACAAAGAAAGGTACCCCACTATGAAAGGTATTATTCTCGCGGGTGGTTCAGGAACTCGCTTGTATCCTTTGACTCGAGCTGCATCAAAACAACTGATGCCGGTTTATGATAAACCGATGATTTACTACCCACTTTCAACATTGATGTTGGCTGGGATTAGAGATATTTTGATTATCTCAACTCCACAGGATTTGCATCGATTCAAAGAACTTCTTCAAGATGGCTCTGAGTTTGGGATTCAATTGTCTTATGCAGAGCAACCAAGTCCAGATGGTTTGGCACAAGCCTTTATTATTGGTGAAGAATTTATTGGTGATGATAGCGTTGCTCTGATCTTAGGTGACAATATCTATCACGGTCCTGGTCTTTCTAAGATGTTACAAAAGGCAGCAAACAAGGATTCAGGAGCGACTGTCTTTGGCTATCACGTGAAGGATCCAGAACGCTTTGGTGTTGTTGAGTTTGACAAAGACATGAACGCTATTTCTATCGAAGAAAAGCCAGAACACCCTCGTTCAAATTATGCAGTTACAGGCCTCTATTTCTACGATAATGATGTGGTAGAAATTGCCAAAAATATAAAACCAAGCCTGCGTGGTGAATTGGAAATTACAGATGTTAACAAGGCTTACCTAGATCGTGGAGACTTATCCGTTGAGGTTATGGGACGTGGCTTTGCTTGGTTGGATACTGGCACTCATGAAAGTTTACTAGAGGCTTCACAGTACATCGAGACAGTGCAACGAATGCAAAATGTTCAGGTAGCAAACTTAGAAGAAATTGCTTACCGTATGGGCTATATCAGTCGCGAAGATGTATTGGCCTTAGCCCAACCACTTAAGAAAAATGAATACGGGCAGTATCTGCTTCGTTTGATTGGAGAAGCATAGATGACAGATAATTTTTTCGGAAAGACGCTTGCAGCACGCAAGGTTGATGCAATTCCAGGTATGCTGGAGTTTGATATCCCTATTCATGGCGATAATCGTGGCTGGTTTAAAGAAAATTTCCAAAAGGAAAAAATGCTCCCACTTGGATTTCCAGAGTCTTTCTTTGCAGAAGGAAAATTGCAAAACAATGTATCCTTCTCACGTAAAAATGTTCTCCGTGGCCTCCACGCAGAACCTTGGGATAAGTACATCTCTGTAGCAGATGGTGGGAAAGTTCTGGGTTCTTGGGTTGATCTACGCGAGGGTGAAACTTTCGGAAATACCTATCAAACAGTAATTGATGCAAGTAAGGGAATCTTTGTTCCTAGAGGTGTGGCCAATGGTTTCCAAGTCCTATCAGATACAGTTTCTTATAGTTATTTGGTCAATGACTACTGGGCTCTTGAACTCAAACCCAAGTATGCCTTTGTGAACTACGCTGATCCAAGCCTTGGCATTGAATGGGAAAATCTTGCAGAAGCAGAGGTTTCAGAAGCAGATAAAAATCATCCACTACTTAAGGATGTAAAACCTTTGAAAAAAGAAGATTTGTAAAAAGGAAAGAATATGACTGAATACAGAAAAATTATCGTGACAGGTGGAGCAGGTTTTATCGGTTCTAACTTTGTTCATTATGTTTACAAGAATTTTCCAGAAGTTCACGTGACAGTCTTGGACAAGTTGACTTATGCTGGAAATCGTGCTAATATTGAGGAAATTTTAGGTGATCGTGTTGAGTTAGTTGTTGGTGACATTGCTAATGCGGAGTTGGTGGATAAGTTGGCAGTTAAAGCAGATGCTATCGTTCATTATGCGGCGGAAAGTCATAATGACAATTCATTGAATGATCCATCACCATTTATCCATACCAACTTCATCGGAACCTATACTCTTTTGGAAGCTGCTCGTAAGTATGATATTCGCTTCCACCATGTATCGACAGATGAAGTTTATGGGGATCTCCCTCTACGTGAGGATTTGCCAGGTCATGGTGAAGGACCAGGTGAGAAATTTACTGCTGAAACAAAATACAACCCAAGCTCTCCGTACTCATCAACTAAGGCTGCTTCAGATTTGATTGTCAAAGCCTGGGTACGATCGTTTGGTGTCAAGGCAACGATTTCTAACTGTTCAAATAACTACGGTCCTTATCAACACATTGAAAAATTCATCCCACGTCAGATTACTAACATCCTAAGTGGAATCAAGCCAAAACTTTACGGTGAAGGTAAGAATGTTCGTGACTGGATTCATACCAATGACCATTCTTCAGGTGTTTGGACAATCTTGACAAAAGGGCAAATTGGTGAAACCTACTTGATTGGGGCTGATGGCGAGAAAAACAACAAGGAAGTTTTGGAACTTATCCTTAAGGAAATGGGACAAACTGAGGATGCCTATGATCATGTTACTGACCGTGCAGGACATGACCTTCGCTATGCGATTGATGCAAGCAAGCTCCGTGATGAGTTGGGATGGAAACCTGAATTTACCAACTTTGAAGCTGGGCTCAAGGAAACAATCAAGTGGTATACAGATAACCAAGAATGGTGGAAAGCAGAGAAAGAAGCTGTTGAAGCCAATTATGCTAAGACTCAGGAGATTATTACAGTATAAAAAGCAGGAAATCGCTGCTTTTTATTGCTATATTGGGAAGAGTTGCAAATAAGAAAGGGATAGAGATGATTTTAATTACAGGGGCAAATGGCCAATTAGGAACGGAACTTCGTTATTTGTTAGATGAGCGTAATGAAGAATACGTTGCTGTTGATGTGGCTGAGATGGATATTACCAATGCAGAGATGGTTGAGAAAGTTTTTGAAGAGGTGAAACCGACTTTAGTCTACCACTGTGCAGCCTACACCGCTGTTGATGCAGCAGAGGATGAAGGAAAAGAGTTGGATTTTGCCATCAATGTTACTGGTACAGAAAATGTTGCGAAAGCATCTGAAAAGCATGGTGCAACTCTAGTTTATATTTCTACCGACTATGTTTTTGACGGTAAGAAACCAGTTGGACAAGAGTGGGAAGTTGATGACCGACCAGATCCACAGACAGAATATGGTCGTACTAAGCGTATGGGAGAAGAGTTAGTTGAGAAGTATGTGTCTAATTTCTATATTATCCGTACTGCCTGGGTATTTGGAAATTATGGCAAAAACTTCGTTTTTACCATGCAAAATCTTGCGAAAACTCATAAGACTTTAACAGTTGTAAATGATCAGCATGGTCGTCCGACTTGGACTCGTACCTTGGCTGAATTTATGACCTACCTAGCTGAAAACCGCAAGGAATTTGGTTATTATCATTTGTCAAATGATGCGACAGAAGACACAACTTGGTATGACTTTGCGGTTGAAATTTTGAAAGATACGGATGTAAAAATCAAGCCAGTAGATTCCAGTCAATTTCCTGCCAAAGCTAAACGTCCCCTAAACTCAACGATGAGCCTGACTAAAGCTAAAGCTACTGGATTTGTCATTCCAACCTGGCAAGATGCTTTGAAAGAATTTTACAAACAAGAAGTAAGATAAGCAATAGAATGATTTTTCTAGTCTAATAAAAGAGAATGACAAAAAATTATTATTAGAAACAGATAAAAGAAATATAGAACTAACTCTAACAATAATCGGGTATGCATAGTGTAGATAACGAAATAGTTAGAGAGTTAAATGAATGGTTAGAAGACTTTACAAGAGAGAACAAAATAAGGTTAATCGATATAAACAAAGAATTTTCTGAAGATTATCATTTGAAATATGAATATACAAGTGAGGGATTGCATTATAATGATGAAGGTTTATTAGTACTTAGAAATTATATGAATGAGAAAAATATTAATTTACTGTAGAGGTAAGAATAACATGAAATTAGTTTTGACTGTTTGTTAATATTAAATAATATTATTTGTTTTATAAGATTTATATGGAGTTAAGAATAGTATGATAAAATATTTTTTAAAAGCATTAGAATTTAATATGATTAAGAAGAAAAGATTAGATTTAAAAAATTCTGACTTTACGATCATAAGCTCTAACTGTCTTGGAGGTGTAATAAGTCATAAATTAGGCCTTAAGTTTATGTCTCCAACAGTAAACTTGTTTATAGAACCCAGCTCATTTGTTAAGTTTTGTAAGAATTTACCTTTCTATTTTGAACAACCACTAGTGGAGAAACAATGGGCAGGTAGTTATCCTATCGCTTTATGTAATGATATAGAGATACATGGATCACATTATAGAAATTTTTCAGAATTGAAAGATAAATGGAATGAAAGAAAGAGAAGGGTAAACTTCGACAATCTATTTATTTTCATGATAGAGCGGGATGGATGTACATATGAAGATATATTGGAATTTGATAATTTATCCTATAAAAATAAAGTTGTGTTCGTAAGTAAGGAGATGCCAGAAATAAAATCTGCCATACATATTCCAAAAACTAATGAAACAATTAATGGTAAAATACAAGTGAAAAATCTACTAGGATATAGAAATAAACTAGTAGGAAAAAGAGATATTGATCTTTTTGATTATATAAAATTCTTTAATGAAGGAATAATACAATTAAATAGAAAATAAGGATATTTTTGAAATAAAATATTATCTAATGGCCTAAAAAATAATCAGTAAAAGAATTTTAATGGCGAGGAGTATATGTACGATTATCTTGTTGTTGGTGCTGGTCTCTTTGGTGCAGTCTTTGCCCATGAAGCAGCCTTAAAAGGAAAAAAAGTAAAAGTCATTGAAAAACGAAATCATATCGCGGGTAATATCTATACTCGTGAAGAGGAAGGAATTCAAGTTCATCAGTATGGTGCTCATATCTTCCATACTTCTGATAAGGAGATTTGGGATTATGTAAACCAGTTTGCAGAGTTTAACCGTTACACAAATTCTCCTGTTGCAAACTATAAGGGTGAGATTTATAACCTTCCTTTTAATATGAATACTTTCAATAAACTCTGGGGAGTTGTAACTCCAGCAGAAGCACAAGCTAAGATTGATGAGCAACGTGCAGTTTTAAATGGCAAGACTCCTGAAAATTTGGAAGAACAGGCTATCTCTCTTGTAGGTACAGACATCTACGAAAAATTAATCAAAGATTATACAGAGAAACAGTGGGGCAAACCAACTACAGAACTTCCAGCCTTTATCATTCGCCGTTTGCCAGTACGCCTGACCTATGATAATAACTATTTCAATGACACCTATCAGGGAATTCCAATTGGTGGTTACACTCAAATAGTTGAAAAAATGTTGGATCATGAAAATATTGATGTAGAAACAAATGTTGATTTCTTCGCGAATAAAGAGCAATATATGAAGGACTTCCCTAATATTGTCTTTACGGGTATGATTGATGAATTCTTTGACTATAAGTTGGGTGAACTAGAGTACCGCAGTCTTCGTTTTGAAAACGAGACCTTGGATATGGAGAATTACCAAGGAAATGCAGTTGTCAACTATACAGATGCTGATACCCCATATACTCGCATTATTGAACACAAACATTTTGAGTTTGGGAACCAAGAAAAGACTATTATTACTAAAGAACATTCTAAAACATGGGAAAAAGGTGATGAGCCTTATTATCCAGTAAATAATGATCGTAATAATCATTTATATAAATCATATAAAAAATTGGCTGATGAGCAAGGCAATGTTATCTTTGGTGGCCGTTTAGGACACTATCGTTATTACGATATGCACCAGATAATTGGAGCAGCTTTGCAGTGCGTGAGAAATGAGTTAGATTAAACAAGTAAAACTGACTCCCAGTTATTATTTAGAAATAGTATAAAAAATTCCTTGACTATGTAATGTAGTTGAGGGATTTTTTGACATTATTCATATTTTTGCAAAGTTGTTGTTTAAAAAATAATTTTCTAAAATTCAGAAAATTCTATTGACAGGACGTTAAAAAGGGTCTATAATGAATAAAAAAAACAAAGGAGAATACTATGAAAACAAGGAAAGTATTGGCCCTTGCGGGAGTAACTTTATTAGCAACTGGTGTTTTAGCTGCTTGCTCTGGCTCAGGGTCTAGTGCAAAAGGTGAGAAAACTTTTTCTTATGTTTACGAAACAGATCCAGATAACCTGAACTACTTGACAACTGGTAAGGCAGCAACTACTGACATTACTAGTAATGTGATTGATGGATTGCTTGAAAATGACCGCTATGGTAACTTTGTGCCATCTATAGCTGAGGATTGGTCTGTATCTAAGGACGGCTTGACTTACACTTATACAATCCGTAAAGATGCCAAGTGGTACACATCTGAAGGAGAAGAGTATGCGCCTGTGAAAGCTCAAGACTTTGTAACAGGACTTAAGTATGCGACAGATAAGAAATCAGAAGCCCTTTACTTGGTACAGGATTCAATTAAAGGTTTGGACGCCTATGCTAAAGGGGAAAATAAAGATTTCTCTCAAGTTGGGATTAAAGCTCTTGACGATCAAACAGTCCAATACACTTTGAACAAACCTGAAAGTTTTTGGAATTCTAAAACAACAATGGGTGTCTTAGCACCAGTTAATGAAGAGTTTTTAAACTCTAAGGGAGATGATTTTGGGAAAGCAACAGATCCAAGCAGTATCCTTTATAATGGTCCTTATTTGTTAAAATCTCTTGTGGCTAAATCTTCCGTTGAATTTGCGAAAAATCCTAACTACTGGGATAAGGATAATGTTCACATTGATAAGGTAAAACTTTCATTCTGGGATGGTCAAGATACAGGAAAACTTGCAGAAAACTTCAAAGATGGAAGCTTTACAATGGCTCGTCTCTTCCCGACAAGCGCAAGTTATCCTGAACTTGAAAAAGAGTTTAAAGACAACATCGTTTATACACCACAAGATTCTACTACTTATTTAGTAGGTACTAATATTGATCGCCAGTCTTATAAGTACACTTCTAAGACAACGGATGAAGAAAAAACATCAACCAAGAAAGCTCTTCTAAACAAAGATTTCCGTCAAGCCCTTGCCTTTGGTTTTGATAGAAAAGCCTATGCTTCTCAAGTGAATGGTGCGAATGGGGCAACTAAACTGCTTCGTAACTTGTTTGTTCCTCCTACATTTGTACAGGCAGATGGAAAGAACTTTGGCGAAATGGTCAAAGACAAATTGGTGACTTATGGTGACGAATGGAGCAACGTGAACTTGGATGATGCTCAGGATGGACTCTACAATCCTGAAAAAGCGAAAGCAGAGTTTGCTAAAGCCAAGACAGCTCTCCAAGCGGAAGGTGTTCGATTCCCAATCCACTTGGATATGCCAGTTGACCAAACCAATACAACAAAAGTTCAACGTGTCCAATCTTTTAAACAATCACTTGAAGAAACATTAGGAACTGACAATGTCGTCATTGATATCCAACAACTTCAAAAAGATGAAGTTCTCAATGTTACCTACTTTGCTGAAACGGCTGCAGGACAAGATTGGGATGTCTCAGATAACGTTGGATGGGGACCAGACTACATTGACCCATCTACCTACCTTGATATTCTCAAACCATCTGTAGGGGAAAGTACAAAGACTTATCTAGGATTTGATGCTGGTACAAATAATGCAGCAGCTAAACAAGTTGGTTTGGAAGACTACGAAAAAATGGTTGTTGAAGCTGATGCAGAAGTGAAAGACATTTCAAAACGTTATGAAAAATATGCAGCTGCCCAAGCTTGGTTGACAGATAGTGCTTTGATCATCCCAACAACTTCTAAAACTGGTCGTCCAATGTTGTCTAAGATGGTACCATTTACACTTCCGTTTGCATACTCTGGTAACAAGGGTACGACCGAAGCCACTTTGTATAAATACCTTGATGTACAAGATAAACCAGTGAGAGTTGATGAGTATCAAAAAGCTCAAGAAAAATGGATGAAAGAAAAAGAAGAATCCAATAAAAAAGCGCAAGAAGAACTTGCAAAACATGTTAAATAAAGGTAAGGGAGTTGGTTTGTAGCCGACTCTTTTATACTCTTCGAAAATCTCTTCAAACCACATCAGCTTCCATCTGCAACCTCAAAACACTGTTTTGAGCAACCTGCGGCTAGTTTCCTAGTTTGCTCTTTGATTTTCGTTGAGTATTAGCTATCTTGTAGTAAAAAAATCCTGAGAATTTCTAACTCTCAGGATTTTTCGTATTTACTGTTGTGGTTGTTGAAATTGAGGGGCCTGTGGTTGTTGTTGGATTTGTTGGCCAGGCTGTCCCTGATTAGGATTCGTTGGTGTAGGATTATTTGCTGGTTGACCAGGAGTAGGTGTTACTTGAGTGCTTGAACTTTCAGATGTTGTAGAGGGACTCTCTACTTCTGATTGTGTTTGTTGTGTGTCAGGAGTATTTAATGTATTTCTGGCTCCATTTTGGAATACGAACTGGCCGCTTCGGTATAGTCCTTCAGGCATTGTCCAGTCTCCAGGATGGTTATTTTGAGCAAGGTAGCTCATCATAGCGCGATAGACTCTAGCAGCAACTGTGAGACCGTCGCCTAGAATAGGAGTGAGACGGTTGCTATAACCTGTCCAAACGGCCATTGAATACTTACGAGTATAACCGACAAACAGTTCATCTGGTGCTACAAGTTGATTCGACTTGATATGATTTTCGATTTCTTCATCTGTATAGTTAGAAGTCCCTGTTTTCCCTGCTTGAGGAATTCCAGGCAGATAGGCGTTGTAACCTGTTCCAGATGTCAAAACTGTTTTCATCATTTCTGTCATCATGTAGGCAGTAGACTCTTTCATAGCTCTTGTACCAACGTCAGAAAATTCTTTTTCACTACCGTCACTAAAGACGATTTTATTGATGTACATTGGTTTGTGATAAGTACCGCCATTTGCGAATGCAGCGTAGGCTGCAGCCATTTTTTCACTGCTTGCCCCGTATTGTTTACTAGATTCAGTTGTATTACTTGAAATAGCATTTGAATAGTGTATTACAGGATAGTCGATTCCTAAACCATTTAGGAAGTTTTTAGCTCTATCTAAACCAACCTTATTTAGTGTTTCAACGGCAGGTACGTTACGAGATTGTTGAAGGGCATATTGCAGAGTAATATTACCAAAATATGCTCGATCCCAGTTGTAAACAGGAGTACTTGTACCAGGATAGTTATAAGGAATATCGTGGACAGTAGTTGCAGTTGAATCATATACACCGTATTCTAAGGCTGGGGCATAATCAGTGATTGGTTTCATGGTTGATCCCCAGTCACGGTTGGTTTCCACAGCTTGGTTGGTACCAAATGAAACGTTACTTGCTTGGTGACGAGCTCCAAGTTGGGCGATGACTTTACCATTGGAAGTATCAACGATAGTTGAGGCTACTTGAAGGTCATTATCTGGATAAGAGACATACTCATCTGTATTGTAAATATCCCAAAGTCGTTGTTGAATTCCCTTGTCTACATTTGTGTAGACTTCCATCCCAGTAGTAAGAAGATTATATCCAGTTTCGTGCTCTACTTGTTCAATAACCTCTTTTAGATAGTTATCCATATATGCTGGATAAGTAGCAGCCGATTTAAGACTTTGTAAACCATCAGTGATAGGTGTGTTGACGGCTTTTTCATATTGCTCAGCACTAATGTAATCTTGCCCTCTCATTTCTGAAAGAACTAAATTACGACGGTCTAGTGCTGCATCTGGATGAGAGTAAGGATCGTATTGGTTGGGTGCCTGTGGCATACCTGCTAGCAAAGCTAATTGAGGTAGAGAGAGGTCTTTTAAGTCTTTTCCGTAGTAATTTTGGGATGCTGTCTGCATACCATAGTTACCATTTGACATATAGACCTTATTGATGTAGTAGGTAAGGATTTCTTGTTTGGTAGCTTTTTGTTCCAATTGGACAGCTAACCATGCCTCTTGTGCTTTTCGGGAGATATTTTGATCCGAAGTTGATGTTGAGAAATAGGTCAACTTAATCAACTGCTGAGTTAGGGTTGATCCTCCCTGTAAAGAGTTACTTTGTAAGTTACGTAAGAAGGCCCCCATGATCCGAATCGTATCTACCCCTCTGTGGTCAAAGAAGCGATGGTCCTCGATAGACACGATGGCTTTGACTAAATCAGTAGGAATTTCGTTGGCCTGAGCGTTTACTCGGCGTTCAGAGCCCAGATCGGCAATGAGTTCGTTATTATTGTCGTAAATCTTGCTCGAAGTTGTTGCAACTAATTTACTATCTGATAGTGCTGGAGCTTTACTTACAAAATAGAGGAAAACACCCCCACCCAATAGAAATAATGCGATAAAGAGAGTTAGGAAAAAGATTCCAGTATACTTTAATATTCGCATAAGAATGTATTTATTCATCTTGTTTACCACCTAGTAAATGTTCTTTGATGACATCGAGATAGGGAATTCGTGGAAATGCCCCTAGTTTTATCTGGTAACCGTATTCTCGTATGTATCCAAGTGGCATTGATTTTTGCCCCTTATCTTGATGATAGAAGCGAATCAAATCATATGCCGGTAATAAGTAGGTTTCTTGCTGAGAAGAAAAGTGAAGAAGGACAAAGCAGATTCCTTGTTGGGCAAGGACTTGTTCCATATGCTGAATCTGATGTGGATGAAAATTTTTCATCGGAATCGCACGTTTTTGTTTTGTTTCCTTAGCTTCAAAGTCGATGTAATATCCATTATAAACGCCAGAATAGTCTGTCGTTGAAGCTTGTCGAAAATAGGCTTCAACAATCTTGGCACGACTCCGTTGTGGATAGTCCACTCGTACGATTTGAATAGGGGTTGGTTTCTTATGTATAACAGCTAAGCCCTGAGACAAATAGTAGTCGTTGGTAGCATTGATCATCTTTTCAAAAGACATTCCTCGATTTGCGAAATTTTTGGGTTGAGAAAGAGATGTTTGTCTTTTTTGTGATGAAATTTTATGAGGATAGTTGACCATAATTCTCCTTATTGGTACAATAACATCACTCTATTATATCATAAATTTGCACAGGAAGGGTTAAAAATGACTACAGCTTTGGTTTTAGGCTATTCTGCTTTTGATTTGGGTTTGTTTTCTGACAAGGATCCTCGTCTTAAATTGATTAAAAAAGCGATACGTAAAGATTTAGAAGCTATGGCAGCAGATGGGGTGACTTGGCTTGTATTTACAGGGATTTTGGGCTTTGAATATTGGGTTTTAGAGGTTGCTCAGGAAATGAAGACAGAGTACGGTTTCCAGTTGGCCACCATTTTTGCTTTTGAAACCCATGGGGAAAATTGGAATGAAGGCAATCAGATGAAACTGAGTCGCTTTAAGCAGGTAGACTTTGTCAAATATGCCTATCCTCGTTATGAACACAAGGGGCAGTTAAGAGACTACCAGCAGTTTTTACTGGAAAACACGAACAGTTCCTATCTTTTTTATGATGAAGAAAATGAAACGAAACTAGCTTATTTTTACCAAAAGATGAAAAATCAAGAGGACTATTTTATAAAGAGATTAACATTTGATCAGTTAAATGAACTTGCTGAAAATTTTTCCGAAAATTGAAGCTTTGACCTTGATTTTTGTTTGGCTTTTTTTATATAATAATACTAGCAAGCAAGAATGGAGAGAGACATGGCAAGTATTATTTTTTCAGCGAAAGATATTTTTGAACAAGAGTTTGGGCGTGAAGTCCGTGGGTATAGCAAGGTAGAAGTTGATGAGTTTTTAGACGATGTCATTAAGGATTATGAAACCTATGCTGCCTTGGTCAAGTCACTTCGTCAGGAAATTGCGGATTTGAAGGAAGAATTAGCTCGTAAACCGAAACCTTCACCAGTTCAAGCAGAGCCTATGGAAGCGGCAACTACAAGTTCTATGACGAATTTTGATATTTTGAAACGCCTGAATAGATTGGAAAAAGAAGTTTTTGGTAAACAAATTTTAGATAACTCGGATTTCTAAGTAGTTATTTGAGATGTGCAATTTTTGGATAATCGCGTGAGGAGAGTTGCTTCTCATGAGGAAAGTCCATGCTAGCACAGGCTGTGATGCCTGTAGTGTTTGTGCTAGGCGAAACCATAAGCCTAGGGACGAGAAATCGTTACGGCAGTTGAAATGGCTAAGTCCTTGGATAGGCCAGAGTAGGCTTGAAAGTGCCACAGTGACGGAGTCTTTCTGGAAACGGAGAGAGTGGAACGCGGTAAACCCCTCAAGCTAGCAACCCAAATTTTGGTCGGGGCATGGAGTACGCGGAAACGAACGTAGTATTCTGACTGCTATCAGCTAGAGCTGTTAGTGGTAGACAGATGATTATCGAAGGAAGTGGTCCTAGTCACTTCTGGAACAAAACATGGCTTATAGAAAATTGCATATAGGTTGGGGCTGAGAAATTTTCTCAACCTCATTTTTTAAAGTGGACATATAGAAAGGTCTTGCAAGACTGTAACATGAAAAAAGAATTTAATTTAATTGCAACTGTGGCAGCAGGTCTTGAAGCTGTTGTGGGACGAGAAGTGCGAGAGTTGGGCTACGATTGTCAGGTTGAAAATGGACGTGTTCGTTTTCAAGGAGACGTCAGAGCTATTATCGAAACCAACCTCTGGCTTCGAGCAGCAGATCGTATCAAGATCATCGTAGGAACTTTCCCAGCTAAGACTTTTGAAGAACTGTTTCAGGGAGTTTTTGCTTTAGATTGGGAAAATTATTTACCACTCGGAGCTCGGTTCCCGATTTCCAAGGCCAAATGTGTTAAATCTAAACTTCACAATGAGCCGAGTGTTCAGGCTATTTCTAAGAAAGCTGTTGTTAAGAAATTGCAGAAACACTATGCTCGCCCAGAAGGTGTCCCTCTGATGGAGAATGGCCCAGAGTTTAAGATTGAGGTCTCTATTCTCAAAGATGTGGCAACTGTCATGATTGATACGACCGGGTCTAGCCTCTTTAAACGTGGTTATCGTACGGAAAAGGGTGGCGCTCCTATCAAGGAAAACATGGCGGCAGCTATTTTACAACTTTCTAACTGGTATCCAGACAAGCCTTTGATTGATCCGACCTGTGGTTCGGGGACTTTCTGTATTGAGGCAGTCATGATTGCTCGAAAGATGGCACCAGGACTTCGTCGCTCTTTTGCTTTTGAAGAATGGAACTGGATTAGCGATCGCTTGATTCAAGAAGTGCGCACAGAGGCGGCTAAAAAAGTGGACCGTGAGCTGGAACTGGATATTATGGGCTGTGATATTGATGCTCGCATGGTGGAAATTGCTAAAGCTAATGCTCAGGCAGCTGGTGTTGCAGGAGACATTACTTTTAAGCAGATGCGCGTTCAGGATTTACGTTCTGATAAAATCAATGGCGTGATTATCTCAAATCCGCCTTATGGAGAACGTTTATCAGATGATGCAGGGGTGACCAAGCTCTATGCTGAGATGGGGCAAGTATTTACACCACTGAAAACTTGGAGTAAGTTTATCCTAACTAGTGATGAAGCATTTGAAAGTAAGTATGGTAGTCAGGCGGATAAGAAACGTAAGTTATACAACGGAACCTTGAAAGTGGATCTGTATCAATATTTTGGTCAGCGTGTTAAACGCCAAGAGTTAAAATAGAAAGGAATACCCATGAGTAAGAAAAGACGGAATCGTCATAAAAAAGAAGTCCAAGAACCGCGATTTGATTTTGATGAAGCAAAAGAGCTAACAGTTGGTCAAGCCATTCGTAAAAATGAAGAAGTGGAAGCAGGGGTCTTGCCTGAGGATTCCATTTTGGACAAGTATGTTAAACAACATAAAGATGAAATCGAAGCAGATAAGTTTGCGACTCGTCAATACAAAAAAGAGGAGTTAGTCGAAACTCAGAGTCTGGATTATTTAATTCAAGAGGTGCGTGAGGCTGTAGAGGAGTCAGAAGCTTCTTCGGAGGAAGTTCCATCTTCTGAAGACATCTTACCACCCTTGCCTCTGGACGATGAGGAGCAAGGCTTGGATTCTCTATTGCTAGAGGATGAAAATCCAATAGAAATGACTGAAGAAGTGGAAGAGGAGCAAAACCTTTCTCGTCTGGAACAAGAAGGCTCAGAAAAGAAAAGCAAAAAAGGATTTGTTTTAACCGCTTTGGCGTTTGTATCAGTGATTATCTGTGTCAGTGCTTATTATGTTTACCGTCAAGTGAATCGCTCAACACAGGAAATCCAAACTTCTCAATCATCGTCTAGCGAGCAGAATGTTCAGCCGATTTTAGAAGATTTCAATAGCCAATACGATGCCTTTTATACAGATAGCAATAAAACGGCTTTGAAGAATAGCCAGTTTGATAAACTGAGTCAACTCAAAACCTTGCTTGATAAGCTGGAAGGTAGTCGTGAACATACGCTTGCCAAATCGAAGTATGATAGTCTAGCAACGCAAATCAAGGCCATTCAAGATGTCAATGCTCAATTTGAAAAACCAGCTATTGTGGATGGTGTTTTGGATACCAATGCCAAAGTCAAATCGGATGCTAAATTTACGGATATTAAAACTGGAAATACGGAGCTTGATAAAGTGCTAGATAAGGCTATCAGTCTTGGTAAGAGTCAGCAAACAAGTGTTTCTAGCTCAAGTTCAAGTCAAACTAGCAGTTCAAACTCTAGTCAAACAAGTTCAAATACGATTAGTGAGACAAAACCAAGTAGTTCAAATGAGACTAGAAGTAGTCGCAGTGAAGTCAATATGGGTCTCTCGAGTGCAGGGGTTGCTGTTCAAAGAAGTGCTAGTCGTGTTGCCTATAATCAGTCTGCTATTGATGATAGTAACAACTCTGCCTGGGATTTTGCGGATGGTGTCTTAGAACAAATTTTAGCGACTTCACGTTCACGTGGATATATCACTGGTAACCAATATATCCTTGAACGTGTTAATATCGTTAATGGCAATGGTTATTACAACCTCTACAAGCCAGATGGAACCTATCTCTTTACCCTTAACTGTAAGACAGGATACTTTGTTGGAAATGGTTCTGGACATGCGGATGCCTTGGACTTCTAAGTAGCCGTTACAAAATTCTTTCTTTTCAAAAGTAAAAATGATAAAATAAAACAAATTAAATAAGAGGAGTGTCAAATGACAAAAGCTAACTTTGGTGTCGTAGGTATGGCCGTAATGGGTCGTAACCTTGCCCTTAATATTGAATCTCGTGGTTACACAGTTGCTATCTACAACCGTAGTAAAGAAAAAACTGAAGATGTAATTGCTTGCCATCCTGAAAAGAACTTTGTACCAAGCTATGACGTTGAAAGTTTTGTAAACTCAATCGAAAAACCTCGTCGTATTATGCTCATGGTTCAAGCTGGACCTGGTACAGATGCTACAATTCAAGCCCTTCTTCCACACCTTGACAAGGGTGATATCTTGATTGACGGTGGAAACACTTTCTACAAAGATACAATCCGTCGTAATGAAGAATTGGCAAACTCAGGTATCAACTTTATCGGTACTGGGGTTTCTGGTGGTGAAAAAGGTGCTCTTGAAGGTCCTTCTATCATGCCTGGTGGACAAAAAGAGGCCTACGAATTGGTTGCGGATGTTCTTGAAGAAATCTCAGCTAAAGCACCAGAAGATGGCAAACCATGTGTGACTTACATCGGTCCTGATGGAGCTGGTCACTATGTGAAAATGGTTCACAACGGTATCGAGTATGGTGATATGCAATTGATCGCAGAAAGCTATGATTTGATGCAACACTTGCTAGGTCTTTCAGCAGAAGATATGGCTGAAATCTTTACTGAGTGGAACAAGGGTGAGTTGGACAGCTACTTAATTGAAATCACAGCTGATATCTTGAGCCGTAAAGACGACGAAGGTCAAGATGGACCAATCGTAGACTACATCCTTGATGCTGCAGGTAACAAGGGAACTGGTAAATGGACTAGCCAATCATCACTTGACCTTGGTGTGCCATTGTCACTAATTACTGAGTCAGTATTTGCACGTTACATCTCTACTTATAAAGAAGAACGTGTACATGCTAGCAAGGTTCTTCCAAAACCAGCTGACTTCAAATTTGAAGGAGACAAGGCTGAGTTGATCGAAAAGATTCGTCAAGCCCTTTACTTCTCAAAAATCATTTCATACGCACAAGGTTTTGCGCAATTGCGTGTAGCTTCTAAAGAAAACAACTGGAATTTGCCATTTGCAGACATCGCATCTATCTGGCGTGATGGCTGTATCATCCGTTCTCGTTTCTTGCAAAAGATTACAGATGCTTACAACCGTGATGCAGACCTTGCTAACCTTCTTTTGGATGAGTACTTCTTGGATGTTACTGCTAAGTACCAACAAGCAGTGCGTGATATCGTAGCTCTTGCTGTTCAAGCTGGTGTGCCAGTGCCAACTTTCTCAGCAGCTATTACTTACTTTGATAGCTACCGTTCAGCTGACCTTCCAGCTAACTTGATCCAAGCGCAACGTGATTACTTTGGTGCCCACACTTACCAACGTAAAGATAAAGAAGGAACCTTCCACTACTCTTGGTATGACGAAAAATAAGTAGGTCTGCCATGGGGAAACGGATTTTATTACTTGAGAAAGAACGAAATCTAGCTCATTTTTTAAGTTTGGAGCTCCAAAAAGAGCAATACCGAGTTGATCAGGTTGAGGAGGGGCAAAAAGCCCTCTCCATGGCTCTTCAAACAGACTATGACTTGATTTTATTGAATGCTCAACTGGGGGATATGACAGCCCAGGATTTTGCAGACAAGCTGAGTCGAACTAAGCCAGCCTCAGTCATCATGGTCTTGGACCATCGTGAAGACTTGCAAGATCAGATTGAGACAATCCAACGCTTTGCTGTTTCTTACATTTATAAGCCAGTTATTATTGAGAATCTGGTAGCCCGTATTTCAGCGATTTTCCGAGGTCGGGACTTCATCGACCAACACTGTAGTCAGATGAAGGTTCCAACGTCTTACCGCAATCTGCGTATGGATGTAGAACATCATACCGTTTATCGTGGCGAGGAGATGATTGCTCTGACCCGCCGTGAGTATGACCTTTTGGCTACTCTTATGGGAAGCAAGAAAGTTCTGACTCGTGAGCAGTTGTTGGAAAGTGTCTGGAAGTATGAAAGTGCGACCGAAACCAATATCGTGGATGTCTATATCCGTTATCTACGTAGCAAGCTTGATGTAAAAGGTCAAAAAAGCTACATTAAAACAGTACGTGGTGTTGGTTACACCATGCAAGAATAGAAAAGCAGTTGCAGTTATGTAACTGCTTTTTTTGGGGGTGTTTTATATATTGACATGCAGTTTGGTCTTTGCTATAATCAGCTATGGAGGATAGGTCTAATGAAAATAATAAAAAAATTGATGCAAATCGCATTAGCAGTCTTGTTCTTTAGCTTACTGGCAACAAGTGCAGTATTGGCGGATGATGCTGATTCAGAAGGTTGGCAATTTGTCCAAGAAAATGGTAGAACCTACTACAAGAAGGGTGACATCAAAGAAAAGGCCTGGCGAGTGATTGATGGCAAGACCTATTATTTTGATCACGTATCAGGAGAAATGGTTGTCGGCTGGCAATATATCCCGTTTCCATCTAAAGGTAGTACAATTGGTCCTTACCCAAATGGTTTAAGATTAGAATTTATGCCAATGCCAAGATGGTACTACTTTAACCAAGATGGGATCCTACAAGAATTTGTTGGCAAGCAAGTTTTAGAAGCAAAAACTGCTACCAATACCAACAAACATCATGGGGAACAATATGATAGCCCAGCAGAGAAACGAACCTATTATTTTGAAGATCAGCGTAGCTATCACACTTTAAAAACTGGTTGGATTTCTGACGAAGGACATTGGTATTATTTACAGAAGGATAGTGGCTTTGATGCTCGTATCGACAGTTTAACGGTTGGGGAGCCAGTGCGTGGCTGGACCAATGATAACTCAACTTGGTACTATCTAGATCCAACAACTGCTGCAATGCAAACTGGTTGGAAATATCTTGGCAATAAGTGGTACTACCTCCGTTCATCAGGAGCCATGGCAACTGGCTGGTATCAAGAAGGCTCATCATGGTACTATTTAGATGCTGAAAATGGTGATATGAAAACGGGCTGGCAATACCTTGGTACTACCTAAATGCAAGTAATGGAGATATGAAGACAGGTTGGTTCCAGGTTAATGGCAAATGGTACTATGCTTATAGCTCAGGTGCTTTGGCAGTGAATACGACTGTAGATGGCTATTCTGTCAACTATAATGGTGAATGGGTTCAATAATGAAAGAGGCGATTGTGAAGGAAACAATCGCTTTTTTTGTGAAAATATAATAAAATAGATAGGAGAGAAGTAATACTTGTATGAAAAAATGGGACGGCTTTTTCGTCTAGCAAAAGGAAAAAATGACAAAAAAAATTGGTGTCGGTCAGGCACATAGTAAGATTATTTTAATAGGGGAGCATGCGGTTGTTTACGGTTATCCTGCCATTTCCCTGCCTCTTTTGGAGGTGGAGGTGACTTGTAAGGTAGTTCCTGCAGCGAGTCCTTGGCGTCTCTATGAGGAGGATACCTTGTCCATGGCGGTTTATGCTTCGCTTGAGTATTTGGATATCAAAGAAGCCTGCATTCGCTGTGAGATTGACTCGGCTATCCCTGAAAAACGGGGAATGGGTTCGTCAGCTGCTATTAGCATAGCAGCCATTCGTGCGGTATTTGACTATTATCAGGCAGAACTGCCTCATGATGTACTAGAAATCTTGGTCAATCGGGCGGAGATGATTGCACATATGAATCCAAGTGGTTTGGATGCCAAGACCTGTCTCAGTGACCAACCTATTCGCTTTATTAAGAATGTAGGATTTACAGAGCTTGAGATGAATTTATCCGCCTATTTGGTGATTGCTGATACAGGCGTTTATGGTCACACTCGTGAAGCTATTCAAGTGGTTCAAAACAAGGGCAAGGATGCCCTACCGTTTTTACATGCCTTGGGAGAATTGACCCAGCAGGCAGAAGAAGCAATTACAAGAAAAGATGCTGAAAGACTTGGGAAAATCCTCAGTCAAGCGCATTTGCATTTAAAAGAAATTGGTGTCAGTAGCCCTGAGGCAGACCATCTGGTTGAAACAGCTCTTAACCATGGTGCTCTGGGTGCTAAGATGAGCGGTGGTGGGCTTGGAGGCTGTATCATAGCCTTGGCAGACAATTTGACACAAGCACAAGAACTAGCAGAAAGATTAGAAGAGAAAGGAGCTGTTCAGACATGGATAGAGAGCATGTAACAGTACGTTCCTACGCAAATATTGCTATTATCAAATATTGGGGAAAGAAAAAAGAAAAAGAGATGGTACCTGCTACTAGCAGTATTTCTCTGACTTTGGAAAATATGTACACAGAGACGACCTTATCGTCTTTACCGACGGATGCGACTTCTGATGCCTTTTATATCAATGGTCAGCTACAAAATGAGGCGGAGCATGCTAAGGTGAGTAAGATTATTGACCGTTATCGTCCAGAAGGTGAAGGCTTTGTCCGTATCGATACCCAAAACAATATGCCTACCGCGGCGGGCCTATCCTCAAGTTCTAGCGGTTTGTCCGCCTTAGTCAAGGCTTGTAATGCTTATTTCAAGCTTGGTTTGAATCGGAGTCAGTTGGCGCAGGAGGCTAAGTTTGCCTCAGGCTCTTCTTCTCGGAGTTTTTATGGACCACTCGGTGCCTGGGATAAGGATAGTGGGGAAATTTACCCTGTAGAGACAGACTTGAAACTAGCTATGATTATGTTGGTGCTAGAGGATAAGAAAAAACCAATCTCTAGCCGTGACGGGATGAAACTTTGTGTGGAAACATCGACGACCTTTGATGACTGGGTACGTCAGTCTGAGAAAGACTATCAGGATATGCTGGTTTATCTCAAGGAAAATGACTTTGCCAAGGTTGGGGAGTTAACTGAGAAAAATGCCCTGGCTATGCACGCTACGACCAAAACAGCATCACCAGCCTTTTCTTATCTGACGGATGCGTCTTATGAAGCCATGGACTTTGTTCGCCAGCTACGTGAGCAAGGAGAGGCTTGTTACTTTACTATGGATGCTGGTCCCAATGTCAAGGTCCTCTGTCAGGAGAAAGACTTGGAGCATTTATCAGAAATCTTCGGTCAACGTTATCGCTTGATTGTGTCAAAAACAAAGGATTTGAGCCAAGATGATTGCTGTTAAAACTTGCGGGAAACTCTATTGGGCAGGTGAATATGCTATTCTAGAACCAGGGCAGTTAGCCTTGATAAAGGCCATTCCTATCTATATGAAGGGCGAGATTGCTTTTTCTGATAGTTACCGTATTTACTCAGATATGTTTGATTTCGCAGTGGATTTGACGCCAAATCCTGCCTACAGCTTGATTCAAGAAACGATTGCTTTAGTGGAAGATTTCCTGATTTATCGAGGTCAAACTTTAAAACCTTTTTCTCTAGAAATTCGTGGAAAAATGGAACGAGAAGGGAAAAAGTTTGGTCTTGGTTCTAGCGGTAGCGTCGTTGTCTTGGTTGTCAAGGCTTTACTGGCTCTGTATAATCTTTCAGTGGATCAGGAGCTCTTGTTCAAGCTGGCTAGCGCGGTCTTGCTCAAGCGCGGAGACAATGGTTCTATGGGGGACCTTGCCTGTATTGTGGCAGAGGATTTGGTTCTCTACCAGTCATTTGACCGCCAGAAGGTGGCTGCTTGGTTGGAAGAAGAAAATTTGGCGACTGTTCTGGAGCGTGATTGGGGCTTTTCTATCTCACAAGTGAAGCCAGCCCTAGAATGTGATTTCCTAGTGGGATGGACCAAGGAAGTGGCTGTATCTAGTGATATGGTTAAACAAATCAAGCAAAATATCAATCAGAATTTTTTAAGTTCCTCAAAAGAAACGGTGGCTGCTTTAGTAGAAGCCTTGGAGCAGGGGAAATCAGAAAAAATGATCGAGCAAGTAGAAGTAGCCAGCCAGCTTTTAGAAGGCTTGAGCACAGATATTTACACGCCTTCGCTTAGACAGTTGAAGACAGCTAGTCAAGATTTGCAGGCTGTTGCCAAGAGTAGTGGCGCTGGTGGTGGTGATTGTGGGATTGCCTTAAGTTTTGATGAGCAATCAACTGAAACCCTAAAAAACCGTTGGGCCGATCTGGGGATTGAGCTCTTATACCAAGAAAGGATAGGACATGACGACAAATCGTAAGGATGAGCACATCCGCTATGCCCTTGAGCAGAAAAGTTCCTATAATAGCTTTGATGAGGTGGAGTTGATTCATTCTTCCTTGCCTCTTTACGACCTGGATGAAGTCGATCTGTCGACAGAATTTGCTGGTCGAAAGTGGGACTTTCCTTTCTATATCAATGCCATGACGGGTGGAAGCGATAAGGGAAGAGAAATCAATCAAAAGCTGGCTCAAGTGGCGGAAGCCTGTGGTATTTTATTTGTAACGGGTTCTTATAGCGCAGCCCTCAAGGATCCTATAGATGACTCTTTTTCTGTCAAATCTAGCCATCCAAATCTCCTTCTTGGAACCAATATTGGATTGGACAAGCCTGTCGAGTTAGGACTTCAGACTGTAGAAGAGATGAATCCTGTTCTCTTGCAGGTGCATGTCAATGTCATGCAGGAATTACTGATGCCTGAGGGAGAAAGAATGTTCAGAAGCTGGCAATCGCATCTGGCAGACTATAGCAAGCAAATTCCTGTTCCGATTGTCCTCAAGGAAGTGGGCTTTGGAATGGATGTGAAGACCATTGAGAGAGCCTATGAATTGGGCGTTCGAACCTTTGACCTGTCAGGTCGTGGTGGTACCAGCTTTGCTTATATCGAAAACCGTCGCAGTGGCCAGCGTGATTATCTCAATCAATGGGGCCAGTCCACTATGCAAGCCCTTCTCAATGCCCAAGACTGGAAAGATAAGGTTGAACTCTTGATCAGTGGAGGGGTTCGGAATCCGCTGGATATGATTAAGTGCTTGGTCTTTGGTGCCAAAGCTGTGGGATTGTCACGAACAGTTCTGGAATTGGTTGAAACCTATTCAGTTGAAGAAGTGATTGGCATTGTCCAAGGTTGGAAAGAAGATCTACGCTTAATTATGTGTGCTCTTAATTGTGCTACCATAGCAGATTTGCAAAGCGTAGATTACATTCTTTATGGAAAATTAAAAGAAGCAAATGATCAGATGAAAAAGGCGTAACCATCGCCTTTTTTCCATCTTCAGACCGAGGTGACTTTTTTGAATTGTGATAAAATAAAAGGGAGAGGATGAACCTATGAGAAAATTTAAAATCTTTTTATTTATCGAAGCCTGTCTGTTGACGGGAGCTCTGATGTTGATGGTTTCAGAGCATTTTTCGCGTTTTCTGCTGATTCTATTCCTCTTTTTACTTTTGATTCGCTATTACACTGGTAAAGAGGGCAATAACCTTCTTTTGGTAGTGGCAAGCATTCTCTTCTTTTTCATCGTCATGCTCAATCCCTTTGTGATTCTAGCTATTTTTGTTGCGGTTATCTATAGTCTTTTTCTTCTTTATCCGATGATGAACCAGGAAAAAGAGCAGACCAATTTAGTTTTTGAAGAGGTGGTGACGGTTAAGAAGGAGAAAAATCGTTGGTTTGGAAATCTCCATCATTTTTCAAGCTACCAGACTTGCCAGTTTGATGATATCAATCTCTTTCGTCTTATGGGCAAGGATACCATTCATCTGGAGAGGGTCATCCTAACCAATCATGACAATGTTATTATCCTCAGAAAGATGGTAGGAACGACCAAAATCATCGTACCTGTAGATGTGGAAGTCAGTCTCAGCGTTAACTGTCTCTATGGTGACTTGACTTTTTTCAACCAGCCCAAGCGAGCCCTCCGTAATGAACACTATCATCAAGAAACAAGAGACTATCTTAAGAGTAACAAGAGTGTCAAGATTTTCTTGACTACTATGATTGGGGATGTGGAGGTGGTCAGAGGATGAAAAAACAAGCTTATGTAATCATTGCAATTACCTCCTTCCTGTTTGTCTTATTTTTCTCCCACAGCTTATTGGAAATTCTTGATTTTGACTGGTCTATTTTCTTGCACGATGTCGAAAAAACAGAAAAATTTGTCTTTTTGTTGTTGGTATTCAGCATGTCCATGACCTGTCTCTTAGCCCTATTTTGGCGAGGTATTGAAGAGCTTTCTCTAAGAAAGATGCAGGCCAATCTCAAGCGTTTATTGGCAGGGCAAGAAGTGGTTCAGGTTGCTGATCCAGATTTAGATGCCAGTTTCAAGTCCTTGTCAGGTAAACTTAACCTTTTGACAGAAGCTCTTCAAAAGGCTGAAAATCACAGTCTTGCTCAGGAAGAGGAAATCATCGAGAAAGAACGGAAGCGGATTGCTCGGGATTTGCACGATACAGTCAGTCAGGAGTTGTTTGCAGCCCACATGATTTTATCGGGTATCAGTCAGCAGGCTTTGAAATTGGATAGAGAAAAGATGCAGACCCAGTTGCAGAGTGTCACAGCCATCCTTGAAACAGCCCAGAAGGACTTGCGGGTCTTGCTCCTGCACTTGCGACCAGTTGAACTGGAGCAAAAGAGTCTGGTTGAGGGAATCCAAATCCTCTTAAAAGAGCTTGAGGACAAGAGTGATCTCAAGGTTAGTTTCAAGCAAAATGTGACGAAATTGCCTAAGAAAATCGAGGAGCATATCTTCCGTATCCTGCAAGAGTTGATCAGCAATACCCTCCGCCATGCCCAGGCCTCTTGCCTAGATGTCTACCTCTATCAGACAGATGTTGAATTGCAGCTGAAGGTGGTGGACAATGGGATTGGTTTTCAGTTGGGGAGTTTAGATGACCTGAGTTATGGACTCCGCAATATCAAGGAGCGGGTTGAAGATATGGCAGGGACGGTTCAGTTATTAACAGCTCCCAAGCAAGGGCTGGCAGTTGATATCCGTATTCCCTTGTTAGATAAGGAATTATAAGGAGTAAAGATGAAAATTTTACTAGTAGATGACCACGAAATGGTTCGATTGGGCTTGAAAAGCTACTTTGACCTCCAAGATGATGTAGAAGTTGTGGGTGAGGCATCCAATGGGGCTCAAGGCATTGACTTGGCTTTGGAATTACGTCCAGATGTCATTGTCATGGATATTGTCATGCCTGAAATGAATGGAATTGAGGCGACCTTGGCCATCCTCAAAGAATGGCCTGAAGCCAAGATATTGATTGTGACCTCTTACTTGGACAATGAAAAAATCATGCCGGTTTTGAATGCTGGTGCCAAAGGCTATATGCTCAAGACTTCTAGTGCAGACGAATTACTCCATGCCGTCCGTAAGGTGGCTGCTGGAGAGTTGGCCATTGAGCAAGAGGTCAGCAAAAAAGTCGAATACCACCGCAATCACATAGAACTACATGAGGACCTGACTGCTCGTGAGCGAGATGTTCTCCAACTCATCGCCAAGGGCTACGAAAATCAGCGCATCGCAGACGAACTTTTTATCTCTCTCAAGACGGTCAAGACCCATGTGTCCAATATTCTTGCCAAACTTGAGGTCAGCGATCGTACCCAGGCTGCAGTCTATGCCTTTCAGCACCACTTGGTGGGGCATGAGGAGTTTTAGATGAGTCTAACAGATTTACTTGTTGAGCTAGAAGCAGCAAAAGATTCAAAAAAGGCAGGGCCCATGGAAGCCTATATGCGCCATCAATTTTTCTTCCTAGGTATTGCGGCTCCTGAAAGAAATGCACTCTATAAAAAATACTTTCCAAAAGCGAAAAAAACAAAGATTATCGACTGGAATTTTGTAGATACTTGCTGGAGAAAGGAGCCTAGAGAATACCAATATGTAGCTGCTAATTATTTGAAAGCAATGCAGTCTTATCTAACGGAGAACGATTTACCTAAGCTTGAGCGGTTAGTCGTCACAAAATCTTGGTGGGATACGGTAGATATCCTAGATCGAGTAGTAGGGAGTTTGGTGTATGAGAAGCAGGAACTGGAAAAAATAATCCTCCAATGGAGCCTGTCAGACAATATCTGGTTGAGACGCGTCGCTATTGACCACCAGTTGTTAAGAAAAGAGAAGACCAATGTTCAATTACTGGAAAAGATTCTGCTTCATAATTTGAATCAAACAGAATTCTTTATCAATAAAGCCATTGGCTGGGCTCTGAGAGACTACTCTAAAACGAATCCAGCTTGGGTAGCATGCTTCATTGAGAAAAACAAGGAAAGAATGACTGAACTTACTATCAAAGAAGCGAGCAAGTACCTCTCCCATCATTGAAAAGCGCGTTCATTACTTGAAAAAAGTCGCCCATTTATGTTATAATAGACTGTATTTAAAAAATTTTAAGGAGAAATGACAGAATGTCTGTATCATTTGAAAACAAAGAAACAAACCGTGGTGTCTTGACTTTCACTATCTCTCAAGACCAAATCAAACCAGAATTGGACCGTGTCTTCAACTCAGTGAAGAAATCTCTTAATGTTCCAGGTTTCCGTAAAGGTCACCTTCCACGCCCTATCTTCGACAAAAAATTTGGTGAAGAGTCACTTTACCAAGACGTTATGAACGCTCTTTTGCCAAATGCTTATGAAGCAGCTGTAAAAGAAGCTGGTCTTGAAGTGGTTGCTCAACCAAAAATTGACGTAACTTCAATGGAAAAAGGTCAAGACTGGGTTATCACTGCTGAGGTCGTTACAAAACCTGAAGTAAAATTGGGTGACTACAAAAACCTTGAAGTATCAGTTGATCTAGAAAAAGAAGTAACTGACGCTGACGTTGAAGAGCGTATCGAACGCGAACGCAATAACTTGGCTGAATTGGTTATCAAGGAAGCTGCTGCTGAAAACGGCGACACTGTTGTCATCGACTTCGTTGGTTCTATTGATGGTGTTGAATTTGATGGCGGAAAAGGTGAAAACTTCTCACTTGGACTTGGTTCAGGTCAATTCATCCCTGGTTTCGAAGACCAATTAGTAGGTCACTCAGCTGGTGAAACTGTTGATGTAGTTGTAACATTCCCAGAAGACTACCAAGCAGAAGACCTTGCAGGAAAAGAAGCTAAATTCGTGACAACTATCCACGAAGTAAAAGCTAAAGAAGTTCCAGCTCTTGACGATGAGCTTGCAAAAGACATCGATGAAGAAGTTGAAACACTTGCTGAATTGAAAGAAAAATATCGCAAGGAATTGGCTGCTGCTAAAGAAGAAGCTTACAAAGATGCAGTAGAAGGTGCAGCAATTGATAAAGCTGTAGAAAACGCTGAAATCGTAGAACTTCCAGAAGAAATGATTCACGAAGAAGTTCACCGCTCAGTAAACGAATTCCTTGGAAACTTGCAACGTCAAGGTATCAACCCTGACATGTACTTCCAAATCACTGGAACTACTCAAGAAGACCTTCACAATCAATACCAAGCAGAAGCTGAGTCACGTACTAAGACTAACCTTGTTATCGAAGCAGTTGCCAAAGCTGAAGGATTTGATGCTTCAGAAGAAGAAATCCAAAAAGAAGTTGAGCAATTGGCAACAGACTACAACATGGAAGTTGCTCAAGTACAAAGCTTGCTTTCAGCTGATATGTTGAAACACGATATCACAATCAAAAAAGCTGTTGAATTGATTACAAGCACAGCAACAGTTAAATAATCTTAATAGACAAAAAACCCACCTGCCTAGGTGGGTTTTCTTATGCACTATTTTCCAAAAATCTCTCTGAGGTCTGCGTCTGTAATCCCAATCATAGCTGGAATACTGGTCCAGTTTTCTTCGGTTAGGATGTAGGATTGTTCAGAGTTACTTGATGTGACTGTTTCAGAGACAGCTGGTTGCTTTTCTTCAACATTCTCCAATAAATCACTGAAGCGTTCAATCAGATAGGTTTTTCGGGCAGTTCCAATGTGTTGGGTAGCATAATCAAAGGCCTGCAATTCACCTAGTAAGATAAGCTTGCTTTTGGCGCGTGTAATGGCTGTATAGATGAGATTGCGCTCCAGCATACGCCTACTAGCACTAGTGATAGGTAGGATGACAACAGGGAACTCACTTCCCTGTGATTTATGGATACTCATGGCATAGGCTAAGCGAATCTTGTACCATTCGTTACGTGGGTAAGAGACCTCATTGCCATCAAAATCAATGATAATCTCGTCTTGTTTCGATTCGGTATATTTACCAGGAATCAGGTCTGTGATAGCTCCTAAATCTCCATTAAAGACATTGATTTCAGCATCGTTGACCAAGTGAATGACCTTATCTCCCTTACGATAGTGGCACTGGGGAGCTTCAAAACTGAGTTGGTCTTTTTGTGGTGGATTCAGGAGGTCTTGCATGAGCTGGTTGATGGCATCAATCCCTGCCGTCCCTCGGTACATGGGAGCCAGAACTTGGATATCACGGGCAGGAATACCACTTCTGAGGGCAGCACCTAAGATTTTTTCAATAGTAGCAGGAATATGGCCACTAGCAATTTCAAAGTAGGAACGGTCTGCTCTTTTCTGGGTGAAATCAGCTGGCAAGATGCCCTGTCGAATTTGACTAGCTAGGGTGACGATGGTTGATTCTTCGCTTTGCCTGTAAATTTTTTCCAAGCGAGTCTGAGGAATCAAGGGAATATGAAGCAGATCCGCTAGAACCTGTCCAGGACTGACAGACGGTAGCTGATCGCTATCCCCCACGATGAGAATTTTACTGTTAGAAGAGATATTGGAGAAGAGTTGATTGGCCAGCCAAGTATCCACCATGGAAAATTCATCTACGATGATAAAGTCGGCATCCAGATAATCTTCAAGATGGCTGGTATCATCGTCACCTGTCATTCCTAAATGACGGTGTATGGTCGCGCTAGGCAAACCTGTCAATTCATTCATGCGGCGAGCTGCTCGTCCAGTTGGAGCAGCAAGAAGAATCGGCAGATTGCTTTTTTTCTTGAGGTCAAGTCCTTCTAAAAGGGCGTAAACAGCGATGATACCATTGATAACCGTTGTCTTACCAGTACCAGGTCCACCTGTCAGAATAAAGACCTTGTTCTGGATAGCATCACAGATAGCTTGTTTTTGAATACTATCATACTCAATTCCCAGCTCTTCCTCGACAGTAGTGATATGTTTTTGAATGGTTTCTAAATCCTGGCTCTTCTGTTTTCCTTTTTCAAGGATACGAACCAAGTGACTGCGGATGCCTTCCTCAGCGAAAAAGAGGCTGTTGTCAAAAATCTTGGTATCAATCTGCTGAACCTTGTCTTCTTCAATCAAGTAGGAGAGTTCTTGGGCTACTTGGCTGGGGTCCAGTTCCACGGGGCGAGAAGATTCAAGGAGAGTAAGGGTTTGTTCTAGCAAATCCCGTGCTTCAACATAGGTATCCCCTGTTTCCATACAGGCCTGAAAAAGACTGTGAACTAGACCGGCACGAAAGCGTTTAGGAGCCTGACTTTCGATGCCTAGTTCCTCCGCTAATTGGTCAGCAATGGTAAAGCCCAAGCCCTTGATATCCTCAACCAGCTGGTAGGGATAATTTTCAACCACATCAAGGGTTTCTTCCTTGTAAAAGTCTTGAATTTGAAAGGCTAGTTTATTGGGAATGCCGTAGTTGGCTAGTTTGGCCAAAACCATCTCCGTTCCGTAGTTGAGACGAAGTGTGGAGACGAATGCCTCGCGATTTTTGGCAGAGAGTCCTGCGATACCTTCTAGCTTTTCCGGGTGTTGTAAAATTTCGTCAATGGTATTGTCGCCATAGGTATCCACGATTTTCTGAGCTGTTTTGAGACCAATTCCCTTGAAATGGCTACTTGAAAAGTACTTGACCAAGCCCTTGATAGTTGGTTTTGAGCGTTCATACCGGCTGATTTGCAGTTGTTCTCCATACTTGGAGTGCTGGACAATTTGTCCCCAAAAAGTATAGTCTTCTCCCTCAATCACGTCAGCCATGGTACCGGTGACAATAATTTCAAAATCATCAAAATCTTCTGCGTCCGTATCTTCGATTTCTAGGAGGAGGATGCGATAAAAATTGCTGGGATTTTCAAAAATAATCCGTTCAATGGTTCCTGAAAAATAAACTTCCATAAGATTCCTTTGCATAAATAGGTGAGAGTTAATACTCTTCGAAAATCTCTTCAAACCACGTCAGCTTCCATCTGCAACCTCAAAACACTGTTTTGAGCAGCCTGCGGCTAGCTTCCTAGTTTGCTCTTTGATTTTCATTGAGTATAACTTTGTTTCTATCTTAATCAAACTGGGTAGTGAATAATCATCTTCTCACGATAGAAGAAGAGGCTGAGATTGCTGATTCTCGGCCTCTTAGGTCTCTTAAAATGTTCCGATACGGGTGATTGGCCAGAAGCGGAATTTAGCTTCCCCTGTGATATCTTTTGCCTTGAAAGTACCTACATGGCGGCTGTCGCTCGAAACCAAGCGGTCATCTCCGAGGAGAAGGTATTCTCCTTCTGGAACAGTAAAGCTAAAGTTGGTGTTGTAGTTGACATCAACTGTGAAGGCTTGAGCTTTTTGAGCGATGCTTCTAAAGAAAGTTCCTTTATTTCCCTCAAATCCCTTGCCTGAGTAGGTGCTTTGGAGTTTGTCGTCCTTGAAGCGTTTGATGTAGTCAGCTAGGTAAGGTTCGTCTGTCTCTTTATCATTGATGTAAAGTTTATCGTTTTCGTAACGGATAGTGTCGCCAGGCATTCCAATCACGCGCTTGACGATGTCCTTATTGCCATCTTCCTCATGAGCAACCACGATATCAAAACGGTCAATAGGGAGGTGTTTAACAACAAAGAGGATTTCGCCATCCGCTAGGGTAGGATCCATGGAATGTCCTTCTACGCGGACATTACTCCAAAAAAAGATACGGCTTAAAGCTAGTAATGACAGAATCAGGAGGAACAATCCCCACTCTTTTAGGAAATTTTTAAATGAATTCATAATTTACCTTTCTAAGCGTTTTTTCGCTTTTTCAGTATTTTTAAAGTGCAGTTTGGCACAGAAGTTGAGTCCCTGCATACCATAGGCTTGCAAAATCTGGCTTGCCACCTTATCAGAAGCCGTTCCAGCTCCACTTGGAAGTTGATAGCCCAATTCTCGTCCCAGATTTTCAAGATTTTCCAGAAAGAGATCACGCGCAATGATGGAAGAAACTGCGACAGCCAAGTATTTGCCCTCAGCCTTTTCTTCTAAGCTGATAGGATTACTGAAACGATTGACCTCTTGTGCCAAGTACTTGTCATAATTTTTAGCACTGGTAAAGGCATCAATCACAATTTTCTCAGGTTGAATACCTTTTTGAAGAAGGAGATAGATAGCCTGATTATGGAGGGCAACCTTAACCGAAACAGCGTTGTAGCGGTCTCCGATGACCTCGTTGTACTTGCTTGGTGAGAGAAGCAGTGCCTGGTGTTGGATTTTTTCCTTGAGAATAGGAGCAATCTGACGAATCTTTTGGTCGGTCAGAGTCTTAGAATCCCCCACACCGAGTTTTCGTAAAAAGTCATGCTGGTCAGGTGTGACAAAGGAAGCCACAACTGCAAGCCCACCAAAGTAGGAACCATTTCCCACCTCATCTGTTCCAATTAAAGGAAGATTTTGTCCGCTGGTTTGCTCTACAACTTGATAGCCAAAGAAACTGGCGTATTTCTCAGCTCTTTCACCCTGAAGCAAGATCTTTCCAGAAGTATAGATAGAAACCGTTGCTTGAGGTAGTCTCAAAAAGTAGCGGATATAGGGATTCTTGCTGGTAGCCAGACTAGTTTCATAGTGTTCAAGAAAAGCCTGAATCTCCTTTTCGCTTGGTGTGAGTGTTATACTTGCCATAGTTTCTATTGTACCATAAAAGCAGGCAAATTTGTAAAAACTGACAAAATTAGCGAATTTTGGTATAATATCGTGAGGTGAATTTTATGGCAAATCTAAATCGATTCAAATTTACATTCGGGAAAAAATCATTAACCTTGACAAGCGAGCATGATAATCTCTTTATGGAGGAAATCGCTAAGGTTGCGACAGAAAAATACCAAGCAATTAAAGAACAAATGCCTAGCGCAGATGATGAAACAATCGCTCTTTTGTTGGCAGTCAACTGTTTATCAACTCAGCTCAGCCGTGAGATTGAATTTGACGATAAGGAACAAGAGCTAGAAGAACTCCGTCACAAGCTTGTGACTTGCAAGCAAGAACAGAGCAAGATTGAGGATTCCTTATGATTTCACTCTTTCTTCTATTGGTCTTGGCTTGGGGATTTTATATCGGCTATCGGAGAGGCCTGCTCTTACAGGTTTATTACCTGATTTCAGCCATGGCATCGGCTTTTATGGCTGGTCAGTTTTACAAGGGGCTGGGAGAACAATTCCATTTATTGCTCCCTTATGCAAATCCGCAGGAAGGTCAGGGAACTTTCTTTTTTCCATCGGATCAACTCTTTCAGTTGGATAAGGTCTTTTACGCAGGGATCGGCTATTTGCTTGTATTTGGGATTGTCTATAGCATCGGTCGTTTGCTTGGTCTCCTCTTACACTTACTTCCTAGTAAAAAACTGGGGGGCAAGTTGTTCCGAGTTTCAGCAGGTATCTTGTCCATGTTGGTGACCTTATTTGTCTTGCAAATGGCCTTGACAATCTTGGCGACCATTCCCATGGCGGCTATACAAAATCCTCTTGAAAAGAGTATCGTCGCAAAACACATCATCCAGAGCATACCAGTAACAACCAGTTGGCTCAAACAAATCTGGGTGACAAATTTAATCGGATAAAAAGGGCAGGAATTTTCCTAGCCCTTTGTTTACAGATTTGATTGAATGTAAAAAGTTACTACACCTAATACTCAATGAAAATCAAAGAGCAAACTAGGAAGCTAGCCGCAGGCTGTACTTGAGTACGGTAAGGCGACGCTGACGTGGTTTGAAGAGATTTTCGAAGAGTATAGACATTCAAAGACAAGGAAATAACGATGAATAAGAAAATATTAGAAACATTAGAGTTCAATAAGGTCAAGGCTTTGTTTGAACCCCATTTGTTGACTGAGCAGGGCTTGGAGCAATTGAGACAGCTGGCTCCGACTGCCAAAGCAGATAAAATCAAACAGGCTTTTGCTGAGATGAAGGAAATGCAGGCTCTTTTTGTTGAGCAACCGCATTTCACTATTCTCGCAACCAAGGAAATTGCAGGAGTCTGCAAGCGGTTGGAGATGGGTGCGGATCTCAATATCGAGGAGTTCCTACTCTTGAAGCGAGTACTTCTTGCCAGCCGAGAACTGCAAAGTTTTTATGCCAATCTGGAAAATGTCAGCTTGGAAGAATTAGCCCTTTGGTTTGAGAAATTACATGATTTTCCGCAATTACAAGGAAATCTCCAAGCCTTTAATGATGCAGGTTTCATTGAAAATTTTGCCAGTGAAGAATTGGCGCGCATCCGTCGAAAAATCCATGATAGCGAGAGTCAAGTACGCGATGTTTTACAGGACTTGCTCAAGCAAAAAGCGCAGATGTTGACGGAAGGAATCGTTGCCAGCAGAAATGGCCGTCAGGTTTTACCAGTCAAAAATACCTACCGCAATAAGATTGCAGGTGTCGTGCATGATATTTCTGCCAGCGGAAATACTGTCTACATCGAACCCCGTGAGGTGGTCAAACTGAGCGAAGAAATTGCTAGTCTGCGAGCAGATGAGCGCTATGAAATGCTTCGCATTCTCCAAGAAATTTCTGAACGTGTCCGCCCTCATGCGGCTGAGATTGCCAATGACGCTTGGATTATCGGTCATCTGGATTTGATTCGTGCCAAGGTTCGTTTTATCCAAGAAAGACAAGCAGTTGTACCTCAGCTGTCAGAAAATCAGGAAATTCAACTGCTCCATGTCTGCCATCCTCTAGTCAAAAATGCCGTCGCAAATGATGTTCATTTTGGTCAAGATTTAACAGCGATTGTCATTACAGGTCCTAATACAGGTGGGAAGACCATCATGCTCAAAACTCTGGGATTGACGCAGATCATGGCTCAGTCTGGTTTGCCGATTTTAGCAGACAAGGGAAGTCGTGTTGGTATTTTTGAAGAAATTTTTGCTGATATTGGCGATGAACAGTCTATTGAACAGAGCTTGTCTACCTTCTCTAGCCACATGACCAATATTGTGGATATTCTTGGCAAGGTCAATCAACATTCACTCTTACTCTTGGATGAGTTGGGGGCTGGTACAGATCCCCAAGAGGGAGCCGCTCTTGCCATGGCTATTCTGGAGGACCTTCGCCTGCGTCAAGTCAAGACTATGGCGACGACCCACTATCCAGAACTCAAGGCCTACGGTATTGAGACAGCCTTTGTGCAAAATGCCAGCATGGAGTTTGATACTGCAACTCTACGCCCGACCTATCGCTTTATGCAGGGCGTTCCTGGTCGAAGCAATGCCTTCGAAATTGCCAAACGTCTAGGCCTATCTGAAGTTATCGTAGGGGATGCCAGCCAGCAGGTTAATCAGGACAATGATGTCAACCGGATTATTGAGCAACTGGAAGAGCAGACGCTGGAAAGCCGTAAACGTTTGGATAATATTCGTGAGGTGGAGCAAGAAAATCTCAAGATGAATCGTGTTCTCAAAAAACTTTACAACGAACTCAATCGTGAAAAGGAAACCGAACTTAATAAGGCGCGTGAACAAGCTAGTGAGATTGTAGACATGGCCCTAAGTGAAAGTGACCAGATTCTCAAGAATCTCCATAGTAAATCTCAACTCAAACCCCATGAAATCATTGAAGCCAAGGCCAAATTGAAAAAATTGGCTCCTGAAAAAGTGGACTTGTCTAAAAACAAGGTCCTTCAAAAGGCTAAGAAAAAACGAGCTCCAAAGGTGGGAGATGATATCGTGGTTCTCAGTTATGGACAGCGTGGTACCTTGACTAGTCAACTCAAGGACGGCCGCTGGGAAGCCCAAGTAGGCTTGATTAAGATGACTTTGGAAGAGAAAGAGTTTGACCTTGTTCAAGCCCAGCAAGAAAAACCAGTCAAGAAGAAACAAGTCAATGTTGTGAAACGGACATCTGGCCGAGGCCCTCAAGCTAGACTGGATCTTCGAGGTAAACGCTATGAAGAAGCCATGAATGAGCTAGATGCCTTTATCGACCAAGCCTTGCTTAATAATATGGCTCAAGTGGATATCATCCATGGTATCGGAACAGGTGTCATCCGTGAAGGTGTCACCAAATACCTACAAAGAAACAAACACGTCAAGAGTTTTGGCTATGCCCCACAAAATGCTGGAGGCAGTGGTGCGACTATTGTGACATTTAAAGGATAGAAGTATTCCGGGCTTTATACAGTAAAAACTGTTGAACTAATTTTTACTAATAAACACATTGACAAAAGCCAACATTTTTTGTAAAATAAGAATCAATTAAATACCAACACCGAATGAAGTTTAATAGAAGTGGGGAATCGTTTGATTTTCCATGACTGTAAATGGACGGAACTCTGGAGAGACCGTGAAGGCACCGAAGGGGCAAGGCAGGCAACTGCTCAAACTCTCAGGTAAAAGGACAGAGCTAGGATAGACTGCTTTTTAGCATTTATCTAAGCATTCCAGAGTACATGTATCTTGCATGTGCTCTTTCTTTTGGGGTTGAAAAGATAGGAGAAGGAAATGTTAGAATTGCTTAAATCAATTGATGCTTTTGCTTGGGGCCCACCCCTCTTGATTTTATTAGTCGGGACAGGGATTTACCTAACTGCCCGTCTAGGCCTCTTGCAGGTTTTGCGTCTGCCCAAGGCCTTCCAGCTTATTTTTACTAAGGACAAGGGGCATGGCGATGTATCCAGCTTTGCGGCCTTGTGTACAGCACTCGCAGCGACAGTTGGTACGGGAAATATTATCGGAGTCGCGACGGCTATCAAGGTCGGTGGCCCAGGAGCCCTCTTTTGGATGTGGATGGCTGCTTTCTTTGGGATGGCTACCAAGTATGCGGAAGGACTACTAGCTATTAAATACCGCACCAAGGACGACCATGGTGCAGTAGCGGGAGGTCCAATGCACTATATCCTTCTGGGTATGGGAGAAAAGTGGCGTCCACTTGCTATCTTCTTTGCCCTGGCAGGTGTCTTAGTAGCTTTGTTGGGAATCGGAACCTTTACCCAGGTAAACTCGATTACAGAATCTATCCAAAATACGACGACTATTTCGCCAGCTATCACGGCTCTTGTTTTGTCTGCCTTTGTAGCAATTGCAGTCTTTGGAGGACTTAAGTCCATTTCAAAGGTTTCAACAACCGTTGTTCCTTTTATGGCTATCATCTATATTTTGGGAACTCTTACAGTTATTTTCTTTAATATTGGGAAGATTCCTGCCACAATCGCTTTAATCTTGACATCCGCTTTTAGTCCTGTTGCTGCGGTGGGTGGATTTGCCGGTGCTAGTATTCGGATGGCTATTCAAAATGGTGTAGCGCGTGGTGTGTTCTCAAACGAGTCTGGTCTGGGGTCTGCTCCCATTGCAGCTGCTGCGGCTAAGACAAATGAACCAGTAGAGCAAGGTTTGATTTCCATGACTGGAACCTTTATTGACACTCTCATTATCTGTACTCTGACTGGTTTGACTATCTTGGTAACTGGTGTTTGGAGTGGTGATTTGAATGGAGTTGCCTTGACTCAGTCAGCCTTCTCAACAGTCTTTTCACACTTTGGACCTGCCCTTTTGACCATCTTCCTTGTGCTCTTTGCCTTTACAACGATTCTAGGTTGGAACTATTACGGAGAACGTTGTTTTGAGTTTCTCTTTGGGGTTCGCTTTATCTGGCTCTACCGTGTGGTCTTTGTGCTCATGGTCTTGCTAGGAGGATTTATCGAGTTGGATATGGTTTGGATTATCGCAGATATTGTCAATGCCTTGATGGCTCTGCCAAACTTGATTGCCCTCTTAGTTTTATCGCCAGTCGTTATTGCTGAGACTAAAAAGTATTTTAATAAATAATGGAATCACACATTGCGTGTGATTTTTTGCTTTCATAAAAAATTTCTATCAGTGTAATTTAAAATATATATTATACAAGGTATAGAATCTGTGATAGACTAGGTTTCAACAACATGAAAAGAGGTTTTATGATGACAACATTTACAATTCATACAGTAGAATCAGCACCAGCAGAAGTGAAAGAAGTTCTTGAAACAGTAGAAAAAGATAACAATGGCTATATTCCCAACCTAATCGGTCTCTTGGCTAATGCACCCACTGCTTTAGAGGCTTACCGTACTGTCGGAGCTATCAACCGTCGCAACAGCCTGACACCCGTTGAGCGCGAAGTAGTGCAAATCACGGCAGCTGTGACCAATGGTTGTGCCTTCTGTGTCGCAGGTCACACAGCCTTTTCAATCAAACAAATCCAGATGAATGATGATCTTCTGCAAGCCCTTCGCAATCGTACTCCAATTGAAACAGATCCTAAATTGGACACCCTAGCTAAGTTTACCTTGGCAGTTATCAATACCAAGGGTCGTGTAGGAGATGAAGCCTTGGCTGAATTTTTAGAAGCTGGCTACACCCAACAAAATGCCTTGGATGTGGTTCTTGGTGTCAGCCTAGCAAGCCTCTGTAACTATGCCAACAATCTGGCCAATACACCAATTAATCCAGAATTGCAACCTTATGCTTAATTCATATCTGAGTAAAATCAACGGACTTCGTTTTTTATCCCCTCATTTAAGCGCTTTTATGCTATACTGAAACTAACATGATTATTGGAGGTTAGGATGAAAAAACTCCCCTTAGTATTTTCAGGTTGTTTGCTAGGTTTGGCAGGAGCTGGAAATCTTATTTTAGATACGTTGCCGGTTCTGTCACATCTTTTTAGTCTGACAGGTTTGATTTTGTGGATTTACTTTCTGCTTCTGCACCTGTTTAATTGGAAGGAAACCAAGCAAGAATTGACCAAGCCCCCTCTTTTATCAGGGATGGCGACCTTTCCCATGGCTGGGATGATTTTATCGACTTATGTCTTTCGCGTCTTCCCTCATTTTCCTTTGGTTGCGCAAGGACTCTGGTGGTTTTCATTTCTCTTGGATGTGGCCTTAATTGCTGGTTTTACCATCAAATTTGCCTATCCAGGCAAGAGAGTCAATGCTACTCCAAGCTGGACGGTACTTTATGTGGGGATAGCAGTGGCTGCCTTAACCTATCCTCTCGTAGGCATCATCGAAATTGCCTATGCGACCTTGAGTTTTGGTTTTCTCCTAACCTTCTATCTCTATCCCCTTATTTATAGCGATTTAAAGAAACATCCGCTCCCACTAGCCTTGCTTGGCCAAGAAGGAATCTACTGTGCTCCTTTTTCTCTACTCTTGGCTTCTCTAGTTAGAGTTGGAGGAGCCAGCCTACCGACTTGGCTCTTAGTTGTGATGATTTTGGCTTCTCAAACCTTCTTTTTCTTTGTTTTGACTCGCCTGCCCAATATTTTAAAACAAGGTTTTCAACTAGCCTTCTCAGCCCTCACCTTCCCGACCATTATCACAGCTACCTCGCTTAAGATGGCTCAGGGAATCTTGAAACTTCCATTTTTGGATTATTTGGTACTGGCTGAAACTGTTATTTGCCTAATCATTTTGCTCTTTGTATTAGGCGCTTATCTGAATTGGTTACGAAAAAAGGTCTAGCTAGAAATAGCTAAACCTTATTTTTTATGGTTTAATAACTTCAGCTCCACCCATGTATGGACGAAGTGCTTCTGGGATGGTCACAGAACCATCTGCATTTTGGTAGTTTTCAAGAATAGCAGCCACTGTACGTCCAACTGCAAGTCCAGAACCGTTCAGGGTATGGAGCAATTTCACCTTGCCATCTGCTTCATCACGGTAACGGATTTGGGCACGACGGGCTTGGAAATCTTCTGTGTTTGAACAGCTTGAGATTTCACGGTAGGTATTTTGTGCTGGAATCCAAACTTCCAAGTCGTAAGTTTTAGCAGCTGAGAAGCCCATATCTCCAGTAGAGAGAGCAACGACACGGTATGGAAGGTTGAGTTTTTGAAGAATGTTTTCAGCGTTGGCTGTCATTTTTTCCAATTCTTCGTAAGATTCTTCTGGTTTGGCAAATTTAACCATTTCAACCTTGTGGAATTGGTGCAAACGAATCAAGCCACGAGTATCACGACCGGCAGAACCAGCCTCAGAACGGAATGATGGACTCATAGCAGTGAAGTAGATTGGCAGGTCTTTGCCGTCCAGGATTTCATCACGGTAGTAGTTTGTCAGAGGAACTTCAGCTGTAGGAATAAGGACGTAATTGCTATCGCTGAGTTCAAAAGTATCTTCCTTGAATTTTGGATATTGACCAGTCCCAAACATAGAATCATGGTTAACCATGTAAGGCGTGATGACTTCCGTATAGCCTTCTTTTCCATGTTCATCCAACATAAAGTTATAGATAGCACGTTCCAAACGAGCACCGAGACCTTTATAGAAGAGGAAACGAGCCCCTGTTACCTTACCACCGCGTTCCCAGTCAAGGATACCAAGATCTTCACCAAGATCCCAGTGAGCTTTAGGTTCGAAGTCAAATTCGCGTGGAGTACCCCAACGGCGAACTTCCACATTGTCATCTTCGTCAGCCCCAACAGGAACGCTGTCAGCTGGTATATTTGGAAGAGTAGTGGTAAATTCTGTCAATTTAGCATCGATTTCTGCCAATTCAGCATCCAAGGATTTGACTTCAGCAGATAGGGTTTGCATAGCAGCAATCTTGTCATCTGCATTTTCCTTGTTGCGCTTAGCTTGGGCAATCTCAGCAGAAACTGTGTTACGTTCTGCTTTGAGAGTTTCAACTTTGACCAAGATGTCACGACGTTTAGCATCGATTTCTTTCATCTCATTCAAGACAGCAGCATCTACACCGCGTGTAGCTAATTTTTCTGCGACAGCATCAAAATCTGTACGAATACGTTTGATATCTAACATAAGAACTCCTTTATGAAAAAAGCACACCTGACAAAGCGTTGGAGTGGCAGGGCCACGGTTCCATCCAACTTCACAGGTGTGCACTTGATTGTGTATGTAATTGTTACTAACGGTAGAATTTCACCTATCCCTCCTATCTGCTCGCAGCACCCGCAGACTTTCTGAAAGAAGAAGATAACCTACTTATCCGTTGCTATGATTATACTAAAGTTTCTACTTTTTTGCAAATAGATTTTTAAATTTTTGGCTAATTGTCTGAATCAAGGTAGGAAGTTTGACGACCTTGTCATTGCCTAGTTTTTCGCGAGCAATTTTAAGAATGGCACCTGAATCTTTTGAAGCAAAGAGGAATTTTCCTCTGTCTGTAAAGACTTCGAAGTGGCGACTGATTTTTCGACCAGTGACATTGGCTCCAATTTGGTTGATATGGCTCCAAGGAATCTGGATAAATTGTTCAACATTGACATCGGGGTAAAATTCCAAAGCCTGATCTCCGACAAGGAATTTCCCAACTTTCCCAGCTATAGAGAGGTAGGAGGTGCCTGTCGTATTGAGGAGCACTGTTTTGTTAAGTGATTGAGCCATGCTTAGTCTTCCTTACTTTCACCGAAAAAGGCATTGTAGAGGGCTTTAATAGCTGCTTTCTCTTGGTCCTTATGGACAACAAACATAATAGATACTTCACTAGAACCTTGAGACATCATCTGGATGTTGATCTTATTTTCAGATAGAGCACGTGTCGCAGTAGCAGTTACTCCGATATGGCTCTTCATCTTTTCTCCAACAATCATAATGATTGAAAGGTCATGCTCGATTTCTGCATGGTCTACTTCAGCCTTTTGAACCAACTGACGAAGGATTTCTTCTTCCTTGATAGGAGTTAGTTCGCGAGAACGGAGGATGATTGAAAGATCGTCGATACCTGTTGGCATATGTTCCCAACCGATGTTAAGATCTTCAAGGATTTGCAGAACCTTGCGTCCAAATCCAACCTCACGGTTCATGAGGTATTTCGACATATTAATGCTGACAAAGCCTGAGTCACCAGCAATTCCCACAACTGGAAATTCATCACTACTGTGTTTTAGAACGATACGAGTACCTGGATGGTCAGGGTTGTTGGTATTCTTGATAACTAGAGGAATTTTTCCACGGTAGGCAGGTAGAAGGGCTTCGTCATGAAGGACTGAGAATCCTGCATAAGCCAACTCACGCATTTCACGGTAGGTCAACTCAGGGATTGAGTGTGGTTGGTGGATAATACCAGGGTGGGCTGCAAAGATACCATCAACGTCTGTAAAGTTTTCATAGAGGTCGGCCTTAACACCGGCAGCAATGATAGAACCTGTAATGTCTGATCCTCCACGTGAGAAGGTACAGATTTGATTTTCCTTGGTAACCCCAAAGAAACCAGGAATGACAAGGACTTCATTGGCGTTTGTCAATTCCTCAATCTTGTCATAACTTGATGGAATGATGCGAGCGTGACCAGGTTCACTTGTGACTACAATACCCGCTTCTCTAGGGTGCACATAGCGTGCATCAATACCATTTTGGTTAAAATAGGCAGCAATCAATTTAGCATTGTTGTTTTCACCCGCTGCTAGGAAGGTATCGTAGAGAAATTCATTTTCTTCAATAGGAAGAGTGGCTAAGGCACGAATGCTTTTAGAGATTTTTTCTAAAACAGCTGGTTTCAGTCCCAATTCGCTAACCATAGCAGCATAGCGGTCGATAATCCAGCTTTGGCTCTTGCTAATATCGTTACCAGCAACATAGTCGCGGTAGTATTTAATCAAGGCATCCGTAACCTTAGTATCTTCAGCATTGCGTTTACCAGGCGCAGAAACAACTACAAAACGGCGCTCGGGATCGCTTTTGACGATGTTTAAAACTTTTTCTAATTGACCAGCAGAGGCAAGTGAGCTACCTCCAAATTTAACAACTTTCATAAGAACTCCTAAAGTAAGTATTTTATACGATTATAGCAGAAAGAAAGCCTTTTTTCAATGAAGAAAATAAGATGTTTTCTAGCCTAAAGCGAGCCTTTCCAATCAGCTGAGACACTTTTAGTCGATTTTTTCTTGCTTTCGAGTTTTAAAAAAGCTATACTTTGGAAATAAAATAATTTAATACTCAATGAAAATCAAAGAGCAAACTAGGAAGCTAGCCGTAGACAGTACTTGAGTATGGCAAGGCGAAGCTGACGTGGTTTGAATTTGATTTTCGAAGAGTGTAAACTGCTTATAAAATAAAAAGGAGTCCCGATGGAACACATTATTTATCAGATTGAAGAGGATTTGGCAATCCTTACCTTGAACCGTCCTGAGGTCGCAAATGGTTTTCATATTCCTATGTGTGAGGAGATTTTAGAAGCTCTGACTTTAGCAGAAGAGGATCCGGCTGTGCATTTTGTCTTAATCAACGCGAATGGCAAAGTCTTCTCTGTTGGGGGAGATTTGGTTGAGATGAAGCGAGCAGTAGATGAGGATGATATTCCATCATTGACGAAAATCGCAGAATTAGTCAATACTATTTCTTATAAAATCAAGCAAATTGATAAACCTATCTTGATGGAGGTTGATGGGGCAGTTGCAGGTGCCGCAGCAAATATGGCTGTTGCTGCAGATTTCTGTCTGGCAACGGATAAGGCTAAATTTATCCAAGCCTTTGTTGGAGTTGGTTTGGCTCCAGATGCAGGTGGGATTCATCTATTGAGCCGAAGTATTGGTGTGACGCGTGCTGCTCAATTAGCCATGACAGGTGAGGCTTTGAACGCAGAAAAAGCTTTAGAATGGGGGCTGGTTTACCGCGTCTGTGAAGCTGATAAACTTGAAAAGACGAGAGAACAGCTCCTTAAAAAATTGAGACGTGGGTCAGCTAATTCCTATGCAGCCATCAAGAAGTTGGTTTGGGAGAGCCAATTTAAAGATTGGCAAGATTATGCTGCTTTAGAATTGAAGCTACAGGAATCCTTGGCTCAAACAGAGGATTTCAAAGAAGGAGTTCGGGCTCATTCGGAGAGAAGAAGACCGAAATTTACTGGAAAATAAGAAAATACTTGCACTGTTCTTTGAAGTTTGATATAATTTTTTTGTCAAATGTTTTGATTGTGAAAGTTTTTTGAAAAGGAGGGAAAAGAGATTGGACTACCAACGAATTAATGAATATTTAACATCTATATTTAACAATGTCCTCGTTATTGAGGAAGTTAGCTTGAGGGGTAGTCGTTTCAAGGATATCTCCATCAAAGAAGTACATACAATCGATGTAATTGGAAAATTCCCAGATGTGACGCCAAGTCAAGTGTCGAAAGAGTTGATGGTGACTCTTGGGACAGTTACGACGAGTCTGAATAATCTTGAACGAAAGGGTTACATTGAACGCATTCGCTCAGAACATGATCGACGTGTAGTGCATCTGCATTTGACAAAGAAAGGTCGCTTGGTTCATAGACTACATAAACGCTTCCACAAGGCCATGGTTGAAAATATTATCGAAGGTATGAGCAAGGAAGAAACGGAGGTTATGGGCAAAGGCTTGACTAAACTTTATCAATTTTTGGAGGATTTGAAATAATGGCTTTTGCAAAAATAAGCCAGGTTGCTCATTATGTGCCAGAGCAAGTGGTTACAAATCATGATTTAGCCCAGATTATGGATACCAATGATGAGTGGATTTCAAGTCGGACGGGAATACGACAAAGGCATATTTCAAGAACAGAATCTACCAGTGATTTGGCTACAGAGGTTGCTAAGAAACTGATGACAAAAGCTGGAATCACAGGGGAAGAGTTGGATTTTATCATCCTAGCTACCATCACTCCAGATTCGATGATGCCCTCTACAGCTGCTCGTGTCCAAGCTAATATTGGTGCTAATAAGGCCTTTGCTTTTGACCTAACAGCTGCTTGTAGTGGATTTGTATTTGCATTGTCAACTGCTGAAAAGTTTATCTCTTCTGGTCGTTTTCAAAAAGGCTTGGTGATTGGTAGTGAAACCCTCTCTAAAGCAGTCGATTGGTCAGACCGATCAACAGCTGTTTTGTTTGGAGATGGTGCTGGTGGTGTCTTGTTAGAAGCTAGTGAGCAAGAGCATTTCTTGGCAGAGAGTCTCAATAGCGATGGAAGTCGCAGCGAGTGTCTGACATATGGACATTCAGGGTTACATTCTCCATTTTCAGATCAAGAAAATGCAGATTCGTTTTTGAAGATGGATGGACGCGCAGTCTTTGATTTTGCCATTCGGGATGTAGCCAAGTCTATCAAGCAGACTATTGATGAATCTCCTATAGAGGCGACAGACTTGGATTATTTGCTACTTCATCAGGCTAATGACCGTATTTTGGATAAGATGGCTAGAAAAATTGGTGTTGACCGAGACAAACTTCCAGCTAATATGATGGAATATGGCAATACCAGTGCAGCCAGTATCCCGATTTTACTTTCAGAGTGTGTAGAACAAGGCCTCATCCGTTTAGATGGTAGCCAGACTGTTCTGCTATCAGGCTTCGGTGGAGGCTTGACCTGGGGCACACTCATTCTTACAATTTAGGTAATCATGTGGTGAACACATTGTTATAAAAAACTATTTATTTTAAAGGAGTCCTATCATGGCAGTATTTGAAAAAGTACAAGAAATTATCGTTGAAGAACTTGGAAAAGACGCATCAGAAGTAACACTTGAATCAACTTTTGATGACTTGGATGCAGATTCATTGGACTTGTTCCAAGTAATCTCAGAAATCGAAGATGCTTTTGATATCCAAATCGAAGCAGAAGATGACTTGAAAACAGTTGGTGACTTGGTTGCCTACGTTGAAGAGCAAACAAAATAAGCAGAATATAAGATAGAAGGAGTAGGGAAACCCGCTCCCTCTTGTTTAGGCAATAGTTTGATTTTCAAATTATGACAGTATCGAACTATTACGTAAGCAAGAAACGATGGAGGCACTATGAAAACGCGTATTACAGAATTATTGAATATTGATTATCCTATTTTTCAAGGAGGAATGGCTTGGATCGCTGATGGTGATTTGGCAGGGGCTGTTTCCAAGGCTGGAGGACTAGGGATTATCGGTGGGGGGAATGCCCCGAAAGAAGTCGTCAAGGCAAATATTGACAAGATCAAATCGTTAACGGATAAACCTTTTGGTGTCAACATCATGCTCTTGTCTCCCTTTGTGGAAGATATTGTAGACCTTGTTATCGAGGAAGGTGTTAAGGTAGTGACAACAGGCGCAGGAAATCCTGGCAAATACATGGAACGCTTCCATGAAGCTGGGATCACAGTCATTCCTGTTGTACCAAGTGTTGCCCTAGCTAAACGCATGGAAAAAATTGGTGCGGACGCTGTTATTGCAGAAGGAATGGAAGCTGGGGGGCATATCGGTAAATTAACAACTATGACCTTGGTGCGTCAAGTGGTGGCAGCTGTATCTATTCCTGTTATTGCGGCAGGAGGAATTGCGGATGGTGAAGGTGCTGCGGCTGGATTTATGCTAGGTGCAGAGGCTGTTCAGGTTGGAACTCGCTTTGTCATTGCCAAAGAGTCTAATGCCCATCCAAATTACAAGGCGAAAATTTTAAAAGCTAGAGATATTGATACTACGATTTCAGCTCAACACTTTGGACATGCTGTTCGTGCTATTAAAAACCAATTGACTCGTGATTTTGAAAAAGCTGAAAAAGATGCCTTTAAACAAGAAAATCCTGATTTGGAAATTTTTGAACAAATGGGAGCGGGTGCTCTAGCTAAAGCGGTTGTTCACGGAGATGTGGATGGTGGATCTGTCATGGCAGGTCAGATTGCGGGGCTTGTTTCCAAAGAAGAAACAGCTGAAGAAATCCTAAAAGATTTGTATTACGGAGCAGCTAAGAAAATTCAAGAAGAAGCCTCTCGTTGGGCAGGAGTTGTAAGAAATGACTAAAACAGCCTTTTTATTTGCTGGTCAAGGTGCCCAGTATCTAGGTATGGGACGGGATCTCTATGATCACTACCCTATTGTCAAAGAAACGATTGATCAAGCGAGTCAGGTACTTGGTTATGATTTGCGTCATCTCATCGATACGGAAGAAGACAAACTCAATCAGACCCGCTATACCCAACCAGCCATTCTAGCGACTTCGGTTTCTATCTACCGTTTACTGCAAGAAAAGGGCTATCAGCCTGATATGGTTGCTGGTTTGTCTCTTGGAGAATACTCTGCATTGGTGGCCAGCGGTGCCTTGGATTTTGAAGATGCGGTTGCCTTGGTTGCTAAGCGTGGAGCCTATATGGAAGAAGCGGCCCCTGCTGGTTCTGGCAAGATGGTGGCAGTTCTCAATACGCCAGTAGAGTTCATTGAAGAAGCCTGTCAAAAAGCTTCTGAACTTGGAGTGGTTACCCCAGCCAACTATAATACACCTGCACAAATCGTGATTGGTGGAGAAGTGGTTGCAGTCGATCTAGCTGTCGAACTCTTGCAGGAGGCAGGTGCCAAACGCTTGATTCCTCTCAAGGTTTCAGGACCTTTTCATACCGCTCTCCTTGAGCCTGCTAGCCAGAAACTAGCTGAAACTCTAGCTCAGGTAAACTTTTCAGATTTTACTTGTCCCCTAGTCGGCAATACAGAAGCTGCAGTTATGCAAAAAGAAGACATTGCTCAACTCTTGACGCGTCAGGTCAAGGAACCAGTTCGTTTCTATGAAAGTATTGCAGTTATGCAAGAAGCAGGCGTAACCAACTTTATCGAGATTGGACCGGGGAAAGTCTTGTCAGGCTTTGTGAAAAAAATTGATAAGACAGCTAAACTAGCCAATGTTGAAGATCAGGCTAGTTTGGAAACTTTGCTAGAAAACAAGTAATCCCTTCTCCCATAAATACAAGAGGAAACAGGAGAAAAGAATGCAACTAAAAAATAAAAATATTTTTATTACAGGTTCGAGTCGTGGGATTGGTCTTGCCATCGCCCACAAGTTTGCTCAAGCAGGAGCCAACATCGTCTTAAACAGTCGTGGGTCTATCTCAGAAGAATTGCTCGCTGAGTTTTCAAACTATGGTGTAAAGGTGGTTCCCATTTCAGGAGATGTATCAGATTTTGCAGACGCTAAGCGTATGGTTGATCAAGCTATTGCAGAGTTGGGTTCAGTAGATGTTTTGGTCAACAATGCAGGGATTACCCAAGATACCCTTATGCTCAAGATGACAGAAGCGGATTTTGAAAAAGTGCTCAAGGTTAACTTGACTGGTGCCTTTAACATGACACAATCAGTCTTGAAACCGATGATGAAAGCCAGAGAAGGTGCTATCATTAATATGTCTAGTGTTGTTGGCTTGATGGGAAATATCGGTCAAGCTAACTATGCAGCTTCTAAGGCTGGTTTGATTGGTTTTACCAAGTCTGTGGCGCGTGAAGTGGCTAATCGCAATATCAGGGTTAATGCTATTGCTCCTGGAATGATTGAGTCCGATATGACAGCTGTTCTATCAGACAAGGTAAAAGATGCCATGCTGGCGCAAATTCCTATGAAAGAATTTGGGCAGGCAGAGCAGGTTGCAGATTTAACAGTATTTTTAGCAGGCCAAGATTATCTAACTGGTCAAGTGGTTGCCATTGATGGCGGCCTCAGTATGTAGCAGAAGCTAGAGGTAAAAAAGATGAAACTAAATCGTGTAGTAGTAACAGGTTATGGAGTGACATCTCCAATCGGAAATACACCAGAAGAATTTTGGAATAGTTTGACAAGTGGAAAAATCGGAATTGGACCAATTACAAAATTTGATCACAGCAACTTTGATGTGCATAATGCGGCAGAAATCCAAGATTTTCCTTTTGATAAATACTTTGTTAAGAAAGATACCAACCGTTTTGATAACTATTCTTTGTATGCCTTGTATGCAGCCCAAGAGGCTGTCAACCATGCCAATCTGGATGTAGAGGCTCTTGACAAGGATCGTTTTGGTGTTATCGTTGCCTCTGGTATTGGTGGAATCAAGGAAATTGAAGATCAAGTGCTTCGACTCCGTGACAAAGGACCAAAACGTGTGAAACCATTGACCCTTCCAAAAGCCTTACCAAATATGGCTTCAGGAAATGTTGCTATGCGTTTTGGAGCAAACGGTGTTTGTAAATCCATCAATACTGCCTGCGCTTCATCAAATGACGCGATTGGGGATGCCTTCCGCTCAATTAAGTTTGGTTTCCAAGATGTTATGTTGGTAGGTGGTTCAGAAGCCTCTATCACACCTTTTGCTATCGCCGGTTTTCAAGCACTGACTGCTCTCTCAACTACAGAGGATCCAAGTCGTGCTTCTATTCCATTTGATAAGGATCGCAATGGGTTTGTTATGGGTGAAGGTTCAGGGATGTTGGTTCTTGAAAGTCTTGAACACGCCGAAAAACGTGGCGCTACTATCCTTGCTGAAGTGGTTGGCTACGGAAATACTTGTGATGCCTACCACATGACTTCACCACATCCAGAAGGTCAAGGAGCTATCAAAGCCATCAAACTAGCATTGGAAGAAGCTGAGATTTCTCCAGAGCAAGTAGCCTATGTCAATGCTCACGGAACGTCAACTCCTGCCAATGAAAAAGGAGAAAGTGGTGCGATCGTGTCTGTTCTTGGTAAGGAAGTACCTGTATCATCAACCAAGTCTTTCACAGGACATTTGCTGGGGGCTGCAGGCGCGGTAGAAGCTATCGTCACAATCGAAGCTATGCGTCATAACTTTGTACCAATGACAGCTGGAACAAGTGAAGTATCAGATTATATCGAAGCCAATGTCGTTTATGGACAAGGCTTGGAGCAAGAAATTCCATATGCTATTTCAAATACCTTTGGTTTTGGTGGCCACAATGCAGTTCTTGCTTTCAAACGTTGGGAGAATAAATAACTATGAATTTAAACGATATTAAAGACTTGATGGCCCAATTTGACCAGTCAAGTTTGAGAGAATTTTCTTATAAAAACGGGACGGATGAGTTGCAGTTTAGCAAGAATGAAGCTAAACTCGTATCCGAAGTTGCAACTCAAGTCGCTCCAGCGCCCGTTCTAGCAACACCAAGTCCAGTAGCTCCTACATCTGCTCCAGCAGAGACTGTAACAGAAGAGGTTCCAGCAGAGGCAAGTATGGCTACTGAGGGAGATATTGTAGAGAGCCCACTTGTTGGGGTGGCTTACTTGGCTGCTGGTCCAGATAAACCTGCCTTCGTTTCAGTTGGTGATACTGTTAAAAAGGGTCAAACACTGGTGATCATCGAAGCCATGAAAGTCATGAATGAAATCCCAGCTCCTAAGGATGGTGTGGTAACGGAAATTCTCGTTTCTAACGAAGAAATGGTTGAGTTTGGTAAAGGATTGGTACGTATCAAATGATCGATATTCAAGGAATCAAAGAAGCACTACCTCACCGTTATCCTATGCTTCTAGTGGACCGTGTCTTGGAAGTGAGCGAGGATACCATTGTTGCCATCAAAAATGTAACCATCAACGAGCCCTTCTTTAATGGTCATTTCCCTCAATACCCTGTCATGCCAGGTGTTCTGATTATGGAAGCCTTGGCGCAAACAGCTGGTGTCTTGGAGTTGTCAAAACCTGAAAATAAGGGGAAACTAGTCTTTTACGCTGGTATGGACAAGGTTAAGTTCAAGAAGCAAGTTGTACCAGGCGACCAATTGGTTATGACCGCGACTTTTGTAAAACGTCGTGGCACTATTGCCGTGGTTGAAGCAAAGGCTGAAGTGGATGGCAAGCTTGCAGCTAGTGGTACTCTTACCTTTGCAATAGGGAACTAAGGAGGTTCTCCATGTTTCGAAAAATTTTAATTGCCAATCGTGGTGAAATTGCGGTTCGTATTATCCGTGCGGCGCGTGAATTGGGGATTGCGACGGTGGCGGTTTATTCAACTGCTGATAAGGAAGCCCTTCATACGCTTTTGGCAGATGAAGCTGTTTGTATCGGACCTGGCAAGGCAACAGAGTCTTATCTCAATATCAATGCGGTTCTATCAGCTGCAGTCTTGACTGAAGCTGAAGCTATTCACCCCGGTTTTGGATTTCTCAGTGAAAATTCCAAATTTGCAACCATGTGTGAAGAGGTGGGGATTAAGTTTATCGGTCCATCTGGTCATGTCATGGATATGATGGGAGACAAAATCAATGCGCGTGCTCAGATGATTAAAGCTGGTGTGCCTGTCATTCCAGGTTCAGATGGAGAAGTGCATAACTCTGAGGAAGCTTTGATTGTTGCTGAAAAAATTGGCTACCCTGTTATGCTCAAGGCTTCAGCAGGTGGAGGTGGTAAAGGGATTCGTAAGGTTGAAAAACCAGAAGACCTCGTTTCAGCCTTTGAAACTGCCTCTAGTGAAGCCAAGGCCAATTATGGCAATGGTGCCATGTACATAGAACGGGTTATCTATCCAGCTCGTCACATTGAGGTTCAAATCCTAGGTGATGAACACGGAAATGTAATTCACTTGGGTGAACGAGATTGTTCTCTTCAACGGAATAACCAAAAGGTTTTGGAAGAAAGTCCTTCGATTGCAATCGGAAAAACGTTGCGCCATGAAATCGGTGCTGCGGCTGTTCGAGCGGCGGAGTCTGTTGGCTATGAAAATGCAGGGACCATTGAGTTTCTTCTTGATGAAGACAGTGGCAATTTCTATTTCATGGAAATGAATACCCGTGTTCAGGTAGAACATCCCGTTACAGAGTTTGTTTCAGGTGTGGATATCGTTAAGGAACAGATTCGCATTGCAGCAGGTCAGCCTTTGTCTGTTAAGCAAGAAGATATTGTTCTACGCGGTCATGCCATCGAGTGTCGGATCAATGCAGAAAATCCAGCCTTTAACTTTGCTCCAAGTCCAGGTAAGATTACCAATCTCTATCTGCCAAGTGGTGGAGTTGGCTTGCGCGTGGATTCAGCAGTTTATCCAGGTTATACCATTCCGCCTTATTATGATAGTATGATTGCCAAAATCATCGTACACGGTGAAAACCGTTTTGATGCCTTGATGAAAATGCAACGTGCCCTCTATGAATTAGAGATTGAAGGGGTGCAGACCAATGCAGATTTCCAGCTTGACCTCATTTCAGATCGCAATGTCATTGCTGGAGATTATGATACTTCCTTCTTGATGGAAACCTTTTTACCCAAGTATCAAGAAAAAGAATAAAATGACTTCAAGAGTTTAAACCGAAAAGGGGAATCAATGGCTCTATTTAGTAAAAAAGATAAGTATATTCGAATCAATCCCAATCGTTCGGTTAGGGAAAAACCTCAAGCCAAGCCAGAGGTTCCAGATGAATTATTCTCCCAGTGTCCGGGTTGTAAGCATACCATTTATCAGAAGGATCTGGGAAGTGAGCGTATCTGTCCGCACTGTAGCTATACCTTTCGTATTTCTGCCCAAGAACGCTTAGCTTTGACGATTGATATGGGAACTTTCAAGGAATTGTTTACAGGGATTGAGAGCAAGGATCCCTTGCATTTCCCTGGTTATCAAAAGAAACTAGCAACTATGCGTGAAAAAACAGGTCTGGATGAAGCCGTTGTGACAGGAACAGCTCTTATAAAAGGTCAGACTGTGGCTCTTGGGATTATGGATTCCAACTTTATCATGGCTTCTATGGGTACGGTTGTAGGTGAAAAAATCACTCGCTTATTTGAGTATGCAACTGTCGAAAAATTGCCAGTTGTCCTCTTCACTGCCTCTGGTGGAGCCCGTATGCAGGAAGGAATCATGAGTCTCATGCAAATGGCCAAGATTTCTGCAGCAGTTAAACGCCATTCAAATGCTGGTCTCTTTTATCTGACCATTTTGACAGATCCAACGACAGGTGGTGTGACAGCTTCTTTCGCTATGGAAGGCGATATCATTCTGGCTGAACCACAGAGTTTGGTCGGTTTTGCTGGGCGTCGTGTGATTGAAAACACGGTTCGTGAAAGCTTGCCTGAGGATTTCCAAAAGGCAGAATTCCTATTGGAGCATGGATTTGTGGATGCTATCGTTAAAAGAAGAGATTTGCCAGATATGATTGCAAGCCTAGTCAGATTGCATGGAGGGAGTCCTAGATGAATATTGCAAAAATAGTCAGAGAAGCGCGTGAGCAGAGTCGCTTGACGACCTTGGACTTTGCGACAGGCATTTTTGATGACTTTATTCAATTACACGGTGATCGTTCTTTTCGTGACGATGGTGCAGTTGTTGGTGGTATTGGCTGGCTTGGAGATCAAGCTGTAACAGTGGTTGGTATCCAAAAAGGCAAGAGTTTACAAGATAACCTTAAACGGAATTTTGGACAACCACATCCAGAAGGCTACCGCAAGGCTCTACGGTTGATGAAACAGGCTGAAAAGTTTGGCCGCCCAATTGTGACCTTTATCAATACTGCTGGAGCCTATCCTGGTGTCGGAGCGGAAGAACGTGGACAGGGAGAAGCCATTGCTCGTAATCTCATGGAAATGAGTGACCTGAAAGTTCCGATTATCGCTATCATTATCGGTGAAGGTGGTTCAGGTGGGGCTCTGGCTCTAGCCGTCGCAGACCGTGTCTGGATGCTGGAAAATTCCATCTATGCCATTCTCAGTCCAGAAGGCTTTGCTTCCATTCTATGGAAGGATGGCAGTCGTGCCATGGAAGCAGCAGAGTTGATGAAAATCACTTCACACGAGTTGTTAGAAATGGACGTGGTGGATAAGGTGATCTCTGAAACGGGACTTTCTAGCAAAGAACTAATTAAGAATGTCAAAAAAGAACTCCAAACGGAGCTAGCCCTACTTTCACAAAAAACTCTAGAAGAGTTGTTGGAAGAGCGTTATCAACGATTTAGAAAATACTAATATAAAAACTAGAACTGGCAGTCAGTTCTAGTTTTTTGAGGTTCTTACTCTGTGTCGAGGACACAACAAAAGGTGCTTGGAAGACCAAACACCTTTTTGATTATTCATTTTCTTCAGTTACAAATTGACTAAGCAGTCCGTTGATAAAGCGGGCTGATTTTTGATCTGAAAAATTCTTGGCAAGTTCAATGGCTTCATTGACTGCTACCAGCTGAGGTGTATCAAATGAAGTGATTTCAAAGATACCCAAGCGTAGTAAGTTTTTTTCGACCAAGGTCAAGCGTTCAACTGTCCAGCCTGACTTGAGGTGCTGGTTGATTTGTTTATCCAACTCGTCTTTTTGAGCTTGAACACCAGAAACCAAGTTCAGAAGAAAGGCAGGGATTTGCACATCTTCATCTTCACGGTTATGTGTGTAGGCAAAGCGACAAGCCGTTTCCATATCTGTGTCGAATTCAAGGCTCATAAGAGCTTGAAAAGCGCATTTACGAAGTTCGCGTCTAGATTCTAATAATGGACTAGTCATTGAGGAAGTCCTCGTTAAATAGATCTTTCAACTCAGGTTTTGGTGTTTTGTCTGGAACAATTCCTGTAACATGGATATTGACAGCAGCAAGTTCCACATCTGCCATATCATGGACAGCATCTTTGACCGCTTTTTGAATAGCAAGAGCCACTTTTGGTACTTTCACACCGTACTCAAGGTAGAGGTAGATGTCAGCAGTTAGTTCTTCGTTGCTTTCTTTTAAGTAGACGCCACGACCAAGAGAGAGTTTTGATAGGGTATCAGATACGGATTTATTTGAAAATGAATGGACACCATCAACTTTAGCAGTTGCGATGGCAATGATTTTTTCAAGTACACGTGGAGCGATAACGATTTCGCCAAATTGTTCTTCAGTTCCCATAGAATGACCTCTTTCTAGAGATTAGGCACGAGAAACGTAAGTTCCTTCTGCAGTGTTGATGATCAATTTTTGTCCAGCTTCGATGAAGTCAGGAACGTTGACAACAAGTCCAGTTTCCATAGTTGCTGGTTTACCAGAACCTGTAACAGTAGCACCTTTGATAGATGGTTGTGTTTCAGCAACTGTCAATTCAACAGTAGTTGGTACAGTTACACCGATTACTTCAGTTCCGTAGAATTGGATTTTCACATCAGAGTTTTCAAGGATGTAAAGTAATTCGTTTTCAACATTTACGACTGGGATTTCGTATTGGTCGTAAGTTTCAGTGTTCATGAAGTAGGCAGTTTCATCCATTTTATACAAGTATTGAGCTGGAACAGTCTCGATAATAGCTTGTTCGAATTTTTCTTCTGGACGGTAGCTTGTGTCAAATGTAGAACCAGTACGGACATCACGCAATTTCATACGCATGATCGTGTTCCCTTTACCTGGTTTGTGGTGGCTAGCTTCCAAAACGCGGATCAATTTTCCGTCTGCAGTTTCAAATGTCATACCAGCTTTCAATTTGCTTGCTTCAATCATGTTTTTACCTCTTTAATAAATATTATTACTCTTCATTTTACCATAAAATCTTCTGGAAATAAAGCCAAAATAGTTATTGGGAGATGGTAGGAGCGAAAAAAACCAACCTCAGGGCTGGTTTCTTTTACATATTAGTCTTCTTTCAACTTCGCCAATTCCTGTGCAAGTAGTTTAAGAGCAACTTGTGGGTTGGCTTGACCCTTGGTTGCCTTCATAAGGAATCCTGTGAAGGCCTTGTCTGCGTTGCGTTTGCCTGACTTGAAGTCGGCAACGGCTGCTTCATTATCTGCAAAGACTTGGTGGATGATTGGGATTAAGACATCTGGATCTGAGATTTGCACCATGCCTGCTTTTTCCACGTATTCACGCGCGCCACCGCCATTTTTAGCCAAGTGGACAAAGACTTTCTTGGCAATCTTAGAAGAGATAGTACCGTCTTCGATGATGGCAATCATTTCTACCAAGTTTTCTGGTGTCAATTCGATTTGTTCCAGCGTCTTACCTTCTGCGTTCAAGAATTGAGCGACTTCACCTTGGAGCCAGTTAGAGACTTGTTTAGCATCACCACCGAGGGCAACAGCTTTTTCAAAGAAGTCAGAAGTGACTTTATTTGCAGTCAACTGGCTAGCGTCATAGTCTGATAGACCAAGTTGAGATACGTAGCGAGCACGGCGTTCTTTTGGAAACTCTGGCAATTCAGTACGCATTTCCTCAATCCACTCGTCTGAGATTTCAAAGAGTGGTAGGTCGGGTTCTGGGAAGTAACGGTAGTCTGCAGCACCTTCTTTGACACGCATGAGGATGGTTGCCTTGTTAGCCTCATCGTAACGGCGTGTTTCTTGGCGGATTTGACCACCTGAGCGAAGGATTTCAGCTTGGCGTTGGACTTCGTATTCAAGACCTTTGCGAACGTTTGAGAAGGAGTTGAGGTTCTTCAATTCAGTCTTGGTACCGAATTTTTCTTGACCATAAGGGCGAAGGGAGATGTTGGCATCCACACGCATAGAACCTTCTTCCATCTTAACGTCAGAAATGTCAGCATACTGGATAACTTCCTTGAGTGCTGTCAGATAAGCATAGGCCTCCTCTGGCGAACGCATATCGGCTTCAGATACAATCTCAATCAAAGGTACCCCTTGGCGGTTGAGGTCAACGTAAGAGTAGCCGTCTGTACCGTGGGTGTTTTTACCAGCGTCTTCTTCTAGGTGGGCACGTTCGATACCGATTTTCTTAGTCGTACCGTCTTCTAGCTCGACTTCAATCCAGCCGTTGTAACCGATTGGCTCATCAAACTGAGAAATTTGGTAGGCTTTAGGATTATCAGGGTAGAAGTAGTTCTTGCGGTCAAAGTGCATCTTTTTGTGAATGTCCATATTGAGGGCAAGAGCAGCCTTGATACCGGCATCGACAACACCTTTATTGAGAACCGGAAGTACTCCTGGGAAAGACCAGTCAATTACGTTGGTGTTGGCATTTTGGTCATTTCCAAAGTGGGCAGAAGTAGGTGAGAAGATTTTTGAATTGGTGTTGAGCTCTACGTGGACTTCAAGTCCAATGACTGTTTCAAAGTTCATTAGTTATCACCTCCAAAAATCATGGGTTGTTGTTTGTGGTAGTCTGTTGTTGCTTCAAAGGCAGCAGCAACTTGGTAAATGGTTTCCTCAGAGTACTTAGGACCAATCAATTGCAGACCGACAGGTAGACCTTGAGAGAATCCAGCTGGAATCGAAATTCCTGGGAGACCAGCTAAGTTGACTGGGATGGTCAAGAGGTCAGCCAAGTACATGGCAACCGGGTCATGGTTGAGTGAATCCAAGTCATAGGCAACACTAGGAGCAGTTGGTCCCAAAATCAAGTCATAATCCGCAAAGACTTTTTCGAAATCTTGGATGATGAGGGTACGGACCTGTCCAGCTTTCTTGTAGTAGGCATCGTAGTAACCTGATGAAAGGCTGAATGTACCAAGCATGATACGACGTTTAACTTCTTCACCGAAACCTTGGCTACGGCTATTTACGTAGATTTCATCAAGATTAGTCGCATCTTCTGCGCGGTAGCCGTAACGGATACCGTCAAAACGTTGCAAGTTTGATGAAGCTTCAGATGAAGCGATGATGTAGTAAACGGCAACACCGTATTTTGAGTGAGGAAGGCTAACTTCTTCAACGATAGCACCCAATTTTTCAAAGTGCTTAGCAGCATTCAGAATGGTTTCCTTAACCTCTGGGTCAATCCCTTCACCAAGGTATTCCTTAGGCAAAGCGATTTTCATACCCTTGATGTCTTGGCCGATTTTTGAAGTAAAGTCGGCAATTCGGACAGGAGCAGAAGTAGAGTCTTTGGTATCTTCGCTGGCAATAGCGTTGAGCAAGAGAGCATTTTCCTTAACAGTCGGAGCAAAAGGTCCAATCTGGTCTAATGAGCTACCAAAGGCAATGAGACCGAAACGTGAAACTGTTCCGTAGGTTGGTTTGAGACCAACAATCCCGTTGAAGGCAGCAGGTTGGCGGATAGAACCACCAGTATCAGATCCAAGAGACAAACGGACTTGGCCTGAGGCTACGGCTGCGGCAGAACCACTTGATGAACCACCAGGAACCTTGGTCTGGTCCCAAGCATTTTTAGTGGCACCGTAGTAAGAAGTTTCACCTGAACCACCCATGGCAAACTCGTCCATGTTGGTCTTTCCTACGACAATCATGCCTTTAGATTTTGCATTGGCAACGGCTGTCGCATCAAAGATTGGCTCGTAGTTGTAGAGCATTTTTGAGGCAGCAGTTGTGAGAATACCGTCTGTAGAGATATTATCTTTAACAGCAAGCGGAATTCCTGAAAGGACATTGTCAGCGTCAATTCCAGCTTCATCAATGGCTTTAGCTTGATCAAGAGCTTGCTCCTCAGAGATGGTGACAAAGGCATTGATAGCTGTCTCGCGAGACTTGATATCTTCAAGCGTTGCTTGGGTTAATTCAGTTGCAGAAATTTCCTTAGAAACAAGGAGATTGTGCAAGTCTTCAATAGTTTTGTTATTAAAAGTCATTAGGCATCTCCTCCATCGTCTAGGATAGCTGGTACCTTGATATAGTAGTTTTCTTTTTCAGGTACGTTTTTAAACAAGCGGTTGCGGTCTGTTCCTTCTTCGGCCACATCAGGGCGGAGTACGGTCTTGCGGTCAGCCATGGTTGTAGTAGGTGCGACACCAGTTGTGTCAACTTCGCCTAGCAATTCAACCATGTCAACAATTTTAGACAAGGTTGTCGCAAAGGCAGAAGTTTCTTCTTCAGAGAATCTTAATTTTGAAAGATTGGCAACGTGTGTTACCTCTTCTTGCGTAATTTTCATCTTGCATCCTTTCGTGAAATGATGATTTTTAGTCTGTTCTATTTTACCATATTTTCCTATAAATAAGGGAGGGGGAAGTGAAAAGAAATAGAAATTGAAAAAAATGCTAAAATCCGATATAATGGAGTGTTGAAAGGAATGGTAAAATCCAATGTAGAAATCATTCTTAGCTATTGAAACAACTAAAAATAGAGAATCAAAGAAAGAGAACTTATGAATATTCAAGAAGAAATTAAGAAACGTCGTACCTTTGCCATTATCTCTCACCCAGACGCGGGGAAAACAACCATTACTGAGCAGTTGCTCTACTTTGGGGGTGAGATTCGTGAGGCTGGTACGGTAAAAGGGAAGAAAACAGGGACTTTTGCCAAGTCTGACTGGATGGATATCGAGAAGCAACGTGGGATTTCGGTTACTTCATCTGTTATGCAGTTTGACTACGATGGCAAGCGCGTGAATATCCTAGACACGCCAGGGCACGAGGACTTCTCAGAAGATACCTATCGTACCTTGATGGCGGTGGATGCTGCGGTTATGGTCGTGGACTCTGCCAAGGGTATCGAGGCTCAAACCAAGAAATTATTTGAGGTTGTGAAGCACCGTGGCATTCCAGTCTTTACCTTTATGAACAAGCTAGACCGTGACGGCCGTGAGCCACTAGACCTCTTGCAAGAGCTAGAAGAAGTCCTTGGTATTGCGAGCTATCCGATGAACTGGCCAATCGGGATGGGGAAAGCCTTTGAGGGCTTGTATGACCTCTATAACCAACGCTTGGAGCTCTACAAAGGGGATGAGCGTTTTGCTAGCCTGGAAGATGGGGACAAGCTTTTTGGCAGCAATCCTTTCTATGAGCAAGTCAAGGATGATATTGAACTATTAAATGAAGCTGGGAATGAGTTTTCAGAGGAAGCAATCCTTGCTGGAGAATTGACACCTGTCTTCTTCGGTTCAGCCCTGACAAACTTTGGTGTGCAGACCTTCCTTGAGACTTTCCTCAAGTTTGCTCCAGAACCACATGGCCACAAGAAAACAGATGGTGAAATTGTGGATCCTTACGACAAGGATTTCTCAGGATTTGTCTTTAAAATCCAAGCCAACATGGACCCTCGTCACCGTGACCGCATTGCCTTTGTCCGTATCGTATCGGGTGAATTTGAGCGTGGGATGAGTGTCAATCTGCCTCGTACTGGTAAGGGTGCTAAACTGTCGAATGTGACTCAGTTTATGGCGGAAAGTCGTGAGAATGTGACCAATGCCGTGGCAGGTGATATTATCGGGGTTTACGATACCGGTACTTATCAGGTTGGGGATACTTTGACGGTTGGAAAAAACAAGTTTGAGTTTGAACCGCTACCAACCTTTACTCCTGAGATTTTCATGAAAGTTTCTGCTAAGAATGTCATGAAGCAAAAATCCTTCCACAAGGGGATTGAGCAATTGGTGCAAGAAGGAGCTATTCAGCTTTATAAGAATTACCAAACAGGTGAGTACATGCTAGGGGCTGTGGGGCAACTCCAGTTTGAAGTCTTTAAGCACCGCATGGAAGGTGAGTACAATGCGGAAGTAGTCATGAGTCCAATGGGTAAAAAGACCGTTCGTTGGATCAAGCCAGAGGACTTGGATGAACGGATGTCATCAAGCCGAAATATCTTAGCCAAAGACCGTTTCGACCAACCAGTCTTCCTCTTTGAGAATGACTTTGCCCTCCGCTGGTTTGCAGATAAGTATCCAGATGTAGAGTTGGAAGAGAAGATGTAACTCAGTACCAACAATTGGAACTGAAGTTCCTAATTGTTGGACGCTAGCCGCTATTTTGCGGTCTAGCTAACTGCCTTACTAACTCATCGGCGAAAAATAATCGTTTTCGCCTCTTCGTGTCGTAATGATAAGGGAGCAAACTAGCTAACTGCCTCATTAACTACGTTTGGCAAATGGAATCGATTTGCCAGACTCCGTGTAGTAACCTAACAATCGGTAACCTTTATGTTGGTTGATCTAAATATTTTAATAAGAAAAGTCCAGGGATGCTATCAATTCTTGGGCTTTTTCCTTGTGGCGAATTGCAAGTTGACTTGCCAAGTTTGATGTCTTGGTCTTGAATCAGTAGCTACTATAGCGCTTTATCCAAATCTCCTATGTAAGAAAATCCTGCGAATGTTATGACATTGTGGAATTTTTTGTAAGGGTTAGTGAGTCTAGCTACTTGACTTTCTAATAGTCAATTAAAATCAAAGTAAACCTTTTTTCTTGCCAGCCTGCTCAAAAAATATCCTAGTTAAACTATATATTTTGAAATTTACTATCTCTTAATTTTAATGAAAGTAGCGAAGGGTTCCTTGAATAACATACAATATATATGTCTATGCGAAGAAAAATGATGCTCTTTTTGATTTTAGATAAGCATCACGCATTCGTCGGCAAAAATAATGGATTTCTCTTTTTTATAGCCCAGTCAATGAGGGATTCGGTTTGATAGTATATTAACTGTAGTTGTCAATGGGACCTCCATGAAAAATCAAGCAGAAAATGCTTTTTTTTTTTAGCAAAATACACTACAAAATAAGTTGACTTAATATGATGATTTGTGTATAATAGGAACCGATTGTATTAAGCTAACTACTGTAGCACTTTTTGGAGGAAAAAATAAATGTTTTTCAGACGTCAAAAGGGTCAATATCGCGAAACTGATCGTGTGACTCGGTATAAATTGATTAAATCCGGTAAGCATTGGTTGAGAGCCTCAACCTCTCTTTTTGGCTTGTTCAAGGTTTTGCGTGGTGGTGTAGATACTACTCAAGTGATGACCGAAGTAGTAGAAGACCAAACAAATCAAGCCATTACAGGTCTTGATATTATAAGAGGTATTGCAGCAACAGGTGCCGTATTAGGTGGGGCTGTTGCTACTCAGACAAAAGTTTTTGCAAACGAAGCGGTAGCTCTTGAAAAAACGTTAGATAGTTCAGATGCTCTAGCAACGCATGATACAGTTGTTCTTGGCACAACTGCAAAAGTAGATGCTGAAAATTCGGCAAGTCAGTCTCATTCAGTAAGTGGGAGTGTATCTAGTTCAGAATCAGTTTCCACTAGTCTATCAGCTAGTGTTAGTTCTTCTGCTAGTATGTCAACAAGTGCTTCAGAAAGCGCATCAACTTCTGCTAGTGCCTCAGCAAGTACCTCTGTAAGCGCATCAACTTCTGCTAGTGCCTCAGCAAGTACTTCTGTAAGCTCTAGTCAGTCGATGGTGACGTCAGGTAATAGTGCACTTTCTACTACTGCTTCTGAGACTTCTGGAAAAGCAGAGTTTGTGTCAAAAGAAAGTCAGTTGGCTAAAGAAGAGTTATCTGCCTCTAAGCTAGGTGCTCCTGTATTGGAATCAGCTAAATTGGAAAAAGGTTTGGTTGACACGAATGCAGAAATAAGTAGTTTGGCAGGAGTGACTGCTGGTGCCATAGCAACATCGGAAGTTTCAGCTAAACAACAGGATGAAAATCGTAAGAAGTTAACCAAACTTTCAGCTGAAATGGGTGAGTACCTAGCAAAAGCGGTCGGTTTACCTAATAGTGATGCAGCTATAGCGAAAGTGAATGCTGCGGTGACTGCTATCGAGACAGCTCTTGCTAATCCTAAGGCAGATTTGACAGAAACTGTAAAACTAGCGACCTCTGCTCGTAATTCGATTGCTAATACTGTGTTGCGTGCCACTTCAGGACAACGTGATGTGCGGAATGGACAAGCGATAGAGAGAGGCTCTTCTCCTAGAGCCTCATTCTCTAGCCATGGTACGACAGCTTCAATTGCGTCTACTAATTATAATCCAAATACTAACGAAGTTGTTTGGCGTATCAATATGCACGCTAACAATGCCTTGCATCATGTAGGACTAATTGCGGATGTAGATTCCAATACGACGATTACTCGTGTAACCTTTGATGGTCAAAATATGGATAAACGTGGTGGTTCAAGAAATGAGTATGTCTATGATATCCGCCATGGTAAAGAAAGAAACCTAGAAGCAACGCTTGAGGTTCATGCCACTGTAAATAATCAGTCACGAACTGCAAGCTTGAACGCAAAAGTTGCTACAAGTAGCCAACCGTTTACAAGTGCAAATATTTCTGGTAATTATAGCAATTTAATGAGCTCAACTGTTCCAACTGGTAGTCGTGGAGGTAGCAGAAGTGCTCAACCAAGGGCGGTTTCGAATGCACCAACTATAACAGTTGGTAACGAGAATATGAGTGTGTATAATGATGATAATATCGAAAATGTTATCAGAATATCTAGAGGGAATTCTAAAACTAGTGTAAGGTTATGGGATAAGACAGCTTCTGACCCTATCCCAGGTGTTGATGTTGTAGGGCCTAATAAGGGCGTGCAAGGTTATTACGACAATATAACAGCTGCGCTTAAGGGAACTGTTGGGGACGGGACTGCATCTGCTACAGTCGGGAAAACATACTCTTATCAAGTTGGTGCTTCGAGTCCTAACAATGAACAGACATATAAGAATATAACTATCACAGTCAAAGGTTTCAACGAACGTAATAGTCCTGTCAGTGGCGATGCTGTTTCGGTTAGTAATCTAACAAATTTAAGTGAGGAAGAAAGAAATCAAGTGTTGGCTAACTTTAAAACGGCCAATGCTGATCTTGTTTCAGGTGCAGGATCAAGTGACTATAAAAAAGGACTTCAAGAAGGTTTAATCAATGTAGCTAGTAATGGAGATATTACTATTACTTATCGGGATAGGACGCAAGATATAGTCAAAGCAACCCTAGAGATGGAGAAGGAAATTCCTGATGTTTCTGTATCGGTTACACGTGATGGTGGAAAGACTGTTGCTCCAGAAAAAGGTACAGACGGCAACAATTATTACTATATCTATGCTGGTGATGATTTCAAAGTTGATATGACTGCGACTGATAACAAGGGTAAATTGAGAGAATTTAAACTTGTTGCACAATCAGATAATACAAGACCTGCTGAAGAGATGGCTAGAAACATATTTGGAGATGATAAATACGGTACTGGTTCGGCCACTTTTTTATCTGATTCTGATGGCGAAATTGTTGCGACTACAACTCAGCCTGCTCATATTACTGCTACAGGACACATGGAGGATGATTTGGCATTTTCCGATGGGAATCATTGGCGCAGAAATGCTGTCGCAACAGATAAGGCAGGTAACTATACTCAAGCTGGGGACGCAAATAAAGGGAACTTCTTTATCAAGCAACGTGCCTTGAATGAGCGCTATAAGCACGAACCAGAATTTAAAATAAAAAATCCAGACTTTACTCCTGTAGTAGATAAGAATCATCTCACAGAGAGTGAGATGAATGCTGTTAAGGAAGCTATCTATGCTAAAAACAACAAGGCAGCTTATCGTATCAGAGACATTGAAGTTCAGGTTAATGGTGCAGCAAAAATTGTCTATAGGGATGGAACAAAGAGTGATGAGATTCCACAGTCAGTAACAGTCAATGAACGTCCGAAATTGGAAATTACTTATGACAATCAGGCAACAAAAGAAATTTATCTTTATCGTAATGAGCCGGTCAATATTACCCTAAAAGCTACGGATGATTCTGGAAAAATCAGTTCATTGAAATTGACTAGAACGGATGGAAGTGGAGATGGTACTGGTAATGAACCTGCTGCTAACTATGGTGGTTTCACAGGTGTCACACGTTCTAATACCATCACTGCAACTACAGACCAAGCTAATGCTACGATTACTTTGACGGGTACTTTGGATAAAAGTATGCGAAAAGGGCAGTTTACTGAACGTAAGCTTGTAGCTACGGATAACCAGAGTACTCTAAATAAGACAGATGACAACTATGGTTATGTCAAATTTGTTGTTAAGGACCAAACCGATAAGTATACTGCGGTTGCTAAAGTGAGTACGCTTTATACTTATGTTGGTGAAAGAGCTAACGATTTGAATGATGCAGCTAACTTTGTTCAACTTGAAGGTGGGCAACCTTTACCTACAGGAGCAAGTGTCAGATGGACGAGTGGTATTGATAATTCGACTACTGGAACAAAGAGAGCTATTGCGCGTGTTACTTATTCGGATGAATCATTCGATTATGTAATGGTCAACTATGAGGTTTTGGCTACGATTGCCCCTAAAGGACCTGTGAATGATATTCAAGGTACAGCTCCCCATAATGACACAGTTTGGTATAGATATGTGAATAAAGAAGGAAGTGACGACTACCCACGTGGAGCTCGTCAAACTTGGCGAAATAATGGGCAACCAGTAGCAAGTTCACCAATTAATACCACTACAGTGGGACGACATAATCATCAGGTGACTTTTACTTACCCTGTAGGTCGGACAGGTGAAGGGAATACTGTTAAACTAAGTAAAACTGTTGATGTTGTCCATAATGTTTATAAATTTGAACCAAAGCGTTCGTATACTTTTACACAAAATAATACAAACGACTCAGACTTTCAACAAATTGTAACAAGTCCCAAAGAAGCTGTAATGGCAGCATCAGGGAATCCAGATTTTAATCCGACAGGAACTAATTATAGATGGGTTGATGATGCTCCGTCACTTAGTACTGTAGGTACCTTTACTAAACAAGTAGAGGTAGAACTTCCCGCAGATTCTACTGGATACAGAGCAAAACAGAATGTTTCGATTACGATTAAGGTTAATCCACAAGCACCTGAAATCGCAAATGATTCTGTGAATGAAAAGGGTGGCTTGCCAAACCCTCAAATCGTAGTAAATAACGTAACGCCAGGAGCAACAGTCACTTTAACGATTGGTAACCAAATCTTTACTAAAAAATCTACTGGAACAAGTGTGACATTTGGATCTTCTGATTTAAAACCTGTCACAGATACTAATAACGGCTTGTTGCCTATAGGAGACATTTCTGCCAAATCTACAGTTAATGGCTTAGATTCAACTGAAACGAGAACGACGGTTACTGCTGAGCGCGTTGCGCCAACTGTCACTTACACTGTTAAGGTTAACGGTGAGGAGCCTACAAGGGATAGTGAAGGACGATATATCTTTTATGCCGGAGATAAAATTCAAGTCACTTTTAGAGGTGCTGATAATAGTGGTAAACTAACGGAACTAAAATTAAATAAAAAAACTTCTTCTACTAGCATTGGAGCGTTAGATGACTTTTTCGAAAATAATCGCAACTGGGGTAGCGGTAGTGTAGGAAATATTACGACTTTAACGAGTACTGATAGAACTACAGTGACAGTAAATGCTGTTGCAAATAGTGATATGACTTGGAGAGCAGGGAATAAATTCTCTCGTGTAGTGACGGCCGTTGATCCAAGTGGTAATTCTGTTGAAAGTCCGTGGTTTGCCGTAGTACAAGGTAAGTTGGAGGAATTGTTCAAAAAACCGGGAATTTCTGTTACTGAAGTGAAGAATAAGAACAATCTAACAGATGATGATAAAGAAAATGTTAGGGAGAAAATTAGAGAAGCTCATGATAAGGTGACTCCAAGAGGTCATGATCGTATTTCAAGGATTGAAGTTGCTCCTAATGGTGTTGCAACGGTCTACTATAAAGATAATGCTAAAGTAGCGTCTGGTAGTCAACCGTACGAACCAACAGTTTATAAGCAAAATGAAACAGTTTCTGATAGAGTTTACAAATCAGAATCAGCCTCAACAAGCGCAAGTACGTCAGCAAGTACATCATCAAGTACGTCAGCGTCAACAAGTGCCGTAGCGTCTACGTCAGCTTCAACGAGCGCAAGTACATCAGCATCAACAAGCGCAAGCACATCAGCAAGTACGTCAGCTTCAACAAGCGCAAGTACATCAGCAAGTACATCAGCTTCAACAAGTGCAAGTACATCAGCAAGTACATCAGCTTCAACAAGTGCAAGCACATCAGCAAGTACATCAGCTTCAACAAGCGCAAGCACGTCAGCAAGTACGTCAGCATCAACAAGCGCAAGTACATCAGCAAGTACATCAGCTTCAACAAGTGCAAGCACATCAGCAAGTACGTCAGCATCAACAAGCGCAAGTACATCAGCAAGTACGTCAGCCTCAACAAGTGCAAGTACGTCAGCAAGTACCTCAGCAAGCACGTCAGCTTCAACAAGTGCAAGTACATCGGCTAGCACGTCAGCTTCAACAAGTGCAAGCACGTCAGCAAGTACGTCAGCTTCAACAAGCGCAAGCACGTCAGCAAGTACGTCAGCTTCAACAAGCGCAAGCACATCAGCAAGTACGTCAGCTTCAACAAGCGCAAGCACGTCAGCAAGTACGTCAGCTTCAACAAGCGCAAGCACATCAGCAAGCACGTCAGCTTCAACAAGCGCAAGTACCTCAGCAAGCACGTCAGCTTCAACAAGTGCAAGTACATCGGCTAGCACGTCAGCTTCAACAAGTGCAAGCACATCAGCAAGTACGTCAGCTTCAACAAGCGCAAGCACATCAGCAAGTACGTCAGCTTCAACAAGTGCAAGTACCTCAGCAAGTACGTCAGCTTCAACAAGCGCAAGCACATCAGCAAGCACGTCAGCAAGCACATCAGCAAGTGCGTCAGCTTCAACAAGCGTAAGTACCTCAGCAAGCACGTCAGCAAGTACATCAGCAAGCACATCAGCAAGTACGTCAGCTTCAACAAGCGTAAGTACCTCAGCAAGCACGTCAGCTTCAACAAGTGCAAGTACATCGGCTAGCACGTCAGCTTCAACAAGTGCAAGCACCTCAGCAAGTACGTCAGCTTCAACAAGTACAAGCACATCGGCTAGCACATCAGCTTCAACAAGCGCAAGTACATCAGCAAGTACATCAGCATCAACAAGCGCAAGCACATCAGCAAGTACATCAGCATCAACAAGTGCAAGTACCTCAGCAAGTACGTCAGCTTCAACAAGCGCAAGCACATCAGCAAGTACGTCAGCTTCAACAAGCGCAAGCACATCAGCAAGTACGTCAGCTTCAACAAGCGCAAGCACGTCAGCAAGTACGTCAGCTTCAACAAGCGCAAGCACATCAGCAAGCACGTCAGCTTCAACAAGCGTAAGTACCTCAGCAAGCACGTCAGCTTCAACAAGTGCAAGTACATCGGCTAGCACGTCAGCTTCAACAAGTGCAAGCACATCAGCAAGTACGTCAGCTTCAACAAGTGCAAGCACGTCAGCAAGTACGTCAGCTTCAACAAGTGCAAGTACCTCAGCAAGTACGTCAGCTTCAACAAGCGCAAGCACATCAGCAAGTACGTCAGCTTCAACAAGTGCAAGTACATCAGCAAGTACGTCAGCTTCAACAAGCGCAAGCACATCAGCAAGTACGTCAGCTTCAACAAGCGCAAGCACGTCAGCAAGCACGTCAGCTTCAACAAGTGCAAGTACATCGGCTAGCACGTCAGCTTCAACAAGTGCAAGTACATCGGCAAGCACGTCAGCTTCAACAAGCGCAAGCACGTCAGCAAGTACGTCAGCTTCAACAAGCGCAAGCACATCAGCAAGTACGTCAGCTTCAACAAGTGCAAGCACCTCAGCAAGTACGTCAGCTTCAACAAGCGCAAGCACGTCAGCAAGTACGTCAGCTTCAACAAGCGCAAGCACGTCAGCAAGTACCTCAGCAAGTACGTCAGCTTCAACAAGTGCAAGTACATCGGCAAGCACGTCAGCTTCAACAAGTGCAAGTACGTCAGCTTCAACAAGTGCAAGCACCTCAGCAAGTACATCAGCAAGTACGTCAGCTTCAACAAGCGCAAGCACATCAGCAAGTACGTCAGCTTCAACAAGCGCAAGCACGTCAGCAAGTACGTCAGCTTCAACAAGCGCAAGCACATCAGCAAGCACGTCAGCTTCAACAAGCGCAAGCACGTCAGCAAGTACGTCAGCTTCAACAAGCGCAAGCACATCAGCAAGTACGTCAGCTTCAACAAGTGCAAGCACGTCAGCAAGTACATCAGCAAGTACGTCAGCTTCAACAAGCGCAAGCACATCAGCAAGTACGTCAGCTTCAACAAGCGCAAGCACGTCAGCAAGTACGTCAGCTTCAACAAGCGCAAGCACATCAGCAAGCACGTCAGCTTCAACAAGTGCAAGTACATCAGCAAGTACGTCAGCTTCAACAAGCGCAAGCACATCAGCAAGTACGTCAGCTTCAACAAGTGCAAGTACCTCAGCAAGTACGTCAGCTTCAACAAGCGCAAGCACATCAGCAAGCACGTCAGCAAGCACATCAGCAAGTGCGTCAGCTTCAACAAGCGTAAGTACCTCAGCAAGCACGTCAGCAAGTACATCAGCAAGTACGTCAGCTTCAACAAGCGTAAGTACCTCAGCAAGCACGTCAGCTTCAACAAGTGCAAGTACATCGGCTAGCACGTCAGCTTCAACAAGTGCAAGCACCTCAGCAAGTACGTCAGCTTCAACAAGTACAAGCACATCGGCTAGCACATCAGCTTCAACAAGCGCAAGTACATCAGCAAGTACATCAGCATCAACAAGCGCAAGCACATCAGCAAGTACATCAGCATCAACAAGTGCAAGTACCTCAGCAAGTACGTCAGCTTCAACAAGCGCAAGCACATCAGCAAGTACGTCAGCTTCAACAAGCGCAAGCACGTCAGCAAGTACCTCAGCAAGTACGTCAGCTTCAACAAGTGCAAGTACATCGGCTAGCACGTCAGCTTCAACAAGCGCAAGCACCTCAGCAAGCACGTCAGCATCAACAAGTGCAAGTACCTCAGCAAGTACGTCAGCTTCAACAAGCGCAAGCACATCAGCAAGTACGTCAGCTTCAACAAGCGCAAGCACGTCAGCAAGTACGTCAGCTTCAACAAGTGCAAGCACGTCAGCAAGTACGTCAGCTTCAACAAGTGCAAGTACCTCAGCAAGTACGTCAGCTTCAACAAGCGCAAGCACATCAGCAAGTACGTCAGCTTCAACAAGTGCAAGTACCTCAGCAAGTACGTCAGCTTCAACAAGCGCAAGCACGTCAGCAAGTACATCAGCAAGCACATCAGCAAGTACGTCAGCATCAACAAGTGCAAGTACATCAGCAAGTACGTCAGCTTCAACAAGCGCAAGCACGTCAGCAAGTACATCAGCAAGCACATCAGCAAGTACGTCAGCTTCAACAAGCGTAAGTACCTCAGCAAGCACGTCAGCTTCAACAAGTGCAAGTACATCGGCTAGCACGTCAGCTTCAACAAGTGCAAGCACCTCAGCAAGTACGTCAGCTTCAACAAGTACAAGCACATCGGCTAGCACATCAGCTTCAACAAGCGCAAGTACATCAGCATCAACAAGCGCAAGCACATCAGCAAGTACATCAGCATCAACAAGTGCAAGTACCTCAGCAAGTACGTCAGCTTCAACAAGCGCAAGCACATCAGCAAGTACGTCAGCTTCAACAAGCGCAAGCACGTCAGCAAGTACCTCAGCAAGTACGTCAGCTTCAACAAGTGCAAGTACATCGGCTAGCACGTCAGCTTCAACAAGTGCAAGTACGTCAGCTTCAACAAGTGCAAGCACATCAGCAAGCACGTCAGCTTCAACAAGTGCAAGTACCTCAGCAAGTACGTCAGCTTCTGAGTCAGCGTCAGTAGTTACAAGTAAAGGATTGCCTGAAATCCATTCTAAGAGTGCTCTTGATATTGCTAGTGTAATTGCTTCTGATTCAATAAGTACTTCTGTATCTGAATCGGCGTCAGTAAGTACCTCAGTGTCTGAATCATTCTCAAGATTCTCAAGTATGTCAGTTCCGGATAGTACTGATAAACCAGAGTTTAGTTTGAGTGAAAGTGCTTCGCAGTCAACAAGTCTAAGCATGTCAATCTCAACATCGGTGTCTATGTCGACTTCAACAAGTACGTCACTTTCAAATGCAATTTCTGATAGCGCCTCAACGTCAAGCTCACTTGTAGGATCAAATGTTGATCATTCGACTTCACATGTAGGAAACGGTACGGGATTGATAGCTAAGTCAAGACAGCAATTGCCAAATACAGGTACAGAAGCTTCCAGAACATCTGCGCTTCTAGGAGCTTTGGCAGCTGTGACTGGTTTAGGTTTATTTGCGAAACGCCGTAAACGTGATGAGGAAGAATAAGTCTTGTTCTAGATAATCGAAATAGACTAATTAGGTTATCGTAAACCTCCAAAAGTTAAAAACTTTTGGAGGTTTTTAGTATACTGACATGTCGTGCATCTGAGGAAGATGGAGATGTTCCCAGTTGAAAGAGAAGAAATACATACAAACGTAAAAATACTAAAGGAAGACGTCAAGCTCTTTTGCTCCAATTTTAGGCTCTTTGTCAACTGTAGTGGGTTGAAGAAAAGCTAAGATCGAGAAAGGACGAAATTTGTCCTTTCTTTTTTGATATTCAGAGCGATAAAAATCCGTTTTTTGAAGTTTTCAAAGTTCCGGAAACCAAAGGCATTGCGCTTGATAAGTTTGATGAGATTATTGGTCGCTTCCAATTTGGCGTTGGAATAGGGTAGTTGAAGGGCGTTGACAATCTTCTCTTTATCCTTTAGAAAGGTTTTAAAGACAGTCTGAAAAAGAGGATGAACCTGTTTAAGATTGTCCTCAATGAGTCCGAAAAATTTGTCTGGCTCCTTGTTCTGAAAGTGAAAAAGCAAGAGCTGATAGAGATTATAGTGGTGTCTCAAGTCTTCTGAATAGCTCAAAAGCTTGTCTAGAATCTCTTTATTCGTTAAGTGCATACGAAAAGTAGGGCGATAAAATCGTTTATCACTCAGTTTACGACTATCTTGTTGAATAAGCTTCCAGTAGCGCTTGATGACTTTGTATTCATGGGATTTTCGCTCAAATTGATTCATGATTTGGACACGGACACGACTCATAGCACGGCTGAGATGTTGGACAATGTGAAAACGATCTAGAACGATTTTAGCACATGGAAAAAGCTGTTTAGCTAAGTCATAATAAGGACTAAACATATCCATTGTAATGATTTTCACCTGACAACGAACGGCTCTATCGTAGCGCAGAAAGTGATTTCGGATGATAGCCTGTGTTCTACCTTCAAGCACGGTTATGATGTTGAGATTATCAAACTCTTGTGCAATGAAACTCATCTTTCCCTTAGTGAAGGCATACTCATCCCAAGACATAATCTCTGGAAGACGAGAAAAATCATGCTTAAAACGGAAGTCATTGAGCTTACGGATGACAGTTGAAGTTGAAATGGCCAGCTGATGTGCAATATCGGTCATAGAAGTCTTTTCAATCAACTTTTGCGCAATCTTTTGATTGATAATACGAGGAATTTGATGATTCTTCTTGACGAGTGAGGTCTCGGCGACCATCATTTTTGAGCAATGATAGCACTTGAAACGACGCTTTTTAAGGAGAATTCTAGTAGGCATACCAGTCGTTTCAAGGTAAGGAATCTTAGAGGGTTTTTGAAAGTCATATTTCTTCATTTGACTTCCACAATCAGAACAAGATGGAGCCTCATAATCCAGTTTAGCGATGATTTCCTTGTGTGTATCTCTATTCACGATATCCATAATTTGGACATTAGGGTCTTTGATATCGAGTAGTTTTGTGATAAAATGTAATTGTTCCATATGAATCTTTCTAATGAGTTGTTTGGTCGCTTTTCATTATAGGTCATATGGGACTTTTTTTCTACACAAAAATAGGCTCCATAATATCTATAGAGGGGTACCCACTACAAATATTATAGAGCCAAAAAAGCAACGGATTTGCCGTTGCTTTTTTGCATGGTTGCGATAGTCTTGGTAAAATAGAATTGCTTAATAAACCATTTAGAAAGGCTATCCCATGCATATTCACTATAACACAAATCAAACAACTTTACCACTAGAAACCAGTTCTTTCTTACCACAAGATCATCTCGTCTTTACTATTGAAAAAGTGGTAAATACCTTGGAGGATAGTCACTTCCACGCCTTCTATCATGCCTTTGGTCGCCCGTCTTATCACCCTAAAATGCTTGTATCTGCTCTTCTATTTGCCTATTCACAAGGGATTTTCTCTGGTCGAAAAATTGAAAAAATGATGATTGAAAATCTGGCTATGCAGTACCTAACAGGACAGTTGGTTGTTAGCTATCGCACCATCAATCGTTTTCGTGTCGCTGAAGGGATGGAAGAACTCATACGTAATCTTTTCATCGATCTCAATCTTCGTTTAAAAATGGAAGAGTTAGTGACCTTAGATTGCTTGTTTATTGACGGGACTAAGATTGAAGCCAATGCCAACAAGTATAGTTTCGTGTGGAAGAAAGCGACAGAGAAATTCTCCGCCAAACTTCAAGAACAGATACAAGTCTATTTTCAAGAAGAAATCACTCCCCTTATCCATCAAGCTATCGAACTGGATACACAAGAGCCTATCTCCTCAGAGCAGTTGATTGAATTCTCTCAAGTCCTTGAAGAAGAATTGGAAAAATTGAACCAGGACATTGAGGAGACACCCGTTAAAGGAAAGGACGAACGTAAAACCCAACGTCGTAAACTTAAGAAAGTCTTGCGTAAAGTCAAAGATGATTTTTCTTTTGTATTGTTAGTGAAAAGATATAAAAAATGTTATAATTAGTAGTAAGAATTATGAAATCAATTCGATCATTAATATTATGGTGGCTAATAGACTTTTAAGATCTCGCTAGCTAGGGGGGAAAGTATTTTCCTTTTATTATTAGTGGCATTCTTTAAAACATCTTCTGTCTTTTAAAGAGTGTTAGGACAATGTATTATAAAATTGAGTTGCTATTTTGTTAATGAATCTTATCAGAAAATGATGACTGGTGAGAATTAAGTAATGTTATTTTCTAATTGATAGATAAAATGTATAAGAGCTTTAAATCAACCTCTGAAACGTATCTGTCATTAGAAGTGAAATTGACTTATATTGTTGGAGTTAAAGGATTATCTAAAATGATGATTCAAAGAGTTGGTGATAGATTCTAATTAGCTTTTGGAATCTATCAACTTTTGCTGAACAGTTTATAAGATAAAATGATCATCTTTGTTCTAATTTTTGATGATGCTTATTTTCTCATATCTCAAACTTTTACTTTTTTACATTCTTAATTAAATTGAACGGAGAATATTTGTAATGAATAAGGCAACTTTTGTATTAGCAGGTGATTATGGATATATTCGATATATTGAAGCAACTTTAAAATCTATTTGTTATCACCATGAAAATTGTAAAGTTTATATTTTGAATCAAGATATTCCGCAAGAGTGGTTTATTGGAATTCGAAGAAGACTAAAAAGTAGAAATAGTCAATTAGTAGATATTAAATTAACTGGGGATGCTATCTCTAAAGAGTGGAAAATGGCACCTGATGGAGGTCATATCAATTATATGACTTTTGCATGTTATTTTATTCCTCAATTTGTAGAAGAGGAGAAAGTGTTATATCTAGATTCAGATGTTATCGTAACGAAACCTCTGGATGAATTATTTGAATTGGAATTGGGAAATCATTTAGTTGCTGCAGCGAAAATTGTATATGGATTGGAAGACAGATTTAATGCTGGAGTATTATTAATTAATAATAAACTTTGGAAAGAAGAAAATATTCAAAAACAATGTATTGATATTACTAACAGTGAGCATGAAACTCTTCCAGAAGCGGATCAAACAGTATTAAACCGTCTATGTGGAGATCGCTATATTGTGTTAGATGATACCTATAATTTTCAAATTGGATATGATCGTCTTGCAGAACAAAGAAAACAATACTTTATTTTAGAGAAATCTATTGATCCTTTACCAGCGATTATTCATTATTTATCTGAAGATAAACCTTGGAATTTATTTTCTTTTTCAAGATTAAGAGATGTTTGGTGGAACTATTCATTAATGGATTGGTCAGAAATCATCGCCCATGAAATTCCAAAAACAGTTAAATCTGTTTTGATTATGACGGATAGTCAAGAATTAGAACAAATTGAAGTCTTAGTGGAAGAGCTGCCAGAATGTACGTTTAATATTATGGCCTTGACATTAATGGGAGATAAGTTAAACAGTTTTCGAAGATATGAAAATGTACGATTGCATCCTGCGCTTTTAGAGTGGAATATTAATCGCTTAATTCGTGAATGTGATGTTTATTTAGATATTAATTATGGAAGAAAAAATCAAGAAGTTATTGAAAAAGTAAAGGAATCAGGAAAATTAATTTTATCATTTGAAAACACTGCAAATGAATACTATACAGATAAAATATTTAATCTTTCAGAGATTGAAGAAATGATAGAGCATTTAAAAAATATATAATAATTTTAAAATAATGGTAGGAGTAAAAGGAAGAATGAATGATTTAATAAGTGTCATAGTACCTGTATATAATACAGAAAAATATTTAAGACAGTGTATTGAAAGTATTTTAAATCAATCTTATAGAAATATTGAGCTTTTATTGATAAATGATGGATCCACGGATTCTTCGGCAGAAATATGTAGGGAATATCTTCATAAAGATAAACGTTGCTATTATTTTGAAAAAGAAAATGGTGGACTATCTGATGCAAGAAATTATGGGATTAAACGAGCGACAGGAGAGTATATAACATTTATAGATTCAGATGATTTTTTAATGGATCTAGCACTTGAAAAATTACATGCTACTGCTCTGTTAGGAGAAGCTGATTTAGTCGTAGGTGGTTTTTGTTATTTTGACAGTCCAAGTTTTTATCTATTTGATAGAAATGTTTTTGGGGCATTACCAATTACAATTGTAGAAAAGGAATTTGCGGTTAATCAAATGGACGACCTATCCGATGCTCCATTCTTATGTTATTCAACTGCATGGGGAAAATTATATAAGAGAAGTTTGTTTGAAAGTATTCGATATCCTTTAGGAAAATATGCAGAAGATCAATTTACTACTTGGAAACTATATTTGGCGGCTGAAAAAATAGCGGTTTGTAATCATACAATATACGCTTATAGGAAAAATAGTGAAGGGTTAACTTTAAATTTTAATTTAAGCCATTTGGACTATATAGATGCTTTAGAAGAGAGAATTGAGGCGACAAAAGATATTGAAGGAATTGATATAGAGAAAACCTATAAAATGTATGAATATATATTGAACAGGAGAGTTGGTGAGCTTGAATATTATGGTTATGAAAAGGAAAAAGTCATTCTTCAAAATAAAATAGACGAATTGAAAAAGAATCATATTATTTAGAGACTTGTTCAACTGTTGATGGGAGAGGTCAATTGTTAGTTAAAAGAGGAATAAAATGGAAATGATAAATGAAGAAAACTTTTTAATAAGTATTGTGATACCTGTTTATAATGCAGAAAAATACTTAGGAGGCTGTTTAAATAGCATACAAAATCAGACATATAAAAATTTTGAAGTCATTCTTGTTAATGATGGTTCAATTGATCACTCTGAAACTATTTGTAAGGAATTTGTAGAAGTTGATACTAGATTTAGATATTTTTTGAAAGTAAATGGGGGTGCTTCCTCTGCTAGAAATTTTGGATTAGATCATGTTACGGGAGATTTTATTACATTTATTGATGCCGATGATTGGGTGGATGAAAACCATTTAGAAGTGTTAATTAATAATATAAAAGAAAATAATTCTGATATGGCAGTTTCATCCATTAAAAAGTTTGATAATGTAAGTAGCTTTGAATTTAGAGTATATTCAAATCAAGAAAAATACTTGTTAAATTATAATAAACTGAATCGGGAAGAATTTTTAGTTATTCTTCCAAAATTAATCCATGCTAGTAATAGTTATAAAATTGCCGTATCTAAATTATTCAAAAAAGAATTAGTGACGGGTGTTAGATTTGATGAATCTATTGTATATGGGGAAGATTTGGACTTTTTCTTCAAGTTATATAATAACATTAATAGTATTTCGTATGTTGATGAAGTGACCTATGTCTATCGATTACATGATGAAAGTACCTCAAGTAAATTTAATCAGCAATATGCTGAACAAGAATTATTAATCTACAAAAAAATGTATGAAAAAATAGAAGAATTAGGTCTGTCTACAATACATTACTATACTACTATCAGGGATTTATTAGAGTTTCGTAAAGATTACTTAGAAAACAGAGTTTTGTTTAATAAATATCTAGACTTTCTAGAAACCAAAGAAAAATCTGTTATTTATCCTGAAGATTTAATAAGTATTATCGTTCCAATTTATAATGTATCCCCATATTTGCAATTATGTTTAGAAAGTATTGAGAAGCAGACTTATCCACATTTCGAAGTATTACTAATCAATGATGGTTCTAGAGACAATTCAAAAGATATTTGTCTAGAATATGCAGAAAGAGATAACAGATTTAAGTATATAGAGCAACAGAACTCTGGTCTTTCAGCAGCTAGAAATACAGGAATCCTAAATTCAAATGGAGAATTTATGACCTTTATAGAAGGTGATGATTTTGTTGACCCTAATTATCTAGAAGAATTATATCATGCTGCATTAAAAAATGATTCTGAAATTGTTGTTGGAAGTTATAAAAGATTCAATGAAGAAGATAATAACTATTACATCCATGTATTTGATTATAGGGAAGAGCATTATAAATATAGAGAATTAATCGAAAATATAGCCCAAATTGAAAGAAGAGGGATTGAATTTGAAACAAGTTGGGGGATGCTATTCCATAGAAGGTTATTTGAAAATGTGTGGTTTCCTGTAGGTAAAAATATAGAGGATACACGCACAAATTATAAATTATATATGGAATCTTGTAAGACAAGTTACATTCATAAAGATTTGTATATTTATAGAATCAGAAAAGGAAGTTTAATCAATTCTATTACGGAAAGTTTATTAACAGATGTTTTAGAGGCATTGCTGGAGAGAATAGCAGTTTTAAGTTTGTCTGGCATAGACATTACAGAAGAAAAAGAAATGTTGAAAATACGCCTTAATACTCGTTCTCAACAAGCTTTAGATGCTGGATTAGAAAATACAGAAATTTATAGAAGGTATAAAGAGATTGAATCTTATTTAAATAGATAATTTATGTAAATAAACATTAAAGGATAAATATAAGGAGGAACTTTGGAAAAAATAGTTTTAATAGTACCGATTTACAATGTTGAAAACTACCTAAGACAATGTTTAGATAGTATAAAAAAACAAACATATAAAAACTTTATTTGTATTATGATAAATGATGGTTCTACAGACACTTCTAAAATAATTGCTGAGCAATATTTACAGGATAGTAGATTTATTTTAATAAATCAAGAAAATAAAGGTTTAAGTGGAGCAAGAAATACTGGTATCGAGTACTTTTTTAAATATATTGATAAAGAATATATCTGTAATTATGTTACTTTTATTGATAGTGATGATGTAGTTTCATTAGATTACCTAGAATATTTAGTTAGTAATATTGAAGATGGAGTAGATATTATTGAAGCTAACATATGTTTTTTTGATGAAAATGATATACCATACTTTTCTTCTACTAGTAATAATACATTTGTTTTAGAAACAGTAGAAGAGAAGTTAATGAATCATTCAAAGGATAATATTAGAACGTCGATTTTTCCTAAATTAATAAATAAAAAAATTATTAACTTTGAATTTTTCCCTGAAGGAAAAATTTTTGAAGATTTAGCTGTAATGGGAACTTTGATTAATAATTCAAATAGATGGAAAAAATTACCAAAAATTATATATGGTTATAGAGTTAGAAAAGGATCAATTATAAATACAAAATTTTCAAATAAAAAATTAGACATTTTTGAAATACTAGAAATTTATAGAAATAATTTTACGGCTTGTTCGATAGAAGAAAAAATCTTAGTGGAAGAAGTTAGTATATTGCACCTAACTTATCACCTCAGAGATTTTGTTCCTAAAATGCATAAATCAGCAAAGTTATATGCTAACAGTATTATAGAATCAAGAAAAAGAATTGAATCATATAAGAGTAACTTTCCAAAAGCATTAATTAGTGTCATTGTTCCAATAGATAATGTAGCATCAAGTTTAGAATTGTGTTTAAAAAGTATTGAAAATCAATCATATCCACATTTTGAAGTTATTCTTATTAATGACGGTTCTACAGATAGTTCCAAGGAGATATGTGAAGAATTTGTATTTAGAGATAAGAGATTCAAATATATTGAATTAAAAGATGCTGGATTTTCAAATGTAAGAAATATAGGAATATTAAACTCAAGTGGAGAATATATAACATTTATAAATGGTAAGGATTTTGTTGAATATAATTATCTTAAAGAATTATACGATAATTCTGTTAAATATAATTCGGAAATTGTAATAGGTAGTTACAATAAATTTAATGAGGTTGATAATAATTACTACTTTCATGCTGGCCCATATAGAGAAGAACAATATTTAGATCATGATATTATTGATAATACATCTAAACTAATAAAATACAGAGAAAACGTTGAATCAAACTGTGGGATATTATTTCATAAGAAATTATTCAACAATGTTCTGTTCCCTCTGAACAAAAGGTTTGATGATGTAAGTATCAACTATAAGTTATTTTTAGAATCTAGAAAAATTACGTATATCAATAAAGAGTTGTACACATATAGAATTAGAAAGGAAAGTATTACTCATAATATTAATGAAAAAATATTAACAGATATTTTAGATGAATTATTAGAAAAAATTGCTATTCTAAGCATAGTCGGAATTAATATTAGTGAAGTAAAAGAAAGTTTCCATAATCGAATTAAAGAACTTATTGAACAAGCAACTGATATCGGGTTAGAAAATACAGAAATTTATAGAAGGTATAAAGAAATACTATATTTTTTAGATAAGTAAATGATTGTTCAGAAGTATTATGTATATTTAAAAACGTTGTGCTAAGGAGAGATGTTCTTGATGAATGACAAGGAAGTTGGTAAGTGAAGACGGAAAAATGTTTAAACCCAATGATAAAGATTCTCTAATAAGTATTGTAATCCCTATTTATAATGCAGAAAAATACTTAGAAGAGTGTCTAAATAGCATAAAAAATCAAACTTATAAGAATTTTGAAGTGATTATGGTCAATGATGGTTCAAAAGATGATTCTGAAACGATTTGTAAGAGATTTTCAGAAGACGATACTAGATTTAGATATTTTAAAAAAGAAAATGGTGGTGTTTCTTCTGCAAGGAATTTAGGATTAGATAATGTAGAAGGAGACTATATTACATTCATAGATGCGGATGATTGGATTGACGAAAACCATCTAGAATTATTGATTAATTCAATCAAAAAAAGCATTCTGATATTGTAGTTTCTTCCTATAAACAATTCAATAACATAGATGTATTTTATTTAAGAGCATATACTATACAAGAAAATACTTGTTGAATTTTGAAAAAATGAATAGAGATGATTTTCTTACTATCTTCCCAAAACTAATGAGTACTAATGTATGTTTTAATAATGCTGTAGCTAAATTATTCAGAAAAGAACTAGTGAAGAATCTGCGATTTGATACTTCGATAAAATATGGAGAAGATTTAGATTTTTATTTCAGGTTATATCTGAATGTAGATAGTGTTTCATACGTTGATGAACCAACTTATATTTATAGGAGCGATGGAGATAGTACAACAAGTAACTTTAACCAAGAACATGCAGAGCAAGAATTAAACATTTTTAAACACATGTATGAGAAAATACAAGAAATAGGATTACCTAGCATTCACTATTTCAAAAAACTTAAAAAATTATTAGAATGGAGAATGGATTTTTTAGAGAATAAAGTTTTATTAAATGAATATTTAGACTTTTTAAAAAATAGTGAGGGAACTGTAACATATCCTAACACACTAATTAGCGTTGTAATTCCTGTTTATAACGTATCCCCTTATTTAAGATTATGTTTAGAAAGTATTGAAAGTCAAACCTATCCGCATTTTGAAGTTTTATTAATCAATGATGGCTCTAGAGATGATTCAAAAGATATCTGTCTAGAATTCGTAGAAAGAGATAAAAGATTTCAATATATTGAACAGAAAAATGCTGGGCTTTCAGCAGCAAGAAATTCTGGGATAGTAAATTCAAATGGAGAATTTATAACCTTTATAGACGGAGATGATTTTGTTGATCCTAATTATCTTGAAGAATTATATCATGCAGCATTAAAAAATGATTCTGAAATTCTAGTTGCTAGCTATAAAGAATTTAATGAAAACGACAATAACTATTATATTCATGTGTTTGACGACAAAGAAGAGCATTTTATCCAAAATGAATTGATTCAAAAAAGAGAAATAGAATTTGAAACTAGTTGGGGGATTTTGTTCCATAAACGACTATTTGAAACGATACGATTTCCTGTTGGCAAAAGTATAGGCGATTGTTTTACGAATTATAAATTATTTATAGAGTCCTGTAAGGCTAGCTATATTCATAAAGATTTCTACATACATCGCATTAGAAAAGGTAGTTTAAGCGCTCTGCTTACAGAGCAATATTTTACAGATGTATTTGAAGCACTTTTGGAAAGAGTAGCTACTCTGGCCTTATTAGGAATGGATATTTCCGAAGAGAAAAGCAACTTAATCGATCGACTTCAACTTCAATATAAACAAATGCAGGAAGCAGGGCTACAAGAGACAGAAATTTTTAGACGTTATAAGGAATTTTTCTGTTTATTGGGTTAGTAGTTCTTCTTGTATCTGATAAAAGAGTGGATGGTTTTTAGTAAATGAAATAGATATGTCGAAATTTAACTAATTAGATAAAAATATAAATGGAGAAATAGATGATTTATCTAACAAATCGATTTAATAATGATGAACAAGATTTTATAGATGGTGCTATTTCCTCGGGAGTAGCTGTCCGTGTAGTAATAAAAGAAGAATTGGATACCTATTCAGACTGTAGTTGTTTTTTGCCAATGATACTTGCGAATCAAACTTCATTTACTTTAGATACTAAGTCCCCCTGTTTGCCTTAAAAGTAGTTGTTCCTAAATTTTGGGAAATTCATATGGACTATAATGAGGGAACGATATGGGATAAGGATGTTAAGAGAGGGGTTATTCACTATTTAAACAGAGAATTCAGGACTGTTAAAATGGTGGAATGGCTAGATGAAAAAGGGAGAGCATTAAGTAGGGACTATTATCAGGAGAATGGCTGGAGATATAAACAAGATATACTAGATGAAGAGGGAAAGTCTAGTTTTATCCATTACTATAGTCCAGAGAATATCTTATTAATGATAGAAGATGTTGAAAATCATTTATTTACGGTATTTGAGAATGAAGTAACTAGGATTTACAATGAGCAAGAACTCTGGAAAAATTGTCTCTCTCGGATCAATATTACTAACGAGAGAGTAGTTGTTGGAGATCAAAGGATTGCTCAGTTTCTAGAAAAAGAAGACCTTTTGGGCTGTTATCTTGGAAAAGAAATTTTAAATGAAAATGAGATTCAGAATTGGTTATCATATGTGGAGTGCTTATACATTTACCATTATTCTGTGTTTCAATCTTTGCCTTATAATGAGAAGGTATATCATCTTAGTCCTCTATATTCATTCAAAAATACAAGGAATGGTCATCGGGCCTTGATTGTCACTCATACACAAGAAGTTGAAAAAATTGAAACCTTAGTGGAACAGTTACCAATGCTTGAGTTCCATATCGCAGCTATTACTGCTATGGGTGGTAGATTGACAGATTTATGGGAGAAAGAAAATGTATTTCTATATCCAGGAATTATAGAATCCCAATATCGAGCCTTATTGGAAACATGCACGATTTATTTCGATATCAACCATAGTATCGAAATACTGAATTCTGTAGAAGAGTCTTTGGGAAATGGATTACTTCTATTTGGTTTTGAGGAAACATGTCATAGAAAAGATTTTATTTGTTCAGAGCATCTATACATTAGTGATGATATTAGTTGTATGATTGAGGATTTGAAAAAAATCATCTTTTCAGAAGTAGAATATGACTTGGCAATACAAAGACAATTGCAGTTTATTCATGCTTCTAGTAAAGACTATTATAGAAAAGTCTTTCAGAGGGAGGACGATTAATGGCTATCTATATATTTGATTTATTGGTCGGATATGAGGCAAATGGAGTTGATAATTCTCAAGCTCATCGTGCGAGACTATTTTCAAAAATGAATCTTGATTATCGTTATATCTTTTCAGTGATTCCATCTCGCTATGATTTTTCTTATTTTCGAAATCTTGGGATAGCAGAAGAGAGGATGCTGATTGCTCCGTTCTTTCTCGCAGGAGAAAAAAGTGTTGAGTCAACTATTTCAGTTGAGGAGATGATTCTGAGATTGTCTTTAGAACATAGTGATTGTATTGAATACAATTCTCAAAGAATTGTCTTTCAATTAACTGCAGAGCATAAACTTATTATTTGGTATGAAAACAATATGGTATATCAAGTAGAACATTTATACTTAGATAGACTATATCAGCGAGATTACTATACGTCTTATTTAATTTGTCGAGAGTATTTGCAAACAGATGGATTCAATTGGAATCGTAGAATTTTTTATGATTCAACAGGAAAGTTGGTTTATGAAGGATTTCAAATTTCAGGGAAAATCAGATATCGTTTTGATTCGAACTGGATAGGTGGAGAACATGCTTTAATGGAGTATTTCATAAAATCTTTATCCTTGTCTAAGAAAGATACCGTAATAATGGATAGAATAAGCGGATTTCCATTTTCTCAAGCACTATTAAAATATGCAATGGTGTAAAAAAAAGGCGTAGTCCTACATTCTATACATCAATTTCGATACGGTGATATGAACTATGAATATTTTTATTTGTTCAAATATGCTACTGAATTTGACTTTATAATCGTTTCAACAGAATTACAAAAAATAGAACTGGAGAAATATTTACTTGGCTTGAATCTTTCGTCTTGCCCCATAGTGGTTATACCTGCTGCAAGTATTGAAGGATTAACTGTCGGAAACAAGGAAAGAATTCCTTTTTCTGCAATGCTTGCTGCTAGACTTGATCCACGAGAGCAGATTGATCTAGCTATATTAGCTGCTATCAAAGTAAAGGAAAAATTACCTCATTTTCATTTGAATATATATGGGAAAGGTTCGCAGTATGATAAATTGAATCAGATAATTCTTGAAAATAATGCCCAAGAATATATAAAGTTATGTGGTTATCAAAAGTTAACGGATGAATTTAAAAAATATCAACTGTATCTATCGACTTCCTCGTGGGAAACCTTGGGTATAACTCTACTTGAAGCAGTTGCAAATGGTTTAGGTATCGTAGGACTAGATGCACCCTACGGGGGCCCCACATTTATCGAAAATACTAAGAATGGATATTTAATAGCAGAAAATGAAAGTAAATCGAGAGATGAATTAATTGAAAATATATCAGAAGCTATCATTAAATATTATGAATTAGATCAAGATATAGTTACTAATCATTCATATGCTATTGCGAGCAATTATTTAGATGAAGTTATTATTGAAAAGTGGTATCAACTGCTTGTTGCTAAATAAAGTAATTTAAAACATCAGACAACAGGACGGCTAAAATGATATTTTGCGGTTTGTTTTACATTTATTCTTTTTGTTTGAGGGATAAAAGAGAGCTTTGTTGGACTTTTTGAGAAAATCTATTTATAATTAGAAATAGAGAATTTAAAATTCAATTGAGGACGCGTTTAAAATATATTAGTTACTTTTCTAATTTATTAATTAAAGTGAGAGGAAGTTTTATGAAAAAATATGTTTCATCAATAGTTGTAAGAAAAGGCTTTGTTACACTGCTTTTGATGTTTATCTATGTTTTAGGTAGTAGATTGACCCTTCCTTTTGTAGATATGAATAATAGGGAATTTTTAGGAGGAACTGCTGCTTACTTGGCTTTTTCTACAGCAATGACAGGTGGAAATTTGAGAAGTTTATCCTTGTTTTCAGTAGGATTATCTCCCTGGATGTCTTCGATGATTTTATGGCAGATGCTTTCTTTTTCAAAAAAATTAAATCTGACATCTGGAGCTATTGAAATACAAAATAGAAGGCAGATGTACTTAACCTTGTTTATTGCTTTGATTCAGACATTAGCTATTTCGTTAAATCTCCCAATTCAGTCCAATGTGCCTAAAATGTTGGTTATCGTCCTAAATACCTGTCTGTTGATAGCGGGTGCTTTTTTCTTGGTGTGGTTATCAGACATCAATGCAACGGTAGGCATTGGGGGCTCTATGATTATTTTATTGATTGGAATGGTTTTAAACATTCCTCAAGATTTGATTGAAACGTTTCGGACTGTTCCCATACCTCTTTTTGTTTTAATCGGTTTGATTATTATGGGAATTGTTTTTACCTATTCGGTAGCTCTGCTTTATCGTGCTCGTTATCGTATAGCCGTTCATAAGATTGGCCTGCATAATCGTTTTAAGAGATATTCTTATTTTGAGATTATGCTTAATCCTGCAGGAGGAATGCCTTTTATGTATGTGATGACTTTTTTGAGCTTACCAACGTATATATTATTATTATTGCAGACTATTTTTCCGGAAAATCTACTTTTTACTGAAATTTCATCTCAATACACAATGGGGAAACCGCTATGGATTTATATGTATATGATTATTCTTTTTATTTTTAGTATAGCTTTTGCTTTTGTAAATATGAGTGGGGAACAAATTTCAGATCGAATGAAGAAATCAGGAGAATATATTTATGGAGTTTATCCGGGTGAAGAAACGAGTCGTTTCATCAATCGATTGGTTCTGAGGTTTTCTCTTATTGGTGCTGTTTTTAATGTAGTAATGGCAGGAGGACCTATGCTATTTGTATTGGTTGATGAGAAACTACTTAGAGTAGCAATGATTCCTGGTTTGTTTATGATGTTTGGAGGTATGATTTTTACAGTCAGAGATGAAGTGAAAGCTCTGAGATTAAACGAAACTTATAAACCATTGATTTAGGAGGGTGTCATGTATTATTTTATTCCAGCTTGGTATGGTTCAGAACGTAAGTGGCATGCGGATATAATTCCTTGGTACTATTCACAATTTCGCTTCGAATTTGATGATACTTTTAATCAAATCCGTCTCTTTCAAAGGCAAGGTATATCATCTCGCTTATTAGTGTTATCTTATCAACCGCATTTGCGTTATTTTTTACATAGACATGGGGTTTTAGAGACAGATGTCTATTCTGTTTTTGATGATATGCAAGATTTCTATGGACTGCATACTCAGGTTCTTCATATTAGAGATATAGAGTGGGATAGTGATTGCCAATTTATTTATAGTCCTTTTGCAATAGTAGTACAAAAAAATGGTAAAAAATATGCTAAAGTGGAGCATGGTGTAGAAGGATTTATCAGTGAAATCCAATATTTTGATCTCGATGGGCAAATAAGTACACATTATATAATGGACGATCGTGGCTTTGTGTCTAGTGTCATTTATTTTGATAATGGCCAGCCTATCTATCAAGACTATTTAGATCCTAAAGGTATTTGGCGATTTAGGGAGTATTTAAATGAGGGAGGCCGAGTAGAGGTAAATCCAATATTTGGTTACCGTTTTAAACAGCTTCACTACGCTGATATAAGTCAATTGATCGTAGAATATTTTGATAAATATCTGCAAAGGAAACAGGAAAAACAGGATATTTTTATCATTCCTTCTCATCCCCATCATGACCAATTGCTCTTCAGCTGTTTACAAAGTGATACTGCTAAAATTTTGAGTCTTTTCATTAATCGGAATTCTCAAGTTAATTTTAAAAACTTAGCTCCATCATTTGAACAGGCAGATGTAGTCTTAGTGGATAGAGAGGATAGTTTACAACTTTTACAGGAACTATATCCTGAACTTTCTAATAAATTTTACCATCTCTCTCCTTTTGATACACGTTTACGTCTGGGGCGAAGTCAGACTCGAAAAGAATCGATAATTTACTATCAATTAGATTTTTCGGAAGGAATTGATAGACAAGCTCTATTTCAGGTTTTATCATTTATTGCTGAAACCAAAAATACAGAAGTCATATTTGGAGCCTTCTCTGCTAGTCAGGAACAAATGGATGAAGTGGAAAGCCTTGTAAATGAAATCATTCAGGGACAAATCCATACTGACAGCTTGGAAAAAGGCCTAGACTATGGTGGTGCAGAAAATCCACTAGAGGAAAACCAGGAGCAAGAACTGCGTTTTCAATTTGTCAATATGAATGATGAATTGGATTTGATTAAGACACTCGAGTTTGTTCGTTTGATTGTGGATCTCAATAAACAACCCCACCTCTATACTCAAATAGCAGGTATCAGTGCGGGAATTCCTCAGATTAATCTAGTTGAGACCGTCTATGTGGAACATTTAAAAAACGGTTATTTGATTTCAGATGTGACAGAATTTTCCAAGGCGGCACATTACTATACAGATAAACTGAAAGAGTGGAATCAAGCATTAGTATACTCTATTGATAAAATCAAAGAACACACTGGACAAAGATTCTTAGATAAGTTGCATCACTGGATTGAGGAGGTTACAGATGTCAAAGGATTATAAAATCCTACAGATAGGAATTGATAATTGGGCTCATCATTATGATATTCCTGAAAATATGGATTGGTACTATTTCTGTCCCAACTCATCGCTTGCCCTTCGTAAAATGATGGAAATGGATAGCATCACAAATTTTCATGCAATCTTGATAGAGGATGGTCAGTATCTAGCTGATTTACTACCTTTTAGTTATCAGATTGCACCTTATACTCTTTTTTATGATCAAGGTTTTAAAACGACAGAATTGAGTATTCTTGATTTCTTAAAAAAGAGATGTGCTCAAGCTATGGATTTCTCTGAACCCCAGCAATTACTAAATGATTTATCAACTTCTCTCTTTGGCGGGGGATACGGAGATAAATTATTTCCATTAACAATACAAATACATCCCTCTTTTGAAGGTTCTATTTCCTATCAAGGATTTGAACATGTGACTTTAGAGGGAAATTTTAGTGACACTTTTTCTCAGGTTGCCCATTGGACCTACAATACCATGATTGGAGAAAATCTCCCTATTGAATTGTGGTTAGAGTACGAAAAACAAGGGGATTGTGAGTTTAGATTAGTGATTCGCAAAATATGGTCTGGGGCTGTTGACGAATTTTTTGAGGAGGAAATTTATAGTGAGGATGACCTTCAACAAGCGATTGTTATAGATAATAAGGAAACAAGTTTTTATATAACGGTATCTATTGAGGCACGAGGCAAAGGGAAACTTAAACTAGGGAATCTTCACCAGCGTTGGAGTAGAAAACAGTTTGGAAAGTTTGTTCTTGGTGGTAATATTTTACACGATAGTATACGTGATGAGATTAATTATTTCTTTCATCCTGGAGACTTTAAACCTCCTTTGGCAGTATACTTTGCGGGATATCGTCCTGCAGAGGGCTTTGAAGGATATTTCATGATGAAAAATTTAGGATGTCCTTTTCTTCTTTTTTCAGATCCTCGTTTGGAGGGGGGAGCTTTTTATCTTGGTAGTGAAGAATTAGAAAATAAGATTAAGGAAACAATTCAATACTATTTAGACTATCTTGGTTTGACTTCTAAAGATTTAATTTTATCAGGTTTATCAATGGGAACTTTTCCATCGCTCTACTATGGAGCCGCTTTTGAGCCACGTGCAGTTATTGTCGGGAAGCCATTAGCTAATATTGGGACTATTGCAAGAAGAGGGCGCTTAGAGGCACCAGGAGTATTTAATACAGGATTTGATGTTCTGAGACATCAGACGGGCGGAGTTAGTTCCCAACATATGGAAGATTTGGATCAAACTTTTTGGAATGCTTTTAAAAAGGCTGATTTTTCAAATACGACCTTTGGCTTGTCCTATATGAAGGATGAGGACATGGATCCTCAGGCCTATGAACAATTAGTTGCTTATTTATGTAATACAGGCGCAAAAATTCTTTCTAAAGGGACGGCGGGACGACACAATGATGATACGGACACAAATGTTGCCTGGCTATTACATTTTTATCGTATGGTTCTACAGACTGATTTTGGAAGAGGTGAGCTATGATTATCAAGCACAGAGAAAATATTGCTTGGGGAGAGGTCAATGGAAGTTTTATGTATGGAACTAGAGTACAGTATCATTCAGATTGGCATATTCGTTTCTACAATCCTTTAATGACATCTGGAGAAGTGATTAAAAGTTGGACCTCAAATGTAAATTATCAAGCAGCTCGTACTCAGCCTAGTCTCCCCTTGTTAAAAAGAAATCATCATTATCGATTAACCATTGAAATGGACTGTCAACCTGAAAAAGGAGTTTATACTAAGGTAACTTTTTTTGATAGATATGGGGATGTGATTGAAGAGAAGATTAAAAAAATGAAAGTTTTTGATTTTACTTATCCAGCAGATACCTATACCTATCAAGTTTCCCTTCTAAGTGCTGGATTTGAGTCTTTAGACTTCTATTCTTTTTCTATTGAGGAGATGAATCGTGTTTAAAGATTTTCAACTTAGAAAAGTCAAAAGGATTTTAAAAAAGATTAATGCTCTTAAAGAAAAGATGGAGTCTCTCTCAGACCAGGAATTAGCGTCTAAGACAGTGGAGTTCCGTCAACGTCTTGCTGAGGGGGAGACTTTAGACGACATTTTAGTTGAAGCTTTTGCAGTTGTTCGTGAAGCGGATAAACGCGTATTGGGCATGTTTCCCTATGATGTCCAAGTAATGGGAGGAATTGTTATACATCAGGGAAATGTCGCTGAGATGAATACTGGTGAGGGGAAAACCTTGACAGCCACTATGCCTGTTTATCTCAATGCCCTGACAGGTAAAGGTACCATGCTGATTACCACCAATGACTATCTAGCCAAACGGGATGCTGAGGAGATGGGACAAGTGTACCGCTTCTTAGGATTGACAATTGGAGTCCCATTTACAGATGATCCTAAAGAGCAGATGACACCAGAAGAGAAAAAAAGAATTTATGCGTCGGATATTATTTATACAACTAATAGCAATTTAGGTTTTGATTTTTTGAATGATAATTTAGCTTCTAATCAAGAAGGTAAGTTTTTGCAACCTTTCAATTATGTTATTATTGATGAGATTGATGATATCTTATTGGATAGCGCACAGACACCTCTTATTATTGCTGGATCTCCTCGTGTTCAATCTAATTACTACGGTATTATTGATACGCTTGTAACGACCTTGGTAGAGGGGGAGGATTATATCTTTAAGGAGGAAAAGGATGAGATCTGGCTCACTACTAAGGGAGCTAAGGTTGCTGAAAGCTTTTTAGGAATAGATCATTTGTACAAGGAAGAACATGCGGTTTTTGCTCGCCATTTAGTTTATGCGATTCGAGCCCATAAACTCTTTACTAAAGACAAGGACTATGTCATTCGTGGTAATGAGATGGTACTGGTTGATAAGGGAACAGGACGTCTATTAGAGATGACTAAACTGCAGGGAGGACTCCATCAAGCGATTGAAGCAAAGGAACATGTCAAATTATCTCCAGAAACACGGGCCATGGCTTCAATCACCTATCAGAGCCTTTTTAAGATGTTTAATAAGATATCTGGTATGACAGGAACAGGTAAGGTTGCAGAAAAAGAGTTTATTGAAACCTACAATATGTCTGTAGTACGTATTCCAACCAATCGTCCTAGACAACGGATTGACTATCCAGATAATCTATATATCACTTTACCTGAAAAAGTGTATGCGTCCTTGGAGTACATCAAGGAATACCATGCTAAGGGAAATCCCCTACTTGTTTTTGTAGGCTCGGTTGAGATGTCTCAACTTTATTCGTCACTCTTGCTCCGAGAGGGAATTGCTCATAATGTTTTAAATGCTAATAATGCAGCGCGTGAAGCTCAGATTATTTCTGAGTCAGGTCAGATGGGGGCTGTGACAGTGGCTACATCTATGGCAGGACGTGGTACGGATATCAAGCTTGGTAAGGGAGTTGCAGAACTTGGAGGCTTGATTGTTATTGGGACAGAGCGGATGGAAAGTCAACGAATCGACCTGCAAATTCGTGGACGTTCTGGCCGTCAGGGAGATCCTGGTATGAGTAAGTTTTTTGTATCCTTAGAAGATGATGTTATTAAGAAATTTGGGCCATCTTGGGTGCATAAAAAATATAAAGATTATCAGGTTAAAGATATGACTCAACCGGAAGTATTGAAAGGGCGCAAATATCGAAAACTAGTTGAAAGGGCCCAGCAGTCAAGTGATAGTGCTGGCCGTTCGGCGCGTCGTCAGACTCTAGAATATGCTGAGAGTATGAATATTCAACGGGATATGGTCTATAAAGAAAGAAATCGTCTAATAGATGGTTCTCGTGACTTAGAGGATGTTGTTGAGAAAATCATTGCTAGCTACATAGAGCAAGTGACCTCTTCAAGTTATGAAAGCCGAGAGTTACTCTTCCACTTTATCGTTACCAATATTAGTTTTCATATTAAAGAGATTCCAGATAATATAGATGTGACTGACAAAACTGCAGTTCGTAGCTTTATGAAGCAGGTGATTGATAGAGAACTTTCTGAAAAGAAAGAATTGCTTGAGCAACATGGCTTGTATGAACAGTTTTTACGACTCTCTATGCTCAAGGCTATTGATGACAACTGGGTTGAGCAGGTAGACTATCTACAACAGTTATCTATGGCTATCGGTGGTCAATCTGCTAGTCAGAAAAATCCAATCGTAGAGTATTATCAAGAAGCTTATGCGGGCTTTGAAGCTATGAAAGAACAAATCCGTGCGGATATGGTGCGTAATCTCCTGATGGGCTTGGTTGAAGTCACTCCCAAGGGTGAGATTATGACTCATTTCCCATAAAAAGAGGAAAATATGACAATTTACAATATAAATTTAGGACTTGGCTGGGCTAGTAGCGGTGTTGAATACGCCCAAGCCTATCGCGCTGGTGTTTTTCGGAAATTAAATCTGGCCTCTAAGTTTATCTTTACAGATATGATTTTAGCCGATAATATTCAGCACTTAACAGCCAATATTGGTTTTGATGATAATCAGGTTATCTGGCTTTATAATCATTTCACAGATATCAAGATTGCACCGACTAGCGTGACAGTGGATGATGTTTTGGCTTATTTTGAAGGTATAGAGGAACGAAGGGAAAAAAATGGCAAGGTCTTACGTATTTTCTTTTCTGACGAAGACAAGTTTATCACTTGTTATTTAGTAGATGAGAAAAAGGATCTTGTTCAACATGTAGAGTATGTATTTGCAGGTAATCTTGTACGCAAAGATTATTTCTCTTACACACGCTATTGCACAGAATATTTTGCTCCTAAGGACAATGTGGCGACACTCTATCAAAGAACCTTCTACAATGAAGATGGTACTTCTGCTTATGATATGTTCATGAATCAAGGGACTGAAGAAGTCTACCGTTTCAAGGATCGAATTTTATATGGGAAGCCTGCCTTGATACGTTATTTCATGAAGACTCTTCGTTTAAGTAAATCAGATCTAGTGATTTTAGATCGTGAAACAGGCATTGGACAGGTTGTTTTTGAAGAAGCACAAGCAGCGCATTTAGCTGTAGTTGTTCATGCGGAGCATTATAGTGAAAATGCTACAAACGAGGACTATATCCTTTGGAACAACTACTATGACTATCAGTTTACCAATGCAGATAAGGTTGATCTTTTTATCGTATCAACTAATAGACAAAATGAAGTTCTACAAGAGCAATTTGCCAAATACACCCAGCACCAACCAAAGGTTGTTACCATTCCTGTAGGAAGTATTGATGCATTAACTGAGTCAAGTCAGGGACGTAAGCCATTTTCATTGATTACGGCTTCGCGTCTTGCCAAAGAAAAACACATTGACTGGTTGGTCAAGGCGGTCATTGAGGCACGTAAGGAAATACCTGAATTAACCTTCGATATTTATGGTAGTGGGGGAGAAGATTCTCTGCTTAGAGACATTATTGCAACTCATCAGGCAGAGGATTATATCCAGCTCAAGGGACATGCGGAACTTTCGCAGATTTATAACCAGTATGAGGTCTATTTGACTGCTTCTACCAGTGAAGGCTTTGGTTTGACCTTGATGGAAGCTATTGGTTCAGGCCTTCCTCTAATTGGTTTTGATGTGCCTTATGGGAATCAGACCTTTATAGAAGATGGGCAAAATGGTTATTTGATTCCAAGTTCATCTGACCATGTGGAAGATCAAATCAAGCAAGCTTATGCAGCTAAGATTTGTCAACTATATCAAGAAAATCGTTTGGAAGCCATGCGTGCCCATTCTTATCAAATTGCAGAAGGCTTCTTAACCGAAGAAATTTTAGAAAAGTGGAAGAAAACAGTAGAGGAGGTGCTCCATGATTGAACTTTATGATCGTTATAGTCAGGAAAGTCGAGATTTACATGAAAGTCTAGTCGCTACTGGTCTTTCTCAACTTGGAGTGGTCATCGATGCAGATGGTTTTCTGCCTGATGGTCTGGTATCTCCTTTTACTTATTATCTAGGATATGAAAAGGGAAAACCTCTTTATTTTAACCAAGTTCCTGTTCCAGCTTTTTGGGAAATTTCAGGAAATAATCAGTCTGCTCGTATTGAAGATATGACACAGGAGAGAGCCGTCATTCATTTTGCAGATGGTTTACAGGCGCGTTTGGTAAAAAAAGTCGAATGGAAAACACCAGCAGGTCGAATTTTTCAAGTAGATCACTATAATCGTTTCGGGATTTGCTTTTCTAAAACCACCTATGATGTTTCTGGTCAAGCTATTATGACTTCCTATCGGGACGTAGATCAAAAGGAAGTTATCTTGGAAAACCATATCACAGGTGATATTCTTTTGACCTTAGAAGGACAAGGCTTGCGTCATTTTTCTAATCGAGTAGCTTTTATCATAGATTTCCTACAAGGTTTGAATGTGAGTCTTGACCACATTATCTTTAATAGCTTATCTACCGCGTTTTTGACATCTTTCCATTTTCCAGATAAATCAGGTCATGATATCCTGGTTTGGCAGGAACCTCTCTATGATGCCATTCCAGGCAATATGCAGTTGATTTTGGAACATGATGATGTGCGTACTAAGAAAATCATTATTCCCAATAAGGCGACTTATGAGCGCGCTTTAGAGTTGACTGACGAGAAATACCATGATCAGTTTGTGCACTTGGGTTACCATTACCAGTTTAAACGCGATAATTTCCTTAGAAGAGATGCCTTAATCTTGACTAATTCAGATCAGATTGAGCAAGTGGAAGCAATCGTAGAAGCCTTGCCTGATGTTACCTTCCGTATCGCAGCGGTAACAGAGATGTCTTCTAAGCTCTTAGATATGCTTCGCTATCCTAATGTGGTCCTTTATCAGAACGCTAGTCCACAGAAGATTCAAGAACTGTATCAACTATCAGATATTTACTTGGATATAAACCACAGTAATGAGTTGCTACAGGCAGTGCGTCAGGCCTTTGAGCACAATCTCTTGATTCTTGGATTTAATCAGACAGTGCACAATAGACTCTATATCGCTCCAGACCATCTATTTGAAAGTAGTGAGGTTTCTCCTTTGGTTGAAACCATTAAACTGGCCCTTTCAGATGTTGATCAAATGCGTCAGGCACTTGGCAAACAAGGCCAACATGCAAACTATGTTGACTTGGTGCGATATCAGGAAACTATGCAAACTGTTTTAGGAGGTTAACATGTCAGACGAAGATTTATTTTACAAAGACGTTGAAGGTCGCATGGAGGAGTTGAAACAAAAACCCATCAAGAAAGAAAAAGAAACCCGAGGGGAAAAGATTAGTAAGACTTTTTCACTTTTACTGGGTTTGATGATTCTGATTGGTTTGCTCTTTACTTTGCTGGGAATTTTGAGGTAGGCCTATGATTGACATACTGATTGTTTTAGCTATTATCCTATCTCTTGCTTTGATTGTATTGGTAACTATACAACCCCGTCAAAATCAACTATTTTCCATGGATGCCACTAGTAATATTGGTAAACCAAGTTACTGGCAGAGCAACACCTTGGTAAAGGTTCTCACTTTATTGGTGAGTTTGGCCTTATTCGTTTTACTATTAACCTTTATGGTGATAACTTACAAATAAAAGAAAACTTCAGATATTCACCTTTTGTGATTGGTCTGAAGTTTTCTTTTTTACTGTCCATATTTTTGGTAAAAATCAACTTTCACTTGGATGAAGGTTTTGGCTTCACGTAGGAGTTGAAGAAGGGTGGCACGGGTTTCAAATTCTTCTCTTGTCTTGGGCAGACTGCGATTACGGAAGACTTCCAGATAACGTTCAATTTCATCTAGCAAATCAGAAGCAGGATTGGTCTGGCTCAGTTGACCGGCAATTTTTGAAAAGAGTTGGGCCAAAATCAGGCTCTCACTGGCAGCTAGGTGACAGGTATTGATTTGCTGGGCCATGTTTCGCAGGATGCGACTTTGTCGCTGTCTCATCTCAAAGTAGTGAATATGGTAATCAGTCTGGTGAAAGAGGTGGTCTGAGTGATCCAAATAGACCAGTCTGAGTGCTTCTTCCAAAAGGGTGTCTAATTCTTCAACCAGTTGTGCTCGGTTGCGTCCATCCCCTCTGGATAAATAATATTTGAAGCGTTGGAGGATATCTTTTAACTTTTCTTCTACCAATGTGTGGTAGTGATGAATTTCCTCTTCTCGTGAAGGCATGTAGAGATTGACAAGCAAGGCAAATCCTGTACCGATAGCAAAGAGAAGGAATTCGTTGACTAGAAGGTCTGGAGAGGTTGACTCTTGTACCAAGAGGTGGCTAACCAAAACCGTGCTTGGTGTGATGCCAATTTCCCAGCCCATCTTGTAGGCTAGGGGAACATAAAGAGCCAGATAGAGGCCAAGGCTCCAGATATGAAATCCGCTCAAGTGAAAAGCCAGAACTCCGATAACCAAAGCTAGAAGCATGGAAAAGAGGCGATTTCGGGCCAGTTTTAAGGTACTTCTACGGGTATCGGATAGGCTCAAGAGGGCGATTATTCCAGCCGAGACAGCTGAGGAGAGATTGAGAAAGTAAGCAAGAAGGCAGGCAAGACAGGTAGCTAAGATGAGCTTGGTCGTACGTTGGCTAATAGACATAAGAATTTCCTGGTAAGTTAGAATAAAAGCGTAAAAGACAAGACCTGAGCAGGCTTGTCTTTATGCGCTATTTTTTACGGGCTGCTGCGTATTCGGCAACGGCGGTAAAGAGGACGTCTGTAGACGAGTTGAGGGCTGTTTCACATGAGTCTTGGATGACCCCAATCACAAAACCAACTCCGACAACTTGCATGGCAATATCGTTAGAAATACCGAAAAGGCTACAAGCAACTGGGATAAGAAGGAGGGAACCACCGGCAATACCAGAAGCACCACAGGCTGAAATAGCTGCCACTACACTGAGGACAAAGGCTGTCGCAAAGTCAACAGGGATTCCAAGAGTGTTAACTGCAGCAAGGGTCAAAATGTTAATGGTAATAGCTGCTCCGGCCATGTTGATAGTAGAACCAAGTGGGATAGAAACAGAATAGGTATCTGGATCCAGTCCAAGGTCGTGGCAGAGTTTCATATTGACAGGGATGTTAGCCGCAGAACTACGAGTGAAGAAGGCTGTCACACCACTGACACGCAAACATTTCCAAACGAGGGGATAAGGGTTGCTCTTCATAAAGAGGAAGGCAATCAATGGATTGACTACCAGAGCCACAAAGAACATGGTTGTCACCAAGAGGGCAAGCAAGATTCCGTAGTTGGCTAGGCTTCCGATTCCCTTATCAGAGATGGTTTTAAATACAAGTCCTAATATCCCAAATGGAGCTAGGTTGATGATCCATTCGACAATTTTAGAAGTCACATCAGCCATAGTTTTCAGTAATTCTTTACTATTTTTGCTGGCTTCTCTCATAGCAATCCCGAAAACAACTGCCCAAGATAGTATGCCGATGTAGTTAGCAGTAATGAGGGCATTAACTGGATTGTCAACCAATTTGAGCAAGAGGTTGCTGAGGACCTGTCCAATCCCATCTGGTGGAGCAATATCGGTATTAGCGCTATTTAAGGTAATTTCAACAGGTACGATGAAACTTGCTAGTACAGCGATAAGGGCAGCCGCAAAGGTTCCTACCAAGTAAAGGAAGATAACCGTTTTCATATTGCTATCTTGTCCTTTTTTATGTTGGGAAAGGGCATTGGCAACGAGGGCAAAGACTAGAATAGGTGCGATGGCTTTGAGACCACCAACAAAGAGATCTCCGAGTAGACCAATTCCTGAAACATTAGGAAATGTCAGTCCAAGGATTCCTCCGACAAGCATGCCAATCAAAATACGTTTAATCAGGCTTGCCTTATTCCAGGCATGAATGAATTTTTTCATAACAATCTCCTTTGTTGTGTAATGTTTATGATTATAGTATAAATATGAACCAAAATCAAGAATTTTCTGTCTATTTTCGAAATTATTTTTGAATATTTATGGAGAATGACACTTTATGAAAGTATGGTATAATAAATGAAAGGAGTTTTCTATGCAAGAATTTATTCAAACCTATCTCAATAAGCTTGATATAACAACGATTATCGAGAATATCTTAACCAAGCTACTTTCTCTTTTATTCTTATTTTTACTCTTTTATATAGCTAAGAAATTGCTCCATACAATGGTGCAGAGAATTGTTAAACCTTCTCTAAAAATGTCTCGCCACGATGTTGGACGTCAGAAAACCATCTCACGCCTGTTAGAAAATGTGTTTAATTATACCCTTTATTTCTTTTTGCTCTACTGCATTTTGTCGATTTTAGGTTTGCCTGTTTCGAGTTTGCTGGCAGGGGCTGGGATTGCTGGGGTGGCCATTGGTATGGGAGCCCAAGGCTTTCTGTCTGATGTCATCAATGGCTTTTTTATCCTCTTTGAACGCCAACTGGATGTGGGAGATGAGGTTGTTCTGACAAATGGTCCCATTACTGTATCGGGCAAGGTTGTCAGCGTTGGCATTCGAACAACTCAACTTAGAGGAGAAGATCAGGTTCTACACTTCGTTCCCAATCGGAATATCACCGTCGTCAGCAATTTCTCTCGGACAGACCAGGCCTGAAATTTTAGCAGATTTATGGTACAATAGAAAGAGTTTGGTAAAGGAGAGAAGATGTTTTTAGAAAAACAGTTGGGCAATGGTTGTACCTGGATAGACCTTGGTGTGGATAAGATTAAAAATATGGAAGATCTTTCTGACATCTATGGATTGGACAAGGAAACCATTGAGTATGCTCTGGATAGAAATGAACGAGCTCATATGGATTATAACCGTGAAACGGAGACGGTAACCTTTATTTATAATGTTCTTGATTTAGAAAAAGACAAAGAATATTATGAAGCGATTCCCATGACCTTTATCGTTGAAAACAAACGAATGATTACCATCAGCAACCATAAGAATGCTTATGTCATTGATCAGATGTTAGCTTATCTGGATAGCCATGAGTCGCTTTCTATTTACAAGTTTCTTTTTGCTGGTTTAGAGATTATCAGTAACGCTTATTATCCTGTCATTGAAGAGATGGATAAAAGTAAGGACGAAATTAGTGCCTTGCTACGTCAAACTACAACAAAGAAAAATCTCTTCGCCCTCTCTGACTTGGAGACAGGTATGGTTTACTTGACAGCAGCGGCAAAACAAAATCGACTCCTCTTGGAACATATCCAGGGCCATGCTCTTTATCGGAGATTTAATGATGTCGAACGAGAGCAGTTTGATGATGCCATGATTGAAGCCCATCAGTTGGTGTCTATGACAGACTTGATTTCTCAAGTCTTGCAACAACTCTCAGCTTCTTACAACAACATCCTAAACAATAACTTGAATGATAGTTTGACAATTTTGACTATTGTCTCCGTCTTACTAGCAGTACTTGCGGTTATTACAGGTTTCTTCGGAATGAATGTTCCTCTACCATTTACAGAAGAGCCAAATGCTTGGATTTATATCTTAATGGCTAGCTTGATTTTATGGGCAGCCTTATCTCAATGGCTGAAGAAAATTACTAGAAAATAAAAGAGAAGGAGCCAGAATGGCGATTGAAAATTACATGCCAGATTTTGCTGTGGAAGCAGTTTATGATCTGACAGTCCCAAGTCTGCAGGCGCAGGGAATCAAGGCTGTTTTGGTCGATTTGGATAATACCCTCATTGCTTGGAACAACCCTGATGGGACGCCAGAGATGAAACAATGGCTACATGACCTTCGGGACGCGGGCATTCGCATCATCGTGGTCTCAAATAACACTAAGAAACGCGTCCAACGAGCAGTTGAGAAGTTTGGAATTGATTACGTCTATTGGGCTCTGAAGCCCTTCACATTTGGGATTGATCGTGCCATGAAGGAATTCCACTATGAGAAAAGTGAAGTGGTCATGGTTGGCGACCAGCTCATGACAGATATACGAGCAGCCCACCGTGCAGGCATTCGCTCGATTTTAGTCAAACCCTTGGTCCAACATGACTCGATCAAAACGCAGATTAACCGAGCTCGTGAGCGCCGTGTCATGCGAAAAATCACTGAAAAGTACGGACCGATTACATATAAAAAAGGAATTTAACTATGGAAGAAATTCTCTGTATTGGTTGTGGAGCAACCATTCAGACAACAGACAAGGCTGGTCTTGGATTTACCCCCCAGTCGGCACTTGAAAAAGGTTTGGAGACTGGCGAAGTCTATTGCCAACGCTGTTTCCGTCTTCGTCATTACAATGAAATCACGGATGTTCAGTTGACGGACGATGATTTCCTCAAGCTCTTGCACGATGTGGGAGACAGTGATGCCTTAGTGGTCAATGTCATTGATATCTTTGATTTTAATGGCTCTGTCATCCCAGGCTTGCCACGTTTTGTATCGGGCAACGATGTTCTCTTGGTAGGAAATAAAAAAGATATCCTCCCTAAGTCAGTTAAGCCGAGCAAGATTAGCCAGTGGCTCATGGAGCGTGCCCACGAAGAAGGCCTTCGTCCAGTCGATGTTGTCCTAACTTCGGCACAAAACAAACATGCCATTAAGGAAGTCATTGACAAGATTGAACACTACCGTAAGGGCCGTGATGTTTATGTGGTCGGTGTGACCAACGTTGGAAAATCAACTCTTATCAATGCCATTATCCAAGAAATCACGGGTGATCAGAATGTCATCACGACTTCGCGCTTCCCAGGGACAACCTTGGACAAAATCGAGATTCCGCTTGACGACGGATCTTATATCTACGATACGCCGGGGATCATCCACCGCCACCAGATGGCCCATTACTTGACGGCTAAAAACCTCAAGTATGTCAGCCCTAAAAAGGAAATCAAGCCTAAAACCTATCAGCTCAATCCTGAACAAACCCTGTTTTTAGGTGGACTCGGACGCTTTGACTTCATTGCAGGAGAAAAGCAAGGTTTCACAGCCTTCTTTGACAATGAACTCAAATTGCATCGTACCAAGTTAGAAGGCGCTAGTGCTTTCTACGATAAGCACCTCGGAACCCTTTTAACCCCACCAAATAGCAAGGAAAAAGAAGATTTTCCAAAACTAGTCCAACATGTCTTTAACATTGAGGACAAGACAGACCTAGTCATCTCAGGCCTAGGCTGGATCCGCGTAACAGGCACAGCCAAAGTCGCCGTCTGGGCACCAGAAGGCGTCGCCGTCGTCACACGAAAAGCCATTATTTAAACCAAAATCGCTGAGCGAACAAAGTGAGCTCATATATCGATAGTTATTGCCGTGGTGTGATTGCCAATCTGTAGATTGGCAAGGGGCACAATTGAGACATAGGCTCAATTGTGAGGCCAGGAAATCCATTTTTCAAAGATGAGATCTTTGGAAAATTAGTTCCGACCGTCCCTCACCACCTAAAATAACTATCAAAAAACAAGGAAGAAAATTATGTCATTAACATCAAAACAACGTGCCTTCCTCAACAGCCAGGCACACACCCTCAAACCCATCATCCAAATTGGAAAAAATGGTCTCAACGACCAAATCAAAACCAGCGTCCGTCAAGCTCTTGACGCCCGTGAATTGATCAAGGTTACTCTTTTGCAAAACACAGATGAAAATATCCACGAAGTAGCTGAAATCTTGGAAGAAGAAATCGGTGTGGATACAGTCCAAAAAATCGGACGAATCTTGATTTTGTTTAAACAATCCAGCAAGAAAGAAAATCGCAAGATTTCTAAAAAAGTCAAAGAAATCTAGGAAACCTACTCCAAATAACTGTTTTTACAGAGAAATAAAGGAGACTAGCCTATGGCAATCGAACTATTGACTCCCTTTACCAAGGTAGAGTTGGAGCCAGAAATCAAGGAGAAAAAACGCAAACAAGTCGGGATTTTAGGGGGGAATTTTAACCCTGTTCACAATGCCCACCTGATTGTTGCGGACCAAGTACGGCAACAGTTGGGACTGGATCAAGTTCTGCTCATGCCTGAATACCAACCTCCTCATGTAGATAAAAAGGAAACAATCCCTGAACACCATCGTCTCAAGATGCTTGAGTTGGCGATTGAGGGGATTGAAGGTCTGGACATTGAAACTATTGAGTTGGAGCGCAAGGGCATTTCTTACACCTACGACACCATGAAAATCTTGACAGAGCAACATCCTGATACGGATTATTACTTTATCATCGGGGCGGATATGGTGGACTATCTGCCTAAGTGGTATCGAATTGATGAGCTGGTAGACATGGTTCAGTTTGTAGGGGTTCAGCGCCCACGCTACAAGGCAGGGACTTCCTATCCCGTTATCTGGGTGGATGTGCCTCTCATGGATATCTCGTCCAGTATGGTGCGGAACTTCCTTGCCCAGGGACGGAAACCCAATTTTCTCCTACCTCAGCCTGTGCTAGACTACATCGAGAAGGAGGGACTCTACTGATGGCCTATCAAGACTATATCAACTGCTCTCGCGATGTTTTGTTGGAAAAAATGGCAGAGCTTCTGCCTGAAAAGCGCTTAACCCATTGCTTGGGTGTGGAGCGTGCAGCCATTGAACTAGCAGAGAGATTTGGAGTAGATGGTGAGAAGGCAGGTCTAGCAGGCCTTCTTCATGACTATGCTAAAAAGCTGTCAGATCAGGAATTTTTAGACTTGATTGACCGTTATCAGCTAGATTCCGACCTCAAAAACTGGGGCAATAATGTTTGGCATGGCATGGTTGGCATCTACAAGATTCAGGAAGATTTGAATTTGCATGATTCTGAAATTCTACGAGCCATTGAAATCCATACAGTCGGTGCTGGTCAGATGACAGATCTTGATAAGATAATCTACGTCGCAGACTATATCGAGCACAATCGTGTCTTTCCAGGAGTGGATGTAGCACGTGAGATTGCAAGTTTATCGCTCAATAAGGCGGTGGCCTATGAAACAGCTCGTACCGTAGAGCATCTAGCTCATCAGGGATTCCCCATCTATCCCCAAACCCTTGAAACCTATAACGCCTTTGTGAACTATTTGAAAGAGGACTAAATGAACGAAAAAGAATTACTAGAACTAGTCGTGAAAGCGGCTGATGAGAAACGCGCGGAGGATATCCTCGCACTTGACGTACAAGATTTGACTAGCGTGACGGACTATTTTGTTATCACTAGCTCAATGAATAGCCGTCAGTTGGATGCTATCGCTGACAATATCCGTGAAAAAGTAGCTCAAGCAGGCTTTAAAGGCAGTCATGTCGAAGGCGATGCAGCTGGAGGCTGGGTTTTGCTAGACCTAGGTGCTATCGTTGTGCATATCTTCTCAGAAGAAATGCGTGCCCACTATAACCTAGAAAAACTATGGCATGAGGCGGATTCAGTAGATATTTCAGAAGCTCTTGCTTAGAAGATGAACTCAGTTGTAGTCAACTGGGTTTCTTTGCTTATTTTAGAAGAAAATGGATAGAAAGGTGAGGGCTAGTGGTGTTTGCCATGGAGGCTCTTGGTATCATGATTATGGCAACTTATGAAACTTTTGCGGCGGTCTATGATGCAGTCATGGATGACAGTTTATATGATAAATGGACTGATTTTTCTCTGCGTCATTTGCCTAAGAGCAAGGAGAGAAAGAAACTCTTGGAATTGGCTTGTGGGACAGGTATCCAGTCTGTGCGATTTTCTCAAGCAGGTTTTGATGTGACTGGACTTGATTTGAGTGCGGATATGTTGAAGATTGCTGAGAAGAGAGCTACTTCAGCCAAACAAAAGATTGATTTTATGGAAGGCAATATGCTGGATTTGTCCAAGGTAGGTCAATATGATTTTGTCACTTGTTATTCGGACTCAATCTGTTACATGCAGGATGAAGTGGAAGTAGGCGACGTTTTTAAAGAAGTCTATAATGCGCTTAATGAAGACGGAGTTTTCATCTTTGACGTGCATTCGACTTACCAGACAGATGAAGTTTTTCCAGGCTATTCCTACCATGAAAATGCAGAAGATTTTGCCATGCTCTGGGATACTTATGAGGACGCGGCACCTCACTCCATCGTGCATGAGTTGACCTTTTTTGTCAAGGAGGCTGACGGTTCCTTTAGCCGCCACGATGAAGTGCATGAGGAACGGACTTATGAGGTTTTAACCTATGATATTTTGCTGGAACAGGCTGGTTTCAAGTCTTTCAAACTCTATGCCGACTTTGAGGACAAGGAACCAACAGAAACCAGTGCCCGTTGGTTTTTTATCGCACAGAAGTAGGAGATTAGCATGACCATCACAGGTATTATCGCGGAGTTTAATCCTTTTCATAATGGGCATAAATACCTGCTGGATCAGGTAGAGGGGTTGAAAATCGTAGCCATGTCTGGAAATTTCATGCAACGTGGAGAACCAGCGATTATAGATAAGTGGATACGGGCCCAGATGGCGCTGGAAAATGGAGCGGATCTGGTGGTGGAATTGCCATTTTTAGTCAGTGTTCAGGCAGCAGATTTCTTTGGCCAAGGGGCTGTGGATATCTTATCCCAGCTAGGAATTGATAACCTAGCCTTTGGGACAGAGGAAGTTCTGGATTACCAGAAAATTGCTGACTTATATACAGAGCAAGGTACTAAGATGGAGAAATTTGTGGAAAATCTGCCTGATTCTCTTTCCTATCCACAGAAAACCCAAGCCATGTGGAAGGAGTTTGCAGGTCTTGATTTTTCTAGCAATACGCCCAATCATGTCCTTGCTCTCGCCTATGTCAAAGCAGTTGCAGGACGCAACATCAAATTCCATCCGATTCAGCGTCAGGGAGCGGGTTACCATTCTTTGGACAAGGATGTGGACTTTGCCTCGGCGACAGCCCTCCGTCAGCACCAGAGGGACAAAGATTTCTTAGAACGCTTTATACCTTCTGTTGCCCTCTTTGAGCAAGCTAGTAAGGTGAGCGGGGATGACTATTTTTCTATGCTCCGCTATCAAATCTTGTCAAATCCCGACCTAACCACCATCTATCAGGTCAATCAAGAAATGGCTGTGCGCATTAAGGAAGCCATCAAGACAGCCCAGTCTGTAGAAGAATTGGCTGAGGCTGTTGCGACCAAGCGGTATACTAAGGCGCGTGTCAGACGCCTCTTGACCTATATCTTGGTGCAGGCTAGAGAAAGTGACTTGCCAGAAGGCATCCATGTCCTTGGTTTTACCGAAAAAGGCAGACAGCATCTTAAATCTCTGAAAGGTCAGGTCAATCTAGTCAGCCGAATTGGCAAAGAACCTTGGGATGCCATGACCCAAAAGGCAGACCAGATCTACCAACTGGGAAAACCAAGTATAGCAGAGCAGAATTTTGGAAGAGTGCCGATTAGAATAGAAACAAACTAAGTCTACTGAAAAGTAGGCTTTTTCTCAAGTCTCTACTAAACTACTATTTCTAAACAACAAGTTTATTTTAGCAAATGTGTTCCAGATTCCCTAAAACATATTCTATTTTAGGTTTGTGAAAATCACTTTTTTATGGTAGAATGTAAAAGAATGTATGTCATTCGGAATAACAATTAAATGAGGTAAAAACATGGAAATCATGTCGATTGCGATTGCTGTTTTTGCCGTCATCATTGGTTTAGTCATTGGATATGTCAGCATCTCAGCTAAGATGAAATCATCTCAGGAAGCTGCGGAGTTGATGCTTTTAAATGCTGAACAAGAAGCAACTAATTTACGTGGACAAGCTGAGCGTGAAGCGGATTTACTTGTTAATGAAGCCAAGCGTGAAAGCAAGTCTCTTAAAAAAGAAGCACTATTGGAGGCCAAAGAAGAAGCCAGAAAATACCGTGAAGAAGTGGACGCTGAATTCAAATCAGAACGTCAAGAACTCAAACAAATCGAAAGTCGTTTGACCGAGAGAGCTACTAGCCTCGACCGTAAGGACGACAATTTGACGAGTAAAGAACAAACACTTGAACAAAAAGAACAAAGTATTTCTGATAGAGCGAAAAACCTTGATGCGCGTGAAGAGCAATTAGAGGAAGTCGAAAGACAAAAAGAAGCAGAACTAGAGCGTATTGGTGCTCTGTCTCAGGCAGAAGCACGAGATATTATCTTGGCTCAGACAGAGGAAAACTTGACCAAGGAGATTGCCAGCCGTATTCGTGAAGCTGAGCAAGAAGTCAAGGAACGTTCTGACAAAATGGCCAAGGACATCTTGGTTCAAGCTATGCAACGTATCGCTGGTGAATATGTAGCGGAGTCGACAAACTCAACAGTTCATCTGCCAGACGATACTATGAAGGGACGCATTATTGGTCGTGAAGGTCGTAACATTCGCACCTTTGAAAGTTTGACAGGGGTCGATGTGATTATCGACGATACACCAGAAGTGGTGACCTTGTCAGGATTTGACCCGATTCGTCGCGAGATTGCTCGTATGACTATGGAAATGTTGCTCAAAGATGGTCGTATCCACCCAGCTCGTATCGAAGAGTTGGTTGAGAAAAACCGTCAAGAGATTGACAATAAAATCCGTGAATACGGTGAGGCTGCTACCTATGAGATTGGTGCGCCAAACCTTCATCCAGACTTGATGAAGATTATGGGACGTTTGCAGTTCCGTACTTCTTATGGACAAAATGTTTTGCGCCATTCGATTGAAGTTGCTAAGCTGGCTGGTATTATGGCCAGCGAACTTGGTGAAAATGCGGCTCTTGCCCGTCGTGCTGGATTCCTTCACGATATTGGGAAAGCTATTGACCGCGAGGTTGAAGGTAGCCACGTTGAAATCGGTATGGAATTGGCCCGTAAGTACAAGGAACATCCAGTTGTGGTGAATACGATTGCTAGTCACCACGGCGATGTTGAAGCAGAAAGCGTCATTGCAGTTATCGTTGCTGCAGCAGATGCCTTGAGCGCAGCCCGTCCAGGTGCTCGTAGTGAGTCTCTTGAAAGCTATATCAAGCGTCTCCATGATTTGGAAGAAATTGCTAACGGCTTTGAAGGGGTACAAAATAGCTTTGCCCTTCAAGCAGGGCGTGAGATCCGTATCATGGTCAATCCAGGACAAATCAAGGACGACAAAGTCACAATCTTGGCTCACAAAGTTCGTGAGAAAATTGAAAACAATCTCGATTACCCAGGAAATATCAAGGTAACCGTGATTCGCGAGCTTCGTGCAGTAGATTATGCTAAATAATAAAAAACTGAGGTCAGAAGGGAATCTGACTTCAGTTTTTTGAATAAATTATTTGAAATAATTCGTTATATTATCGAGGCGAAACCTTAATTGGAGATAGGTAGACTAAATCTTGAGTGGAGTTATAGTTTCCAATTTGTGCCTTTATATGTACATTTTGGCCTTTAGAAATATTTTCGCCATTAAAAGAGTTGAAAGCGGCGTTAGAAACTGTTGTTATATTTACAAATTTAAAGTTTGGTCCCGAAGGTGCTTGTTCTGCTCCTAAGTAATTTCCACCATAAATAAGCATATCGAATTTTGTTTTGTAATTTTTATAGTGTGCAATATCTGCTATGTGTCCATCAAATTCGATGACTTGACCTTTATATTTTTGAATAAAATTTGTTATGGTGCTTGAGTCATCAGTTTGCAATAGTGCTTTAAATTCCTCATTGTTTTCAGTCGTGATGACAGCTGATTGGGATGGACTTGTTGACGAGGTTTCGGTTGAGCTTGATGTGGTGTTAGTTGAACTAGAGGAAGCAGGCGTCGAACTTGATGATGTAGAGGATGATTCACTAGTTTTCTCGACAGATTTTTCAACAACGCTACTAGTTTCTGTAGATGAAGGGGGAGAAACAGTAGTTGACTTATCTGAGTATACTCCAATTATAACTGATATAAGAATAATAAATATTACAGCAACACCAATTAAATATGGAATTAATTTTTTTACCTTCAATTCCAGTGGGCTTAATGTTGTAATTTCAACCTCAGCTTCTTTTTCAAAAAAACCAAATACTCCAGCATTTCCATGATCAATAATATTGATTTTGACTTCACTTTTTTTGAGATTGAGTTCAGATAAGCCATTTTCAATCGCTTCATCAACATTTTTACCTTTATAATTTCCCATAAACTTCTCCTTTTTATATTAGTAGTTTTATTATCTCTTAAATAGAATAAAAAGGCAAGTATATTTTAAGAGGATATCTTGTATAAATCTAAATAAATAAGAAAGAGCAGTTGAAAAATTACTGCTTTTTTGTTACACTAGATAGAAAGACTGTAAAGGATAATCTGGCTTTTTGCCATTATTCTAGAGAAATGTTATTTCACAGACTGACTAAAAGGAGACACAATGGCAGACCGAGGCTTACTAATCGTTTTTTCTGGTCCTTCAGGGGTTGGAAAAGGAACGGTTAGAAGAGAGATTTTTGAGAGTTCTGAAAACCAATTTCAATACTCTGTATCGATGACGACACGCGCACAACGTCCTGGAGAAGTGGACGGTGTTGACTATTTCTTCCGTACTCGTGAAGAGTTTGAAGAGCTGATTCGTCAAGGACAGATGTTGGAATACGCAGAATATGTCGGCAACTACTATGGAACTCCTCTGACCTATGTCAATGAAACCTTGGACAAGGGAATCGATGTTTTCCTTGAAATTGAGGTTCAGGGCGCTCTTCAGGTCAAGAAAAAGGTTCCAGATGCTGTCTTTATCTTCCTGACACCACCAGATTTGGATGAATTGCAAGATCGTTTGGTAGGACGTGGAACAGACAGCGCAGAAGTGATTGCCCAACGAATCGAAAAGGCCAAGGAAGAAATTGCTCTCATGCGTGAGTATGATTATGCGATTGTCAACGATCAGGTGCCCCTAGCTGCTGAGCGTGTCAAACGTGTGATCGAAGCAGAGCACTTCCGTGTGGATCGTGTCATTGGTCACTATCAGGAGATGTTACCAAAATCTCCAACTACCCGATAAAATTTAGAAAATAGGTACAAGCAAATGATGTTAAAACCCTCTATTGATACCTTGCTCGACAAGGTTCCTTCAAAATATTCACTCGTAATCTTGGAAGCAAAACGTGCCCACGAATTGGAAGCAGGTGCGCCAGCAACTCAAGGTTTCAAGTCTGAAAAATCAACTCTTCGCGCTTTAGAAGAAATCGAATCAGGAAACGTTACAATTCACCCAGATCCAGAAGGAAAACGTGAAGCAGTGCGTCGCCGTATCGAAGAAGAAAAACGCCGCAAAGAAGAAGAAGAAAAGAAAATCAAAGAGCAAATCGCTAAAGAAAAAGAAGATGGTGAAAAAATTTAAGGTTGGGGGGACTCAATCTTATTTTTTCTATTGCAAGAATGTACTGACAAGGAGGAGGTGAGAAGATGGCTATAGCCAAGATTATCGTAGATGTGCCTTTGATGCAGACGGACCAGCCCTATAGTTACAGGATTCCTGAGGAATTTGAGGGAATGCTAGAAGTTGGGATGCGGGTTCATGTGCCCTTTGGTAAGGGAAATCGTCTGATTCAAGGGATTGTTCTTGGTTTGGAGTCCCAACCAGATGAAGAAGAGGCTAATCAAGATTTAAAAGATGTTGCCGAAGTACTGGATTTTTCTCCTGTTCTCACGCAAGAACAACTCTGGCTGGCTGAGGAGTTACGCAAGTCAGTCTTCTCCTATAAAATCTCCATCCTTAAGGCTATGCTACCAGGATTTCTGAACTCTAGCTATGATAAGATTCTCTATCCTCTGGAAGGTTTGAGTCAGACAGACAAAGAGCGCTTGTTTGGTTCAGAAGATTCTCTAGCTTTTTCTTCTCTGGATTTAGGTAAGCAAGCCGAAATGATGCGTTTGACTAGAAAAGGCCTGCTTGGTCTGGAGTATCAGGCAGTCGATCAAAAGAAGGTCAAGACCCAGTCTTGGTATGAGGTAGACCTTGCTCAATTAGAAAGTGTAGAGATTTCTACACGCGCCAAGAAAAAGTTAGAACTGAGAGACTATTTGCTTTCTCATCCTGAGAGTGCTTCCTTGGCTAGTTTGTTAGAGTCCTATTCACGGGAGCAAGTCAACTTCTTTGTGGAACAAGGTGCTGTTACCATAGTCCAAAAGGAAGTTCAACGCTCGGCTGCTTATTTTAAAGGCATTGAGGCAAGTCGGCCTTTGGAGTTGAATCCAGAGCAAAGGCAGGCGCGTGATGCGGTTGTCAGTGCGATTGGCAGTTATCAGCCTCCCTTCCTCCTTCAAGGAATTACTGGCAGTGGCAAAACAGAAGTCTACTTGCAGATTATCCAAGGTGCCTTGAATAAGGACAAGACAGCTATTTTGCTGGTGCCTGAGATTTCCTTGACTCCACAGATGACGGAGCGTTTTATTGCACGTTTTGGGGACAAGGTGGCCATTCTTCATTCAGGCCTGTCTAATGGTGAAAAGTATGATGAATGGCGCAAGGTGGAACGCGGCGATGCCCAAGTTGTGGTTGGTGCCAGATCTGCCATCTTTGCTCCTCTGAAAAATCTTGGGGTCATGATTATCGATGAGGAGCACGAAGCGACTTATAAGCAAGACAGTAATCCCCGTTACCATGCCAGAGAGGTGGCTATTTTACGGGCTCAGTATAATCAAGCAGCTTTGGTGCTTGGTTCAGCAACTCCTAGTCTGGAAAGCCGTGCTCGCGCTGGCAAAGGTGTCTATCAACACTTACGTCTGAACCAGCGAGCCAATCCTTTAGCCACCATTCCTGAGGTTCAAGTGATTGATTTTCGGGACTATATCGGACAAAATGAGACGTCAAACTTTACTCCCCCTTTGCTAGAAGCGATTCAGGACCGTCTGGCTAAAAAAGAGCAGGTGGTTCTCATGCTCAATCGTCGTGGCTATTCTAGCTTTGTCATGTGTCGGGAGTGTGGGACCGTTGATACTTGTCCCAACTGTGACATTTCCCTGACCTTGCACATGGATACCAAGAACATGAACTGCCATTATTGTGGTTTTTCTAAGGACATTCCTCAGGTCTGTCCTAACTGTAAGAGTCGCAGTATTCGTTACTACGGGACGGGCACTCAGAAGGCTTATGACGAGCTAGCAGAACTTTTTCCCCAGGCTCGCATTCTGCGCATGGATGTGGACACGACTCGTAAGAAAGGTAGTCACCAATCACTTCTTGACCAGTTTGGCAAGGGTGAAGCGGATATTCTTCTAGGAACTCAGATGATTGCCAAGGGTTTGGATTTTCCCAATGTGACTCTAGTCGGAGTGCTCAATGCGGATACAGCCTTGAATCTGCCTGATTTCCGTTCTTCTGAGAGAACCTTCCAGCTCTTGACTCAGGTGGCAGGTCGAGCAGGTCGGGCTGAAAAAGCTGGTCAGGTCTTGATACAGTCCTACAATCCGCAGCACTACGCTATTCGATTTGCCAAGGAACAGGATTACGAAGGATTTTACGCTTATGAAATGGGAATCAGACGACAACTTGGTTATCCACCTTACTATTTCACAATTGGCATTACCCTTTCTCACAAGAAAGAAGAAGAGGTTGTCAAACGTGCTTATGAAGTCATGAACATTTTACGATCAGGTTTGTCTGAAACCAGTAACATCCTTGGACCGACGCCTAAACCTATTGCCCGTACCCACAACCTCTATCATTATCAGATTTTAATTAAATACCGTTTAGAAGATGAGCTGGGGCCGACCCTCAACCAGGTCTTGGCCTTGACTCAAGAACGAGAAAATAGTGAGCTCCGTCTCAGCATTGACCATGAGCCACAGCAATTTTTATAAGAAGGAGAAGATATGACAAAACTAATCTTTATGGGGACCCCCGACTTTTCAGCAACAGTCTTAAAAGGACTTTTGACAGATGACCGTTACGAAATTCTAGCCGTTGTGACCCAGCCAGACCGTGCTGTTGGTCGTAAAAAAGTTATCCAAGAGACCCCAGTCAAGCAGGCTGCCAAGGAAGCAGGTCTTCCTATCTACCAACCTGAAAAATTATCTGGAAGTCCAGAGATGGAAGATCTTATGAAGCTAGGAGCAGATGGAATTGTGACTGCTGCATTTGGGCAGTTTCTCCCAAGTAAACTCCTTGATAGCATGGGCTTTGCGGTCAACGTTCATGCCTCTCTTCTTCCTAAACACCGTGGTGGTGCGCCTATCCATTATGCCTTGATTCAAGGGGATGAGGAAGCTGGTGTGACCATTATGGAAATGGTTAAGGAAATGGATGCAGGAGATATGATTTCTTGTCGCAGTATTCCTATCACGGATGAGGACAATGTCGGCACCTTGTTTGAGAAATTGGCGCTAGTTGGTCGTGATTTGCTTTTGGATACTTTGCCTGCCTACATTGCTGGTGATATCAAACCTGAACCGCAGGATCCAAGTCAGGTTACTTTCTCGCCAAATATCAAACCTGAGGAAGAAAAGTTGGATTGGAATAAAAGCAATCGTCAACTTTTCAACCAAATCCGTGGGATGAACCCTTGGCCAGTTGCTCATACTTTCCTTAAGGGCGACCGCTTTAAGATTTATGAAGCTCTAGCTGTAGAAGGTCAGGGAAATCCAGGTGAGATTCTCTCTATCGGCAAGAAAGAATTGATTGTCGCAACGGCAGAAGGGGCTCTATCCCTCAAACAAGTGCAGCCAGCTGGTAAACCTAAGATGGATATTGCTTCCTTCCTCAACGGTGTTGGACGGACATTGACTGTAGGAGAACGATTTGGTGACTAAAGTAGAAACGGCTAGAAGTTTAGCCCTAGCAGTATTAGAAGATGTCTTTATCAATCAAGCATACTCAAATATTGCCTTAAATAAGCATCTCAAGGGAAGTCAACTTTCTGTAGCAGACAAGGGTTTGGTAACCGAGCTGGTCTATGGAACGGTAGCCCGTAAACTGACTCTGGAATGGTACCTATCCCACTTTATCGAAGACAGAGACCAGTTAGACAGTTGGCTTTATGTCCTTCTTCTCATGAGTGCCTACCAGCTCCGCTATTTGAACAAGATTCCAGATCATGCTGTAGTCAATGAAGCAGTAGAATTAGCCAAAGTCCGTAAAAAAGGCAGTGAAAAATTGGTCAACGCTGTCCTTCGCCGTATCTTGCGTGAAGGCTGGCCAGATATCACCAGCATCAAACGAAAAAATAAGCGTGACTCCATTGCCTATTCCCTTCCGGTTTGGCTAGTTGCCAAACTCAAGGAAGAATACGGCGAAGAGCGAGCGCAAGCTATTTTTGAAAGTCTTTTGGTGCGTAACAAGGCCAGCATTCGTGTGACTGATTTAAGCCGAAAAGAGGAAATACAAACCTTGTTGGAGGCCAGTGATTCATCCTTGTCTCCTTTTGGTCTGGTTAAGGAGCAGGGGCACTTTGCAGGCCATGATTTGTTTGCGGAGGGAGCTATTACCATTCAAGACGAGTCTAGTCAGCTGGTTGCTCCGACGCTTGATTTACAAGGTGGTGAGCAGGTTCTAGATGCCTGTGCGGCTCCAGGTGGGAAAACAGCCCATATAGCCTCTTATCTAACGACAGGTCAGGTTACTGCTCTGGACTTGTACGACCATAAGTTGGACTTAATACAAGAAAATGCCCAACGTTTGGGAGTTGCAGATCGGGTTCAAATGCAAAAATTAGATGCCAGAAAGGTGCATGAGTTTTTTGGTCAGGATTCATTTGATAAGATTTTGGTAGATGCTCCCTGTTCAGGAATCGGTCTTCTGCGCCGAAAACCAGACATCAAATACAATAAAGAAACGGCAGATTTCGCGTCCTTGCAGGAAATTCAGCTAGAAATATTAGGTAGTGTTTGTCAAACACTACGCAAAGGTGGTATAATAACTTATAGTACCTGTACTATTGTCTCAGAGGAGAACTTTCAAGTCGTACAGGCATTTTTAGAAAGTCATCCTGAATTTGAGCAGGTTACACTAGAACATGAATGTAAGGATATCATGAAAGACGGCTGTATCCTCATTACACCTGAATTGTATGGAAGTGATGGATTTTTTATCAGTCAATTTCGTAAGATATCGGATTAGGAAGGAACTAACACATGGAAATTTCATTATTAACAGATGTTGGTCAGAAACGAACAAATAACCAAGACTATGTCAACCACTATGTCAATAGAGCTGGACGTACTATGATTATCCTAGCTGATGGTATGGGAGGTCATCGCGCAGGGAATATCGCTAGTGAAATGGCGGTAACAGACCTAGGTGTAGCTTGGGTAGATACTCAAATCGATACAGTTAATGAAGTACGTGAATGGTTTGCTAACAACCTTGAGATTGAAAATCAAAGGATTAACCAATTGGGACAAAATGAAGCCTATAAAGGAATGGGAACAACCCTTGAGGCTGTAGCCATTATTGATAATCAGGCTATTTATGCTCACATCGGAGATTCTCGTATCGGTTTGATTCGTGGAGAAGAATACCACCAGTTAACGAGCGACCATTCTTTAGTCAATGAATTGCTTAAGGCTGGTCAATTGACACCTGAAGAAGCTGCTAGCCATCCACAGAAAAATATTATTACACAATCTATTGGTCAAAAAGATGAAATTCAGCCTGATTTTGGAATGATCACCCTTGAGCCGGGAGACTATCTCTTACTCAATAGTGATGGCTTGACAAATATGATTTCAGGCAGTGAGATTTGTGATATTGTAACCAGTGATATTCCTTTGGCAGATAAAACAGCGACGCTCGTACGTTTTGCTAACAATGCAGGAGGTTTAGACAACATTACGGTTGCCCTTGTTTCTATGAACGAGGAGGATGCAGAATGATCCAAATCGGCAAGATTTTTGCCGGACGCTATCGGATTGTGAAACAGATTGGCCGAGGAGGCATGGCAGATGTCTATTTGGCCAAGGATTTAATTCTAGACGGAGAAGAAGTGGCAGTGAAGGTCCTGAGGACCAACTACCAGACGGACCCGATAGCTGTAGCTCGTTTTCAGCGTGAAGCGAGAGCTATGGCAGATCTAGACCATCCTCATATCGTTCGGATAACAGATATTGGTGAGGAAGACGGTCAACAGTATCTTGCAATGGAGTATGTTGCTGGACTAGACCTTAAACGCTATATCAAGGAACACTATCCTCTTTCTAATGAAGAAGCCGTCCGTATCATGGGACAAATCCTCCTAGCCATGCGTTTGGCCCATACTAGAGGAATTGTTCACCGGGACTTGAAACCTCAAAATATCCTTTTGACACCAGATGGGACTGCCAAGGTCACAGACTTTGGGATTGCGGTAGCCTTTGCTGAGACGAGTCTGACCCAGACTAACTCTATGCTGGGTTCAGTTCATTACTTGTCACCAGAGCAGGCTCGTGGTTCTAAGGCGACTGTACAGAGTGATATCTATGCCATGGGGATTATTTTCTATGAGATGTTGACAGGCCATATCCCTTATGACGGGGATAGCGCGGTGACCATCGCCCTTCAGCATTTCCAGAAACCACTGCCGTCAGTTATTGATGAAAATCCATCTGTGCCTCAGGCTTTGGAGAATGTTGTCATCAAGGCAACTGCCAAGAAATTGACAGATCGTTATCAGTCAGTTGCAGAGATGTATGTGGACTTGTCTAGTAGCTTGTCTTATAATCGTCGCAATGAGCCTAAACTGGTATTTAATGATACTACTAAGGCGGACACCAAGACTCTACCAAAAGTATCCCAGAGTACCTTGACTTCGATTCCTAAGGTGCAAACACAAAGTCCGAAGCCACAGACTGCCAAGCCGAGTCAGCAGGTTTCGGAAGACAATTACGCAAGCAAGCCTGTTAAGAAACGGAAATTTAGAGTTCGTTATATGATTTTGTTGGCCAGCATTGTATTGGTGGCAGCCTCTCTGATTTGGATATTATCCAGAACTCCTGCAACCATTGCCATTCCAGATGTGGCAGGTCAGACAGTGGCGGAAGCCAAGGAAACGCTCAAGAAAGCCAATTTTGAGATTGGCGAGGAGAAATCAGAGGCTAGTGAAAAGGTGGAAGAAGGGCGGATTATCCGTACAGATCCTGAAGCTGGAAAGACTCGAAAAGAAGGTTCGAAAATCAATTTGGTTGTCTCATCAGGCAAGCAATCTTTCCAATTGAGTAACTATATTGGCCGTAAATCGACAGATGTTATAGCAGAACTCAAGCAGAAGAAGGTTCCTGAAAATCTCATCAAAATTGAGGAAGAAGAATCAAGTGAGAGCGAAGCAGGAACCGTTCTCAGACAGAGTCCAGCTGCCGGAACAACCTATGATTTGAGCAAGGCCTCAACGATTACCTTAACTGTTGCTAAGAAAGTAACCAGCGTTGCTATGCCAAGTTATATAGGATCTAGTCTCGAATTTACTAAAAACAATCTCGTTCAAATTGTCGGTATTAAAGAAGCCAATATTGAAGTTGTAGAAGTGTCGACAGCTCCTGATGGAACTGCTGAGGGGACTGTTGTAGAGCAAAGTCCAAAAGCAGGCGAAAAGGTTGATTTGACTAAGACGCGTGTCAAGATTTCAATCTACAAACCAAAAACACCACCGTCAACGTCATCATCAGCACCAGCCCAACGTGGAAACCAAGGTTCTACTACGACACCAAGTCAGGGGAACCAACAAGGAAATCAACGAGGGAATGCACCTGCTACTACTCAATCAAGTAGTGAAGGCAACCACGAAAATTCTCGTGATTAAACGAATCTTTGTCATGATTTCATGGCAAAGATTTTTTTTGAGTCCGGATTTGTGATAGAATAGAGGAAGTTGATAAAAGGAGGAAAGCATGGAAGAGTTAAAAGAATTAAATGCAGTTATTGATGTGATTATGTTAGCTGGAACCATTCTTCTCAAAAGTGGATCAGAGATTCATCGCGTAGAAGATACCATGATTCGGATTGCGCATTCGCAGGGGATTGTGGATTGTAATGTTCTTGCCATGCCTGCTGCCATCTTTTTCTCGATTGAAAATACCAATATTTCGCGTATGAAGCGCGTGACCTCATCTTCTTATAACATTGAAAAAGTCTGCGATGTGAACCAGATTTCTCGTCAGCTGGTTGGGGGGCGGATTGATTTAGAGACAGCCTTCAAGCAATTGACTGCTTTGCAAGCCCAACCTCTTCCTTATACTAAGTTGCAGGTAACTCTGGCTGCGACCTTTAGTGCCCCTTTCTTTTCGGTTATGTTTAGTGGAAATATCTACGACGCACTCGGGGCAGGAGTGGCTACCTTATTTGGTTTTGCCTTTTCCCTCTATGTGGAGAAGTTTATCCGAATTCCTTTTGTGACAGCCTTTGCTGGAGCCTTTGTCTTTGGGATGATTGCCCAGTTTTGGGCTCGCTACACAGGTTTTCCTTCAACGGCAGATTTGATTATAGCTGGTGCGGTCATGCCGTTTGTACCAGGGATTGCCTTGACCAATGCGGTTCGTGATATTATGACTAACCACATAAACTCTGGTATGAGCAAGATGTTTGAATCCCTGCTCATTACTCTTGCTTTAGGGGCAGGAACTTCTGTCGCCTTGGTATTGATGAATTAATATGACACTAACAACCTTTTTATTACAAGCAGTAGCAAGTCTTCTTGCTATTATTACCTTTCTAATCGTACTCAATGTTCAGCGGTCCATGCTCTTACCAGGAGGAATTTTGGGCATGGCTGTCTGGCTGATTTATCTCTTGCTCAAGGAACCGACCAATGTTATTGTGGCTACTTTTATTGCAGCCATTATCGGTTCTTGTGTCAGCCAGATTTTAAGTATTCTTTATAAGACACCTGCTGTGGTCTTTATCTTAGCCATCTTGGCACCTCTAGTTCCGGGTTATCTCTCCTATCGGACAACTGCCTTTTTTGTGACAGGAGATTACAGTCATGCCATTGCTAGTGCAACCTTGGTTGTTATGCTGGCTTTGGTGATTTCCATTGGAATGGCTAGCGGAACAGTGATTCTCAGACTTTATTCTCACTTACGAAAATAGCATAATGGTTAGAATAATAAGCGACTTGATTTGGTGAATCAAGTCTTTTTTCTCTCTTTTACTGCCATTTGTGATAAAATAGTATAGAACGATTTTTTACAATGAATGATAAAACAGAGGTAAATATGACAATCGGTATTGATAAGATTGGTTTTGCGACCAGTCAATATGTCTTGAAATTACAAGACTTAGCAGAAGCGAGGGGAATTGACCCTGAAAAATTAAGCAAAGGACTCTTACTCAAGGAATTGAGTATTGCGCCCCTAACTGAGGACATCGTGACCTTGGCGGCCAGTGCAAGTGACTCTATTTTAACTGAGCAAGAAAGAGCAGAAATTGATATGGTCATTGTGGCTACTGAGTCAGGAATTGACCAGAGTAAGGCTGCGGCTGTCTTTGTGCATGGCTTGCTGGGCATCCAGCCCTTTGCTCGTAGTTTCGAAATTAAAGAAGCTTGCTATGGAGCGACAGCGGCCCTTCATTATGCCAAATTGCATGTGGAAAATTCTCCAGAGTCCAAGGTCTTGGTCATTGCCAGTGATATTGCCAAATATGGTATTGAAACTCCAGGAGAACCCACTCAGGGTGCTGGCAGTGTGGCCATGTTGATTACACAAAATCCACGCATTATGGCCTTTAATAACGACAATGTGGCTCAGACTCGTGACATCATGGATTTCTGGCGTCCAAATTACTCAACAACCCCTTATGTAAATGGTGTCTATTCTACCCAACAATATTTGGATAGTTTGAAAACGACTTGGCTTGAATACCAAAAACGCTACCAGCTTACATTAGATGATTTTGCAGCTGTGTGCTTCCACTTGCCTTACCCTAAATTAGCGCTAAAAGGCTTGAAAAAAATTATGGATAAGAGCTTTCCTCAAGAGAAAAAAGACCTCTTGCAAAAGAATTTTGACCAGTCTATTCTCTACAGTCAAAAGGTGGGGAATATCTATACAGGTTCCCTTTTCCTCGGACTCTTGTCTCTCTTGGAAAATACAGATAGCTTGAAGGCTGGCGATAAAATCGCCCTTTATAGTTACGGAAGTGGTGCCGTGGCTGAGTTCTTCAGTGGTGAATTGGTTGAAGGATATGAAGCTTATCTGGATAAAGACCGTTTGAACAAGCTCAACCAACGAACTGCCCTGTCTGTTGCTGACTATGAAAAAGTCTTCTTTGAGGAAGTAGAGTTAGACGAAACAAATTCTGCCCAGTTTGCTGGCTATGAAAATCAAGATTTTGCCTTGGTTGAAATTGTGGACCACCAACGCCGTTATAGCAAGGTTGAAAAATAATGAAGATAAGTTGGAATGGATTTTCTAAAAAATCATACCAAGAGCGCCTCGAGCTGTTAAAAGCTCAGGCGCTCCTTAGTCCTGAGAAGCAAGTGAGTTTGGAGCAGGATGAACAGATTAGTGTGACTGTGGCAGACCAGCTGAGTGAGAATGTAGTGGGAACTTTTTCTCTGCCTTATTCGCTGGTCCCAGAGGTTCTCGTTAACGGTCAGGAATACACAGTTCCCTATGTGACAGAAGAACCGTCTGTGGTTGCTGCGGCCAGCTATGCCAGCAAAATCATCAAGCGAGCAGGTGGCTTTACTGCTCAGGTTCATCAGCGCCAGATGATTGGGCAGGTAGCCCTTTATCAAGTTGCTGATCCTGAACAAGCGCTAGAGAAGATTGCCAGCAAGAAGGCAGAACTCTTGGAGCTTGCTAATCAAGCCTATCCTTCCATTGTTAAACGCGGGGGTGGGGCGCGTGATTTACATGTAGAACAGCTCAAAAGCGAAACAGACTTTCTAGTCGTTTATCTTCATGTCGATACCCAGGAAGCCATGGGAGCCAATATGCTCAACACCATGTTGGAAGCCTTGAAACCAATATTAGAAGAACTCAGTCAGGGACAAAGTCTTATGGGGATCCTGTCCAACTACGCGACCGATTCTCTAGTGACTGCAAGCTGTCGTATCGCCTTTCGTTACTTGAGTCGCCAAAAGGATCAAGGGCGAGAGATTGCGGAGAAAATAGCTTTGGCTAGTCAATTTGCACAGGCTGATCCTTATCGAGCTACTACCCACAATAAAGGGATTTTTAATGGTATTGATGCCATTTTGATTGCCACTGGTAATGACTGGCGTGCCATTGAGGCGGGAGCCCATGCCTTTGCCAGTCGAGATGGTCATTACCAAGGTCTTAGCTCTTGGCGCCTAGACTTGGAAACAGAAGAATTGGTTGGTGAGATGACTCTGCCCATGCCTGTAGCGACCAAGGGTGGTTCTATCGGCCTCAACCCTCGTGTAGCCCTCAGTCATGAGCTACTGGGAAATCCTTCTGCCAAAGAATTAGCCCAGCTTATCGTTTCTATCGGTCTCGCCCAAAACTTTGCGGCCCTCAAAGCCTTGGTGAGTACAGGAATCCAGCAAGGCCACATGAAATTGCAGGCCAAATCCTTGGCACTCCTAGCAGGTGCCAGTGAGTCCGAGGTAGCTCCCTTAGTTGAGCGACTCATCGCAGATAAAACCTTTAACCTAGAGACAGCCCAGCGTTATTTAGAAAACTTAAGATCATAAAAAAACTCAGACCGATTCGTCTGAGTTTTCTTGTGCTTAAATACTTTTTCCTGGTAATAAGGTAACTGGTAAGAAGTAACCAGTTGTCGCGACTTCCTTGCCTTCGATCTTTTGCAAGAGGAGGTCAACAGTGAGGCAGGCAATTTCTTCCAGAGGTTGCTTGATAGTAGCCAATTGAGGATAGTAATTCTCGATAAAGTAAGTTCCATCATAGCCGATGACCTTGAGCTCTTCAGGGACAGAAATGCCCAGTTCTTGAGCAATTTTAATGACCAGAATAGCTGTCAAATCATCTGAAGCAAAGATGGCATCTGGTTTTTGACGGGTCAAGATATTTTTGATTTCCATTTCTTTTCTGACTGGAGAAAAGTCACTGGAAACATTGATAATAGGAGCTTTTGGGAGTACAGATGCAAAACCAGCGTGGCGCAGTCCGGTTGGCGAATTGGAATTGTCATTCCCTGTAATCATAATGATAGACTGGGCACCTGTCTTGACTAAGGTCTGGGCTGCGAGAACCCCACCAGCATAGTTGTCAGAGGAGACGACTGGGATGTCTGGCGATAGGTTTCGGTCAAAGGAAATAATTGGTGCTGTCACGCGATTATAGTCTTCGATTCCCAAGTTGTGACTACCAGAAATGATGCCGTCCACCTGATTGGCTTCCAACATTTCGATGTATTCGCGTTCCTTCTCAGAATCGTGCTCACTGTTGCAGATGATGGTCTTATAACCATTTTTGAAGAGTTGGTGCTCCAACTTATCAATCAATTCTGCATAGAAAACATTGGAAATATTGGGGAAAATCAAACCGATTAACTTAGCCGATTTTCCTTGCAGACTACGAGCTAGGTTGTTGGGTTTATAGCCCAACTCTCGCATGGCTTCATTTACCTTTTGAATGGTTTTTTCAGATAGGTAGCCTTTTTTATTGATAACCCGAGAAACGGTAGTAGGACTGACGCCTGCAAGTTTGGCGACATCAGTTAGTTTTGCGACCATAATCTAATTCATAGTAAGTTCCAGTTGGGTTTCCAGATCTAATCAGGATCCCATTTTGGTCCGCATGTGGGAAGACACGACCAGAAAATACTTTTTCTCCTTTATTGATGAAAATTTCAAAGACAGAGTTATCGATGAAAATCGTAGCAGTAGTAGCCTGGTTATCGATTGGGCAAGAACGTGTAGTTCCAAATTCTTGGGCATACTGTTCTCCAGCCTGGCTACGATCTACTGTCACTTGACCATTTACAAGGTCAAAGTTGATGGAAAGTCCCTTGCCTTCTTGATCAGCAAGTAAGACAATCTCGCTCTGGCTATTAGCTTCCAAGTTGAGTTCAAGTTCGTAAGTGTTCTTGGTTTGAGCACGATTTGAGAAGACTTCTTCAGAAGCACGAAGGTCCTTGATAGCTGCGACTGGGTATTGGTAGAGTTTGCCGTCTTTGATAGTGAGTTCCTTGACCAAAGAGAAGGTTCCTTGGTAGTCGAAACGATCAGATGGATATGAAACATCAGGCAAGCCAAGCCAGCTAACAGCTAGAGCACGTCCATCAGGAGCGTTAAAGGCTTGAGTTGCATAGGCTTCGAAACCATAGTCCATGTTTTGAAGTTGAGATACATCTACCATTTTAGCATTTTCAGGGTCAAAGGAAGCCCCAATCTTATACATATTTGGAAAGATATTATCGTAGTCTAGAACTTTCTTATCCAATCCTTGTGGGCAGTAGAGAAGGACAGGTTGTTCCCCTACAAAGACCAGATTTGGACATTCCATCATGTAGGCAGTACGGTCGTTAGCAAAGTCAAGGTTGCCAACGGCTTGCCAGTTTGTATAGTCGTTGTCTACAGCCTTGTAGAGACGGACGAAGCCTTTTTTCTCCAAGTCCTGTCCACCGACGATAGCATAGTATTGGCCCTTGAAGTTAAAAATTTGCGGATCACGGAAGTGGTCAGTAGAGTCTGCTGGCTGGTCGATCAAGATCTTGTCAATCTTCGTAATCTTGCCATCCTTGTCCATCAAAGCACCGATTTGGTACGGGTGACGGATCCAGTTTTCATCGCGGACATTTCCTGTATAAAATAGGAACAAGTTATCGCCAAACTGCATGGCAGAACCAGAGTAGGCACCGTGGCTATCTAATGGAGTATCTGGTAAAACTTTGATTCCAGTTTCTTTAAAGTGAATCAAATCATCACTTTCTAGCTGTGCCCAAGATTTTAAACCGTGGGCTGCACCAAAAGGAAAATTCTGGTAAAAGAGGATCCACTTGCCATCAAAGTAAGAAAAGCCATTTGGGTCGTTGAGAAGTCCTGTTTTTGGCTCAACATGGTAATGAGTATGCCATGGAGATTGTGCCATATTTTTCTTTATATTTTGAATTTCTTCTTGCGTCCAATCTTCATAGGGTCTGTAACGACGCTCAGTTGTCCATTCCATTCATTCATTCCTCCAAAAATCTTATCACTTTAATAGTAACCGTTTTCGATAAAAAATGCAAGCCTTTTATGTTAAAAAAGAGAAAAAGCTGTCAAACGTTTATCATAAAATAAAAGCAGGAAATCAATCATCTATCTACAGAAAATTGAAAGAAAGTGAAACAAATTCCTTTTTAACTCAGATTCTAAACTATTTTTTTAAAGAATACTTTCATAAAACTCTCATAATCTATCAAAATAAAAGACCTTACTCTAAGAAACAAATATTTTTTCTGCAAAACGCTTGACATATTTTTGAAACATGATAAAATAAAAGTCGTAGGGCGAATAAAATCGCTTTCAAACAAGAACAAAATTTTATATAAGGAGATTTTTGCAAATGAACAATCAGGAAATTGCAAAAAAAGTCATCGATGCCTTGGGCGGACGTGAAAATGTCAACAGTGTTGCCCACTGTGCGACTCGTCTTCGTGTCATGGTCAAAGATGAAGGAAAAATCAATAAAGAAGTGATTGAGAACTTGGAAAAAGTTCAAGGTGCTTTCTTTAACTCAGGTCAATACCAAATCATCTTTGGTACTGGTACAGTAAACAAAATGTACGATGAAGTTGTTGCACTTGGTTTACCAACATCATCTAAAGATGACATGAAAGCAGAAGCTGCTAAACAAGGGAACTGGTTCCAACGTGCTATTCGTACTTTCGGTGACGTTTTCGTTCCAATCATCCCAGTTATCGTAGCGACAGGTCTCTTCATGGGTGTGCGTGGTCTTTTCAATGCTCTTGAAATGCCACTTCCAGGAGACTTTGCAACCTACACACAAATCTTGACAGATACAGCCTTCATCATCTTGCCAGGTTTGGTTGTGTGGTCAACCTTCCGTGTATTCGGTGGAAATCCTGCCGTTGGTATCGTTCTTGGTATGATGCTTGTTTCTGGCTCACTTCCAAACGCTTGGGTAGTCGCTTCAGGTGGTGAAGTAACGGCTATGAACTTCTTTGGTTTCATCCCTGTTGTTGGTTTGCAAGGTTCCGTTCTTCCAGCCTTCATCATCGGGGTTGTCGGAGCAAAATTTGAAAAAGCTGTCCGCAAGGTCGTTCCAGATGTCATTGACCTCTTGGTAACACCATTTGTGACACTTTTGGTGATGTCTATCCTTGGACTCTTTGTCATCGGACCAGTCTTCCACATTGTTGAAAACTATATCCTTATTGGTACAAAAGCAATTCTTGGCTTGCCACTTGGTCTTGGTGGTTTCTTGATTGGTGGGGTTCACCAATTGATCGTCGTGTCAGGTGTGCACCACATCTTCAACTTGCTTGAAGTGCAATTGCTTGCTGCTGACCATGCTAACCCATTCAACGCTATCATCACTGCGGCTATGACAGCTCAAGGTGCTGCGACTGTTGCGGTTGGTGTTAAAACTAAAAATCCAAAACTGAAAACACTTGCTTTCCCAGCTGCTCTTTCTGCCTTCCTCGGTATTACAGAGCCTGCTATTTTCGGGGTCAACTTGCGCTTCCGTAAACCATTCTTCCTCTCATTGATTGCTGGTGCAATCGGTGGTGGATTGGCTTCTATCCTTGGACTTGCTGGTAATGGTAGTGGTATCACCATCATCCCTGGTACAATGCTTTATGTTGGTAACGGACAACTTGCCCAATACCTTCTTATGGTAGCTGTATCATTTGCACTTGGTTTTGCTCTTACTTACATGTTTGGTTATGAGGATGAAAAAGAAGTTGCTACTGAAGTAGAGACAGAACGTTTGGTCCAAGAAGAAACAACTGGTAACATTCCAGCAACTCTTCAAAATGAAACACTTGTAACGCCTATCGTTGGTGATGTTGTCGCTCTTGCTGATGTCAATGACCCAGTCTTCTCAAGTGGAGCTATGGGACAAGGTATCGCTGTGAAACCAAGCCAAGGCGTGGTTTATGCACCAGCTGATGCTGAAGTTTCAATCGCCTTTGCAACAGGACATGCCTTTGGTTTGAAAACAACTAATGGTGCTGAAGTCTTGATCCACGTTGGTATCGACACTGTAACAATGAACGGTGAAGGTTTCGAACAAAAAGTTGCCCAAGGTGATAAGGTTAAAGCTGGCGATGTTCTTGGAACATTTGACTCAAACAAAATCGCTGCAGCTGGACTTGATGATACAACAATGGTTATCGTTACAAATACAGCTGACTACGCTTCAGTAGCTCCAGTCGCAACAGGTTCAGTTGCGAAGGGGGATGCTGTGATCGAAGTGAAAATCTAATCAATCCTCTCTAATGTGAAAACGAACAAATGACATGTTTGTTCGTTTTTGCTTGAATGGTAAGATTTACAGAGGAAAATCTAAAAAATAGAGAAATTTAGACTTTCGAAATATGCTATAATAAAGAAAATAAAAACAAGAGGTTTATCATGACAAAATTATATGGAAGCTTGGAAGCGGGCGGTACAAAGTTTGTCTGTGCTGTCGGTGATGAAAACTTTAACGTTGTAGAAAAAACACAATTTCCAACAACAACTCCAATCGAAACAATCGATAAAACCATTGAGTTCTTCTCAAAATTCGACAACCTTGCTGGTCTTGCAGTTGGTTCATTTGGTCCGATTGATATTGATAAAAACTCAAAAACCTATGGCTTTATCACAACGACTCCAAAACCAAACTGGGCAAATGTGGACTTGCTTGGTGCCCTTCGCCGCGCCCTAAACGTGCCAATGTACTTCACAACAGATGTAAACAGCTCTGCTTATGGTGAAGTGGTTGCCCGTAACAATGCTGGTGGTCGTATCGAAAACTTGGTTTACTACACAATCGGTACAGGTATCGGTGCAGGTGTTATCCAACGTGGTGAGTTTATCGGTGGTGTGGGTCACCCTGAAATGGGTCACTACTATGTTGCTAGACACCCAATGGATATTGAAAAAGAATTCAACGGTGTTTGTCCATTCCACAAAGGATGTTTGGAAGGCTTTGCGGCTGGTCCAAGTCTTGAAGCTCGTACAGGTATTCGTGGGGAAAATATTGAACTCAACAACCCTGTTTGGGATGTTCAAGCCTACTATATCGCTCAAGCTGCGGTTAATGCGACAGTGACTTTCCGACCAGATGTGATTGTCTTTGGTGGAGGGGTCATGGCTCAACAACACATGCTGGACCGTGTCCGTGAGAAATTTACATCTCTTCTCAATGGTTACCTACCAGTACCAGATGTGCGTGAATACATCGTGACGCCAGCAGTCGCAGGAAATGGTTCTGCTACTCTTGGGAACTTTGTTCTTGCAAAAGAAGTTTCAAAATAAAGCACAAAATCCGCTTGGGAAACCAAACGGATTTTTTATGTGTCAAAGCATTTGCCAGAAAAAGTCAATAATATAGGTTAGACCGTAGGTATAAACCACGAGGGTAAAGGGCTTAGTCAGAATGATGATGGTCATATAGCGCTTGAAACTCATCTTGGTCAGGGCAGCCAGCATACAGAGAAAGTCAGCTGGACTAATGGGCCAAATCATCATAAAGATAAAGAAACGGTCAAAACGATTGCCCTTATCCAACCAACCAATATACTTGTCATAGGTGCGCTTGCTGACGACAGACTGGACAAAGGCAGCCCCATAGAGACGCACCAGATAAAAGATAATGGCACAGCCAATCACGATGCCGATATAGTTGTAGATCGTACCGATGATGTGGCCGTAGATAAAGACGCCAGCCACCGAGGTCAAGGCTCCTGGAATGATAGGGACGACCGTTTGTAAAATCTGTAAAAAAATAAAGAGAGGTGGCCCCCAGATACCTGCCTGCTGGATAAAGGCAGAGAGGGTTTCCTTAGACTGTAAAATCCCAGCCTGATAAGCCCAAATACAGAAAATCAAACTTCCAACTCCACCGACAATCGATGAGATATTGATAACTTGCTGCAGAAGGGGAGAAACAGCTTTCATTTGTTTATCCTGTGACATGTAAACTCCTCATAGATAGTATAACTCTACTATACCATATTTTGGAGGAGAAAGGGGGAAAGGATTGTTTTGGGATTAGAGGGAATTTCAAGAATTTAAACCTAATTTTATTCCAATTATAAAATTTAAGAACGGGTTTCATGATATAATGTGTATAAGTAAATTGATGTTGGAGAAAATAAATGAAATCAACAATAGAGAAAATTAATAAATTTCGAGATGATCGGGATTGGAGAAAATTTCACAATGAAAAAGATTTAGCTATTTCTATCTTGCTGGAATCTAGTGAACTTCTAGAATTGTTCCAATGGAAGCAGCCTGAAGAAGTTACAACAAATTCTCTTGAAAGAATTAAAGAAGAACTAGCAGATGTGCTAATATATTCAATGATGTTAGCTGATAATTTACAACTGGATATAGAACAGATTATTGAAGAAAAATTAGAAAAAAATAAAGCGAAATATCCTGTTAAATTAAGCAAGGGGAATAATAGAAAATATACTGAATTATAGTGTTGAGTAACTGATATGAGTAAAATATTGAAACCAGTAATTGAAGAAGTAAAATATGAAAGTGGTTCATTAGACACTTTACAGGAAACTTTAAAAATCAGTTTTCGTGATGAAAACAAGATGCTATTGTTTGAGTATCCGACTATATATATTGTAAATGATAAAAATTCTGATGGATATAGTGTTTATGTAGGTGAAACAACAGATATTGTACGTCGTACAAATCAACATTTAGGTGAAATTAGAGAAGATTGGACTAAATTTTCAAAATCAAATACTACTAAAATGTTTGTTATAGGTCATCATCACTTTAATAAGTCTTTGACACTAGATATTGAGAATAGACTAATGTTGTATTTATTAAGTGTTGATAATGTTTCAAATGTTCAAAACAGACGAGGGAATCCTCAAAATAAATATTATACTTCTGATGAGCTTGATGAGATTTTTACCAAAATTTGGAGTTCGTTAAATAAGAAAAATAAGTATTTATTTCCAGCAGAAAGTATTGTTAGAAATTCTGCAATTTTTAAATCTTCCCCATTTCATAAATTAACCAATGAGCAATTAAAAGCGAAAAATGAAATCATTTTTAAAATTACATCAGCACTTAGTAAGAACGAGTTTGGAACTTTAATCTTGGTTAAAGGAGAAGCTGGTGCTGGTAAAACTGTTTTGATGAGTTCTTTAATCGATGATCTATTAAATTCTGATGACACGGATTTCCTAAGAGAAAATAATGCAATTAATTTGGTTGTTAATCATGATGATCAATTGAGTGTCTATAAAGAAATAGAGAAAAAACTTGAATGGAAGAGTGGTTCAACTATTGATGTTGCTATGAAACCAACTCAGTTTTTAAACGCACTAAAAAAGCAAAATGCTAATGCTGGTATAGTTGTTATTGACGAAGGACACTTACTTTTGACTGCAAAAAATCAAGCTTATCAAGGTGGTAATCATTTAAAGGATATACTATCAAAATCGAAAGTAGTAGTTTTAGTGTACGATGATAATCAAATAATGAGTAAATCTCAAATATGGGTAGATGATTCATTTTTGACTTTACAGCATCAAGCGAGGCTGTCTGGCAATTTAATTGAATTAAATAATCAAATGCGTATAAAAGCTAGTGAATCAACAATTAGTTGGATTAGAAATATTATTGATAAAAGAGAAATTACCAAATTAAAAGAAGATAATAACTATGATATCCAGATATTTAATTCTCCCAAGGAATTACAGGATGCTATTAAATTAAAAGATGAGAATCGTCATTTAGGGATTTCTAGGTTAATAGCAACTTATGATTGGGAATATAGTAGTCAATCTAAACCTGAATCTAAAGATTATTGGTGTGTGGAAATAGATGACTGGTCTTGTCCTTGGAATAGAGAATTGAGTAGGGATAGGAAAAACTCTAAACTTTCTTGGATTGAACAACCACAAACTATTGGTGAAGTAGGATCCACTTTTACTGTGCAAGGTTTTGATTTGAATTATGCTGGAGTCATTATTGGTCCATCGGTTAAATATAGAGATGGTAAAATTATGTTTGATATCTCTGCTAGTAAAAATAAAGGAGCAGTTCAAAATAGGAAACTCGAAAATGGTGAAATGAAAAATTTTGGTGAAGATCTTTTAAAAAATGAATTAAATGTTTTACTTACAAGAGGAGTAAATGGACTCTATATCTACGCAGTAGATGAAGAACTTCAAGCGGCTTTAAAAAAGGCAATTTTATAAGATTATAAAGTAGGAATAGATATTTCTGAATCCAAACATGGTATAATGTCAATTATGAATAACAACCAACGTGCCCTTTGCCAACAACTCTGGGCTAGAAACAAATACCTCGTTTTGAGTCATTCCAGCAATATTTACAATGAGATTCGTCAGTATCTCAAGAATGAAGAGGTGGAGGTGAGCATGGTTCAAGAGATGATTGACCGTGCCTGCCAGATTCCAGAGCACAGGGGTCAGGTTTGCAATGCCTTTCAGCATATTTGGGGCTATTTCAAAAAGAAAGCGACAGATGCTGAGCGCAAGGACTATATGCTCCTGCTGGATCGCTACCGCTTTGGTCAGGATTCTAAGGAAGACTTAATCACTAAGACTCGAGAATTGCTTGATCGCTATCCAAATATCTACTTGCAACATTCGAATTTATTGAAAGGAGATTGTCATAAGACTTTGGCATGAGGCTTTGATTTCACAGCTTCCTCGTCCTCAACTCTTGGGGCAACATCGAGAGTGCGGTGCCCTCCGTGTCAATGGCTGGGGCAGAAAGCATGCGACGGTTGACTATGTCTTTACCCACTCGCCCTATCGTCTCTATGCCTATCATGACTTGATTATGAAGGAGATGGCTAACCGAGGCTATAAGGGCAGTCCAAAGTGGATGGACAAGAATTACCGTGGTAAGACCTGCACTCCTTATCAAGACTTAGTAGAGGAGAAGTTGACTAGTCCTATATACAGCGAACATGACGCGACCTACTATGAGGAGTGTCTGGCAAATCTCCGAGAGAAGGGGATTGACTTATAGTCTTTTCTAATAACAAGCCATAGTCACTTATAAGAATTACTAATAACGTGTTTGAGTATTTTAACAAAAATACAGCAAAAAACAAGCCACACAAAGGATTTGAGTCATGTGTCTCAGGTCTTTTTCTTTTGTCTAAAAAAGCGATATAGTTTTAAACTATACCAAAGCCTAATTTTTTACAATTATACAGACGCATTCTTTTCTGTTAAGATAGTTTCAACAACAAATTTTGGAGGACACATCATGTCAACTACAATTATCGGTTTCCCTCGTTTGGGCGAATTCCGCGAATTAAAATTTACAACTGAAAAATACTTTAGAAAAGAAATCTCAGAAGAAGAACTTTTGGCAGCAGCAAAAGAATTGCGTGCTAAACACTGGAACATTGTCAAAGAAAAAGGCATTACTGAAATTCCATCAAATGATTTTTCTCACTATGACAACTTCCTAGATGCAGCTTTCCTTTTCAACGTGGTGCCTGCTTCAGTTCAAAACTTGGACTTGTCTGACCTTGAGCGCTACTTTGCTTTGGGTCGTGGTTACCAAGGAGAAAAAGGAGACGTTCGCGCCCTTCCAATGAAGAAATGGTTCAACACCAACTACCACTACATCGTTCCTAAATTTGAAAAAGACACTCAAGTTAAACTTGCAGGTCACAAAATTTTCGATGAGTTCCAAGAAGCAAAAGAACTTGGATTGAACACTCGTCCAGTCCTTGTAGGTCCATTCACTTTCCTTCAATTGTCAGACTTTGAAGAAGGCGTGAAAGCAGAAGATTTCGTAGACAGCTTAGTGGCTGCTTACCAAGAAGTTTTTGCTAAATTGGCTGAACTTGGTGCAACTCGCATCCAATTGGATGAAGCTGCTCTTGTAAAAGACTTGACAGCTGAAGAAAAAGCTCTCTTCTTGAACCTTTACAACAAACTTTTGGCTGACAAAAAAGGTCTTGAAGTCTTGCTTCAAACTTACTTTGGTGACGTTCGTGACGTTTACGCTGACCTTGTAAACTTGCCAGTTGATGCTATCGGTTTGGACTTCGTTGAAGGTAAGAAAACTCTTGAATTGGTTAAAGGTGGTTTCCCAGCTGACAAGACTCTCTATGCAGGTATTGTCAATGGTAAAAACATCTGGCGTAACAACTACGAAAAGAGTTTGGCTATTCTTGAGCAAATCCCAGCTGAAAACATTGTTTTGACTAGCTCATGCTCACTTCTTCATGTGCCATTTACAACTGCTAATGAAGAATTTGAACCAGCTATCTTGAACCACTTTGCTTTCGCAGTTGAAAAATTGGATGAAATCCGTGACTTGGATGCTATCCGCAATGGTCAAGGTGAAGAAGCACTTGCAGCTAACAAAGAACTCTTTGCGACTGAACGTGTTGGTGTTAATGCAGAACTTCGTGCGCGCATCGCTGGTTTGACAGACGCTGACTACACTCGTTTGCCAGCCTTTGCAGAACGTGAAGCTATCCAAGAAGAAGCTTTCAAACTTCCAGCTCTTCCAACAACAACTATCGGTTCATTCCCTCAAACAAAAGAAGTTCGTGCTAAACGTTTGGCTTACCGTAAAGGTGAATTGTCTCAAGAAGAGTACGACGCTTTCCTTGCTGAAACAATTGACGAATGGATCAAATGGCAAGAAGATATCGACTTTGATGTCCTTGTTCACGGTGAATTTGAGCGTAACGACATGGTTGAGTACTTCGGTCAAAACTTGTCAGGTTACCTCTTCTCTAAAAATGGATGGGTACAATCATACGGTATGCGTGGGGTGAAACCACCAATCATCTGGGGCGATGTCACTCGTCTTAACCCTATCACTGTTAAATGGTCTAGCTATGCACAAAGCCGTACAAACAAACCTGTTAAGGGTATGTTGACTGGACCCGTTACCATTCTCAACTGGTCATTCCCACGTGAAGACATCTCTATCAAGGATTCTACTCTTCAAATCGCCCTTGCTATCAAGGATGAAGTGCTTGACCTTGAAGCTGCTGGTGTGAAAATCATCCAAATCGACGAGGCTGCTCTTCGTGAGAAATTGCCACTCCGTCGTAGCGACTGGTATGAAGACTACCTTGACTGGGCAATTCCTGCCTTCCGCTTGGTACACTCAACAGTAGCACCAGACACACAAATCCACACTCACATGTGTTACTCAGAATTTACAGATATCATCCCAGCTATCGACAACTTGGATGCGGACGTTATCTCATTTGAGGCTAGCCGTTCAAACCTTGAAATCTTGGACGAACTCAAAGCGAAAAACTTCCAAACAGAAGTGGGACCTGGGGTTTACGATATCCACTCACCTCGTGTACCAAATGAAGGCGAAATCGACAACACAATCGAAGCCATCCTTGCTAAAGTGCCAAGCAAGAAAGTTTGGATCAACCCTGACTGTGGTTTGAAAACACGTGGTATTCCAGAAACAAAAGAAAGTTTGATCCGCCTTGTGGAAGCAGCTAAAGCTGCGCGTGAGAAATTGTAAGATAAGGATTTCTCAAGAAGCACTGTTTGGTCAATCTGCCTGTTTCACTTGGATTCTAAGAGTCCAGCTAACGAAAAATCAACTAGAAAAGGATAATGACTATGTCACGCCAAACACCGTCACTCTCATTTGAAGTGTTCCCTCCAAACCCAGCCGTGGGTAATGATAAAATTATTTCTGCTCTTCAAGATATGCAGGAGTTGGCTCCCCACTTTATCAGTGTGACTGCCAGCAATAATAAATTTAATATCAAGGAAACGACGGTTCGTTTGGCTGACTTTATCCAAAATGACTTGGCGATTCCTACTATTGCTCACTTGCCAGCCATCTATTTGACCAAGGACATGGTTGCTGAAACCATTGCCGACTTAGACAAGGTTGGGGTTCAGAAAATCTTGGCTCTTCGTGGGGATATTATCCCTGATGTGGAACCACAAAAGGATTTCCGCTACGCAACCGACTTGATTGAGTTCATCAAGGAACAAGCCCCTCACTTTGATATTGTTGGTGCTTGTTATCCAGAAGGTCATCCAGATTCACCAAATCAGATTTCAGATATTCAAAATCTTAAGAAGAAAGTGGATGCAGGTTGTTCGAGCCTTGTAACTCAGCTCTTCTTTGACAATGAGCGCTTCTATGATTTTCAGGACAAGTGCATCTTGGCTGGAATTGATGTTCCTATTCATGCAGGGATTATGCCAATTCTGAATCGAAATCAGGCTCTCCGCCTCTTGAAGACTTGTGAGAATATCCATCTTCCACGCAAATTTAAAGCCATCTTAGACAAGTATGAGCATGACCCTGAGTCGCTCAGAGCAGCAGGACTTGCCTATGCAGTGGACCAAATCGTGGACTTGGTAACTCAGGATGTTGCCGGTGTGCATCTCTACACTATGAACAATGCTGAAACAGCAAAATACATCCACCAAGCAACCCATGCCTTGTTTAATCATCAGTCTCTAGGATAATAAAAAGCAAACCATTCTTCTCAAGTGAGGGGAATGGTTCCTTTTTAATGGTAAAGACCGCACTTTTTAAGAAAAATATGATAAAATAGACTCTGTACGTACTTGATACAAAGATGAGGGTATTTAGGTTGTAGAAGTTTGTTTAAAGTTGATTATTTTTTAAACAAAATCTGATAATGTGTGTCTCAAAAAAACAGGAACGGAGTGAGTATTTAAAAGATATTTCACGCTATCGTGGTATCCTAGATGATAACAATATTATTATCTAAGACGGGATTTTTGAGAGTAAAATAGTTCGGGGAACTATTTTAGCCTGAGCATAGAAATGAAAAGGCGAAGTGATTAAAAATTACCATTGGATTTCTAAAATCATCCACTGGATAATTTTACCTCCCGTCCGCACTATTTCAGGGAAATATCAAAAAGATACTTAATTGAATTTTGGCCTCATTTCTTAGGAAAAAAGATAAGCTTCCTAGCACTCATCGAGTGCGGCATCACCTTCCTATTTTCTACAGAAATGTTCGGCAAGTCGAATCGTCCAAAATATCTTGAGCAATTGAACCCGGCCGAAAAGCTGTGTAAAAAAGATAAACTGTCTTGTCTTCATCGAAGACTTCGTCAGTTTCCTATTTTTACTTTGCTTTTGACGTCCTTAGTATCTTGATCTTTGTAGGCAAGGCGTATAATTACATCAATCCAAAGGGGATTAAAATGACAAAACAAGTGTTTCAAACGACTTTTGCGGGTCGTGAGTTAATTGTAGAGACTGGTCAGGTTGCCAAGCAAGCAAATGGCTCTGTTGTTGTACGTTACGGTGAGTCAACTGTCTTGACTGCTGCCGTTATGTCTAAGAAAATGGCAACTGGGGATTTCTTCCCTCTCCAAGTCAACTACGAAGAAAAAATGTATGCAGCCGGGAAGTTTCCTGGTGGCTTTATGAAACGTGAAGGACGTCCTTCAACAGATGCGACTTTGACAGCGCGTTTGATTGACCGTCCAATCCGTCCTATGTTTGCGGAAGGTTTCCGTAATGAAGTACAAGTCATCAACACAGTACTTTCTTATGATGAAAATGCATCTGCACCAATGGCTGCTATGTTTGGTTCATCATTGGCATTGTCTATTTCAGATATTCCATTTGACGGTCCAATCGCTGGGGTACAGGTGGGCTATGTAGATGGTCAAATCATCATCAACCCTACGCAAGAACAAGCAGAGCAATCTCTTCTTGAATTGACAGTAGCTGGGACTAAACACGCTATCAACATGGTAGAGTCTGGCGCTAAAGAATTATCAGAAGAAATCATGCTGGAAGCGCTCCTTAAAGGGCACGAAGCGGTCAAAGAATTGATTGCCTTCCAAGAAGAAATCGTTGCAGCTGTTGGTAAAGAAAAAGCAGAAGTGGAATTGCTTCATGTTGACGCTGAATTGCAGGCTGAAATTATCGCAGCCTACAACAGTGACCTCCAAAAAGCTGTCCAAGTAGAAGAGAAATTGGCTCGTGAAGCTGCAACTCAAGCAGTCAAAGACCAAGTAACTGCTGTTTACGAAGAAAAATATGCAGACCACGAAGAGTTTGACCGTATCATGCGAGATGTGGCTGAAATCTTGGAACAAATGGAGCACGCTGAAGTGCGCCGTTTGATTACAGAAGACAAGGTGCGTCCTGATGGTCGTAAGGTCGATGAAATCCGTCCTTTGGATGCGGTTGTTGACTTCCTTCCTCGTGTGCACGGTTCAGGTCTCTTTACTCGTGGACAAACTCAGGCTCTTTCAGTTTTGACCTTGGCTCCGATGGGAGAAACTCAAATCATCGATGGTTTGGATCCAGAGTACAAGAAACGCTTTATGCACCACTATAACTTCCCACAATACTCTGTAGGGGAAACTGGTCGTTACGGTGCGCCTGGTCGTCGTGAAATTGGTCACGGTGCTCTCGGTGAGCGTGCCCTTGCTCAAGTCTTGCCAAGTTTGGAAGAATTCCCATATGCGATCCGCTTGGTAGCTGAGGTCTTGGAATCAAACGGTTCTTCATCTCAAGCTTCTATCTGTGCGGGAACGCTTGCTCTTATGGCTGGTGGTGTGCCAATCAAGGCGCCAGTAGCTGGTATTGCCATGGGACTTATCTCAGATGGAAATAACTACACAGTTTTGACAGATATCCAAGGTTTGGAAGACCACTTTGGAGATATGGACTTCAAGGTTGCTGGTACTCGTGACGGGATTACAGCCCTACAAATGGATATCAAGATCCAAGGGATTACTGCAGAAATCTTGACTGAGGCTCTTGCTCAAGCCAAGAAAGCTCGTTTTGAAATCCTTGATGTGATTGAAGCAACCATTCCAGAAGTTCGTCCAGAATTGGCTCCAACTGCTCCGAAAATTGATACCATCAAGATAGATGTGGACAAGATTAAGATTGTCATCGGTAAGGGTGGAGAAACCATCGACAAGATTATCGCTGAAACAGGTGTTAAGATTGATATCGATGAAGAAGGAAATGTGTCTATCTACTCTAGCGACCAAGATGCTATTAACCGTGCTAAAGAAATTATTGCTGGTCTGGTTCGTGAAGCCAAAGTGGATGAAGTTTACCGTGCTAAAGTCGTTCGTATCGAGAAATTTGGTGCCTTTGTTAACCTCTTTGATAAGACAGATGCCCTTGTTCATATCTCTGAGATGGCTTGGACGCGTACCAATAATGTCGAAGACTTGGTAGAAATCGGTGATGAAGTTGATGTTAAGGTTATCAAGATTGATGAAAAAGGACGTGTGGATGCTTCTATGAAAGCCCTTCTTCCTCGTCCTCCAAAACCTGAACGTGATGAAAAAGGTGAAAAATCTGAGAGACCTCACCGCCCACGTCATCACAAGGATCACAAACCTAAGAAAGAATTTACAGAAAAACAAAAAGATTCAGAATAAGAAAAGGAGAAATGTATGGGATGGTGGCGCGAAACCATTGATATCGTAAAAGAAAATGATCCAGCGGCCCGCACCACTTTGGAGGTTTTGCTGACTTATCCAGGTGTCAAGGCCTTGGCGGCCCACCGTCTTTCGCATTTTCTCTGGAATCATGGCTTCAAACTCTTGGCTCGTATGCACAGTCAGTTTTGGCGCTTTTGGACTCAGATTGAGATTCATCCGGGTGCTCAGATTGATTCAGGTGTCTTTATCGACCATGGCTCTGGTTTGGTGATTGGCGAGACAGCGATTGTTGAGAAAGGTGTTCTCCTTTATCACGGAGTGACTCTTGGGGGAACAGGGAAAGACTGTGGGAAACGCCATCCGACCGTTCGAAAGGGAGCACTCATATCAGCCCATGCCCAAGTTATTGGTCCTGTAGAAATTGGTGCAAATGCCAAGGTCGGTGCTGCAGCAGTTGTCGTAGCAGATGTTCCAAGTGATGTGACGGTTGTCGGTATTCCTGCTAAGATTGTCCGTGTTCATGGTAAGAAGGATGAGCCGGTCATTCACGAAGTCGAAGAAAAACGAGAGTACTACGTCAATAAACTCGAGCAGGCTAAAGAAGCCAGTCACAAATCGTCTGGGTTGTAGAGGATAGCTATATGATTCAAGCAAGAAACAAGTTAAGCCAAGAGGAGCTATCTGAGGCGAAAAAACTAATTAACTGTTGCCAAAACTATGACGGTACCTATCGTGTTCCCTATCTCTCTAACATGCTTAATTTTGACCCAAACATGCCCGCCTTTTTCCTTTATTATGAAAAAGGCGAACTTGTTGGTCTCTTAACTGTCTATGCAGATGATCAAGATGTAGAAGTGACGATACTGGTTCATCCCAATTATCGCCGTCAGGGAATTGCGCGTGCATTGATTACTAGTTTTGAGAGAGAAACAGCTTCTTTTCCGATTCATTCAGTTACTTTTCAGACAGAGCGTGTTTTTCTAGACCGCCATCCTGATTTTGTCAGTAACTGGGGATTGGTCGAGGATGAAGAGACAGAAACTTGGTTAGGTAAGGATAGAAAACCTGATCCGTTAGCAACTGTTTCCAATCTTGAAGTTTTGTTAGCAGATAGTTCGTATCAGGATCAAATTAGTCAGTTAAAATTTCAGGCATTTTCAGAGGAACATGAGTCTAGAGAGATTGTGGATAGATATGTCGCTGAAGCTCTGAAGGATCCAGAAAGTCGCCTATATGTTTTATTAAAAGACGGTCAGGTTATTGGAACTTGCACGATTGATTTATCGAGCGATACGAATTACTTCTACGGTTTAGCAATATCTGAACCTGAACGTGGAAAAGGCTATGGAAGCTACTTAGCAAAATCCCTTGTCAACCAACTAATTGAGCAAAATGATAAGGAGTTCCAAATTGCAGTAGAGGATAGCAACGTAGGTGCCAAGTGCTTGTATGAAAAAATTGGCTTTGTCAAACAGACTCAGGTGGTTTATCTGAATGAGAAAGGAGCAAGGGATTCCGAAGTGTAGAGACATTCGGACTGAAATTCAATTGAACTTTTAGTGATGAAACTAACTGTTCTTGGATTTTGGATTTCCTGACTATGATTTATGATTAAAATCTATGACACCATGTCTCGTGATTTGCGAGAATTTGTCCCGATTGAGGACGGCAAAGTCAAGATGTATGTTTGTGGGCCAACCGTGTACAACTATATCCACGTGGGGAATGCCCGCTCAACAGTGGCTTTTGATACCATTCGTCGCTATTTTGAGTATCGTGGGTACGAGGTTGCCTATATTTCCAATTTTACGGATGTGGATGATAAGATTATCAATCGTGCCAAGGAAGAAGGCATCACGCCTCAGGAGGTTGCTGACAAGTACATCGCTGCCTTTCGTGAGGATGTGACGGCCTTGGGTGTCAAACCTGCGACCCACCATCCGCGTGTGGTGGAGTTTATGGTGTATATCATCCGCTTTGTGGAAGATTTGATTGAAAAAGGCTTTGCTTACGAGAGTCAAGGAGATGTTTACTTCCGTGTGGAAAAATCTCACAACTATGCCAAGTTGGCCAATAAAACCCTGGAAGATTTGGAGCTGGGTGCTTCAGGTCGTACCGATGAAGAAACGGCTCGTAAGGAAAATCCTGTAGACTTTGCTTTATGGAAATCTGCCAAACCAGGAGAGATTTCTTGGGATAGTCCTTGGGGACCTGGTCGTCCGGGCTGGCACATCGAGTGTTCAGTCATGTCGACAGAGATTTTAGGTGATACCATTGATATCCACGGTGGTGGAGCCGACCTAGAGTTTCCTCACCATACCAACGAAATTGCCCAGTCAGAAGCCAAAACAGGCAAGATCTTTGCCAACTACTGGATGCACAACGGCTTTGTCAACATCGATAATGTCAAGATGTCCAAGTCCTTGGGGAACTTTATCACTGTGCATGATGCCCTTAAAACCCTTGATGGGCAAGTACTTCGTTTCTTCTTTGCGACACAGCATTACCGCAAGCCTATCAACTTTACGGAAAAGGCAGTGCGTGATGCCGAGACCAATCTCAAGTATCTAAAGAATACTTACGAGCAACCATTTACAGGAACTGTAGATGCTCAAGAGCTACAAGCATTTAAAGATAAGTTTGTAGCAGCTATGGATGAGGATTTCAACTCTGCCAATGGTATCACAGTTGTCTTTGAAATGGCTAAGTGGATCAACTCTGGCAACTATAATGCAGCGGTTAAGAAAGCTCTTGCGGATATGTTGGAAGTCTTTGGGATTGTCTTTGTTGAGGAAGTTTTGGATGTAGAGATTGAAGACTTGATCCAAAAACGTCAAGAAGCGCGTGCTAATCGTGACTTTGCCATAGCGGACCAAATCCGTGACCAATTGGCAGAACAAGGGATTAAGCTACTTGACACCAAGGATGGAGTGAGGTGGACACGTGATTGATGTCAATCTCATTAACGGGATTGCGTTAGCTTTTGAGGGGGACGCGGTGTATTCCATGTATATTCGCCGTCACCTCATCCTCAAAGGCATGACCAAGCCCAATAAACTTCACCAAGAGGCGACCAAGTATGTCTCAGCCAAGGCTCAGGCTCGCCTGATTTCCCTTATGTTAGAGGAGCAAGTCCTGACGGAAAAAGAAGAAGAAATCTACAAACGTGGTCGTAATACCAATAGCCACACCAAGGCCAAAAATGCCGATGTGGTGACTTACCGTATGTCCACAGGTTTTGAAGCCGTGATGGGCTATCTCCATATGACTGAAAATCTGGAACGTCTTGAGAGCTTGATTTCGTGGTGCATCCAAAAAGTGGAGGGCTAGGACATGATGGCAAAAGAACTACAAGACTGGTTTCCTGAGGCTCAGATTTCAGACCAACCAGTAGAGAAAGAGGGTTATCTAACTCTTCCTTTAGCTTCTCAGCAGTGGATTTTGCTGGAGGAAGCTGGGCTCAGCGAGCGTGAGAAGCAGTTGATTTCTCTTTTGACCCAGCAGGAGCAGGCTCGTTCGCTCAATCCTTGGTATTCTTTTTTGATTGAGGGGAAGGGCCAGGCACCGCAAGCTTTTAAAAAGATTCAGCTTGTTTATTGCCATCTTTCCTATTTTCAGCAGGAAAATCTAGCTTCTTGGCTAGATATGATGCGGACCCTTTTTCCTAACTGTCAGACGGTGCTTCAGGTCGGAGCTCAGGATTATGTTTTCGTGCTGCAACAAGATAAGTACACTTCTGTACGAGCTATTTTAAGTGATACGATTGAAGCGGTTGAGTATGACTTTGGACTTCGTCTGTCAATCATGTTGGGTCAGGTTTGGTCTCAGACAGGCCATCAAGCCCTATCAGACTTAATCAAAGCTGAGCGCGATTTGTTCAAGACTTGGTGGCGTCAGGGTCATCAAGGTGTTCATACTTTTTCTCAGCTCTATCTTTGGAGTATGGGAGAAAGACTCGTGGACTTGAAGGCAATCAAGGAATGCCTGCACCAGATGATTTTGGATCAGGACCAGATTCAGGAAATCATCCTTTCACTGTGGGAAAACAGTGCAGTCCTGACAAAAACAGCTCAACAACTCTATCTGCACCGCAATTCTCTCCAATACAAGATTGATAAATGGGAAGAATTGACAGGGCTACAATTGAAGGAATTGACAGATCTTACCCTGTGTTATCAGTTGATTTTACCAGATATTTTATAAAGTTTTGTGCAAGTTGCACAGAACTTTTTTATTTTTTTGGTCACCTTGCCATAGAAATGTAAAGCGTTTTCATCTATAATAAAACTATCAAAAGACAAAAGGAGTTCACCTCATGGTAGAATTGAATCTTAAAAACATTTACAAAAAATATCCAAACAGCGAACACTACTCAGTTGAAGACTTCAACTTGGACATCAAAGACAAAGAATTTATCGTTTTCGTAGGTCCTTCAGGATGTGGTAAATCAACTACTCTTCGTATGATTGCTGGTCTTGAAGACATCACAGAAGGTACTGCATCTATCGATGGCGTGGTTGTCAACGACGTAGCTCCAAAAGACCGTGACATCGCCATGGTATTCCAAAACTACGCTCTTTACCCACACATGACTGTATACGATAACATGGCTTTCGGTTTGAAATTGCGTAAATACAGCAAGGAAGATATCGATAAACGTGTGCAAGAAGCAGCTGAAATCCTTGGATTGAAAGAATTTTTGGAACGTAAACCAGCTGACCTTTCAGGTGGTCAACGTCAACGTGTTGCCATGGGTCGTGCCATCGTCCGTGATGCAAAAGTGTTCTTGATGGACGAGCCTTTGTCAAACTTGGATGCCAAACTTCGTGTATCAATGCGTGCTGAAATCGCTAAAATCCACCGTCGTATCGGAGCTACAACTATCTACGTAACTCACGACCAAACAGAAGCGATGACACTTGCAGACCGTATCGTTATCATGTCAGCAACTAAGAACCCTGCTGGTACAGGTACTATTGGACGTGTAGAACAAATCGGTACTCCTCAAGAAGTTTACAAAAACCCAGTTAACAAATTCGTAGCAGGATTCATCGGAAGCCCAGCTATGAACTTCATCAATGTGAAATTGGTTGGAAGCGAAATTGTTTCTGACGGTTTCCGTTTGAAAGTTCCAGAAGGTGCTTTGAAAGTTCTTCGTGAAAAAGGCTACGAAGGTAAAGAATTGATCTTCGGTATTCGTCCAGAAGACGTGAATGCAGAACCTGCTTTCCTTGAAACATTCCCAGAATCAGTTGTCAAAGCTACTATCTCTGTATCAGAATTGCTTGGTTCAGAATCTCACCTTTACTGCCAAGTTGGTAAAGATGAATTTGTTGCCAAAGTTGATGCTCGTGACTACTTGCAAACAGGTGCAACAGTTGAACTTGGATTTGACTTGAACAAAGCACACTTCTTCGATGTAGAAACTGAAAAAACAGTCTACTAAGCAAATGAAATGTCAAAACACTGCTAGAAATCTGGCAGTGTTTTTTGCGATTGAGTTGAAAAACTCTCCAATTGAACTGGAGAGTGGCTGTTTATACTCAATGAAAATCAAAGAGCAAACTAGGAAGCTAGACGCAGGCTGTACTTGAGTACGGCAAGGTGAAGCTGACGTGGTTTGAATTTGATTTTCGAAGAGTATTATTCTGCAGCTTGTTGCCAACGTTTGGCTAGCATATGAGACAGGCTCGAAATTGCTAGGTTGAAGCTGAAGTAGATGAGGGCAATCAGGATATACAGACTGAAGACCTGCTCTGGTTCGAAATAACGGCCCATGAGAATTTGGCTAGCTCCAAAGAGTTCTTGTAGGGCGATAACAGAGTAGAGGAGGCTGGTATCCTTAATTACGGTTACAAACTGAGAAATGATGGCTGGCAGCATTTTACGGATCGCTTGTGGGAGAATAATGTAGTAGAGGATTTGCGCAGAAGTAAATCCCTGAGACATTCCTGCTTCGTATTGTCCCTTGTCTACGGCATTTAGGCCACCACGGATAATCTCAGCCAAGGCTGCTGAGGTAAAAAGGGTAAAGGCAGTAATACCAGCTGGTGTGGACTTCATCTTAAACACCAAAAAGATGGTGAAAATCCAGAGGAGGTTGGGAACGTTGCGCACAAACTCGATGTAAATGCTGGAGATGATGCGCAAGATAGGATTTTTGCCATTTCTCATGACGGCTAGCACCGTTCCGATAAGGGTAGAGAGGACGATGGCAATCAGAGAAATATAGAGGGTCAAGCCAAATCCTTTAAAGATAAAGATTAGGTTATCTGGGGTTAAAACTTCTAAAATGGATTCCATAGTAACCTCCTAAAGTGAATAGGCTTTTTTGTTGGCTTGCTCCATCTTGCGACCAAACTGGGCAACAGGGAAGCATAGAGAAAAGTAGAGAAGGGCAGCGCCTAAAAATGCTGGAATGTAGTTTCCGTTAAGTGCTGACCAAGACTTGGTCACAAACATCAAGTCTACTCCAGAGATGATAGCGACTGTGGAGGTATTTTTGATGAGGTTGACAATTTGATTGGTCAAAGGAGGGAGAATGATACGGAAAGCCTGAGGCAAGATAATCAAACGCATAGCACTGATATAGGTAAAACCTTGCGACAAGGCGGCCTCCATCTGACCGCTAGGAATAGACTGAATCCCTGAGCGAATAACCTCAGCGATATAGGCGCCGTGATAGAGTCCCACGCAGAGAACGGCTGTCCAATAAATTGGAATCATGATGATATGATCACTGATAAGAGGTAGGCCATAAAAAACGATAACAAACTGCACCAAGAGGGGAGTGTTTTGGTAAAATTCTACAAAGATGCGAGCCAAAATGCGCAAAATTGGACGTTTGCTGGTTGACATAGCTCCAAAGAAGATGCCCAAGACCATAGCGAGGATAAAGGATCCAATCGCTAGGGCAAGGGTGAAGAGGAAACCATTGAAAAATTGTCCAAAATCCTGAAAATAGGCTGTCCAAGATGATAAATCTGTCATGGGGTATCCTCCTTAATCTGCGGTATGGCTAGATGGTTTGAGCTTGTAACGGTCATAAAGTTTCTGCAAACTACCATCTTTGCTCCATTTAGTAACCAAGTTATCAAGATAATTGTTTAGCTCTGTATTTGATTTCTTGGTAACGATACCGTAGTCAGATGGCTTGAAACTATCATCTAGCAGTACTGTGCGCTTGCTGATGTAGCCAGACAGAATCGAGCGGTCAACGGAAAAGGCATCAATACGGTGAGCATGCAGGGAAGTAATCAATTCTGGGTAGGAACCAAGTTCGACGAATTTAAACTTCAGACCTTTCTTTTTACCCAGTTCAGTAATCAGGCGTTGGGTGATGGAACCTTGGGCAACTCCGATGGTTTTGCCGTTTAGGTCCTCAATATTTTTGATTTTGGCAGATTTATTGACCAAAAATCCAGAAGCATCTGTGTAGTAAGGGCTGGTAAAGTTGTAGAGTTTTTTGCGTTCGTCTGTGATGGTAAAGGTCGCGATATCCATATCGACCTGTTCATTGTCTAGAAGGGGTCCGCGAGTTTGTGCTGTAACCGGCACATAACGAACCTTGACCTTGAGCTCATCAGCTACCATCTTGGCCAGGTCAGTTTCGATACCAGAAAAGGTTCCTGTCTTGGGATCCTTGTAGCCAAAATTGGGAACGTCTTGTTTGACACCGACAACCAGCTCGCCTCTCTTTTGAATATCTGCGACGCTGGTATCAGCCTGAACTGGTTTTGTAGCAGCAAGGCCGAAAAGGCTAAGCAGTAATGCTGATAAAAAGAATTTCTTTTTCATAGGTGCCTCCTTATTTTACTTTGTCACTTTCGTGGTTGATGATTTTGCTGAGGAATTGTTGAGCACGAGGTTCGCTTGGATTGTCGAAAAAGTCATCAACATCTGTTGTATCCACCAAAACTTCTCCGTCAGCCATAAAAATGATTCGGTCAGCAACTTCACGGGCAAAGCCCATTTCATGGGTCACGACAATCATATTCATACCATCGTGGGCTAATTTTTGCATAACTGCCAAAACATCGCCGATAGTTTCAGGGTCAAGAGCAGATGTTGGTTCATCAAAGAGGAGGAGTTCAGGATGCATAGCGAGGCCACGTGCGATGGCAATCCGTTGTTTTTGTCCACCAGAAAGCATGGCTGGATAAGAATCTTTCTTGTCCCACATATTAACAAATTCCAGATATTTTTGGGCTGTTTTTTCAGCTTCTTTTTTATCAATTCCTAGAACTTTTATGGGTGCTAGTGTTACGTTTTCTAACACTGTTTTATGCGGATAGAGGTTGAAATGCTGGAAAACCATGCCGACTTCCTTACGAAGAGGAACTAAATCCTTCTGACTGGCACCAGCAACTTGGTGACCATTTACTAGAAGACTTCCCTTGTCGACAGCTTCCAAACCATTGATGGTGCGGATAAGAGTGGATTTTCCAGAACCAGATGGTCCGAGTAGGACAACGACTTGCCCTTTTTCAAAACGGAGATTGATGTCGCGGAGCGCATGGTAGTCTCCGTAATATTTTTCGACGTGTTCAAATTCTACTAAAGCCATAAGGAATCTCCTTTGTGTTAGATTTTATAACACGATTCTACACCAAAAGATTTTTCTTGTCAAATCATATCTGAAAAAATTCACTAAAATTTTATAAAAAAGCAATCTGGATAGAGAAAACGTCTAAATCGTGTTATAATGAAGCAATAGAATTCTTAGAAAGAGTGGATGTCTTTTTGATAACACCTACTTATGAATGGCAGTTTGCCCCGCAGGTAGAAGATGCGGATTTTACAAAAATAGCCAAGAAGGCTGGACTGGGTCCTGAGGTGGCTCGCTTATTATTTGAGAGAGGGATTCAGGACCAAGAAAGTCTGAAGAAGTTTTTAGAACCTTCCTTGGAGGATTTGCACGACCCTTATCTGCTCCATGATATGGATAAGGCAGTGGAACGGATTCGTCAGGCCATTGAAGAAGGGGAAAATATCCTCGTTTACGGTGATTACGATGCGGATGGCATGACTTCGGCTTCTATTGTTAAGGAAAGTTTGGAACAGCTTGGTGCTGAGTGCCGGGTTTATCTGCCCAATCGTTTTACCGACGGTTATGGACCTAATGCCAGTGTTTATAAATACTTTATCGAGCAAGAAGGAATTTCCTTGATTGTGACGGTGGATAATGGGGTTGCGGGTCACGAGGCTATTGAATTGGCCCAGTCTATGGGAGTAGATGTCATTGTGACTGACCACCATTCCATGCCTGAAACCCTGCCTGATGCCTATGCCATCGTTCACCCTGAACATCCAGATGCGAACTATCCTTTCAAATATTTGGCTGGTTGCGGAGTGGCTTTCAAGCTGGCTTGTGCCCTTTTAGAAGAAGTACAAGTGGAATTGCTTGATTTGGTCGCTATTGGTACCATCGCTGATATGGTGAGTTTGACAGATGAGAACCGTATCTTGGTTCAGTATGGTCTGGAAATGCTGGGACATACTCAGCGCATTGGTTTACAAGAAATGCTGGATATGGCTGGGATTGCCGCCAACGAAGTAACAGAAGAAACGGTTGGTTTCCAGATTGCCCCTCGTTTGAATGCCTTGGGCCGCTTGGATGATCCCAATCCTGCCATTGATTTGTTGACTGGATTTGACGACGAGGAAGCCCATGAGATTGCCCTCATGATTCATCAGAAAAACGAAGAGCGCAAGGAAATCGTCCAGTCTATCTATGAAGAAGCTAAGACCATGGTGGACCCTGAGAAGAAGGTCCAAGTCTTGGCTAAGGAAGGCTGGAATCCTGGGGTTCTGGGAATCGTCGCTGGTCGTTTGTTGGAAGAACTAGGGCAGACAGTCATCGTTCTCAATATAGAGAACGGTCGTGCCAAGGGTAGTGCTCGTAGTGTGGAAGCGGTCGATATTTTTGAAGCCCTAGATCCCCATCGCGACCTCTTTATCGCCTTTGGTGGCCATGCTGGTGCAGCAGGAATGACGCTGGAAGTGGAGAAACTCTCAGATTTATCTCAGGTCTTGGAAGACTATGTCCGTGAAAAAGGCGCAGATGCTGCTGGCAAGAACAAGTTAAATTTAGATGAAGAACTGGATTTGGAGACTTTGAGTCTTGAAATGGTCAAAAGTTTTGAACGTTTGGCACCTTTTGGCATGGACAATCAGAAACCTGTCTTTTATATCAAGGATTTTCAGGTCGAAAGTGCCCGTACCATGGGGGCAGGCAATGCCCATCTCAAGCTGAAAATCTCTAAGGGGGAAGCGAGTTTTGAAGTGGTAGCCTTCGGTCAAGGCAGATGGGCGACAGAGTTTTCTCAAACCAAGAATCTAGAGCTGGCAGTCAAATTGTCTGTCAATCAATGGAATGGTCAAACTGCCCTCCAGTTGATGATGGTGGATGCACGTGTGGAGGGTGTTCAACTTTTTAACATTCGTGGAAAAAATGCAGTCTTGCCAGAAGGGGTTCCAGTCTTGGATTTTGCTGGGGAATTGCCAAATCTGGCGGATAGTGAAGCTGTTGTCGTACAAACCATTCCTGAAGATATTACTCAGCTGAAGACCATTTTTCAGGAACAGAATTTCTCTGCTGTCTATTTCAAAAATGACATTTACAAGGCCTATTATCTAACAGGCTATGGGACTAGAGAGCAGTTTGCTAAATTGTACAAGACCATCTACCAGTTTCCAGAGTTTGATATTCGCTATAAGCTCAAGGATTTAGCGACTTATCTCAATATCCAACAAATCTTGCTGGTCAAGATGATTCAAGTGTTTGAAGAACTAGGCTTTGTGATGATCAAAGATGGTGTCATGACGGTCAATAAAGAGGCACCAAAGCGGGAAATTGGAGAAAGTCAGATTTACCAAAATCTCAAACAAACCGTCAAGGACCAAGAAATGATGGCGCTGGGTACCGTGCAAGAAATTTATGACTTTTTAATGGAAAAAGAATAGCAGATAGGAAAGAGTTGGGAAACCAGCTCTTTTTTGAAAACAAATCTTCATTTTGAAAATCATCAAAAAAATGGTATAATGGTAGGAAAAGATTCGGCTAAAAGTAGTGCTTTTAGAATAAAAGGGCAAGTAACCCTATAATCAAAATAAATTAAGCTTTCGGAGGAAAAATGAGTAATATCAGTTTAACAACACTTGGTGGTGTACGTGAAAATGGGAAAAATATGTATATCGCTGAAATCGATGGGTCTATTTTCGTTTTGGATGCAGGTCTAAAATATCCTGAAAATGAACAACTAGGGGTGGATGTGGTCATTCCCAATATGGACTACCTTTTTGAAAATAGCGACCGTATCGCTGGGGTTTTCTTGACCCACGGACATGCCGATGCCATCGGCGCGCTGCCTTATCTCTTGGCTGAAGCTAAGGTACCTGTATTTGGTTCTGAGTTGACTATTGAGTTGGCCAAGCTCTTTGTCAAAGGAAATGACGCAGTTAAGAAATTCAATGATTTTCATGTCATTGATGAGGATACGGAGATTGATTTTGGAGGGACTGTAGTTTCCTTCTTCCGTACGACCCACTCTATCCCAGAAAGTTTGGGTGTTGTCTTGAAGACAGCTGAAGGTAGTATCGTTTATACAGGTGACTTCAAATTTGACCAGACAGCTAGTGAATCCTATGCGACAGACTTCGCTCGTTTGGCAGAAATCGGTCGTGATGGAGTTCTGGCTCTTCTTAGCGATTCAGCCAATGCAGATAGCAATGTCCAAGTGGCTAGCGAAAGTGAAGTTGGGGACGAGATCACTCAAACCATTTCGGACTGGGATGGTCGTATCATTGTTGCAGCAGTAGCCAGCAACCTCTCTCGTATCCAGCAGGTGTTTGACGCTGCGGATGCAACAGGCCGTCGTGTGGTCTTGACAGGATTCGATATTGAAAATATCGTCCGTACTGCTATTCGCCTTAAGAAATTGTCTCTAGCTAACGAGAGTCTTTTGATTAAGCCAAAAGATATGTCTCGTTTTGAGGACCATGAGTTGATTATCCTTGAGACAGGTCGTATGGGTGAGCCTATCAACGGTCTTCGCAAGATGTCGATTGGTCGTCACCGTTATGTGGAAATCAAGGACGGTGACTTGGTCTATATCGTAACCACTCCGTCTATCGCCAAAGAAGCAGTCATGGCGCGTGTGGAAAACATGATTTACCAAGCTGGCGGGGTTGTCAAACTGATCACTCAAAGCTTGCGTGTGTCAGGTCATGGAAATGCGCGTGATTTGCAGTTGATGATTAATCTCTTGCAACCCAAGTATCTCTTCCCAATTCAAGGGGAATACCGTGAGTTGGATGCCCATGCTAAGGCTGCTATGGCAGTTGGGATGTTGCCAGAACGCATTTTTATCCCTAAAAAGGGAACCAGCATGGCTTATGAGAATGGGGACTTTGTTCCAGCTGGAGCGGTTTCGGCAGGCGATGTCTTGATTGATGGAAATGCCATTGGTGATGTTGGTAATGTGGTTCTTCGTGACCGTAAGGTCTTGTCAGAGGACGGTATTTTCATCGTAGCAATTACCGTTAATCGTCGTGAGAAGAAAATTGTGGCCAAGGCTCGTGTTCATACGCGCGGATTTGTTTATCTCAAGAAGAGCCGTGATATTCTCCGTGAAAGTTCAGAATTGATTAACCAGACGGTAGAAGACTATCTTCAAGGAGATGACTTTGACTGGGCAGATCTTAAAGGGAAGGTTCGTGATAATCTGACCAAGTATCTCTTTGACCAAACCAAACGTCGTCCAGCTATTTTACCAGTGGTGATGGAAGCGAAATAATCTTTGAAATAAACAGAGAGAAAGCCGAGTTTTGGCTTTTTCTTATCGGAAAATAGAAGGAGCAAATCATGGCAGTAATGAAAATTGAGTATTACTCACAAGTCTTGGATATGGAGTGGGGAGTGAATGTCCTCTACCCTGATGCCAATCGAGTGGAAGAACCAGAGTGTAAAGACATTCCCGTCTTGTACCTTTTGCACGGGATGTCTGGCAATCATAATAGTTGGCTCAAGCGGACCAACGTAGAACGCTTACTTCGAGGAACCAATCTCATAGTCGTCATGCCCAATACCAGCAACGGTTGGTATACCGATACCCAATATGGTTTTGACTATTATACAGCTCTAGCAGAGGAATTGCCACAGGTTCTGAAACGCTTCTTCCCTAATATGACTAGCAAGCGTGAAAAGACCTTTATCGCTGGCCTCTCTATGGGAGGCTACGGCTGCTTTAAACTGGCTCTTGCAACAAATTGTTTTTCTCACGCAGCTAGTTTTTCAGGCGCCCTTAGCTTTCAAGATTTTTCTCCTGAAAGCCAAGGTTTGGGAACGCCAGCTTACTGGAGAGGTGTGTTTGGGGAGATTAAAGATTGGACAGCTAGCCCCTATTCTCTTGAAAGTCTGGCTAAAAAATCGGATAAAAAGACCAAGCTTTGGGCTTGGTGTGGCGAGCAGGATTTCTTGTACGAAGCCAATAATCTAGCAGTGAAAAATCTCAAAAAACTGGGATTTGATGTGATCTATAGCCATAGCGCTGGAACTCACGAGTGGTATTATTGGGAAAAACAATTGGAACGGTTTCTAGCAACTCTGCCAATCGATTTCAAATTAGAAGAGAGATTGAGTTAGTTTTTTATAAATGAACCACTATTTATAGTTATTCTTGGATTTAAAACAATGCTGGAAGTCTGTTTTCACTAGACTTTTCAAACGAAAGTAGTAGAATAGTAATAAGATACTGGAGGAAAGAGAGTAGGAAATGTACCGTTATCAAATTGGCATTCCCACATTAGAATATGATCAGTTTGTCAAAGAACATGAATTAGCTAATGTATTACAAAGCAGTGCTTGGGAAAAAGTGAAATCTGATTGGAATCATGAGAAATTTGGTGTCTATGAAGAGGGGAAGTTACTGGCTGTGGCTAGTATTCTCATAAAATCTCTTCCTTTAGGCTATAAAATGTTTTATATTCCAAGAGGTCCTATATTGGATTACAGGGATATAGAACTTTTAAAGTTTGTCCTGCAGTCTATTAAGTCTTATGCTCGCAGTAAGAGAGCGGTTTTTGTGACTTTCGATCCAAGTATTTGTCTATCCCAACATTTGGTCAATCAAGATAAAAGAGAATATCCTGAAAATCTTGCTATTGTTGAGATTTTAGGGCAATTAGGAGTGAAATGGTCTGGGCGGACAACCGAGATGGGTGACACCATTCAGCCTCGTATTCAGGCGAAAATATATAAGGAAAATTTTGAAGAAGATAAACTTTCTAAATCAACGAGGCAAGCTATCCGAACAGCACGAAACAAAGGGCTTGAAATTCAATATGGTGGACTGGAACTATTAGATTCATTTTCGGAGTTGATGAAAAAAACTGAGAAGCGAAAAGAGATTCATTTAAGAAACGAAGCTTATTATAAAAAATTATTAGATAACTTCAAAGAAGATTCCTATATCACGCTAACGAGTTTGGATGTTTCTAAGCGTTTAAGAGAATTAGAAGAACAGTTAGAAAAAAATAGAGTAGTTGCAGAAAAATTTAATGATGCCACCAAACCTTCAAAAATTCAGGAAAATATAAAAGAAAAAGAACGTTTAGAAGAGGAAATAGATTTCTTGCAGGGATATATGAATATGGGAAAATCAAATATTCCGTTAGCGGCTACTTTGAGTTTGGAATTTGGTATTACCTCTGTCAATCTATATGCTGGTATGGATGATGATTTTAAACGTTACAATGCACCAATTTTAACTTGGTATGAAACGGCTCGCTATGCCTTTGAGCGAGGTATGTTGTGGCAAAATTTAGGTGGTGTTGAAAACTCTCTCAATGGTGGACTTTATCATTTTAAGGAAAAATTTAATCCAACGATTGAAGAATATTTGGGTGAATTTACAATGCCTATCCATCCTCTCTATCCTCTGTTAAGACTTGCTCTTGATTTCCGTAAAACATTAAGAAAAAAACATAGAAAGTAAGTATATGGCACTAATTACACTCACGAAAGAAGAGTTTCAGGCTTATTCTGATCAGGTTTCTTCTCGTTCCTTTATGCAATCGGTCCAGATGGGGGACTTGTTAGAAAAAAGAGGAGCTCGAATTGTTTATCTAGCTTTGAAACAAGAAGGAGAAATTCAAGTTGCAGCTCTGGTTTATAGCTTGCCCATGCTGGGTGGTCTGCATATGGAGCTCAATTCGGGGCCGATTTATACCCAACAAGATGCTCTTCCAGTTTTTTATGCGAAGTTAAAAGAATATGCCAAGCAAAATGGTGTATTAGAGTTGCTTGTAAAACCTTATGAAACTTATCAAACTTTTGATAGTCAAGGTAATCCAATAGATGCTGAGAAAAAAAGTATCATTCAAGGTTTAACTGATTTAGGTTATCAATTTGATGGATTGACAACAGGTTATCCAGGTGGAGAACCAGATTGGTTATACTATAAAGATTTGACTGAATTAACTGAAAAGAATTTGCTTAAAAGTTTTAGCAAAAAGGGTAAACCCTTGGTGAAAAAGGCTGAAACGTTTGGCATTCGGTTGAAAAAGTTAAAACGTGAAGAGCTATCAATTTTTAAGAATATAACAAAAGAAACCTCTGAACGTAGAGAATATAGTGATAAAAGTTTAGAATACTATGAGCATTTTTATGATGCTTTTGGAGAACAAGCTGAGTTTCTCATAGCAACCTTGAATTTTTCGGACTATATGAGCAAATTGCAAGGTGAACAAAGTAAACTAGAAGAAATCTTGGACAAGTTGCGACTTGATTTGAGTAAAAATCCTCATTCTGAGAAAAAACAAAATCAACTGAGAGAATATTCTAGTCAATTTGAAACGTTTGAAGTTCGAAAAGCAGAAGCGCGAGACTTGATTGAAAAATATGGGGAAGGAGATATTGTTTTAGCCGGGAGTTTATTTGTTTATATGCCTCAGGAAACGACTTATCTCTTTAGTGGTTCTTACACTGAGTTTAATAAGTTCTATGCCCCTGCACTGCTTCAAAAATATGTTATGTTGGAAAGCATAAAACGTGGAATACCTAAATACAACTTCCTAGGCATTCAAGGGATTTTTGATGGTAGTGATGGTGTTTTGCGTTTTAAACAGAATTTTAATGGCTATATTGTACGCAAAGCAGGTACTTTCCGTTATCATCCATCGCCTTTAAAATACAAAGCTATCCAGTTACTTAAAAAAATAGTAGGACGTTAAGATGAAAAAGTCAGTATTTAGCTTTCTTTCAGCTTCTTTTAGTAAAATAATTTTTATTTGCTAGAAAGGTGGAGAGACATGCGCTGGCTTTTTCGTTTGATAGGGGCTTTCTTTTCTTTTATTTGGCGTTTGTTTTGGTGCCTGGTTTGGATTGTTTTGCTTTTATGCACTCTTGCTTTTGGATTTCTCTGGTATCTGAACGGGGATTTTCAAGGAGCGCTAAAGCAAGCAGAACGGTCAGTAAAAATTGGTCAACAAAGTATCGACCAATGGGAAAAAACAGGGCAACTGCCTAAGTTGAACCAGACAGATAGCCACCAGCATTCTGAAGGAAGATGGCCACAGGCTTCTGCTCGTATTTACTTGGATCCACAGATGGATTCACGCTTTCAAGAGGCTTATGTAGAAGCAATTCAGAATTGGAATAAAACTGGTGCTTTTAACTTTGAACTTGTGACTGAGTCCAGCAAGGCGGATATCCTGGCTACTGAGATGAACAACGGAAACACTCCTGTGGCAGGAGAGGCGGAAAGTCAGACCAATCTCTTAACAGGGCAATTCTTGTCTGTCACGGTACGGTTGAATCACTATTATCTGTCCAATCCTAACTATGGCTATTCCTATGAGCGCATTGTCCATACTGCAGAACATGAGTTGGGTCATGCGATTGGCTTGGACCATACAGATGAGAAGTCTGTCATGCAACCTGCGGGTTCATTTTATGGTATCCAGGAAGAGGATGTTGCAAACCTCCGAAAATTATATGAGAGCAATGAGTAGGGAACAATCTTTCCCTACTTTTTTGCTATAATGGAATTATGAACAACTTGATTAAATCAAAACTAGAGCTCTTGCCGACCAGCCCTGGTTGTTACATTCACAAGGATAAAAACGGCACCATTATCTATGTAGGAAAGGCTAAAAATCTGCGTAACCGCGTGAGGTCTTATTTCCGTGGAAGTCATGATACTAAGACAGAGGCATTGGTGTCTGAAATTGTAGATTTTGAATTTATTGTTACGGAGTCCAATATTGAGGCACTTCTCCTAGAAATCAATCTAATCAAGGAAAATAAGCCCAAGTACAATATCATGCTCAAGGATGATAAGTCCTATCCTTTCATCAAGATTACCAATGAACGCTATCCTCGTTTGATTATCACCCGTCAGGTCAAGAAGGACGGTGGTCTCTACTTTGGACCTTATCCAGATGTAGGGGCAGCCAATGAAATCAAGCGGCTACTGGATCGGATTTTCCCTTTTAGAAAGTGTACCAATCCGCCGTCTAAGGTCTGTTTTTACTACCATATCGGTCAATGTATGGCCCACACCATCTGTAAGAAGGATGAGGACTATTTCAAGTCTATGGCTCAGGAGGTTTCTGATTTCCTAAAAGGGCAGGATAATCAAATTATCGATGACCTCAAGGGCAAGATGGCAGCGGCAGCTCAGACTATGGAATTTGAACGTGCAGCGGAATACCGTGATCTGATTCAGGCCATTGGAACGCTTCGAACCAAGCAACGGGTCATGGCTAAGGATCTCCAAAATCGGGATGTCTTTGGCTACTATGTGGATAAGGGTTGGATGTGTGTCCAGGTTTTCTTTGTCCGTCAGGGCAAGCTCATTGAGCGAGACGTTAATCTTTTCCCCTACTACAATGATCCGGATGAGGATTTCTTGACCTATGTAGGACAATTTTATCAAGAAAAATCTCATCTAGTTCCTAATGAGGTGCTGATTCCGCAGGATATTGACGAAGAAGCTGTCAAGGCTTTGGTAGACACCAAGATTCTCAAACCCCAGCGTGGAGAGAAAAAGCAACTGGTCAATTTGGCTATAAAGAATGCTCGAGTCAGCCTAGAGCAGAAATTCAACCTGCTAGAGAAATCTGTCGAAAAGACACAACGAGCTATTGAAAATCTAGGACGCTTGCTCCAAATCCCGACCCCGGTTCGCATCGAGTCCTTCGATAACTCCAACATCATGGGAACTAGCCCTGTTTCAGCCATGGTGGTCTTTGTCAACGGCAAACCAAGTAAAAAAGATTATCGTAAGTATAAAATCAAGACTGTCGTTGGACCAGACGACTATGCCAGTATGCGTGAGGTTATTCGCAGACGTTATGGTCGAGTACAACGAGAAGGTTTGACTCCGCCAGATTTGATTGTCATTGATGGGGGGCAAGGTCAAGTCAATATCGCCAAGCAAGTCATCCAAGAGGAGCTGGGCTTGGATATCCCCATTGCAGGTTTGCAAAAAAATGACAAGCACCAAACCCATGAATTGCTCTTTGGAGATCCGCTTGAGGTGGTGGAGTTGTCTCGCAATTCTCAGGAATTTTTCCTCCTCCAACGCATTCAGGATGAGGTGCACCGCTTTGCCATCACTTTCCATCGTCAACTGCGATCCAAAAATTCCTTTTCATCACAATTGGATGGAATTGAAGGTCTGGGACCTAAACGCAAGCAAAATCTCATGAAGCATTTCAAGTCTCTGACCAAAATCAAGGAAGCCGGTGTGGATGATATTGTTGAAGTTGGAGTGCCTAGAGCCGTTGCAGAGGCTGTGCAGAGGAAGTTGAACCCGCAGGAGGCAGAAACCTTGCCTCAAGTGGCGGAAGAAAGAGTAGATTACCAAACGGAAGGAAAAACATCATGAACTATAAAATTGCAATTTTATCAGATATTCATGGCAATGTGACGGCGCTAGAAGCAGTGATTGCAGATGCTAAAAATCAAGGAGTCAGTGAATACTGGCTTCTGGGAGATATTTTTCTTCCTGGTCCAGGCGCAAATGACTTAGTCGCCCTGCTAAAGGACCTTCCTATCACAGCCAGTGTTCGAGGCAATTGGGATGATCGTGTCCTTGAGGCCTTGGATGGCGAATATGGTTTGGAACATCCGAAAGAAATCCAGTCAATGCGCATGACCCAGTTTTTGATGGAGCGAATGGATCCTGCAACGATTGTCTGGCTACGAAGCTTGCCTTTGCTGGAAAAGAAAGAAATTGACGGATTGCGCTTTTCTATCTCTCATAATTTGCCAAATAAGAACTATGGTGGTGACTTGCTAGTTGAGAATGATACAGAGAAATTTGACAAACTCCTAGATGATGAAGTTGATGTGGCAGTCTATGGTCATGTTCACAAGCAGTTGCTTCGTTATGGCAGTCAAGGGCAACAAATCATCAATCCAGGTTCGATTGGTATGCCCTATTTTAATTGGGAGGCGTTAAAAAATCACCGTGCCCAGTATGCCGTGATAGAGGTTGAAGATGGGGAATTGGTCAATATCCTATTTCGTAAAGTCGCTTATGATTACGAGGCTGAGTTAGAATTGGCCAAGTCCAAGGGGCTTCCCTTTATCGAAATGTATGAAGAATTACGTCGTGAAGATAACTATCAGGGACACAATCTGGAACTCTTAGCCAGCTTAATAGAAAAGCATGGGTATGTAGAGGATGTGAAAGATTTCTTGGAGATTATAAAGTCAGAATATAAGATGGACTAGTTTCTTTAAGCAGCTGAAAATTAATTGGAACTGGATGAGGGGATTCCTGCTTTAAATGGTTTTCTTCATTCGGTTGCTTATCCTTGTTCCAATTTCTTTCTATGAAAAATCCCTGCAAGCTCTTTCAAAATATGGTAGAATGGAAGCAGTAGAATTAGAAAAGGAAATCGATTATGAAATTTCTTGAATTAAATAAAAAACGTCATGCGACTATGCATTTCACTGATAAGCCAGTTGATCCAAAAGATGTTCGTACGGCTATCGAAATTGCAACCTTGGCACCAAGTGCCCACAACAGCCAGCCTTGGAAATTTGTGGTAGTACGTGAGAAAAATGCTGAACTAGCAAAATTGGCTTACGGTTCAAACTTTGAACAGGTATCATCAGCGCCTGTAACCATTGCCCTGTTTACAGACACAGATTTGGCTAAACGTGCTCGTAAGATTGCCCGAGTTGGCGGTGCTAATAACTTTTCTGAAGAGCAACTTCAATACTTTATGAAAAATTTGCCTGCCGAGTTTGCCCGTTACAATGAACAACAAGTCAGCGACTACCTAGCCCTCAATGCAGGTTTGGTTGCTATGAACTTGGTTCTGGCTCTTACAGACCAAGGAATCGGATCAAATCTGATTCTTGGATTTGACAAATCAAAAGTCAATGAGGTTTTGGAAATTGAAGACCGTTTCCGCCCAGAACTCTTGATTACAGTAGGTTACACAGACGAAAAATTGGAACCAAGTTACCGCTTGCCAGTAGATGAAATCATCGAGAAAAGATAGAAAGAAGAAAAAAATGACAGCAATTGATTTTACAACAGAAGTAGAAAAACGCAAAGAAGACCTCTTGGCTGACTTGTTTAGCCTTTTGGAAATCAACTCAGAACGTGATGATAGCAAGGTTGATGCTGAGCATCCATTTGGACCTGGTCCAGTAAAAGCCTTGGAGAAATTCCTTGAAATCGCAGCACGCGATGGCTACCCAACTAAAAATGTCGATAACTATGCAGGACATTTTGAGTTTGGTGATGGAGAAGAAGTTCTCGGAATCTTTGCCCACATGGACGTGGTGCCAGCTGGTAGCGGTTGGGACACAGACCCTTACACACCAACTATCAAAGATGGTCGTCTTTATGCGCGTGGGGCTTCGGACGATAAGGGACCTACAACAGCTTGTTACTATGGTTTGAAAATCATCAAAGAATTGGGCCTTCCAATTTCTAAAAAAGTTCGCTTCATCGTCGGAACAGACGAAGAATCAGGTTGGGCAGACATGGACTACTATTTCGAGCACGTAGGACTTGCAAAACCAGACTTCGGTTTCTCTCCAGACGCTGAATTCCCTATCATCAATGGTGAAAAAGGAAATATCACAGAATACCTCCACTTTGCAGGAGAAAATGCAGGTGCTGCCCGTCTTCACAGCTTCACAGGTGGTTTGCGTGAAAATATGGTACCTGAATCAGCAACAGCAGTCGTTTCAGGTGATTTGGTGGCTGACTTGCAAGGGAAACTAGATGCCTTTGTTGCAGAACACAAGCTTAGAGGAGAACTCCAAGAAGAAGCTGGTCAATACAAGGTGACGATTATTGGTAAATCAGCCCACGGTGCTATGCCTGCTTCAGGTGTTAATGGTGCGACTTACCTAGCCCTCTTCCTTAGCCAGTTTGATTTTGCTGGTCCAGCCAAAGACTACCTTGACATTGCTGGTAAAATTCTCTTGAACGACCATGAGGGTGAAAATCTCAAGATTGCTCATGTGGATGAAAAGATGGGTGCCCTTTCTATGAATGCAGGCGTCTTCCGCTTTGATGAAACAAGCGCTGATAATACCATTGCCCTTAATATCCGCTATCCAAAAGGAACAAGTCCAGAACAAATCAAGTCAATCCTTGAAAACTTGCCAGTTGCTTCTGTTAGCCTTTCTGAGCACGGTCACACCCCTCACTATGTTCCAATGGAAGATCCACTTGTTCAAACCTTGTTGAATGTTTATGAAAAACAAACTGGTCTTAAAGGTCACGAGCAAGTCATCGGTGGTGGAACCTTTGGTCGCTTGCTAGAACGAGGTGTTGCCTATGGTGCTATGTTCCCAGACTCAATTGACACCATGCACCAAGCCAATGAATTTATCGCCTTGGACGATCTCTTCCGAGCTGCAGCAATCTATGCCGAAGCTATTTACGAATTGATCAAATAAAACGATAGAAGTCTGAGATGTTATGCTTAGACTTCTTTTTGGAGGGAAAGTAGATGTCTCAAATTGAAAGAATCAAGCAGGCTATTATGGCAGATCCGCAGAATGTCAGCTATACAAAGCGTGGCATCGAGCCTCTCTTTGCAGCGCCAAAGACTGCTCGCATCAATATCATCGGTCAAGCGCCTGGTCTTAAAACCCAAGAAGCAGGCCTTTACTGGAAGGATAAAAGTGGTGATCGTTTGCGGGACTGGCTAGGTGTGGATGAAGATACCTTTTACAATTCAGGATATTTTGCTGTTTTGCCTATGGATTTCTACTTTCCAGGGCATGGAAAGTCAGGTGATCTGCCACCGAGAACTGGCTTTGCTGAAAAATGGCATCCGCAACTCTTGCAAGAATTACCCGATATTCAGTTGACCCTCTTGATTGGCCAGTATGCTCAAGCCTACTATTTACAGGAAAAAATCAGTGGCAAGGTAACAGAACGGGTAAAACATTACCAGAACTATTTGCCAACCTATTTTCCACTAGTTCACCCCTCACCACGCAATCAAATCTGGATGGCCAAAAATCCTTGGTTTGAGGCAGAAGTAGTGCCGGATTTGAAAAAAAGAATTAAAACTATTTTATAGTCAATGAAAATCAAAGAGCAAACTAGGAAGCTAGCCGCAGGCTGCTCAAAGTACAGCTTTGAGGTTGTGGATAGAACTGACGAAGTCAGTAACCATACCTACGGTAAGGCGATGCTGACGTGGTTTGAAGAGATTTTCGAAGAGTATTAGGAGAAAAAGAATGAAAGAAATAACCTTTGACGCATTTTACCAGCTTTACCAAAATGACCAACTTTCTTTAGTGGACGTGAGAGAAGTGGATGAGTTTGAAGCTCTTCATTTAGAAGGTGCTCAGAATCTTCCTCTGAGTCAATTAGCTGATACTTATGATCAATTGGACAAGGATCAGTTACATTATGTTATTTGTAAATCTGGAATGAGATCGGCGCGTGCTTGCCAATTCTTATCAGAACAAGGTTATGAGGTTATCAATGTACAAGGTGGCATGATGGCCTTTGAAGAACTTTAATACTCAATGAAAATCAAAGAGCAAACTAGGAAGCTAGCCGCAGGTTGTACTTGAGTACGGCAAGGTGAAGCTGACGTGGTTTGAAGAGATTTTCGAAGAGTATAAACATTAGAATTTTCTCCTACTTGGCGTGGACTGGGTAGGGGATTTTATTTTTAGACAATTCTCATTTTTGAGAATCTTGAAAACATTCAATATTTACTTCGTGATACTTTTTTCATACTCCTAATCATGGTATACTAGGTCAGTATTTTATAAATATGAAGGAGATTTTCATGGCTAAAAAAGGTGCCCTAACAGGTTTACTCCTGTTTGGAATATTTTTTGGTGCGGGGAACTTGATTTTTCCGCCTTCTCTGGGTGCTCTATCTGGAGAACATTTTCTTCCTGCCATCGCAGGTTTTGTCTTTTCAGGTGTCGGTATCGCCGTCTTGACTCTGATTATTGGAACGTTAAATCCTAAAGGATATATCTACGAGATTTCAACAAAGATAGCGCCTTGGTTTGCGACTCTTTACCTCTCAGTTCTTTACTTGTCAATCGGTCCATTCTTTGCTATCCCACGTACTGCTACAACAGCTTACGAAGTAGGGATTAGCCCCCTTTTGTCGGATGCAAATAAAGGTCTTGGCTTGATTGTCTTTACAGTTCTGTATTTTGCGGCAGCATATTTAATCTCGCTTAATCCATCAAAAATCTTGGACCGTATCGGCCGTATTTTAACACCAGTCTTTGCGATTTTGATTGTTATCTTGGTTGTCCTAGGAGCTATCAAATACGGTGGAACAAGTCCTCAAGCTGCTTCAGCTGCTTATCAAGCTTCTGCCTTTGGTACAGGTTTCCTAGAAGGTTATAATACTTTGGACGCCCTTGCTTCAGTTGCCTTTAGCGTAATTGCAGTTCAAACCTTGAAACAACTTGGATTTTCAAGTAAGAAAGAATACATTTCAACTATTTGGGTGGTTGGTATCGTTGTTGCCCTTGCCTTCAGTGCTCTTTATATCGGTTTAGGTTTCCTTGGAAATCATTTCCCGGTACCAGCTGAAGCGATGAAGGGTGGAACACCAGGTGTTTACATCTTGTCACAAGCTACTCAAGAAATCTTTGGTTCAACAGCTCAACTCTTCCTTGCAGCTATGGTTACTGTAACCTGCTTCACAACAACGGTTGGTTTGATTGTGTCTACAGCTGAGTTCTTTAATGAACGCTTCCCACAAATCAGCTACAAGGTTTATGCGACAGCCTTTACCTTGATTGGATTTGCCATTGCTAATTTGGGTCTTGATGCGATTATCAAGTACTCAATTCCAGTACTGGTTATCTTGTACCCAATCACCATTGCCATCGTTATGATTGTCATTGTCAACAAATTTGTAGCTCTTTCAAAACCAGGTATGCAGTTGACAATTGCTGTTGTTACAGCTATTGCCATTGCAAGCGTATTAGGAAGCTCGTTTAAGGTTGAGTTTCTTGCAAACCTTGTCAACGCTCTTCCTTTTGCCAAGGCATCTCTTCCATGGTTGGTGCCAGCTATTGTCGGAATCTTGCTCTCATTGGTTTTACCAAACAAGCAAGAAAGCGATGTTTTTGAAATGGAATAACCATTAAAATCACTTTTGTAGCCAAGTCTACAGGAGTGATTTTCTTTTTTTATCCGATGATAAATGTGTTATAATAGGTAGCAAAAGAGGTGAAGAAATGAATCAAACAGTAGAATATATCAAAGAACTGACAGCCATTGCGTCGCCAACGGGCTTCACTCGTGAGGTTTCGGACTATTTAGTCAAGACTTTAGAAGGTTTTGGTTACCAGCCAGTTCGCACAGCCAAGGGCGGTGTCAATGTAACTATCAAAGGTCAAAATGATGAAGAGCATCGCTATGTGACTGCCCATGTAGATACGCTTGGTGCTATTGTCCGTGCTGTCAAACCAGATGGCCGTCTCAAAATGGACCGTATCGGTGGCTTTCCTTGGAACATGATTGAAGGAGAAAACTGTATCGTTCATGTGGCAAGCACAGGTCAAAAGGTATCAGGCACCATCCTCATCCACCAAACTTCTTGTCATGTCTATAAGGATGCAGGAACTGCAGAACGCACTCAGGACAATATGGAAGTGCGTTTGGACGCCAAAGTAACCAGTGAAAAAGAAACTCGTGCTCTTGGCATTGAGGTCGGTGATTTTATCAGTTTTGACCCACGAACTGTCGTGACAGAGACAGGTTTTATCAAGTCTCGCCATTTGGATGACAAGGTCAGCGCGGCGATTTTGCTTAACCTGCTTCGTATTTATAAGGAAGAGAAGATTGAGTTGCCCGTAACAACCCATTTTGCTTTTTCAGTCTTTGAAGAAGTGGGACACGGTGCAAACTCTAGCATTCCTGATCAAGTAGTTGAATATCTGGCTGTGGACATGGGAGCCATGGGCGATGACCAGCAGACAGATGAGTACACAGTGTCCATCTGTGTCAAGGATGCTTCAGGTCCTTATCACTATGACTTCCGTCAACATTTGGTTGCCTTGGCGAAAGAGCAAGATATTCCATTTAAGCTGGACATCTATCCATTTTATGGTTCGGACGCTTCAGCAGCCATGTCCGCAGGGGCAGAGGTTAAACACGCCCTTCTCGGTGCTGGTATTGAGTCTAGTCATTCTTATGAGCGTACCCATATTGATTCGGTGGTCGCAACAGAACGAATGGTCGATGCTTATCTTAGAAGCAATTTGGTAGATTGATATGTGCCTTATTTGCCAGAGAATTGAGCTCATCAAGGCTGGGGAAAATCCCTATTTTGTCAAAAAGTTGGAAACAGGCTATCTTGTGATTGGAGACCATCAGTATTTTGAAGGCTATAGTCTCTTTCTAGCCAAGGAACACGTCACCGAATTGCACCATTTGAAAAAGGAGACAAGACTCCGTTTTCTAGAAGAAATGAGTTTAGTCCAAGAGGCAGTTGCCAAGGCCTTTGCTGCTGAGAAAATGAATATCGAACTGCTAGGAAATGGCGATGCCCATCTCCATTGGCATCTTTTTCCTAGACGAAGAGGTGATATGAATGGTTATGGTCTCAATGGACGTGGTCCAGTATGGTGGATTCCCTTTGAAGAAATGACAGCAGAAATCTGCCAATCAAAACCTGATGAGATTAAAAGATTAGTCGAATGTTTATCATCAGAAGTAGATAAACTATTAGAAATAAAGGAGTAAAGATGAAAAAAAGATACCTAGTCTTGACAGCCTTGCTAGCCTTGAGTCTAGCAGCTTGTTCACAAGAAAAAGCAAAAAATGAAGATGGCGCAGCTAAGACAGAACAAATAGCTAAAGCTGATGGAACAGTCGATAGTAAATCTCAAGGAGCTACCCAGAAAAAAGCAGAAGTGGCTAACAAAGGAGACTACTATAGCATCCAAGGGAAATACGATGAAATCATCGTAGCCAACAAACACTATCCATTGTCTAAAGACTATAATCCAGGGGAAAATCCAACAGCCAAGGCAGAGTTGATCAAACTCATCAAAGCGATGCAAGAGGCAGGTTTCCCCATTAGCGACCATTACAGTGGCTTTAGAAGTTTTGAAACTCAGACCAAGCTCTATCAAGATTATGTCAATCAAGATGGGAAAGAAGCTGCCGACCGTTATTCTGCCCGTCCTGGCTATAGCGAGCACCAGACAGGCTTGGCTTTTGATGTGATTGGGACAAATGGTGATTTGGTGACAGAAGAAAAAGCGGCCCAATGGCTCTTGGACCATGCGGCTGATTATGGTTTTGTTGTTCGTTATCTCAAAGGAAAGGAAAAGGAAACAGGCTATATGGCTGAAGAATGGCACCTTCGTTATGTCGGAAAAGAAGCAAAAGAAATAGCTGCAAGTGGTCTCAGTTTGGAAGAGTATTACGGCTTTGAAGGCGGAGATTACGTCGATTAAAAAATAAACTTTTCTCTTGCAATTTCAGATAAATAGTATATAATAGATGGGTATGTGAAAAGCATACTTGTGGGAGGTAAAAATCTTTAATTACCGCCAAAACCACAAAGGAGGATTTAAAAATGGCTAAAAAAGTCGAAAAACTTGTAAAATTGCAAATCCCTGCTGGTAAAGCTACACCAGCTCCACCGGTTGGACCTGCTCTTGGTCAAGCTGGTATCAACATCATGGGATTCACAAAAGAGTTCAACGCTCGTACAGCTGACCAAGCTGGTATGATCATTCCAGTTGTTATCTCAGTTTACGAAGATAAATCATTTACTTTCATCACTAAAACACCACCAGCTGCTGTTCTTTTGAAAAAAGCTGCAGGTGTTGAAAAAGGATCAGGTACACCTAACAAAACTAAAGTTGCTACAGTTACTCGTGCACAAGTACAAGAAATTGCAGAAACTAAGATGCCAGATTTGAACGCAGCAAACGTAGAGTCTGCAATGCGTATGATCGAAGGTACTGCTCGTTCTATGGGATTCACTGTTGTTGACTAATCAATAACACAGTAGAAAATCTCACAGCAGTCTATTAGTTGCTTTTCATACTAGGCAAGTGACTGATGCTTGTACTTGGGTACAGCAAGGGAACTTAACGACGTAGGAAAAGAAAAATAATAGACTGATAACCCGCAAGACTTCATCATTTCGAGGAGTGACGTGGGAGATGAAAATCGATTGAACCACTTACAAGGAGAATAGAAAATGGCTAAAAAAAGCAAACAACTTCGTGCTGCTCTTGAGAAAATCGACAGCACAAAAGCATACAGCGTAGAAGAAGCTGTAGCACTTGCAAAAGAAACTAACTTTGCAAAATTTGATGCAACTGTAGAAGTTGCTTACAACTTGAACATCGACGTTAAAAAAGCTGACCAACAAATCCGTGGAGCAATGGTATTGCCAAACGGTACTGGTAAAACTTCACGCGTTCTTGTTTTCGCACGTGGTGCAAAAGCTGAAGAAGCAAAAGCTGCTGGTGCAGACTTTGTTGGTGAAGATGACCTTGTTGCTAAAATCAACGATGGTTGGTTGGACTTCGACGTAGTTATCGCTACACCTGATATGATGGCTCTTGTTGGACGTCTTGGACGTGTCCTTGGACCACGTAACTTGATGCCAAACCCTAAAACTGGTACTGTGACAATGGATGTTGCTAAAGCAGTTGAAGAGTCTAAAGGTGGTAAAATCACTTACCGTGCTGACCGTGCAGGTAACGTTCAAGCTATCATCGGTAAAGTATCATTTGAAGCTGAAAAATTGGTTGAAAACTTCAAAGCTTTCAACGAAACAATCCAAAAAGCAAAACCAGCTACAGCTAAAGGAACTTACGTAACAAACTTGACGATCACAACTACTCAAGGTGTTGGTATCAAAGTTGACGTAAACTCACTTTAATCAGTAGTTTATACAGAGAGAACGAGTACGAAAGTGCTCGTTTTTTTGGCGTACGACGGGCATGTCGTACATCTGAGGTGTAAGTCCTCGGTAGGCACCTGCTACCGGTGAACCCAATAGCGATTCCCAAGCCTGACTATCGTGAGGTAGCTGGGAGAGGAAGGGATAGCGAAATCGTGGCTCTACGAACAGAAAGGTGGAGGTTCGTAGAGCGGATGAAGAAGAGAGCAATTCCAAAGTACAAAAATAGTCGTAACCTGAATGTGTAAATGATGGAAGGAGTTGAATTCGAACTAGAGAGTTGATTAATAGATTTATGCTATAGTCATGGTGGTTTGTATGCTTTTGATTCTAGTTTATCAAATAATAGATTAGAATTGTCAGATAATATCATTTTATGTTATAATGAAGAAAAAACAGAGGTGTTCAAATGTCAGAAGCAGGTCATAAGTTTTTAGCAAAATTAGGGAAAAAACGCTTACGTCCAGGTGGAAAACGTGCTACAGATTGGTTAATTGAGGAAGGAGGATTTTCAAAAGAAAAGAGAATACTAGAAGTTGCGTGCAATAGGGGAACTACAGCAATTGAGTTGGCACAGCGTTTTGGTTGTAAGATAACTGCTGTTGATATGGATGCTCAAGCTTTAGAAGTGGCTAAAAAATCTGCTGAAACGGCAGGTGTTGCTCATTTAATCAGTTTTGAAAGAGCTAATGCAATGAAACTTCCTTATGAAGATGCTAGTTTTAATATTGTTATAAATGAAGCTATGCTGACTATGCAAGCCGATCAAGCTAAGAAAAAATGTGTAATGGAATATTTAAGGGTTTTAAAACCTGAGGGTCTTCTCTTGACACATGATGTGCTTCTTAAGGAAGCTAAAGAGTCTGTCAGACAGGAATTGTCGCAAGCAATTCATGTGAATGTAGGTCCTTTAACTCAAGATGGTTGGGAAGAGCTGATGATAGAATCAGGTTATTGTGATGTGAAAGTATTGACTGGTGAAATGACATTAATGAAATTATCGGGTATGATTTATGACGAAGGTTGGCTAGGAACCTTGAAAATTTGTGTAAATGCTTGTAAAAAGGAGAATAGAAAGCAGTTTTTAACTATGTATAAAATGTTTGATAAGAATAAAAAGAACTTGGGCTTTATTGCTATGGCTAGTCATAAATCGTCAAATCGTTAGATAATTATTGATGTTAACTTTTCCTTTTTTCTTTCTTAAAAAATATGCTATAATAGAGAGTAAAAAACTTTGAAAGAAAGAAAAAGATGAATTTAAAAGATTACATTGCAACAATTGAAAATTATCCAAAGGAAGGGATTACCTTCCGTGATATCAGTCCTTTGATGGCTGATGGGAATGCTTATAGCTACGCTGTTCGTGAAATCGTTCAGTATGCGACTGACAAGAAAATTGACATGATTGTAGGTCCTGAGGCTCGTGGATTTATCGTGGGCTGTCCAGTTGCCTTTGAGTTGGGAATTGGTTTTGCACCTGTTCGTAAACCAGGTAAATTGCCACGTGAAGTTATTTCTGCTGACTATGAAAAAGAGTACGGTGTTGATACCTTGACTATGCATGCTGACGCTATTAAGCCAGGTCAACGTGTTCTTATCGTAGATGACCTCTTGGCAACAGGTGGAACTGTTAAGGCAACTATCGAGATGATTGAAAAACTTGGTGGTGTTGTAGCAGGTTGTGCCTTTCTTGTTGAATTGGATGAATTGAACGGCCGTGAAAAAATCGGTGACTACGATTACAAGGTTCTTATGCATTATTAATGAAAAACAGTCCCTAGGGCTGTTTTCTCTACATTAGGATATAAAAACAGACTATAGCTAGTTAGAGAAAAACTATAATTGAAAACTATATCTTCTTGCAGTATAATAAAAGGACTAAGTGTTTGAGATTTGGCTTCAAACATATGCAATTATTCCTGAAAGAGTACAGTTAGGAGAGGGTTATGCCGATTCGAATTGATAAAAAACTACCAGCTGTTGAGATTTTACGGACAGAGAATATCTTTGTCATGGATGATCAACGTGCGGCCCACCAAGATATCCGTCCTTTGAAGATTTTAATTTTAAATCTCATGCCACAGAAAATGGTCACAGAAACCCAGTTGTTACGCCATTTGGCCAATACACCTCTACAACTGGATATTGATTTCCTCTATATGGAGAGCCATCGTTCCAAGACAACTCGTTCAGAACACATGGAGACCTTCTATAAAACTTTTCCTGAAGTCAAAGATGAGTATTTTGATGGCATGATTATCACGGGTGCTCCAGTTGAGCATTTACCATTTGAGGAAGTGGACTATTGGGAGGAATTTAGTCAGGTAATCGAGTGGTCCAAGACTCATGTCTATTCGACCCTTCATATCTGTTGGGGTGCTCAGGCTGGTCTTTATCTGCGCTATGGAGTGGAAAAATACCAGATGGACAGTAAGTTATCGGGTATCTATCCTCAGGACACCTTAAAGGAGGGTCATCTTCTCTTTAGAGGCTTTGACGATAGCTACGTAGCTCCTCATTCACGGCATACGGAGATTTCTAAGGAAGAAGTCTTAAACAAGACCAATCTTGAAATTTTATCAGAAGGACCTCAGGTTGGGGTTTCTATTTTGGCCAGTCGTGACTTACGAGAAATTTATAGTTTTGGGCATTTGGAGTATGATCGTGATACCCTGGCAAAAGAGTATTTCCGAGATCGTAATGCAGGTTTGGATCCTCATATTCCAGAAAATTACTTTAAGGATGATGATGTCAACCAGACACCTTGTCTTTGTTGGTCTTCATCAGCAGCCCTCTTTTTCAGTAACTGGGTAAACTATGCTGTCTATCAGGAGACGCCTTTTGACTGGAGAAAGATAGAAGATGATGCATCTGCATATGGGTATTTATAAGAGGAATTATGACATATTTAGACGCTTTTAAATCAGGGAACTTGGTTTTACCGAGTGCCCTGCTCTTGCATTTTAAGGAACTCTTTCCTTCAAGCGATGATTTTTTAGTCTGGCAATTTTTCTATTTGCAAAATACGACAGGTTTGGAAGAAATGTCGCCAAGTCAGATTGCTGAAAGGATTGGCAAGGAAATTTCGGATGTCAACCAGTCCATTTCCAACTTGACAGAGAGGGGACTGCTCCAGTATCGTACTATCGAATTAAATGGCGAAATTGAATTGCTCTTTGATGCTAGTTTGGCTTTGGAACGTTTAGATAACTTGCTTGGAGCTCCTACTTCGAGTTCAGACCAGTTGACACCTCAAAACCAGCTCAAGGATTTGGTAGAAACCTTTCAACAGGAGTTGGGACGTTTGTTGACGCCTTTTGAAATTGAGGATTTGACCAAGACCCTAAAAGAAGATGGGACCAGTGCTGACTTGATTAAGGAAGCTCTTCGTGAAGCTGTTTTGAATGGAAAACCAAACTGGAAGTACATTCAGGCGATTTTGAGAAATTGGCGCCATGAAGGAATCAAGAGTGTGGCTCAAATTGAGGCTAAGCGGGCAGAAAGAGAAGCAAGCAATCCTCAGATGACACAGGTATCGGCAGATTTCAGAAATGCCATGGATCTCTGGAAGGATTAATCCGTGTAAGCAGGCTTGAAATCCGAGTAAGATTTGCAAGCTGTGTCTAATTGTGATAAAATAAATAGAAAATAAATTGAAAAAAGAGGTATGTGAAATGTCACGTAAACCATTTATCGCTGGTAACTGGAAAATGAACAAAAATCCAGAAGAAGCTAAAGAATTCGTTGAAGCAGTTGCGTCAAAACTTCCTTCATCAGATCTTGTTGAAGCAGGTATCGCTGCTCCAGCTCTTGATTTGACAACTGTTCTTGCTGCTGCAAAAGGTTCAAACCTTAAAGTTGCTGCTCAAAACTGCTACTTTGAAAATGCAGGTGCTTTCACTGGTGAAACAAGCCCACAAGTTTTGAAAGAAATCGGTACTGACTACGTTGTTATCGGCCACTCAGAACGCCGTGACTACTTCCATGAAACTGACGAAGATATCAACAAAAAAGCAAAAGCAATCTTTGCAAACGGTATGCTTCCAATCATCTGTTGTGGTGAGTCACTTGAAACTTACGAAACTGGTAAAGCAGCTGAATTCGTAGGTGCTCAAGTATCTGCTGCATTGGCTGGATTGACTGCTGAACAAGTTGCGGCATCAGTTATCGCTTATGAGCCAATCTGGGCTATCGGTACTGGTAAATCAGCTTCACAAGACGATGCACAAAAAATGTGTAAAGTTGTTCGTGACGTTGTAGCTGCTGACTTCGGTCAAGAAGTTGCAGACAAAGTTCGTGTTCAATACGGTGGTTCTGTTAAACCTGAAAACGTTGCTTCATACATGGCTTGTCCAGACGTTGACGGCGCCCTTGTTGGTGGTGCGTCACTTGAAGCTGAAAGCTTCTTGGCTTTGCTTGACTTTGTAAAATAATCAGTAGCAAAAGCTAGGTGGAACAGCATTCAAATGCTTGTTCCATTTTTTATAGGAGAGGAAAGATTGAAAACAAAGATTGGAAAAATTGGATTAGCGAGTATCTTTTTACTAGGCTTGGCAGTTAGTCATGTAGCTGCAAATGAAACTGAAGCGAAAGCATCTTTGGAAGAAAGCAGTGTTCAAGCTTCTTCTAGCAATGTAGAAGAAAAGAAATCAGAAACGACTACAAGTCAAAAGGAAAAAGAGAAAAAGGTTGAGACTTCTTCTAGTCAGCGTCCAAAGAAAAAGGAAGAAGTAAAAGAGACGCGAGCTAGTAGTCAGAAAGAAGAAAGTAAACCAACTTCAACATCAGCACATTGGGAAGGTGACTTCTATGTAAAAGCAGATGGTTCAAAAGCTAAGAGTGAATGGATCTTCGATACTAGCTACAAGGCTTGATTCTATATAAAAGCAGATAGTCGTTATGCTCAAAAAGAATGGCATGGGAACTACTACCTCAAAGCAGATGCTTCTTATGCATAACAAGAATGGCATGGGAACTACTACCTCAAAGTGGGTGGCTACATGGCCAAGAGTGAATGGTTTTACGATAACAATTATAAGAGTTGGTTTTACCTGAAATCTGATGGTTCTTATGCAAATCAAGAGTGGCAAAAGGTAGACGGCAAGTGGTACTATTTCAAGAAGTGGGGTTACATGGCTAAAGATGAGTGGCAGGGTAACTATTACTTGACAGAAAGTGGTGCTATGGCGACTGGTGAATTAGTCATGAATGATGCTCGCTATATTTTTTCTGACTCAGGTGAGTTAAAAGAAAAGAAAGACTTGAATGTTGGATGGGTTCACCGAAATGGCAGACGTTATTTCTTTAACCATCGTGAAGAACAAGTTGGGACTGATCAAGTTAAAAAGGTTATCGATGTCAGTGAGCACAATGGTCGTATCAGTGACTGGAAAAAGGTCATCGATGATAATGGAGTAGATGGAGTCATTGTTCGTTTGGGCTATAGTGGAACTGAGGACAAGGAATTGGCTCATAATATTAAGGAGTTAAACCGTCTTGGAATTCCTTACGGTGTTTACCTTTATACTTATGCTGAAAATGAGACCGATGCTGAGAATGATGCTAATCAAACCATTGAACTCTTGAAAAAATACAAGATGAACTTGTCTTACCCTATCTACTACGATGTTGAGAACTGGGAATATGGCAATAAGACTAAGAGAGCTCCAAGTGATACTGGAACCTGGGTCAAGATCATCAATAAGTATATGGCAACAATGAAGCAGGCTGGTTATCAAAATGTGAAAGTTTATAGCTATCGTCAACTCTTGCAAACTCGTTTGAATCATCCAGATATTTTACAACATGTCAACTGGGTTGCAGCCTATACGGATGCACTTGATTGGACAAATCCTCATTATTCAGGTGAAAAAGGATGGCAATATACCTCATCTGAATACTTAAAAGGAATTCGTGGTCGTGTTGACGTCAGCGTTTGGTATTAAGATATAAGTTTGAGAAAGGAGTGTGCAAGAAAATTGCATCCCTTTTTTCTTTATTTTGTCGCAGTTAATACTCTTTGAAAATCAAATTCAAACCACGTCAACGTCACCTTGCCGTACTCAAGTACAGCCTGCGGCTAGTTTCCTAGTTTGCTCTTTGATTTTCATTGAGTATAAGAGAGGTGTAATGGGACTGTGTTTTATTCTAAAAATTCTTAAATTATCAGTCTATTGCAACTTTTCTCATGTGAGTCATTTGGCTTGCTATTGGTTATTCTTAGTAGTATACTAAGATAGTAATCAGTAAGAAGTGGTTACAAATAATAATGAATGAGGTAAAAACAATGGTAGAATTGAAAAAAGAAGCAGTAAAAGATGTAACATCATTAACAAAAGCAGCGCCAGTAGCATTGGCAAAAACGAAGGAAGTCTTGAACCAAGCTGTTGCTGATTTGTACGTAGCTCATGTGGCTTTGCACCAAGTACACTGGTATATGCGTGGTCGTGGTTTCCTTGTATGGCATCCAAAAATGGATGAGTATATGGAAGCTCTTGATGGTCAATTGGATGAAATCAGCGAACGCTTGATCACACTTGGAGGTAGCCCATTCTCTACATTGACAGAATTCCTTCAAAACAGTGAAATCGAAGAAGAAGCTGGTGAATACCGTAATGTTGAAGAAAGCTTGGAACGTGTCCTTGCTATCTATCGTTACTTGTCAGAACTTTTCCAAAAAGGTTTGGATGTTACTGATGAAGAAGGAGACGATGTGACAAACGGTATCTTTGCAGATGCTAAGACTGAAACAGATAAAACAATCTGGATGCTTGCAGCAGAACTTGGACAAGCACCTGGTTTGTAAGAAATAGAATAATCATATAAAAATCTGTAGGATGCCTCTTACGGATTTTTTTCTATTCTGTAAGCTATTCCAAACCAGTCTTTTTTTGAGTTTTTTGATAAAATAGTACTATCAGTAAAAAGGATGGAAGCATGACTAAAAAAATCGTAGCTATTTGGGCCCAGGATGAAGAGGGTGTGATTGGTAAGGACAATCGTCTGCCTTGGCATTTGCCAGCAGAATTGCAACACTTTAAAGAAACGACTCTGAATCATGCTATCTTGATGGGGCGCGTTACCTTTGATGGGATGGGGCGTCGCTTGCTTCCAAAACGGGAAACCTTGATTTTGACACGTAACCCGGAAGAAAATATAGATGGGGTTACTACTTTTTATGATGTCCAGTCTGTCTTGGACTGGTATCAGGGTCAAGACAAGAATCTTTATATTATCGGTGGGAAGCAAATTTTTCAGGCTTTTGAGCCCTACCTTGACGAAGTGATTGTGACTCATATTCATGCTCGTGTGGAAGGAGATACCTATTTTCCTGAGGAGTTTGACTTGTCTATTTTTGAGACAGTTTCAAGCAAATCCTATACCAAAGATGACAAAAATCCTTATGATTTTACCATCCAATACCGCAAGAGAAAGGAAGTCTAATGGAACGTAGTATATTTGGTTTTTTCACAGCCATGCTGTGTTTGGTCTGCTTGCTTGCAGGGGCACAGGCTTTTCGTAAAAAGCGTTATGGACTTTCTGTCCTGCTCTGGTTAAATGCTTTTACCAATTTGGTCAATAGTATCCATGCTTTTTACATGACCTTATTTTAGATAGAATGACAGTATAGAATAGAACGGAAGGAAATCATGCCTACAACTAGGAATAATGATATGATGGTTTATTGCTCATTTTGTGGCAAAAGCCAAGAAGAAGTACAAAAAATAATCGCTGGGAACAACGCCTTTATCTGTAATGAATGTGTGGAGTTGGCCCAGGAAATCATTCGGGAGGAGTTGGCTGAGGAAGTCTTGGCAGACTTGTCTGAGGTACCAAAACCAATTGAACTCCTCCATATCTTGAACCACTATGTAATTGGTCAAGATCGTGCCAAGCGTGCCTTGGCAGTGGCGGTTTACAACCACTACAAACGTATCAATTTTCACGATACGCGTGAAGAGTCAGAAGATGTGGATTTGCAGAAGTCAAACATCTTGATGATTGGCCCAACTGGTTCAGGGAAAACTTTCCTTGCCCAGACCTTGGCTAAGAGCTTGAATGTGCCTTTTGCGATTGCGGATGCGACAGCTCTTACTGAGGCTGGTTATGTGGGTGAGGACGTGGAAAATATCCTTCTCAAACTATTGCAGGCTGCTGACTTTAACATTGAACGTGCAGAACGTGGGATTATCTACGTGGATGAAATTGATAAGATTGCTAAGAAGAGCGAGAACGTATCGATCACACGTGACGTTTCTGGTGAAGGGGTGCAACAAGCCCTTCTTAAGATTATCGAGGGAACAGTTGCAAGCGTGCCGCCTCAAGGTGGACGAAAACATCCGCAACAAGAGATGATTCAAGTGGATACCAAAAATATCCTCTTCATCGTGGGTGGTGCTTTTGATGGTATTGAAGAAATTGTCAAACAACGTCTGGGTGAAAAAGTCATCGGATTTGGTCAAAATAATAAAGCGATTGACGAAAACAGCTCTTACATGCAAGAAATCATCGCAGAAGATATTCAAAAATTTGGTATTATCCCTGAGTTGATTGGACGTTTACCTGTCTTTGCTGCTCTTGAACAATTGACAGTGGATGACTTGGTTCGCATCTTGAAAGAACCAAGAAATGCCTTGGTAAAACAGTACCAAACCTTGCTTTCTTATGATGATGTCGAGTTGGAATTTGACGACGAAGCTCTTCAAGAGATTGCCAATAAGGCCATCGAACGCAAAACGGGTGCGCGTGGTCTTCGCTCAATTATTGAAGAAACCATGCTAGACGTCATGTTTGAAGTACCGAGTCAGGAAAATGTGAAATTGGTTCGCATCACAAAAGAAGCTGTCGATGGAACGGATAAACCAATCCTAGAAACAGCCTAGAGGTGACTATGGAACTTAATACACATAATGCTGAAATCTTGCTCAGTGCGGCGAATAAATCCCACTATCCGCAGGATGAACTGCCAGAGATCGCTCTTGCAGGGCGTTCAAATGTTGGCAAGTCTAGCTTTATCAATACCATGCTGAACCGCAAGAATCTAGCCCGAACATCAGGTAAACCTGGTAAAACCCAGCTTCTCAATTTCTTTAATATCGACGATAAGATGCGCTTTGTGGATGTGCCTGGTTATGGCTATGCCCGTGTTTCTAAAAAGGAACGTGAAAAGTGGGGGCGCATGATTGAGGAGTACTTAACGACTCGGGAAAATCTCCGTGCGGTTGTCAGTTTGGTGGATCTCCGCCACGACCCGTCAGCAGATGATGTGCAGATGTACGAATTTCTCAAGTATTATGAGATTCCAGTTATCATTGTGGCGACCAAGGCGGACAAGATTCCTCGTGGTAAATGGAACAAGCACGAATCAGCAATCAAAAAGAAATTAAACTTTGACCCAAGTGACGACTTTATCCTCTTTTCATCTGTCAGTAAGGCAGGGATGGATGAGGCTTGGGATGCAATCTTAGAAAAATTGTGAGGAAAAGAAAATGGCAAAAACAATTCATACAGACAAAGCTCCAAAGGCTATCGGACCATATGTTCAAGGAAAAATCGTTGGCGACCTTTTGTTTGCTAGTGGTCAAGTTCCTCTCTCTCCTGAAACTGGAGAAATCGTTGGAGAAACGATCCAAGAACAGACAGAACAAGTCTTAAAAAACATCGGTGCTATTTTGGCAGAAGCAGGAACAGACTTTGACCATGTTGTCAAAACAACTTGCTTCTTGAGCGATATGAACGACTTTGTTCCTTTTAACGAGGTTTACCAAACGGCCTTTAAAGAGAAATTTCCAGCTCGTTCAGCAGTAGAGGTAGCTCGTCTTCCTCGTGATGTAAAAGTCGAAATTGAAGTCATCGCAGAGATTGGATAAGCTAGCTGAAGTTTGGTGTTGCCAAACTTCTTTTGATATAAGGAGAAAAAGATGACAAAGAAACAACTTCACTTGGTGATTGTGACAGGAATGAGTGGTGCAGGGAAAACAGTTGCCATTCAGTCCTTCGAAGATTTGGGTTATTTTACTATTGATAATATGCCGCCAGCTCTCTTGCCTAAGTTTTTGCAGTTGGTGGAAACAAAGGAAGACGACCATAAGTTGGCCTTGGTAGTAGATATGCGTAGCCGTTCTTTCTTCTCAGAGATTCAAGCTGTTTTGGATGAGTTGGAAAACAAGGAAGAACTGGACTTTAAAATTCTCTTTTTGGATGCAGCTGATAAGGAATTGGTCGCGCGTTACAAGGAAACCAGACGGAGTCACCCACTAGCTGCAGATGGTCGGATTTTGGATGGAATCAAGCTGGAACGTGAGCTCTTGGCGCCTTTGAAAAATATGAGCCAAAATGTGGTGGATACGACTGAACTCACTCCACGTGAGCTGCGCAAAACCCTTGCAGAGCAGTTTTCAGATCAAGAGCAAGCCCAGCCTTTCCGTATCGAAGTCATGTCTTTCGGCTTTAAATATGGAATCCCGATTGATGCAGATTTGGTCTTTGATGTCCGATTCTTGCCCAATCCCTACTACCTACCAGAACTGAGAAACCAAACGGGTGTAGATGAACCAGTGTATCACTATGTCATGAACCATCCAGAGTCCGAAGACTTTTATCAACATTTGTTGGCCTTGATTGAACCGATTTTGCCAAGTTACCAAAAGGAAGGTAAGTCCGTTTTGACCATTGCCATGGGATGTACGGGTGGACAACACCGTAGTGTGGCCTTTGCTAAACGCTTGGCGCAGGACTTATCCAAGAATTGGCCTGTTAATGAAGGGCATCGCGACAAAGACCGAAGAAAGGAAACGGTAAACCGTTCATGAGAAAACCAAAGATAACGGTGATTGGTGGAGGGACTGGGATCCCCGTCATTCTTAAAAGTCTGCGGGAAAAAGATGTGGAAATCGCTGCTATCGTAACGGTGGCGGATGATGGTGGTTCATCAGGTGAACTCCGAAAAAATATGCAGCAATTGACACCGCCAGGTGATCTTCGCAATGTCCTTGTGGCCATGTCGGATATGCCTAAGTTCTATGAGAAGGTCTTTCAGTACCGTTTTTCTGAGGATGCGGGAGCCTTTGCGGGCCATCCGCTGGGAAATCTCATTATCGCTGGTCTGTCAGAGATGCAGGGTTCGACCTATAATGCCATGCAGTTATTGAGCAAATTTTTCCATACTACTGGGAAGATTTATCCTTCCAGTGACCATCCTTTGACCTTGCATGCAGTCTTTCAGGATGGGACAGAGGTGGCTGGAGAGAGCCATATTGCAGACCATCCAGGCATGATTGACCATGTCTATGTGACCAATACCCTCAACGATGATACGCCTCTGGCTAGCCGTCGAGTAGTGCAGACCATTCTTGAAAGTGACATGATTGTTCTCGGACCTGGTTCCCTCTTTACCTCGATTTTACCTAATATCGTGATTAAGGAAATTGGGCAGGCGCTTTTGGAAACCAAGGCAGAAATCGCCTATGTCTGCAATATTATGACCCAACGTGGGGAGACAGAACACTTTACAGATAGTGACCACGTGGAAGTCTTGCATCGTCACCTTGGCCGACCTTTTATCGACACTGTCTTGGTGAATATCGAAAAAGTGCCTCAGGAATACATGAATTCCAACCGTTTTGATGAATACTTGGTCCAGGTGGAACATGATTTTGCTGGTCTTTGTAAGCAGGTTCCGCGTGTGATTTCATCCAACTTCCTTCGTCTGGAAAATGGGGGTGCCTTCCACGATGGAGATTTGATTGTGGATGAGTTGATGCGGATTATACAGGTGAGAAAATGAGTTTCACAGTAGCAGTAAAAGAAGAAATCCTGGGTCAGCACCATCTGAGCCGGCATGAATTATCTGCCATTATCAAGATGTCTGGCAGTATCGGTCTCTCGACTTCGGGTTTGACCTTGTCAGTTGTGACAGAAAATGCCAAACTGGCTCGTCACCTCTATGAGTCCTTTCTCCATTTCTACGAAATCAAATCGGAAATCCGACACCACCAACGGAGCAATCTTCGTAAGAATCGGGTCTATACCGTTTTTACAGATGAAAAGGTGCAGGACCTTCTGAGTGATTTGCACTTAGCAGACTCCTTTTTTGGCCTAGAAACGGGTATTGATGAGGCGATTTTATCGGATGAGGAAGCCAGTCGTGCTTATCTCTGTGGTGCTTTCTTGGCAAATGGAAGTATTCGTGACCCTGAGTCAGGCAAGTATCAGTTGGAAATCAGTTCTGTTTATCTAGACCATGCGCAAGGGCTCGCCTCCCTTCTTCAGCAGTTTTTACTGGATGCCAAGGTACTTGAGCGCAAGAAGGGAGCTGTTACCTATCTCCAGCGAGCTGAAGACATTATGGACTTTTTGATAGTCATCGGAGCCATGCAGGCGCGTGATGATTTTGAGCGGGTTAAGATTTTGCGAGAAACTCGTAACGACCTCAATCGGGCCAATAATGCCGAGACAGCCAATATTGCTCGGACAGTTTCTGCCAGCATGAAGACTATCAACAATATCAGTAAAATCAAAGATATCATGGGCTTAGAAAATCTGCCAGTGGATTTGCAGGAGGTAGCGCAACTGCGTATTCAGCACCCAGACTACTCTATCCAGCAGTTAGCAGATAGCCTCAGCACCCCTCTGACCAAAAGTGGTGTCAACCACAGACTCAGAAAGATAAATAAATTAGCCGATGAATTATAAAGACATAAAACACCTCTTTCTTGACAATTGAACAGAACATGTGAGATAATAAATAAGAATTGAGAAGTTCTAGCATTTTAGTGCTAAAACAGAAATCCCCTCGGTACTGCAATACCAAGGGGATTTTTTCTGGGTTAGATAGCACTAACCAGGAAAGTTACTTGTCGAAGTGATCGTCTAACCAACGAGTCACCAGCCATGAGATGATACTCTCGATGACTGCGATAAGTACTATTTTGAGAAGTTCTAGCATCTGTAATACCTCCTTTTCCAAGGCGTATTGTTAGTGCCGTCCCTATTATATCACATGTTTTATCAGTTTGATAGGACATTTTTGCTTTTTGAAAAAGAAGGGGAAAGGCAAAAAGCAATGTCATTAAGTTAAGAAATTTAGCTCTTTAAAATCAAAAACGCATAATATCAGATATTGAAAACCGTGATACTATGCGTTTTATTGTGAGAAAATTTATTTCATTTTCTCCTGAAATTGAGTTTTTACCCAGTCTCTAATGAGTTATTTCCAAGTGACCAGTTCGCTCCAAACGCTAACATTCGATATAGTAGAGGTTTCACCAGCTGGAACCCATTTGTTGGTGCCTAAGTATCTAACTTCTAGTTTACGAACGTTTACTGTGTAAGATGCTTTTAGTCTAATATAACCATAAGTGTAGGGTGGTACGTTATGGGAGACTGAGTGATTTAAACTAAGTCCAGCTCCAGACTCCGGAGCAGAAAAGCTAACACCTGCACCTACAGTCAGAGTAGCTCCAGCTTTTCCACCATAGGCAGTTGAACTTACAGGACCTGATGTGGTGCTTTTCTTGTAAGAGTGAGAGTATTTAGTTCTATAGTCTGCAACACCAGTTGCATTAGAACGAGTCTGATACGTAGATTTAGACTCTAAATAGGCGTCTCTAAGTTCAGTTGTATAAAATGACAATAACTCTCCTGTGTTGATATCTTTTACAATACGATTAGATACAATTTCATAATTTGTACCAGGATAGACATCAGCAAAAACCGTAGATGTTGTGACTAAGAATAATAGACTTGATAGTAGAGAGAAAAACAATAGTTTCAGTTTAATCATAACAAATTTCCTTTCTTCATGAGTAAAAGATTATTTTTTCAATCCTTTGAAAGTTATAATGCAACCCGAAATAATACTGAGAGTTCCTACAGGTCTCCAATATAGTTGCCAAAAGAATAAATTTATTCTTTCTTTCAGTGTCGCATAGGGTTCGGCATAATAGGGGTTGATGTGAAATAATAAAAAACCAAAACATAAAACTATGATTCCAGTTAAGAATAAAATGTCCTTATTTACTTTCCTCATAAAACCTCCTTTTATTTTATTTAAAGCGCTTTCTATTATTAGTATACGTCAAAAAAAGAAAAAAACAAGTCTATTTATTTATTTTTTTATATGGTATAATAGAATAGTTGGAGAGTTTTTATATAGCTTTAAAAGGCTGATATGAATACTTTGTATAATCTAATGATTCTTCAAAAAATTTCTTATTCAAACAAGAGCAAAGAGAAGGTGGGCTGCATATCAGAAGTTAGATGTATTTCTGTCTAACTTTTGAGGTGTAGTTCATTTTAAAACCACGAATCCTATGTGGCTCGTGGTTCTTTTTTATAAACTAGTAGAGTGTTTTGGTTGTACTTTTTGCTCTGGGTCAATGTAGTTGATGGCATTGTTGACAGCGGTTGGTGCTTCTCCAAGCCCTGTCGCAATCAGATCAATTTTTCCGTCATAGTAGCAGCAGTCACCGATAGCATAGATACCTGCTTGGCTAGATTCTTGCTTACTGTTGACGATAATCTTGTGACGGTTGAGGTCCAGACCCCAGTTTTTAAGGTTACCAACAGAAGATTTGAAACCATAGTTGACAAAGAGGTGGTCTATGTCAATAGTTTCTGTTTCATCAGATTTAACTTTTGTGATTTCCAATTTGTCAAGCGTTTTTCCATCTCCAAGGAGTTGGCTAGGAACGAATGGTGTCTTGATGGATACAGATGATTCTTGTAAGGCTTGAACACTGTGCTCCAAGGCGCGGAAATTATCTCTGCGGTGAACAAGGGTAGTTGGTGCAATTTTTTCAAAAGCCAAAGCCCAATCCACAGCCGAGTCTCCTCCACCAAGAATCGTCACTTTCTTACCAGCGTATTGCTGGATGTTGGAAACGTGGTAGTGGATATTTTCATAGCCTTCAACGCCTTCTAGTTCTAGAGGACGTGGTTTAAAGGCACCGCCACCCATAGCGATGATAACTGTTTTAGTCAGGTGACTTCCTTTAGAAGTTGTGATGACAAATCCTTCTTCTTGTTTTTCAATCTCAAGAACCGTTTCATTGAGATGAATAGGGGTATCAAATCCATTTAATTGCTCGATTAGACGGTTAGTCAACTCTTCTCCAGTCAGATTTGGGAAACCTGGGACGTCGAGGATTTCCTTTTCAGGATAGAGAATAGCAGGTTGGCCACCTAGTTGGGGAAGGGAGTCGATGATTTGGACCTTGGCTTGGCGTAGATGTGCATAGAAGGCTGCAAAAAGCCCGACAGGACCACCACCTACAATGGTAATATCATAGAGTTGAGACATGGTTTCTCCTTTGTTTTTTCTAGTCAGTTTATTTTATCATATTTTTTCTTTAATTTAAAATGAAGTAGGATAGGGAAAAAAATGTCAGAAAAATGGTATAATAGAAAGGAACGTGTTTGGACAGAGAGGAGACAGCAGATGAACTTTCAACAATTATCCAACCTGCAATATTGGACTAGCTTGTTTTCTAGTCCTTGGAGTATTGCCATCAATGTGTTTGATATTTTGATTGTGGCCTATATTTTATATCGTTTTACAAAAGCGATAGCTGGCACCAAGATTATGATTTTGGTGCGTGGGGTCGTGATTTTTGTATTAGCCCAGGTTGTGGCCAATATCCTTGGTTTAACAACGATTTCTTGGTTGATTAATCAAATTATCACCTATGGGGTTATTGCTGCGGTTGTTATCTTTTCTCCAGAGATTCGGACTGGTTTGGAACGCTTGGGAAGGGCGACAGATTTCTTTTCTACTGCTCAAATTAGTGCAGAGGAGCAAATGATTCGTGCCTTTGTCAAGTCGGTTGAATATATGAGTCCTCGTAAGATTGGTGCTCTGGTTGCCATCCAACGAGTTCGGACCTTGCAAGAATACATTGCGACAGGGATTCCCTTGGATGCCAATATTTCAGCTGAACTCCTTATTAATATCTTTATCCCCAACACCCCTCTACATGATGGTGCTGTGATTATCAGAGAAAATCGGATAGCAGTAACCTCTGCCTATCTGCCCTTGACAGAAAGTACAGGGATTTCCAAGGAATTTGGGACCAGACACCGGGCAGCTATCGGTTTGTCAGAAGTATCCGATGCCTTGACCTTTATCGTCTCAGAGGAAACAGGTGGTATTTCTATTACCTATAATGGGGTCTTCAAACATGACTTGACGATTGAAGAATTTGAAGCAGAGCTACGAGCAATTCTTTTGCCAGCTGTTGAGGAAAAAGCCAGTTTCAAGGACCGTTTGCTAGGAGGTTGGAAATATGAGAAAAAATAGTCTATATATCATTTCATCTCTCTTTTTTGCTTGTGTCTTATTTATCTATGCGACGTCAACCAACTTTCAAAATAGTAATACCGCAAGGCAGGTCAAATCAGAAACTTACACCAATACGATAACGAACGTTCCTATCGTTATTCACTATGATGATGACCAGTATTTCATTAGCGGATTTGCATCAGAAGTTTCAGTTGTGCTGACAGGTGCCAATCGTGTGACCTTGGCTAGCGAAATGCAGGAAAGCACTCGTAAGTTTAAGGTAACTGCTGATTTGACGGATGCCAGTGTTGGAACAATTGAAGTTCCCTTGAACATTGAAAATCTTCCAAGTGGATTGACCGCTGTGGCAACGCCTCAAAAAATCACAGTGAAAGTTGGAAAGAAGGTTAAGCGAGATGGGATGATTGTTGTGCCACAAGTTGACCAAAGCCAGATTGATCCCAAGCTACAAATTGATAGTGTAGCCGTGTCAAATGAACGTGTCTCTGTTACAACTGACCAAGAAACATTAGCTAAAATCGATCGTATTATTGCGCTTTTACCAACTAGCGAACGCATAACAGGTAATTACAGTGGTTCAGTACCTTTGCAGGCAATCGACCGTAATGGTGTTGTCTTACCGGCAGTTATTACTCCGTTCGACACAACAATGAAGGTGACTACAAAACCAGTAGCACCAAGTTCAAGTACATCAAATTCAACTACAAGCAGTTCGTCGGAGACATCTTCGTCAACGAAAGCAACTAGTTCAAAAACGAATTAAAAATAGGAAAAGGATTTTATAAAAATGGGTAAATATTTTGGGACTGATGGAGTCCGTGGAGAAGCTAACGTAGAATTAACGCCAGAATTGGCCTTTAAGCTAGGACGTTTTGGAGGATATGTTCTTAGCCAACATGAAACGGAAGCACCGAAAGTTTTTGTAGGACGTGACACACGTATTTCAGGGGAAATGCTAGAATCAGCCTTGGTGGCAGGTCTCCTTTCAGTAGGGATTCACGTTTATAAACTCGGTGTTCTTGCGACGCCAGCAGTAGCTTACTTGGTCAAAACAGAGGGAGCAAGTGCAGGTGTCATGATTTCTGCTAGCCACAATCCAGCCCTTGATAATGGAATTAAGTTCTTTGGCGGTGATGGCTTCAAACTAGATGATGAAAAAGAAGCAGAAATTGAAGACTTGCTAGATGCTGCAGAAGATACTCTTCCTCGTCCAAGTGCAGAAGGCTTGGGAACCTTGGTAGATTATCCAGAAGGCTTGCGTAAGTATGAAGGATACCTTGTTTCAACTGGAACTCCTCTTGAAGGAATGAAGGTTGCCTTGGATACAGCCAATGGTGCAGCTTCTACAAGTGCCCGTCAAATTTTTGCAGATCTTGGTGCTCAATTAACAGTTATCGGGGAAACACCAGATGGTCTTAACATCAACCTTAATGTTGGTTCAACCCACCCAGAAACCCTTCAAGAAGTGGTCAAAGAAAGCGGCTCAGCTATCGGTTTGGCCTTTGACGGAGACAGTGACCGTTTGATTGCTGTTGATGAAAATGGTGAGATCGTTGATGGTGACAAGATCATGTACATCATCGGGAAATACCTTTCTGAAAAAGGACAATTGGCCCAAAATACAATTGTGACAACTGTTATGTCTAACCTTGGTTTCCACAAGGCCTTGGACCGTGAAGGTATTAACAAGGCAGTAACTGCAGTCGGCGATCGTTACGTTGTTGAAGAAATGCGAAAATCAGGCTACAACCTTGGTGGTGAACAGTCTGGTCACGTGATCTTGATGGATTACAATACAACTGGTGATGGCCAATTATCCGCTGTCCAATTGACTAAAATCATGAAGGAAACTGGTAAGAGCTTATCAGAGTTGGCAGCAGAAGTAACCATCTATCCACAAAAATTAGTCAATATCCGAGTGGAAAATGCCATGAAGGAAAAGGCTATGGAAGTGCTAGCTATCAAGGATATCATCGAGAAGATGGAAGAAGAAATGGCAGGGAATGGCCGTATCCTTGTTCGTCCAAGTGGAACAGAGCCTCTCTTGCGTGTTATGGCAGAAGCGCCTACAACAGAAGAAGTAGACTACTATGTTGATACCATCGCAGACGTAGTTCGAGCTGAAATCGGGATTGACTAAATCCTAGAAAACTAGATGAAAATAAAAAATTATGGTACAATAGCTTATAATATTGTAGCCGAGGGAGAAAGACATGAATCTTAAACGTGAACAAGAATTTGTTAGTCAGTATCATTTTGATGCGCGTAATTTTGAATGGGAAAATGAAAATGGAGCTCCTGAAACTAAGGTGGATGTGAACTTCCAATTGCTCCAACATGACCAAGAAAATCAAGTGACTTCCTTGATTGTCATCTTGACATTTATGATTGTATTTGATAAGTTTGTCATCAGTGGAACCATTTCACAGGTAAATCATATTGATGGCCGTATTGTCAATGAACCAAGTGAATTGAGCCAAGAAGAAGTGGAAACTTTGGCTCGTCCATGTTTGAACATGCTCAACCGTTTGACTTACGAAGTAACTGAAATTGCATTAGACTTACCAGGAATCAATTTGGAGTTCTAATATGAAACTAGCTGTTATCACAGATTCTTCTGCCTATCTCAGTGCAGAGACCTTGCAAAGAGAAGATTTATTTGTCTTGGATATTCCTGTCAATATTGATGGTGAGGAGTATGTCGAAGGTATCAATCTGACTGCTGAGGAATTTTACCAAAAAATGGCTCAGGCTTCTGAATTGCCTAAGACCAGTCAACCAAGTATTGCCAAGTTAGATGAAATCTTAACTTCGCTCAAAGAACAAGGTTATACCCATGCTTTGGGGCTTTTCCTATCTTCTGGAATTTCAGGTTTTTACCAAAATATCCAGTATATGATAGATGAATATGAGGGCTTAACCATTGCTTTTCCAGACACTTTGATTACAAGTGCTCCTCTGGGTATCATGGTTGAAAGCGTCTTTAACTGGCGAGATCAAGGAGATGATTTTGCTATCATTCAGGATAAGCTAGCCATTCAAATCAGCCGTACGTCAGCTTTTATCATGGTAGATGATTTGGATCATTTGGTAAAAGGTGGACGTCTTTCAAATGGGGCTGCGATTTTGGGTAATCTGCTAAGCATTAAGCCAATCCTTTATTTTAACGATCAAGGTGTGATTGAAGTTTACGAAAAAGTTCGTACGGAAAAGAAAGCAACCAAGCGCTTAATTGAAATTATCAAGGAAACAACGGCTTCAGGCCAATATCGGGTCATTGTCATTCACGGAAATGCTCCTGAAAAGGCTGAAGAATTGCGTCAGCACTTGGTTGAATCTGGAGTGGGTACGGATATTTCACTTGCTACATTTGGTAGTGTCATTGGGACACACCTAGGATCAGGAAGCATTGCCTTGGGTTATATTCCAGTGATTTAGTTGGCACTTCTAGACTAGTTAAGATACCTTGTATCTTAGAAATTGAACACGGACTACCTGCCTCTTGAAAAAAGATGCCTGTCTTGCCTTTCGTGGAAAGTCAGCGCCATTCCCTATTTTTCATGGGCAGCTAACGTCCTTTGTATCTTAGACAGGAGTAGAGATGAGTATTCGAGTAATTATTGCTGGTTTTAAGGGAAAGATGGGCCAGGCTGCTTGTCAGATGGTCTTGGCTGATCCAGACTTGGACTTGGTAGCAGTTTTGGATCCCTTTGAGTCTGAATCAGAATGGCAGGGTATTCCTGTTTTCAAGGATAAGGCTGATTTAGCAGGCTTTGAAGCGGATGTCTGGGTAGATTTTACTACTCCAGCTGTTGCCTACGAAAATACACGTTTTGCTCTTGAAAATGGCTTTGCTCCAGTAGTTGGAACGACAGGCTTTACTAGTGAAGAAATTGCAGAGCTAAAAGAATTTTCTCGCGCCCAAGATTTGGGTGGTTTGATTGCCCCTAACTTTGCCCTGGGTGCTGTCTTGCTCATGCAATTTGCAAAGCAGGCTGCCAAATATTTCCCACATGTGGAGATTATCGAGCTCCATCATGACAAGAAAAAGGATGCTCCGAGTGGCACAGCTATTAAAACAGCTGAGTTGATGGCAGAAGTTCGAGAGTCTATTCAGCAAGGTGCAGCAGATGAGGAAGAATTGATTACTGGTGCCCGTGGTGCTGACTTTGATGGCATGCGCATCCACTCAGTTCGTTTGCCAGGCTTAGTAGCCCATCAGGAAGTCATCTTTGGCAATCAAGGAGAAGGATTGACCCTCCGTCATGACTCCTATGATCGCAGCTCCTTCATGACAGGGGTCAATTTGGGAATTAAAGAAGTTGTCAAGCGTCATGAGCTTGTCTATGGATTAGAACACTTATTATGAGATTAACGCAAATGCCTTCTGAATTTCAGAAGGCTTTACCAGTATTAGAAAAAATTAAAGAAGCAGGTTTTGAGGCCTATTTTGTTGGGGGCTCTGTTCGAGACGCCCTCCTCAATCGTCCTATCCATGATGTGGATATTGCGACGTCTTCTTATCCAGAAGAAACCAAGCAGATTTTTCCGCGAACAGCCGATATCGGAATCGAGCACGGAACTGTCTTGGTCTTAGATGGGGACGAGGAGTATGAGGTGACTACTTTTCGGACAGAAGATGTCTATGTGGACTATCGTAGACCTAGTGCGGTTTCTTTTGTTCGCTCGCTAGAAGAAGACCTCAAGCGCCGTGATTTTACAGTCAATGCCTTTGCCTTGGACGAGACAGGGGAAATCATTGACTTGTTCCATGGGCTAGAAGATTTGGAAAAGCAAGTCTTACGAGCAGTTGGAGTGGCAAGTGAGCGTTTTAACGAAGATGCTTTGCGGATTATGCGTGGTTTCCGTTTTCAGGCCAGTCTTGGCTTTGAACTTGAGACAGAAACGTTTAAAGCAATGAAGACCTTGACGCCACTTTTGGAGAAAATTTCTGTGGAGCGTACCTTCGTTGAGTTTGATAAACTCTTGCTGGCTCCGTTTTGGAGAAGGGGTTTGGCTTCCATGATTGAGAGTCAAGCTTATGATTATCTCCCTGATATGGAATCTAGCCAGGACAAGCTCAATAGACTGTTTGATTTGGAGACTGATTTTATCTTTGAATCCTCTGAACAAGCTTGGTCGGCTCTACTGTCGGCTTTGGAGATTGAAAATGCGCAGCCATTTTTGAAAGCTTGGAAGACCTCACGTCAGTTTGCCAAGCAGGTTCAGGATTTGCTGACTATTTTGGCTCTGCGTGAAAAGGGAGAATTGAGCAAGCGCGATTGTTACCGCTTTGACTTGGATTTACTTTTACAGGCTGAAAATCTTCGTCAGGCCCAAGGAAAAGAAGTCAACCCACAAGCCATCACAGAAACCTACCAGAACTTGACCATTCATGACAAGAAAGAAATCCAAATCAACGGTGGTATTTTGATCAAGGAATATGGTTATCAGCCGGGCCCAGACTTGGGAGAGATTTTAACAGAGATTGAATATGCCATTGTCGATGGAGAATTGGAAAATGACCGTCAAGCCATCCATGATTATCTGAGGGAGAAAAAATGAGTGATTTTATCGTTGAAAAACTAAGTAAATCCGTTGGTGACAAGACCGTTTTTAAGGATATTTCCTTTATCATCCATGACCTAGACAGAATCGGTCTGATTGGTGTCAATGGGACTGGTAAGACCACTCTTTTAGATGTTCTTTCTGGTGTTTCTGGCTTTGATGGGGATGTTAGTCCCTTTTCGGCTAAGAATGACTACCAGATTGGTTACTTGACCCAGGATCCTGATTTTGATGATAGCAAGACGGTCTTGGATACGGTTCTATCTAGCGACCTCAAGGAAATCCAGCTCATTCGTGAGTACGAATTGATCATGCTCAACTATAGTGAGGACAAGCAGGCGCGTTTGGAACGTGTCATGGCAGAAATGGACTCTCTCCAAGCTTGGGAAATCGAGAGTCAGGTCAAGACCGTTCTCAGCAAGTTGGGTATTCAGGACTTATCTACTCCTGTTGGGGAATTGTCAGGTGGTCTAAGAAGACGGGTCCAGTTGGCGCAAGTTCTTCTTGGTAACCACGACCTATTGCTTCTGGATGAGCCAACTAACCACTTAGATATAGCGACTATTGAGTGGCTGACCCTCTTTTTGAAAAATTCTAAGAAGACCGTCCTTTTTATCACCCACGATCGTTACTTCCTAGATGCTTTGTCAACACGGATTTTCGAGTTGGACCGAGCAGGATTGACTGAGTATCAAGGGAATTATCAGGACTATGTTCGCCTAAAGGCGGAACAGGATGAGCGTGACGCGGCTCTACTTCATAAAAAAGAACAACTTTATAAGCAGGAATTGGTCTGGATGCGCAGACAACCGCAGGCGCGTGCGACCAAGCAGCAGGCTCGTATCAATCGTTTCCACGACCTGAAAAAGGAAGTTTCAGGCGGCGTTGCTGAGACAGACTTGACCATGAACTTTGAAACCAGTCGTATTGGGAAGAAAGTCATCGAGTTTCAGGATGTTTCCTTTGCCTATGAAAACAAGCCTATTTTGCAAGATTTTAATCTCTTGGTGCAGGCTAAAGATCGTATTGGAATTGTTGGGGACAACGGTGTTGGAAAATCAACTCTCCTTAACTTGATTGCAGGAAGTCTTGAGCCGACAGCAGGACAAGTTGTGATAGGAGAAACTGTTCGCATTGCCTATTTCTCTCAGCAAATTGAGGGCTTGGATGAAAGTAAGCGAGTTATCAATTACTTGCAGGAAGTGGCAGAAGAGGTCAAGACCAGCGGTGGTTCTACGACTTCGATTGCAGAGTTGCTGGAGCAGTTCCTTTTCCCACGTTCGACGCATGGAACCTTGATTGAGAAATTGTCTGGGGGAGAGAAAAAACGTCTTTATCTCCTCAAACTGCTCTTGGAAAAACCAAATGTTCTTCTCTTGGACGAGCCGACCAATGACTTGGATATTGCAACCTTGACAGTTTTGGAGAATTTCTTGCAAGGCTTTGCTGGTCCAGTTTTGACTGTTAGTCACGACCGCTATTTCTTGGATAAGGTGGCGACCAAGATTCTCGCTTTTGAGGATGGTAAGATTCGTCCTTTCTTTGGTCATTACACTGATTACCTTGATGAAAAAGTCTTTGAAACAGAGATGGCCAATCAAGTGCAAAAAGCCGAAAAGGAAAAAGTCGTCAAGGTTCGAGAAGTTAAGAAACGCATGACCTACCAAGAAAAGCAGGAGTGGGCAAGCATTGAAGGCGATATTGAATCCTTGGAAAACTGTATCGCTGCTATTGAAGAGGAGATGCAGGCCAACGGCTCTGACTTTGGCAAACTGGCTACTCTTCAGAAAGAGCTAGATGAGAAAAACGAAGCACTCCTTGAAAAATACGAACGCTATGAGTATCTAAGTGACTTTGATAGCTAGAAGAATAGAAAAATCCCGTCTCATGGACAGGATTTCTCTATTCTTTTTTGGTTTCCTGGTGGAAGATATTTTGCCAAGTTTCGTGGCGACGCCAGATACTGGTGTGGATGATACCATCTAACTCATAGCTGATGAGTTTGGTCTTTTGACTGATGGAAGTGATTTGGATGTCCTTGATAGCTGAATTCAAGTCTTTTTCGGCTTTATAGGCCTCTTTATCCATCTGTTTTCCATTTTGGCGAATATAAACAAAATCGTCAGCCAAGAGTTCTTCCAGTTGATTTCCTTGGTCAATCAACTGTTCACGCATAAGCAATTTTTTATAGACATTGTCTAAAACTTCATCTTCAGGGATAGGTGCTGGCTCGATATGGACATCGGTATCAAAGACTCCAAAACGTTCCTCCAGCATAGACTCGACCTGATCCGCAATTTCATGGCTTTCAAAAACAGACAAGTCAGGATTCATTTCTAGTGTAATATCAAGGTAAATGTTGCTACCGTAGGTGCGCCCTCTTTGGGACTTGACCTTGCTGATTTTGGGAATTTCCATAATGGCTTTTTGGTAATCTTCCAGTAGACGGTCATCAAATCCATCTGAAAGACTAAAGGAAGACTCGATGAAGATATCATAGGCAGTCTTCAAGATAAAGAAAGTGATGATGATAGCAACCAGTTTATCCACAATAGGATAATTGAAACTGCTCGCTAGGATGGCAATGGTAGTACCAAGTGAGGTGACAGCATCAGAAAGATTGTCCTTGGCGGCAGCCTTCAGTGCCTTGGAGTTGGATTTCTTACTGAGACGAGTATTGTAGAGATAGACCACAAACATGATTGCTGCAGACATAATTCCTAGAGTTGAACCAAGAGGATCAATAACCGTTTCTTCACGACTGAGAATCTTTTGAATGGTATCCCTTAGAACATCAAAGCCAACATAGAACATGATGATGGAAGTGATTAAGCTAGCCAAATCCTCAATCTTCCAGTGGCCAAAACGGTGGTCTCGGTCAGCAGGTTGGCGTGCCATTCGAATCCCAATCAAGAGGGCCACATTTCCAATGATATCCGATACGTTGTTAAAACCATCTGCTACCAAACTGGATGAATGGAGGAGGTGCCCAGTTGCTAATTTGGCTGCAGACAAGATCAAATAGGTTGAAATGCTGATAATGGCCCCACGCTCAGCTAACTTGAGATTTGAGATAGATTGCTTCATTCAACTTCCTTTCTAGTCACATAGCATTCTACCATTATACTGGTTTTCAAGAGAAAATTCAAACAAGGCAGTTTTTACTCTTTGAAAACTTTTCAAAATTTGGTATAATAGAACTACTCAAGGGAGTAGCTGGCAGAAACCTGTGATAGTGTCGTCATTCCGAATTTTATACTGAGAAGTATGCTTTCCGGCCCTATCTTAAACAGCGAGACTTGTTATGATTAACAGGTCTCTTTTTGTTTGTCGTGAAAAGATGCGATGAGGGAAAAGAGAGTCTGTTTTGCACACAATGTCAAGGAGGAGACACATGTCAAAAGAACAAAAACGCCAAGCGTTTTATACTCAGAGTCCTGAAGAGGTCTTGAATGCTGTAGATGCGACCGAGCAAGGTTTGTCATCAAGTGAGGCGGAAAAGCGCCTTGCAGAATTTGGCCACAATGAACTCGAAGAAGGCGAGAAACGATCAATCCTGGTCAAATTCATCGAGCAATTTAAGGATTTGATGATTATCATCCTAGTTGCGGCAGCAATCTTGTCAGTCGTGACTTCTGGTGGGGAAGATATCGCAGATGCCATTATCATCTTAGCCGTGGTAATCATCAACGCTGCCTTTGGTGTTTACCAAGAAGGGAAAGCAGAAGAAGCAATCGAAGCCCTCAAATCCATGTCTAGTCCAGCTGCCCGCGTTCTTCGTGATGGGCATATGGCGGAGATTGACTCTAAAGAATTGGTACCAGGTGATATCGTCGCTCTCGAAGCTGGTGATGTAGTACCTGCAGACCTACGTTTGCTAGAAGCCAACTCTCTTAAAATTGAAGAAGCAGCTCTTACAGGTGAGTCTGTTCCAGTCGAAAAAGACTTGACAGTCGAGCTTGCGACAGATGCTGGTATTGGTGACCGTGTCAATATGGCCTTCCAAAACTCAAATGTGACTTATGGTCGTGGTCTTGGTGTTGTTGTCAATACAGGGATGTACACTGAAGTTGGTCATATCGCTGGCATGCTCCAAGATGCGGATGAGACAGATACACCACTTAAACAAAACTTGAACAACCTTTCTAAGGTCTTGACCTATGCAATTTTGGTCATTGCCCTTGTTACTTTTGTAGTTGGAGTCTTCATTCAAGGAAAAAATCCACTTGGTGAGTTGATGACCTCTGTTGCCCTTGCTGTTGCAGCCATTCCAGAAGGTCTCCCAGCTATCGTAACCATCGTTCTTGCCCTTGGTACTCAAGTTTTAGCCAAACGAAACTCTATCGTTCGTAAGTTGCCAGCTGTAGAAACCCTTGGTTCAACTGAAATCATCGCTTCTGATAAGACTGGTACGCTGACTATGAACAAGATGACAGTCGAAAAAGTCTTCTACGATGCAGTCCTACATGACTCAGCTGATGACATTGAATTAGGTCTTGAAATGCCCCTACTTCGTTCAGTTGTCTTGGCCAATGATACGAAAATCGATGTGGAAGGCAACCTGATTGGTGACCCAACCGAAACAGCCTTTATCCAATATGCCTTGGACAAGGGCTACGATGTTAAAGGTTTCTTAGAGAAATATCCTCGTGTAGCTGAATTGCCATTTGACTCTGAACGTAAGCTCATGTCAACGCTTCACCCATTGCCAGATGGTAAATTCCTTGTAGCAGTCAAGGGTGCGCCAGACCAACTTTTGAAACGTTGTGTTCTTCGTGACAAAGCTGGAGATATTGCTCCGATTGATGAGAAGGTTACAAACCTCATTCATACAAATAACTCTGAAATGGCCCACCAAGCCTTGCGTGTCCTTGCAGGTGCGTATAAGATTATCGATAGCATTCCAGAAAACCTCACTTCTGAAGAGCTTGAAAATGATTTAATCTTTACTGGTTTGATTGGGATGATTGACCCTGAACGTCCTGAGGCAGCTGAGGCTGTTCGTGTGGCTAAGGAAGCTGGCATTCGTCCAATCATGATTACGGGTGACCACCAAGACACTGCAGAAGCTATTGCTAAACGTTTGGGAATCATTGACGCAAACGATACAGAAGGACACGTTTTAACTGGTGCTGAACTCAATGAACTGTCAGATGAAGATTTTGAAAAAGTAGTTGGTCAATACTCTGTTTATGCCCGTGTGTCTCCAGAACACAAGGTTCGTATCGTCAAGGCTTGGCAAAAACAAGGTAAAGTCGTTGCCATGACAGGTGACGGTGTCAATGATGCGCCAGCTTTGAAAACAGCCGATATCGGTATCGGTATGGGAATCACTGGTACAGAGGTTTCTAAGGGGGCATCTGACATGATTCTTGCAGATGATAACTTTGCGACTATCATTGTTGCAGTTGAAGAAGGACGTAAGGTCTTCTCAAACATTCAAAAGACTATTCAGTATTTGCTTTCTGCCAATACTGCTGAAGTATTAACCATCTTCCTATCAACCTTGTTTGGTTGGGATGTCTTGCAACCAGTTCATCTCTTGTGGATTAACTTGGTAACGGATACCTTCCCAGCTATCGCTCTTGGTGTTGAACCTGCTGAGCCTGGTGTCATGAACCATAAACCACGTGGACGCAAGGCAAGCTTCTTCTCAGGTGGTGTTTTCAGTTCTATCATCTATCAAGGTGTACTCCAAGCAGCTATTGTTATGAGTGTTTATGGACTTGCCCTTCTTTACCCGGTTCACGTGGGTGACAATCATGCCATTCACGCAGATGCCCTAACTATGGCCTTTGCAACCCTTGGTTTGATTCAGCTCTTCCATGCCTACAATGTCAAATCTGTCTACCAATCCATCTTGACAGTTGGCCCATTCAAGTCTAAGACCTTTAACTGGTCCATCTTGGTATCCTTCATCCTTCTCATGGCAACAATCGTCGTAGAACCGCTTGAAGGAATCTTCCACGTAACCAAACTAGATTTGTCTCAATGGGGAATCGTTATGGGCGGAAGCTTCTCAATGATTATTATCGTCGAAATTGTTAAGTTTGTTCAACGTAAACTCGGTTTTGACAAGAATGCGATTTAAAAAAGTCATCTTCGGATGGCTTTTTGCTACAGTTGAGGGAAAGGGCTTGCAGTTATCGGCTTTTGTGCTATAATTGCTATAATATAGTAAAAAACAAGAGGAGTGTGAGGAAGTGGAAAAGAAAATTGTGAAGGATATTTTGTTTTTATCTCAGGTATCTCAGCCGGCAAGTCAGGATGATCTGTATCTTGCCAGAGATTTGCAGGATACACTCTTAGCAAATCGTGATACCTGTGTTGGTCTGGCTGCCGATATGATTGGGGTGCAGAAGCGCGTGATTATCTTTAATCTTGGCTTGGTTCCTGTGGTCATGTTTAACCCAGTGCTCCTGTCCTCTGAAGGAGCTTATGAGACAGAGGAAGGTTGTTTGTCCTTGGTAGGTGTGAGACCTACTAAGCGTTATGAAACCATAAGGGTGTCCTATCGTGACAGCAAGTGGCAGGAACAGACCATTACCTTGACAGGTTTCCCAGCTCAGATTTGCCAGCATGAACTGGATCACTTGGAAGGACGAATCATTTAGGAGGAAAATAAATGAAACGGATAATCTTTGAACTTATTTTTATTGCAACGACCTGGTATATCTTTTTACCGCCTCTTAATCTGACCAGCTGGGAATTTCTCTTTTTCCTCTGTGGACATTTGCTGGTTGTGGCAGTCTTATTTGGCTTTGGCAAGGGAATCAATCTGGTTAAAACGGTTCATGTGCGCCACGGCAAGGCAGAAGCTGCCTTAAATCTAGAGGGTTTCAAAATCAATCGGTTAGGGAAAATCCTTTTAGCTTCTATTGGAGGAATTCTTCTCTTGGCAGCCTTGGTTTCCTTGGTAACTTCTAGCATTTTTCAGGCTAAAAATTATGCCAATGTAGTCACGGTGACGGAAAAAGACTTTTCTGAATTTCCTAAGACTGACACCAGTAAGGTTCCTATCTTAGATAGAAGTACTGCTGAAAAAATAGGTGACCGCTACTTGGGTTCCCTAACAGATAAGGTGTCGCAGTACGTAGCGGCAGATACCTATACCCAATTGACAATTGATGGGAAGCCTTATCGGGTTACGCCACTAGAATACGCAGATCCTATCAAGTGGTTTAATAATCAAGCCAAGGGAATCGGCGAGTATATCAAGGTGGACATGGTAACCGGGAATGCGGACTTGGTGGACTTGAAGACACCAATCAAGTATTCGGACTCGGAGTATTTTAACCGCGATGTCAAGCGTCACCTGCGCTTGAAGTACCCAACTAAAATCTTCAGGACTCCATCTTTTGAGGTGGACGATGAGGGCAATCCTTTCTATGTGGCTACAGTTTACCAAAAGCAATTTGGGCTTGCGGTTCCTCGTCCTGTTTCAGTCATTATCTTGGATGCCACAAATGGAGAAACCAAGGAATACAGCTTGTCAGATGTTCCAGAATGGGTGGACAGGGTCTATCCAGCTGAGGAAACTATCCAGCAAATCAACTACAACGGCAAGTACAAGGACGGTTTCTGGAATGCCATGATTTCCAAGAAAAACGTGACCCAGACTACCAAGGGCTATAATTACTTGTCTATTGGTAATGATATTTACCTCTACACAGGTGTGACATCGGCCAATGCAGATGAAAGTAATCTTGGTTTCATTCTTGAAAATATGCGAACAGGAGAAATCACTAAGTACAACTTGGCTTCTGCGACCGAAGAATCAGCCCGTGAATCAGCCGAAGGTGCTGTTCAGGAGAAATCCTACAAGGCAACCTTCCCAATCCTCATCAACCTCAATGACAAGCCTCTCTACATCATGGGCTTGAAGGACAATGCTGGTTTGGTCAAAGAGTATGCTTTGGTAGACGCAGTCGAGTACCAGAATGTCATCGTAGCTACGACAGTGGAAGAACTGCTCAGCAAGTACGCCAATAAAAACGACCTTGAAATTGACAATGCAACAACAGAAAGCATTAAGGGGGTGGTGGCAGACCTCAAATCAGCTGTTATCAAGGGCGACACCGTCTACTTCTTTAAAGTTGATGGCAAGATATACAAGGTTAAGGCCTCAGTATCAGATGACCTTCCTTACCTTGAAAATGGTAAAACCTTCGAAGGTCAAGTAGGAAAAGACAACTATCTCAAGAACTTTAAAGTACAGTAATACTCTTCGAAAATCTCTTCAAACCACGTCAACTTTATCTGCGACCTCAAAGCTGTGCTTTGAGCAACCTGCGGCTAGTTTCCTAGTTTGCTCTTTGATTTTCATTGAGTATAAAAAAGCTTTATTTAAGAAGTATATGTTATAATAAGGTAAATTAAGACTAATGGAGGACAAACAAATGGGTTTTTATGTGATGGTTGCTTCAATGCTACTCGGACTGCTCGCTTTGAGGATAGGTTTTTCTCAGTTCAAGGAGAAAAAAGATAAATTCTTATCTATCTTAACAAGCTTAGCTGGCATAGCCCTTGTTCTCGTGGCTGTCTGGTTAGGATGGCCAAAATAACCAGAGAAACCTCGGTCAAACCGAGGTTTTTCAGATGAATTTCTTGGTAGTGGCTAAAAAATATGCTACACTATTAATATGAAAATTTTAATCCCAACAGCAAAAGAAATGAACACAGATTTGCCAAGTATTGAAGCCGCTCCTTTAAAACCAGAAAGTCAGGCCGTGCTGGATGCCTTGGCCCTCTATTCTGCTAGTCAATTGGAGAGTTTTTACAAGGTATCAGCTGAGAAGGCGGCGGAAGAATTTCAACATATTCAAGCTTTAAAAAACAAAACTGCTCAACACTATCCAGCCTTGAAACTTTTTGATGGGCTTATGTACCGTCATATCAAGCGAGACAAACTGACCGAGGCAGAACAAGCCTATCTTGAAAATCATGTCTTCATTACCTCGGCTTTGTACGGTGTTGTTCCAGCCTTGTCGCCTATGTCCCCTCACCGTTTGGACTTTTTGATGAAGTTAAAAGTCGCTGGTAAGACTTTGAAGAGCCATTGGAAGGCAGTCTATGATGGAGCTCTGATGCAGGAAGAAGTGATTTTCTCTCTCTTGTCATCCGAGTTTGAGACTGTATTTTCTAAGGAAATTAGAGAAAAGATGGTGACCTTCAAATTCATGGAGGATAGAGGTGGGCAGCTGAAGATTCATTCAACCATTTCTAAGAAAGCGCGTGGTGCCTTCCTAACAGTCCTGATAGAAAATCAAGTGCAGACGGTGGAGGAAGCTCGTCGCTTAAGCTTTGCAGGATTTAACTACCGAGAAGATTTGTCACAGCCACAGGAATTGGTTTTTGTTAAGGAAGTATAGAAAATAGATATTTTGTATTTGGTAATATGTATCATCAGCTATTTTAGTTTATAAATGAGAAAAAAGCGAACAAGCTAGTCTTCTGAGTGTCAGAAAAGTAGTCTTGTTCGCTTTTATTATGTTAGTTACTTGATAGCATTGACCAAGTCTTGAGCTTGTTTTTCAAGTGAATTTAGGACTGTTTCTTCTAGAACCAATTTTCCGTCTGCCCAAGCAGAGTCATTGACACGTGCAGCAGTGAAATCACCAACGACTTGTGTACGGATAAATGGCAAGAGGTCTTTGTAAATAGCGAAGAGTTGATCGTGACCTGCATTGGCTACAGATGATACGGTGACAAACTTGTCTTGAAGAGCAGAAGCACCACGTGTATCAGACAAGTCAAGGGCTCGAGATAGCCAGTCAAGCAAATTTTTCACTGTTCCAGGGATAGAGAAGTTGTAGACTGGAGAGAAGATCCAGATAGCATCCGCAGCGAGAACCGCTTCACGAGCAGCAGCTACAGCTGGGTGAGTTGGAACTTCTAAATCTTGGCTGAAGAGAGGAAGGGTTGAATAATCAAGGTAGCTAACTTCTGCTTGACCATCAAGTGCTTTCTCAGCTTCGAGAGCCATTTGGTGGTTAAAAGAACCTTGACGTAGTGATCCGACGATAAATAATACTTTTTTAGACATGATGTGCCTCCTTTTTCTTAATTTCCGAGAAGTCTCTCGTTGTTATAAAATATATTACAACAAAACAAAAGGACTTGCAAGAAATTTGCTCAAAGATAATTAAAACTATAAAATTGTAGAAACTCTAATCACTTGCGACTGGAATGCATTTGATTTTCGAAGAGTATTCTAACATTCTCTTGTAATATGATGACATAAGTGCTAAAATAAACAAGAAAACTCGCAATAGAAACCGCAGAACAGCTATTTTCCGATATCATTTCGTAAATCATTAAAGGAACAATAGTGGCATTGAAGAATGCTTCTAAAAAGGGGTGGAGATCATGTAAGACACGCATTAACAAGTGACGGACAAAAGAAATAATACGCTTGTTAAAGGAGAAAAAATGTTAATAAGAAATTATCGGAAAAATATTGGCCTGATGGCCGGAGTTGAGTTTCTTGCTTTTTTAGGGATTACCAGCTTTTGGATTCTCTTTCTCAGTCAAAACGGCATGTCTCTTTGGCAGATTGGGCTTCTGGAAAGTATCTTTCATGCGACCAGTCTTCTCTGTGAAATTCCATCTGGAATGTTAGCTGATCGTTATTCCTATAAGACCAACCTTTATTTAAGCCGAATAGCAGGGATTGTGTCTTCCATTCTCATGTTGGCTGGGCAGGGAAATTTTTGGATTTATGCACTAGCGATGGCGGTAAGTGCCTTGTCTTATAATTTTGATTCAGGCACAAGCGCAGCAATGGTTTATGATTCAGCCGTGGAAGCTGGACTCAAGGAGCGTTACTTATCTATTTCAAGTTTTATGTCAGGAGTGTCAGAAGGAACTCGGTCTTTGGGGACAGTGTTGGCGGGATTTTTTGTCCATGGTCAATTGCACCTGACCTACTATATCATGATTGCGACTTCTATCATAGTTCTTTTCCTGATTTGGATGCTGAAAGAGCCTAGTGTCAAGCTAGAAAAAGCTGATAGTGTGACTATGAGACAGATTATTTGGACTGTTAAGGATGAGTTGAAGCGAAATCCCATGCTTTTCAACTGGATGATTTTGTCTCAGATTGTCGGAGTACTCATGTGCATGTTTTATTTTTACTATCAAAATCAGTTACCAGATTTAAGTGGTTGGCAAATTTCAGCAGTTATGCTACTTGGTAGTCTCTTAAATATCGTCGCAGTCTATCTAGCGAGTAAGATTGGAAAGAACTATGCCGCCTTGAAGCTTTTCCCTATCCTCGTCCTGCTGACTGGAGTCACCTATATGCTGTCCTACTTTGGAACACCTCTAATCTATATTTTGATTTATTTGATTAGTAATGCTCTATATGCTCTTTTTCAGCCGATTTTTGACAACGATTTGCAAGAGCGCCTTCCAAGTGAAGTAAGGGCAACCATGCTGAGTGTCTACTCTATGATGTTTAGCCTGAGTATGATTGTCTTCTTCCCACTGACAGGGTGGTTGATTGACCATTTAGGCTTTGTAGTAACATTTCTTTATCTAGGATTCTTTTTAGTCTTGATTAGCCTTCTATTGCCTGTATTTTTAGGAAAAATGGCTAAAATAATGGATGATAAAGTGATTCCATAGATCAAAAAAATTACGAAAACTTGAGTACTAAGCTCAGGTTTTTTAATAGGTTGATTTTGGAGCTGTCTTTACTTTTCTTGCTCGGTTTTAATCAAGAAAAATCGGTTTGCTTTGAAGTAAGAAATAATATAGGTTTGTTCTTGCATTCACTTGTAATAAAGCCCAATAGATGGTAAAATAGACGAGTGAAAAAAAGACAAAATAAAGCAAAAAATAATCTACTGTGGCAGTATGGTCTAGGGATGACGATTTTGCTTGTGGTTATCAGTGCTTCCTTTCTGTATCTGGTTTCTCTCGGCATGAAACCCTATCAAACAGCTAAAAGTGAAGGAGAAAAATTAGCTCAGCAGTATGCAGGATTAGAGCAGGCTGATCAGGTTGACTTATACAATGGCTTGGAATCCTATTATAGCGTTCTTGGTCGTAATAAAAAACAAGAAGCACTTGCTGTCCTGATTGGAAAAGATGACCATAAGATTTACGTTTATCAGCTAAATCAAGGTGTTTCACAAGAAAAAGCAGAAGCGGTTTCTAAGGAAAAAGGAGCTGGCGAGATTGACAAAATTACCTTTGGCCGTTATCAAGATAAGCCAATCTGGGAAGTCAAGTCAGGCTCTGATTTTTATCTAGTAGATTTTGAAACAGGAGCATTGGTCAATAAGGAGGGCTTATGAAACTATCCAACCGTGTTTTAGAAATGGAAGAAAGTGTCACTTTAGCTAGTGATGCAAGAGCAAAGAAGTTAAAGGCTGAAGGAAAAGATGTACTTTTCTTAACTTTAGGTCAGCCCGATTTCCATACTCCCAAAAATATTCAAGATGCAGCTGTTGCAGCCATTCGAGATGGACGTGCTTCTTTCTATACGGTAGCTTCAGGTTTGCCTGAGTTAAAAGCAGCAGTCAATACCTATTTTGAGCGTTATTATGGTTATTCCGTAGCGGCCAACGAAGTCACATTTGCTACCGGTGCTAAGTTCTCACTCTATACTTTCTTTATGGCTGTGGTCAATCCAGGTGATGAAGTCATCATCCCAACCCCATACTGGGTTAGTTATGGAGATCAGGTCAAGATGGCAGAAGGCGTTCCCGTCTTTGTTCAAGCTAAAGAAGACAATGATTTTAAAGTCACGGTGGATCAACTAGAACTAGTTAGGACAGATAAAACAAAGGTTTTGGTTCTCAATTCACCATCTAATCCGACTGGTATGATCTATACTCGTGAAGAATTACTAGCTATCGGAAATTGGGCAGTTGAGCATGACATTCTGATTTTAGCAGATGATATATACGGTCGCCTTGTTTATAATGGAAATGAATTTGTTCCAATCTCAAGTCTATCAGAAGCGATTCGTAAGCAAACTATTGTTATCAACGGTGTATCTAAGGCCTATGCCATGACGGGTTGGCGAGTTGGTTATGCGGTAGGTGATCCAGAAATCATTGCTGCTATGAGCAAATTGACAGGTCAAACAACTTCTAACCTAACTGCTGTTTCACAATATGCAACCATCGAAGCCCTAACTGGACCGCAAGATTCTGTGGAAGTTATGCGTCAAGCATTTGAAGAACGTCTCAATACCATCTATCCACTCTTGTGTGAAGTCCCTGGTTTTGAAGTGGTCAAACCGCAAGGGGCCTTCTATCTCTTCCCAAATGTCAAAAAGGCCATGGAGATGAAAGGCTATACGGATGTGACTGACTTTACAACAGCTATTCTTGAGGAAGTTGGTTTGGCACTCATAACAGGAGCAGGTTTTGGAGCGCCAGAAAATGTCCGCCTCAGCTATGCGACAGACCTAGACACGCTTAAAGAAGCAGTTAAACGCCTTAAAGCATTTATGGGTAGTGAGAATGATTGATCATTTTGAAATTAAGGTAAAGGATTTACAAATTTCAGAAGGATTTTATAGGAGTTTTCTCGCTCCTTTGGGCTATAAATTGGCTTTTAAGACTACTTCTCTAATCAGTTTTCTTGCCCCAAACAGCCCTCATCCTGGTGGTGATTTTTGGCTGGCTCAGGGGACACAAGATCCTATTCACTTTGCTTTCTTAGCAGAAAATAAGGAAGAGGTTCAAGCTTGTTATGAGGCTGGCTTAGAGGCAGGTGGGCGAGACAATGGGGCTCCTGGTTATCGCAGTGAGCATCCGATTTACTATGCTGCTTTTGTGATTGACCCAGATGGGAACAATATAGAAGTGGTTTGCCATAAAGAATAAAAAAGAAAAGGAAAAACAATGACAAAACGTGTAACGATTATCGATGTAAAAGACTATGTTGGTCAAGAAGTGACGATTGGCGCTTGGGTTGCCAACAAATCAGGAAAAGGGAAAATCGCCTTCTTGCAATTGCGTGATGGAACAGCCTTCTTCCAAGGTGTGGCCTTTAAACCAAACTTTGTAGAGAAATTTGGTGAAGAAGTAGGACTTGAGAAGTTTGATGTTATCAAACGCTTGAGCCAAGAAACGTCTGTTTATGTGACAGGAATTGTCAAAGAAGACGAACGTTCTAAGTTTGGCTATGAGTTGGATATTACAGACATCGAAGTGATCGGTGAATCTCAAGACTACCCAATCACACCAAAAGAACACGGAACAGACTTCTTGATGGACAACCGTCACTTGTGGCTCCGTTCTCGTAAGCAAGTAGCGGTTATGCAAATCCGTAACGCGATCATCTATGCGACTTATGAGTTCTTTGACAAGAACGGCTTCATGAAATTTGACAGCCCAATTCTTTCAGGAAATGCGGCAGAAGATTCAACAGAACTCTTTGAAACTGACTACTTCGGAACGCCAGCTTACTTGAGCCAATCAGGTCAGCTTTATCTAGAAGCAGGTGCTATGGCTCTTGGTCGTGTCTTTGACTTTGGTCCCGTATTCCGTGCTGAAAAATCAAAAACACGCCGTCACTTGACTGAGTTCTGGATGATGGACGCAGAGTACTCATACTTGACACATGATGAGTCGCTTGACTTGCAAGAAGCTTATGTGAAAGCTCTTCTACAAGGTGTTCTTGATCGTGCGCCTCAAGCCTTGGAAACCTTGGAGCGTGATACAGAACTCTTGAAACGCTACATTTCAGAGCCATTCAAACGTATCACTTACGATCAAGCTATTGACCTCTTGCAAGAGCATGAAAACGATGAAGATGCTGACTACGAACATCTTGAGCATGGTGATGACTTTGGTTCACCACATGAAACTTGGATTTCAAACCACTTTGGTGTGCCAACTTTTGTCATGAATTACCCAGCAGCCATCAAGGCATTTTACATGAAACCAGTTCCTGGAAATCCAGAGCGCGTGCTTTGTGCAGACTTGCTTGCTCCAGAAGGCTATGGAGAAATTATCGGTGGATCTATGCGTGAGGAAGACTACGATGCCCTTGTTGCTAAGATGGATGAACTTGGTATGGATCGTACAGAGTACGAATTCTACCTTGACCTTCGTAAATACGGCACAGTTCCACACGGTGGATTTGGTATCGGTATCGAGCGTATGGTAACCTTCGCAGCAGGAACAAAACACATCCGTGAAGCTATCCCATTCCCACGTATGTTGCACCGTATTAAACCGTAAGAATAGGAAACGCCCATTGTGGCGTTTTTTTTCTATAGAAAGCTCTGGAAACGAAAGGAAATATTATTAGGTATAGTGGATTGAAATAAGATATGAACAGAGAGCTTAGGAAAGTCAAATTAATTTCTAGAAATGTTTTAGAATCCGTAGCGCACTATTTTAGGTTCAATCCACTATATTCAAAATCTTTATAATATGCCGTTTTCGTGAAAATCTTTACTTCGTTTTCCTATAAAATTGAATTTGTGCTAGAAACATACCATTAGTTGTTTAGAATAGAATTTCGTATCTTAGTACATTGATCTTATTGTTTAAAAACTGATGTATGTACTAGTTTCTTCAAGGAAGTATTAGATTGAAACCATAAATATATACAAGCATGAAACTTGAATTAATAATAGTGGAATGATACAATATTAAGTGATATTGATAATTATTGGGCAACCCTTTTTTAAGATGATAACCTCTTGATATTACTAAAAAATTTAAGGGGGGGGGCTTTCTATTTGTCTGGATACTTCAATTCAATATTAAAAAACATGCATAAAGGAGGTTCTAAGTCTAATGAAGGGTAAACAACAAGATTTTAGAACGGAAAAGTATATACGTTACGGTATTCGTAAGTATAGTTTCGGTGCGGCATCGGTAGCGATTGCGGCTGGTTTAATGTTTTTGGGAAATGGAGCAGTTTCAGCTATTGAACAAAATCCAGTTTCAGACTCTAAAGAAAATATTCAAAAAGTAGAAAATTCTTCTCCAGAATTAGGAGAAAGTAATATCCAGTTGGTTGAAAAGACAACTGAAACACTTAAGAAAGAAGAAGTTAAAGTAAATAAGTCACTTCTTGAAGCGAGTATTGCTACTTTAGAATCTAAACTTTCAACTGCTAAGTATGCGGACGCTTCAGTTGTTGCCAATGTTCGTGAAGCTTTAGCTACTGCGAAATCTGTTTTAGTAAATGAAACTGCTAAGCAAGAAGAGGTAAATATTCAAAAAGAGATTCTTTCTTCATTGAAAACAGTTGTAACTGAATCAAATAAACTTGGATTAGAGAAAGAACAGGCTGATAAAGATAAGATAGCAAAAGAAGAAGCAGAAAGAAACGCTACACCAACAGAAAAAGCTCTTTCAGAAGCTAAATCGGCACTCGATAAAGTTTCATCAGAAGCAGATGTAACCAATACACTTGCGGTTACAGAACTTCGTAAGAAGGAAGTAGCCCCAGAGAATCGAGCAGCAATTGAAGCGGCGGTAGCCAAGAACCAAGCTGTACTTAACGAATCAAAAGTACTTTTAGCTGATAAGAGTGTCACAAAGGAACAGGTGGATGCTCAATTAGCTCGCTTAAATGAATCAATTCTTGCGGTTTACAGTGAGCTTAAAAAAGCAGGAATTGGTCGTGATGGGAAGTTTGTTGTAGCGTTGGCAGCACAAGATTTTTATGCTGAAGGATCTACAAGTACTACTCATGCTTCAGAAATAAATGCAACAATCCATACAGGATCAGATACATATACAATTCCACACCAAGAAATTACCCTAACCAAAGGGGCTGGAACTGATACTTCAGGCCTAGAAGTAGTTGTGTATTCTAACCAACGTGATGGTGCTGAAACAAATGCAGGAAATGGACAAACTAGTGCACAAGGTGGTGCAACTGGTCATAATAATAAAGGTCGTGTTGATTATCCTTTAACACCAGAGGCTGCTAAAAAGTTAGCAGAAGAGGCTCCTTTATGGAGAAATAAACTTCGTGCAGATGGTTCAAGGATTTCAAATGCAGCGCTTTCGATCTATTCAGCTAACGGTGGGTATGAATACCTAGCTACTGAAATTTATGGTTATGCATATGAGCAAGGAATTGATCGTGTATATATCAAAGGTTTGAAAGACCGTATTGCTCTTACAGAGACTGCTAAGCAAGCTGGCTGGAGTCTTACTTCTGTAACGCCAACCAACCTTGTTCCTGGTTTAGCATATGATGAGGCTACAGATACTATTCAAGGGGTGGTCTCTGCCAATATTGAAAACGGGGTATATGATTTACGTTTTGATGTAACTGCAAGTCATACTGACGGTCGTTCAGTAACTTTTCGACTTCAGAATTTACGTGCTGGTTGGGTAGGATGGCAAGATACCACGCCTCCTACAATAGAATCTGATTCTGCTCGTTATGAACGTACTGTAGGTGATGATGCGAATATCAATATCCGATTTTATGATGATGCTGGATCAAGTGCGATTCCTAAGGGTACTGCTGGAAACTATAATTATACAACAGCTGAAGGCAAGGTAATTACAGTTCGTAAACAGAATTCACCAGCTGTGACTGGTGTGTCAGGCTATAATACTACAGGAGCGACTTTAGATGATTCTAAAGTGTTGATTCCCGGTACTAACTACAGTCTTTCTGATAGTACAAAAGATGAGCAAGCTAATGGTAGAACCAATAAGGGTAATGCTATTATTGGAGGTAAGGTTACGGAGGCAGGTATCTATACTGTCTCAGTATATGCTAAAGACTATGATAAGTTATCTAGCAATATAACTTGGAACCAATCAGGTCAAGAAGCGCATGCTTCCCTCACAGTTGTGGTGAAACCCAAAGTTGAGGTTCAAAACGTTGAAACTTACTCAACAACAGTTCCTGTTAAAATCTCTAAAGGTGCAACAAGTGCAAAAGTAACGATGCCAGATGGAACTGTAACAAATCTAAAAGCGGTTAAGGGTAAGTGGCTTGTAGATAGTGGTTCAACCAATACAGCAGTTACTGAAGATCAAGAACTAGGTGCCGTAGATTCTAATACTGTCTTTAATATTCCCGTCACATCAGAAGCAACCGCAAAAGTTGGTGTGGATAACATTAAAGTAGAATCATCATCTGAAAATGTTAAGGGAACTTTCCTACGTGAACAAGTTGAATTAACTGGAACTGACGGTCAAAAACACATCGCAAAATTAAATAGTACATCTGGTCATTGGGAACTTCCAGCTGATTATGCTGAAGTAAAGACACCAAATGGTAATGGAACTACAACGTGGACAAAACGCGAAGTGTATACTGAAGCGCAACAAGATGGAGCAATGAAATTCTACATCTATGAGTATACTCGTCAGCTAGATATCAATGGTAAAGTAACAAGTGTTGATACACCAACTCGCCCACTCACTGTATATGCTTCGCAGAATACTAGTCAAGCAGGTGATGGAATGTCAGTAACAATCACTTATGATAAACATTCCAATACTTGGTCTTCATCAGATGGTACAGAAGTGACTGCTACCAAATTGGGTGACAATTCTTGGGAAGTGCTTACTAAATCAGGATTTGGTGGTATCATTAGAGGAACAATTGCAACAAACTCAGATGTTGCAACTGTAGTTAATACAAAACCAACAGCAAGTTCACAGGATTATACGTCTACAAAAGGAACTACGGTTGACCTTCGTAATGAAGCAAAAGCTGCAGTGACAATCTCTGATACAGAAGATACTAAGTACGGTAAAACAACTTACATTACTCGTATTACAGTAACATCTCCTTCAGGAGTTCAGAAGGTTTATGACACTAAACAAGATGCAAACAACTACAATCTTGCTAGTGGTTATACACTGAATGAAGTGGGAGTCTATACAGTAACAGTTGATGTTATTGATAGTAATGGCAATTACACAACAGATGCTACAATAGGTGGAACTGAATCTGGTGTGGATCATGGGGCTGGCTCATCAACAGCTACAACTACTTACCACATTACAGTAACAGACACAATTGAAGGTCACGATGCTACATCATCTGATATCCAAGGAGCTACTCAAACGGGAACACCAACCTTTACTTCTGTAGGTGACGGTTCAACTATTTCACCAAGTGCAACATCACCAGCTAAGTTGGTTGCAACTGACGGTAGTCTAGTTGAGACTTTAACAGTTGTAAATGAGGGAACTTATACAATTGACCCAACAACAGGTGTTGTAACCTTTAAACCACTTGCAACATTCACAGGGACAGCTACTCCAGTAACTGTCAAACTAACTGCAATTCTAGGTACAGATACTAACAATGCTAATATTACTGCAACTGCGACAGCTACATATACACCAACAGTAGTTCCAGTAAAACCAACCGCAGTAGCGTCTCAAACAACTGGACCTCAAGGGAAAGCCCAAACTTCTGCTATTAAGTTTGACGTAGCAGACACAGATGATACAACTGTAAACTTTGCTAAAGGAACAGTTGCTATTGATGCAAATACAACAAAATCTGTTGATCTTAATACAGCATCAGTAACTCTTCTTAATGCAGACGGTGTTGCTGTAACATCTGTAACAGTTGCAAATGAGGGAACTTATACACTGGATACAGCGACAAATGTTATTACTTTCCAACCAGTCGCAACATTCACAGGAACTGTTACAAAACCAGTTAGTGTACGTATTGCGGATGCGAATGGTACTACTGCAACAACTACTTACACTCCAACTGTCACAGATGTCACTATGACAGCTGAAAATGCAGCATCTACAGACGTTCAAGGCAAAACACAAACTGGAACACCAGAATTTGAAACGTCAGATTCATCAGTAACAATTGCGAAACGTCAGTTGCTTGATCCCACAACTATACAACCAACTACTAGTGTTACAATCGCAAATGAAGGAACATACACAATTAATCCAACAACAGGTGTTGTAACCTTCGTACCAGTTCCAACATTTACTGGAGAAGGGACAGGAGTAACTGTTCAAGCAACAGATTCAAATGGTGAGACAGCAACAGCTACTTATAAACCAACTGTAACACCAATCACGATTACTGGTGAAAATGTAACATCTAAGAATATCCAAGGTGAACAGCAGTCAGAAACACCACTATTCTCATCATCAGATGATAGTGCTCCAGTGTCAAATTACAAACTTGTAGATCCAACTACTGGAAATACAACGACTGCAACTTCAGTGACTGTTGAAAATGTTGGAACATATACAATTGATTCAACAACAGGCAAAGTAACATTCAAACCAGTTGCAACTTATACAGGAACACCAGCATCAGTAACAGTTCAAGCATCAGCAACTATTACTAATGAAAAAGGTGAATCAACAGAAATCACAGGTACAGCTGCTTATACTCCAACAGTAGTTCCTGTAGTCCCAACAGCTAAAGAATCAGCTACAGCTGGTAAGCAAGGTCAAGCGCAAACATCACAAATTGTTTTTGACACTCCTGATACAGATGCTACAACTTTGAACTTTGCTAAAGGAGAAACATCTGAAGTATTAGGTGAAGATGGTCAACCAAAATCAGTAGCTCTTGATAAGAGTACTTTGACACTTCTTGATGCGAATGGAAATGCTGTAACTACAGTTACGGTTGATGGTGAAGGAACTTACACTCTTGATAAAACAACTAATGTCATTACATTCCAACCAACTGAAGAATTTACAGGCAAAGCTACACCAGTACGTGTACAAATTGCAGATATCAACGGTACTACTGTAACAACTACTTACACTCCAACTGTTGTTGCTGAAGATGGAACAGTCATTGTTGAGTATAAGGATGAAGAGGGTAATATTATCTCTCCTTCAACAACTCCAGTAAATAACGAAAAAGTGACGACTCCGTTCACGACTGAACCAAAAGAAATTTCTGGTTACACTCTTGTTAAAGTGGTAACAACAAATGGTCAGGTTGATGAAGGTACTAAGAAGGTTTCAGGTAAAGTTACAAATGAGCAAACTACTGTGACATATACTTATAGAAAGAATGTTCAAACAGCAACTATTTCTTACTATGATGTGACAACTGGTGCAGAAGTTGCTATAGATTCAGCTAAAGTTCCAGCAGCAGCTGTTGAGACAGTAGAAGGTGCTTATAACGGTGCTATCGACTTTGTTAATCGTGAAAAAGCAATTGCAGCTCTTGAAAAAGCTGGCTATACGTTAGTAGAAGATGGTTTCATTGTAGCAACGACAGCTGATAAGCTTTTTGACAACGACACAGCGGTGAATCAAAACTTCACGGTAACAGTTAAACAACGTGTGGAACCCGTGACTCCAAATGATGAGAAACCTGTTCCAGGACAACCCGTGGATCCAGAAAATCCAAACTCACCTGTATGGCCAAGTACTGCAGAAAATCTTGAGTTAACTAAAACAGTTACTCGTACAATCAAGTACCGCTACAACGATGAGAATGGTAAAGAAGTAACAGCTGATAAAGTTCAAACAGTAACCTTCACACGTAGCGCAAGCGTTAACTTGGTAACAGGAAATGTGGAATATACTGACTGGTCAGCAGCACAAACTCTTGAGGCGGTAGTTTCTCCAGAAGTAGCTAATTATACTTATGATAAGAAAACTGTTACAAGCCTTGAGGTAACAAATGAGTCAACTGATAGTACAGTGTACGTTATCTATACACCAGTAGCACCAACTACAACACCTGCTACATCAACTGATATCCAAGGTAAGACACAGACAGGTACTCCAACATATAAACATGCTGATGGAACTGAGTTGAAACCAACAACAGATAATCCAGCTAAGTTCGTTGGAACTGAGGAAACAACTATCCCAGCTACTAAGGATGGTAAGACAGTTGGTACATATACAATCGATCCAACTGGTACAGTAACCTTCACGCCAAATAAAGACTTCGTTGGCACACCAGATTCAGCTAAAGTAGTTGTAACAGATCCTACAAATGGTACAACTGTTGAGTCAAGTTACACTCCAACTGTAACACCAGTTACACCAACAGGTGTGGATACAAGTTCTACAGGTCCTAAGAACACTCCTCAATCTGGTACACCAACATTTGTACCTGGTCATAAAGATGTACCAATGGACAATACTGTTCCTACTACATTTGAAGATGGTACAACAAGTAAAACAGTTCCAAACGAAGGAACGTATACTGTTGATGCAACAGGTAAGGTAACCTTCACACCAAATAAAGATTTCGTTGGGACTGCAACAGGAGTAACTATTGTACGTAAGGATACTAATGGCACTGTAGCGAAAGCTAAGTATATACCAACTGTTTATGAAGTGAAGTCTGATACACAAGTTGCAACTGTAACTTACAAAGATACTAATGGAACAATTCTTGGTGAAGTGGATATCCTTCAAGGTGATTCTGGTTCTGAAATGAACTACTCTACTGCAGAACGTATCAACGCACTGAAAAAACTTGGCTACGAACTTGTGTCTGACGAGTTTACAAAAGCTGATGGCAGCAAGCAATCATTTGATAATGATACAAAAGCTATTCAAAAATTTGTTGTTACTGTTCAACCACGCCTTGTTCCAGTTATTCCAAGTGATGTGACACCAGTTCCAGGTCAACCAATTGACCCAGAGGATCCAAACTCACCAGTATGGCCTGAAAGCGTTAAGGAATTGACAACTTCAGAAGAAGTAACTCGTACAATTACTTATGTTGATGGAGATGGTAAAGAGGTTACTACTTCTGTGACTTCATCAGTTAAATTTACTCGTGATGCTAAGGTGAACTTGGTGACAGGTGAAGTTACTTACGGCGAATGGAAAGAAGCTACAACTGATGTTCTTTCTGGTAACAAACTTCCACTTGTTAAAGGTTATATTGCATTAAGTGGAGATATTGAGGCATCTACCAAGGATCAAACTGTTAAGGCTGAAGACAAAGATATCATTCAAAAAGTTGTCTATAAGAAACTTGGAGCCTGGATTCCAAACGTGCCAGGACAAACAAATCCTCCACGTATTGATTATCCAAATGATCCAAACGGTGATCCAACTAAACCGGGTGTACCAACAGAAGATATTGTAATTCCTTATGTTCCAGGTTACATTCCAAGAGATAAAGATGGAAATCCGTTGAAACCAGTTGATCCAGAAGATCCAACTAAAGGTTATGTGCCACCAACATTACCAACTGATCCTAGTCAAGATACACCAATCAACTATACGAAGATTACAACGTCTTATGTGACAGTTGATCCAAATGGTAAAGAAGTATCTATTCCAAATTATCCAAGAGAAGATGGCGAACAACCTAAGAAAGATATCCCAGGTTACCGCTTCGTAGAAACGAAGAAACTGCCAAATGGAGATACAGAACACGTCTACGAAAAAGTAAGTACATTCTTCAAAGATAAAGAAGGCAATGAGATTCCGAACTATCCAAGTGAGCCAGGCACAGTAGATAAGAAAGACATTCCAGAGTACAGATTCGTAGAAACGAAGAAACTGCCAAATGGAGATGTAGAGCATGTTTACGAAAAAGTGAATACATTCTTCAAAGATAAAGAAGGTAATGAGATTCCGAAATATCCAAGTGAGCCGGGCACAGTAGATAAGAAAGATATTCCAGAGTACAGATTCGTAGAAACTAAGAAGCTGCCAAACGGAGATACAGAACACATCTACGAAAAAGTAAATACATTCTTCAAAGATAAAGAAGGAAACGAGATTCCGAAATATCCAAGTGAACCAGGAACAGTAGATAAGAAAGATATCCCAGAATACAGATTCGTAGAAACGAAGAAGCTGCCAAACGGAGATGTAGAGCATGTCTATGAAAAAGTAACAACATTCTTTAAAGACAAAGATGGAAATGAAATCAAAGAAAAAGAAAGTGGTTCAGTAGATAAGAAAGACATTCCAGAGTACAGATTCGTGGAAACGAAGAAACTACCAAATGGAGATACAGAACATGTCTATGAAAAAGTAACAACATTCTTTAAAGACAAAGATGGAAATGAAATCAAAGAAAAAGAAAGTGGTTCAGTAGATAAGAAAGACATCCCAGAATACAGATTCGTAGAAACGAAGAAACTACCAAATGGAGATGTAGAACATGTCTATGAAAAAGTGAATACATTCTTTAAAGACAAAGATGGAAATGAAATCAAAGAAAAAGAAAGTGGTTCAGTAGATAAGAAAGACATCCCAGAGTACAGATTCGTAGAAACGAAGAAACTACCAAATGGAGATGTAGAACATGTCTATGAAAAATTAACACCACCAGCTCCAACACCTTCACCTGTTCCTCAACCAAATCCAGGTAAGCAAAATACAACTACTTGGACTGATGAGAATGGAAATCCATTGAAACCAACTGAGCTAGGTTCTAAAGAACCGGGAACAATTCCAGGTTACGAATATGTGAAGACTGTGACAGGTTCAAATGGAAATATCAGACATATCTTCCGCAAAGTTGAGATGCCAACTCCAACACCGGTTGAACCAGTACAACCAGTTTCTCCACAAGAGCCAGAGACCCCAGAGCAACCAGTGACTCCGGAAATGCCAACAGTACCTGAGCAACCAAAACAACCAACAACACCTAAATATGTTGATGGTCAAAAAGAATTGCCAAATACTGGTACAGAAGCTAACGCTAGTCTTGCAGCGCTTGGACTTCTTGGAGCCCTAGGTGGATTTGGACTTCTTGCTCGCAAGAAAAAAGAAGACTAAAAACTCATAGTTTTTGAGAAGATGATTCGTCATCTTCTTTTTTTATTTCAGAGTTTTTACTTGCGTAAAAAATTTTTTTCTAGTATAATAGTTTATTGTGAGCGAACCTCACTTACCCCTTGCAAAGTCTTGGGGTCATTAGACCAAAAGGAGGAACATATCAATGGCTAAATACGAAATTCTTTATATCATTCGTCCAAACATTGAAGAAGAAGCTAAAAACGCTTTGGTAGCACGTTTTGACTCTATTTTGACTGACAACGGTGCAACTGTTGTTGAATCAAAATCTTGGGAAAAACGTCGTCTTGCATACGAAATCAAAGATTTCCGTGAAGGACTTTACCACATCGTTAACGTTGAAGCAAATGACGATGCAGCTCTTAAAGAGTTTGACCGTCTTTCAAAAATCAACGCTGACATTCTTCGTCACATGATCGTCAAAACTGACGCGTAAGAAGGTAAACTATGATTAACAATGTTGTACTTGTAGGGCGTATGACACGTGACGCTGAGTTGCGTTATACCCCATCAAATGTAGCAGTTGCGACTTTTACTCTTGCAGTAAACCGTACATTTAAGAGTCAAAATGGCGAACGTGAGGCTGATTTTATCAATGTCGTTATGTGGCGCCAACAGGCTGAAAACCTTGCTAACTGGGCTAAAAAAGGCTCACTTATCGGGGTGACAGGTCGTATACAGACTCGTAGTTACGATAACCAGCAAGGACAACGTGTCTACGTGACAGAGGTCGTGGCTGAGAATTTCCAAATGTTGGAAAGCCGTAGCGTGCGTGAAGGTCATACAGGTGGAGCTTACTCTGCACCAACTGCAAACTATTCAGCACCTACAAATTCAGTACCAGACTTTTCACGTGATGAAAATCCATTTGGAGCAACAAATCCATTGGATATTTCAGATGATGATTTACCATTCTAATGGACAACTAAAATTATAAAGGAGAAAAAACATGGCTCAACAACGTCGTGGCGGATTCAAACGCCGTAAAAAAGTTGATTACATCGCAGCAAACAAAATTGAATATGTTGATTACAAAGATACTGAGCTTCTTAGCCGTTTCGTTTCAGAACGTGGGAAAATCCTTCCTCGTCGTGTAACAGGAACTTCAGCTAAAAACCAACGTAAAGTAACAACAGCTATCAAACGCGCTCGCGTAATGGCTTTGATGCCTTTCGTAAACGAAGATTAAAGAAAAGACCCGGTTGGGTCTTTTTTTCACGAGCCTTGAAATGAGAGAGCGAGTTGGGTCCGGGTGGACCTCTTTTTCACGAGCTTTGAAACAAGAAAGCGAATTGAGACCCGGTTGGGTCTTTTTTCACGAGATAGTTTTTTTCTGACCTTGGCGTGCTATAATGGTAGGAGAAAGCTTTAAAGGAGCAACTTATGAAGACGACATGTTCAATTAGAAAAATGCAAGAATCTGACATTAAAGATCTATCTCGAGGATTTATCAGCCAAGGTTGGCCAAGTAGAGAGGAGATTTTAACTCGATACTTTAAGGAACAGGAAAGTGGGGAGAGAGAAGTCTTAGTTGCAGAGATTGATGGTGCTGTAGCGGGCTACGTTACCATTTTGCCCTCTGCTAAACATGGTCCTTTTGCAGAAGTCTATCCAGAATTATCAGATTTTAATGTGTTTGAGCCTTTTCGAAATCAAGGGATTGGGAATCAACTGCTAGAAGAAGCAGAAAAACGAGTCAAGGTTGTTTCGAGTAAGGTCACTCTTGGTGTAGGTTTGCACTTAGGCTATGGCCCTGCCCAGAGATTGTATATCAGACGGGGCTACATTCCAGATGGGACAGGTGTCTGGTATCGAAATCAACCCTTGGAAATGAATGCTACTATTCAAAATAATGATGATTTAGTTCTGTACTTATCCAAGAAGTTCGAATAAGAGATAGCGAATTTCTTTGAAAATAGGGGATTTAGCTACTTTATGGTATAATGGAAAGAGTTAGATTGAAAGAGGTAGTGAGATGGATGCCAAATTAAGATACAAGGCAAAGAAGATCAAGATTGTCTTTTTTGATATTGATGATACATTGAGGAATTCAAAGACAGGTTTTATTCCAGCTTCAATCCCAACTGTTTTTAAGCAATTACGTGAGAAAGGAATTTTGACAGGTATTGCTTCTGGACGAGGGATTTTTGGTGTCGTGCCAGAGATTCGTGATCTCAATCCTGACTTTTTTGTGACCTTAAATGGAGCTTATATCGAAGATAAAAAAGGTCAGGTCATTTATCAACATCAGATTGAGAAATCAGATGTTGAGGAGTATATCTCTTGGGCTAAGCAAGAGGGAATTGAGTATGGTTTAGTTGGAAGTCATGCTGCCAAACTCTCCGCTCGAACTGAGATGATCAGTGAGGCTATTGATCCAATTTATCCCGATTTGGATGTGGATCCAGATTTCCATGAAAAAGAAGATATCTATCAGATGTGGACTTTTGAAGATAAGGGAGATGACTTGCACTTGCCTGACAGTCTCTCAGATAAACTTCGCATGGTTCGTTGGCATGAGCATTCGTCTGATATTGTGCCGATTTCAGGCTCCAAAGCGACGGGTGTGGAAAAGGTTGTGGAACACCTTGGCTTGAAACCAGAGAACGTCATGGTTTTTGGAGATGGCCTCAACGACTTAGAACTCTTTGATTATGCTGGAATCAGCGTTGCAATGGGAATTTCTCATGATAACATCAAAGAAAAAGCAGATTATATTACAAAAACATTAGAAGAAGATGGCATTTTTGATGCCTTAGAAGGATTTGGTATGGTAGAAAAAGAATTGCATTTCCCACAAGTAGACATTGAAACAGTAGAAGGTCCTCTTGCGACCATTAAGACCAATCACGGAGACTTGCGTATCAAGCTCTTCCCTGAACATGCTCCTAAAACAGTTGCTAACTTTGTTGCTCTTTCAAAAGATGGCTACTATGATGGAGTCATTTTCCATCGTATTATCAAGGACTTTATGATCCAAGGTGGAGACCCAACTGGAACTGGTATGGGTGGCGAGTCAATCTACGGCGAATCATTTGAAGATGAATTCTCAGAAGAACTTTACAATATTCGCGGTGCTCTTTCCATGGCCAATGCTGGTCCAAATACCAACGGCAGCCAGTTCTTTATCGTCCAAAATCAACACTTGCCATACTCTAAGAAAGAAATTGCTCGTGGTGGTTGGCCAGAACCGATCGCAGAAATCTATGCAGAGCAAGGTGGAACTCCTCACCTAGACCGCCGTCACACTGTATTTGGTCAGCTAGCTGATGAAGCTTCTTACGCTGTTTTGGACGCTATTGCTGCTGTTGAGACAGGGGCTATGGACAAGCCAGTTGAAGATGTCGTGATTGAAACAATTGAAATCGAGGACTAAGATGAAAATCGGTGATAAGCTAAAGGGCCGTATTACAGGGATTCAGCCCTACGGTGCCTTTGTTGAGCTAGAAACGGGTGATACGGGGCTGATTCACATTTCAGAGATTCGAACAGGATTTATTGAAAATATTCATGACGCCTTGAAAGTCGATGAAGAAGTTCAAGTTCAAGTAGTGGATTTAGATGAATTTACAGGAAAAGCTAGTCTTTCTATCCGCACTTTAGAGGAGGAAAAGCACCAGTTTCCTAGACGGAGACGCTTTTCAAGCGACCGTTTTAACTACGGCTTTGCGCCTCTTAAACGAATGATGCCAATTTGGACCAAGGAAGCCCTTCAACATTTGAAGAAGCAGAAGCACTAGTTAGAAATCTCTATCTTTTGTAATGTTAATATAAATTTGCTATAATAGAACCATGGAAGAAGAACAATTATTAAAATCAGGAGAGCGCATTAACCAGCTCTTCTCAACAGATATCAAAATTATTCAAAATAGAGAGGTTTTTAGCTATTCGGTGGATAGTGTTCTCTTGTCACGCTTTCCACGTTTTCCTAAGAAGGGCTTGATAGTGGATTTCTGCGCTGGTAATGGAGCAGTGGGACTTTTTGCTAGCACTCGTACTCAAGCGCAGATATTGGCTGTTGAGATTCAGGAGCGTTTGGCGGATATGGCTGAACGCTCTGTCCGTTTGAATGGTTTGGAAGAGCAGATGCAGGTCATCTGTGATGATTTGAAAAATATGCCTGCTCACATTCAGGGGAGTAAGGTGGATATGATTTTGTGTAATCCGCCCTATTTCAAGGTGGATCCTCATTCAAACCTGAACGAGAGCGAACATTATCTCTTGGCGCGCCATGAAATCACGACCAATTTGCAGGAAATCTGTCGTAGTGCCCAGAGTATTCTCAAATCTAATGGGCGTTTGGCCATGGTTCATCGTCCTGATCGACTTCTGGATATTTTAGATACGTTACAACGGCATAATCTAGCGCCTAAGCGCCTGCAATTTGTCTATCCAAAAAAGGAAAAGGAAGCTAATATGCTTTTGATTGAGGCTATCAAGGATGGCTCGACAAGCGGCTTTAAGGTTTTACCACCTCTCATTGTTCACAATGATGATGGCTCTTATACGCCTGAACTTGAAGAGATTTATTATGGATCATAAGGCTTATATGTATGTGCTGGAGTGCCGTGACGGATCCTACTATACAGGCTATACGACTGATGTGAGAAGACGCCTCGCTGTTCACAATAGTGGGAAGGGAGCCAAATACACACGAGCACGCTTGCCAGTCAAACTTATCTATGCTCAAGGTTTTGCCAGTAAGGAAGAAGCCATGTCAGCTGAAGCACTTCTCAAGCGTAAGAAGAGGTCACAGAAGGAAGAATTTTTATCTGAAAATCAAGATAGAAATTTACTCAGTTATTTTGAAGAATCGTGAGGAGTCCTTTGACTCCTCTTACTTTTGTCAAAAAGCGAAAAAAATGCTACAATAAAGAGAATAAACAAAATGAGGTATTATCATGTCTAAGATTCTAGTATTTGGTCACCAAAATCCAGACTCAGATGCCATCGGGTCATCTGTAGCCTTTGCCTACCTTGCAAAAGAAGCTTATGGTTTGGATACGGAAGCTGTTGCTCTTGGAACTCCAAATGAAGAAACAGCCTTTGTCTTGAACTATTTTGGTGTGGAAGCACCGCGTGTTATCACTTCTGCTAAAGCAGAAGGCGCAGAGCAAGTTATCCTGACTGACCACAATGAATTCCAACAATCTGTATCAGATATCGCTGAAGTAGAAGTTTATGGTGTTGTGGACCATCACCGTGTGGCTAACTTTGAAACTGCAAGCCCACTCTACATGCGTTTGGAGCCAGTTGGATCAGCGTCTTCAATCGTTTACCGTATGTTCAAAGAACATGGTGTAGCTGTGCCTAAAGAGCTTGCTGGTTTGATGCTTTCAGGTTTGATTTCAGATACTCTTCTTTTGAAATCACCAACAACACACCCAACAGATAAAGTCATTGCTCCTGAATTGGCTGAATTAGCTGGTGTAAACTTGGAAGAATATGGTTTGGCTATGTTGAAAGCTGGTACCAACTTGGCTAGCAAATCTGCTGACGAATTGATTGACATCGATGCTAAGACTTTTGAATTGAACGGAAATAATGTCCGTGTTGCCCAAGTAAACACAGTGGACATCGCTGAAGTATTGGAACGCCAAGCAGAAATTGAAGCTGCAATGCAAGCTGCTAACACAGCAAATGGCTACTCTGACTTTGTCTTGATGATTACAGATATCGTCAACTCAAACTCAGAAATCCTAGCACTTGGTGCTAATATGGGCAAGGTTGAAGCAGCCTTCAACTTCAAACTTGAAAATAACCATGCCTTCCTTGCTGGTGCCGTTTCACGTAAGAAACAAGTGGTACCTCAATTGACTGAAAGCTTTAATGCTTAAGATTTTGAGTGTTAATTCAAATTAGGAAAGGCTAGTTTGAATTATATCGAAAGGAGTTTCGGCTCCTTTTTTTCTAGGAGTGAAGCATGTTAGAAACTGGCGATTTGATACTCAATGAAAATCAAAGAGCAAACTAGGAAGCTAGCCGCAAGCTGTACTTGAGTACGGTAAGGCGACGCTGACGTGGTTTGAAGAGATTTTCGAAGAGTATGATTTTGTGAGAGATGAGTCAGATACGGGACAGGCCATCCAGACTTCCACAGGCAACTATAACCATGTTGCCATTTATTTGGATGGGATGATTTACCACGCTAGTGGACAGGATGGTGTTATCTGTCAGGAACCAGCAGACTTCTTTGAGTCCAATCATTTGTACGACCTCTATGTCTACCCAGAAATAGATATTCGGTTAGTGAAGGAAAAAGCTTGCAAACATCTAGGAGCACCCTACAATGCTTCTTTCTATCCAGATGGACATGGTTTTTACTGTTCCCAGTATATAGCAGAAATCCTACCGATTTTTGAAACCATTCCCATGAAATTTGGGGATGGGAAGCAGGACATTAGTGATTTTTGGAGAGAGTATTACAGAGAACTAGATCTGCCTGTTCCTCTGAACCAAACTGGGACCAATCCCAGTCAGTTGGCAGCATCGCCTCTGTTAGAATGTAAAGAAAGGAATCTTCATGATTCAGATTTTTAATCCATCTCGTTTGACGAGACAGCCATTTTTTGGAGAATTGATCCGCTATCTGGACCAGCATGATGATGTGATTCTACGGGAAATTAAGGCCAAGTTTCCAGATGTAGCAGTTGATAAACTCATGGAAGAGTATATAAAGGCTGGATTGATTCTACGGGAAAATAAGCGCTATTACCTCAATCTTCCTATGCTTGAGTCCCTTGATAGTCTCGAACTGGATCAAGAGATTTTTGTCAGTGAAGATAGTTCGGCCTATCAAGCCTTGTTGGAGCAGAGTTTTGAGACGGAGTTGCGCAATCAAACTAATGCAGCTATTTTAGTTGAAATGACGGACTTTGCGCGAACTAAAATGACTCTTTCCAATTATTTCTACAAGGTCAAACATCAGTATCCTTTGACAGAAAAACAGCAGGAGCTCTATGACATTTTGGGAGATGTCAATCCTGAGTATGCTCTCAAGTATATGACGACTTTTTTGTTGAAATTTCTCAAAAAAGACCAGCTTATGCAGAAACGCCGTGATATCTTTGTGGACAGTTTAGTTGTCCTAGGTTATATTATCCAAAATGAAGATGGAAAGTATGAGTTGGCTGTCGATTTTGATAAGGACAGATTAACTTTCTACTTGGCATGATTTCTTGTTTCTGAGCACATTGTTTGACTTTCCTTAGTATTCGGTATAAACTATATGTAACCGGTAACACATATCGGAATAAACTAAAGGAGACAATCATATGTCACTTGAAAACAAATTGGAACAAGCAACAGGCGCTATCAAAGAAGGATTTGGTAAGGTTACTGAGGATAGCAAGACTGAAGCAGAAGGCGCTGTTGAAAAGACAGTTGCTAAGGCAAAAGAAGTAGTTGAAGATGCTAAAGGTGCTGTAGAAGGTGCCGTTGAAGGTTTGAAAAACGCTTTTAAATAAAGATAGAAAAAATCAAGGGTTTCGTTTCCCTTGATTTTTTTACTATCTTATAAATAATTTTCTGCGACAGCTGCATCTCCTGGATAGGCTTCTTTTTTTCCTTGGACGATTTGGTAGCAATCGGCTCCCTTACCAGCAATAATAACTGCATCTAATTCTTGATTTGTGATAGCCATAGCTGCCTTGATGGCTTCTTGGCGATCCGCAATTTTTTCAACAGGATGATTGATGTAGCTACTAATTTCATCTGCAATGGCCATTGGGTCTTCATAGTTGGGGTCATCAGCAGTCAGAAAGACTTGAATCTCAGGATGTTGATTGAGGAGGAGGCCAAAGTCCTTACGACGGCTTTCTCCCTTGTTTCCTGTCGAACCCAGAACCAGAGCAATTTTTCCAGTTTGATGAGTCTCTACAACCTTGATTAGTTTTTTGAGACTGTCCCCATTGTGGGCGTAGTCGATGAAGACCTTGGCTCCATTTTTCTGAGTGAGGACTTCCATACGGCCAGGAACGCGGGTTGCAGCAATTCCTTTTTTGATGTCCTCAAGACTAGCTCCGAGACGGAGACAAGCAAGTCCAGCAGCAACAGCATTTTCTTGGTTGAAGTGGCCAATGAGTTGAATATCATAGTCTCCAACTAACTTTCCACTAGCTGAAAAGCTAAAGGCTTTGGAATTCTCGATTTGGTTATCAGACTGGCTACCGTAGAAATCATGTTCTTGATCTGCCACTTGTTCTTTCAAGACAGAAAAGTGATCCATGTCACTATTAATGATGACTGCTCGGCTATTTTCCATCAAGAGACGTTTGTGGTAGAAGTAGTCTTCAAAGCTAGGGTGTTCAATAGGGCCGATATGGTCGGGGCTGATATTGAGGAAAACTCCCACATCAAAGGTTAGGCCATAGACACGTTTAACCAGATAGGCTTGACTGGAGACTTCCATGATGAGGTGGGTACGGTCATTTTGCACAGCTTGATGCATCATATCAAAGAGGTCAATACTCTCAGGGGTTGTCAACGCTGATTTAAAGAAAGTTTTGCCATCTAGAGTTGTGTTCATGGTCGACAACATTGCAGGGCGATGCCCTTGAGATAAGATGTTATAGGCGAAATAGGCTGCTGTTGTTTTACCCTTAGTACCAGTAAAGGCAAGGAGTTTGAGTTTTTCCTGTGGATTTCCATAAAATTCCATAGCAATCAAACTCATAGCTTTCTTGATATCACTGACGATAATGGCAGGAATACCAACTTCATAGTCCTTTTCAGCCACATACCAACCGAGTCCTTGAGAGATTGCTGAAAGAAGAAATTCCTTCTTAAAGGCAGCACCCTTGACGAAAAAGAGGCTCTTTTCTTTAGCCTTACGACTGTCATAGCAGATGGTGTCAAAGCTGACATCGCTGTAGTTGTAGTGATAGTGTCCTTGGTCGATAATCTCACGGAAGAGACCATCTTTCTTTAAAATATCTAATACGGTTTCAATCTTAATCATACTTTCTATTGTAAACCGAAAGTCGCAAATTTACAAGTAACAAGGAAAAGTTTATAATGGAAGATAAGGAACTTTTTCCTAGTTATCAAAATTGAATGAGGAATCTATGTCGCACGAAAACAATCACCAGCAGGCCCAGATGTTACGGGGGACTGCTTGGTTAACGGCTAGTAACTTTATCAGTCGCCTGCTTGGGGCTATTTACATTATCCCTTGGTACATCTGGATGGGGTCTTATGCGGCTACGGCCAATGGTCTCTTTACCATGGGTTATAATATCTATGCCTGGTTCTTGCTGGTTTCAACAGCAGGGATTCCAGTTGCGGTGGCCAAGCAAGTTGCCAAGTATAATACCATGCGAGAAGAGGAGCATAGCTTTGCCCTGATTCGGAGCTTTCTAGGATTTATGACAGGACTAGGTTTGGTTTTTGCTTTAATCTTGTATGTTTTTGCTCCTTGGCTAGCAGACTTATCTGGCGTGGGCAAAGATTTGATCCCAATCATGCAAAGCTTGGCTTGGGGAGTCTTGATTTTCCCGTCTATGAGTGTTATCCGAGGATTTTTCCAAGGGATGAATAACCTCAAACCTTATGCCATGAGTCAAATCGCTGAGCAGGTCATTCGTGTTATCTGGATGCTCTTAGCAACCTTTATCATTATGAAACTTGGTTCAGGAGATTACCTAGCAGCCGTTACCCAATCGACCTTTGCGGCCTTTGTCGGTATGGTAGCCAGTTTTGCAGTTTTGGTCTATTTCCTTGCTCAAGAAGGGTTACTCAAAAGAGTCTTTGAAACGAGGGATAAGATTAATAGCAAGAGTCTCTTGATCGATACCATTAAGGAAGCCATTCCTTTTATCCTGACTGGGTCTGCTATCCAGCTGTTTCAGATTCTGGACCAGATGACCTTTATCAATAGTATGAGTTGGTTTACTAATTATAGTAATGAAGACTTGGTTGTCATGTTTTCTTATTTCTCAGCCAATCCTAATAAAATCACGATGATTTTGATTTCTGTAGGGGTTTCAATTGGGGGTGTCGGTTTGCCACTTTTGACTGAAAACTATGTCAAGGGGGACTTGAAGGCAGCTTCTCGTCTTGTTCAGGACAGCATTACCATGCTTTTCGTATTCCTGATACCAGCAACAGTTGGAGTGGTCATGGTAGGGGAACCTCTTTATACAGTCTTCTATGGCAAGCCAGATAGTTTGGCCATGGGCTTGTTTGTCTTTGCAGTTTTGCAGTCTACTATTTTAGGCTTGTACATGGTCTTGTCTCCAATGCTTCAGGCCATGTTCCGCAACCGCAAGGCAGTTCTCTATTTTATCTATGGTTCCATTGCCAAGCTGGTCTTGCAAATACCTACCATCGCCCTCTTCCACAGTTACGGACCCTTGATTTCCACTACAATCGGCCTCGTTATTCCTAATGTCTTGATGTATCGGGACATTTGTCAAGTAACTGGTGTTAAGCGCAAGGTGATTTTGAAGCGAACCATTTTAATCAGTTTGTTGACCTTTGTTATGTTCATCGGTGTCGGTGCCATCCAGTGGATTTTAGGATTTGTATTCCAACCAAGTGGACGTTTGTGGAGCTTCCTTTATGTATCCCTTGTCGGTGCCATGGGTGGAGGAGTATACGGGGTCATGAGTCTCCGTACCCGTTTGTTGGATAAGGTGATTGGAAAAGCCCAAGCAGATCGCCTGCGAGTAAAATTAAAAATTTCTTAGAAAAATAATTTATAAATAAAATGAATAAGTTGAGTTTTTTAAAAACCAAAACACTCTCTTATTCATTTTTTATTGTTAGAATTGGATATAAAATGTAAAACAGAGAATAAATAACGAAAGTAATTGAATTTTATGTCAAAAAACACTTGACTAAAAAGTAGTTAGCCTGTATAATAAAACAAATATTTAAATCAGGAGGTTCTGGAGATGAAAAAGTCTAAGGCCAAGTATGCAACGCTTGCAGGTGTCGTGTTAAGTGCAGGTATTTTGTTAAGTGCCTGTGGAAATTCCAGCACAGGGTCAAAAACATATAACTATGTTTATACTAGTGATCCGTCTAGTTTGAATTATCTAGCAGAAAACAGGGCAACAACCAATGATATCGTGGTTAATTTGGTAGATGGGCTCATGGAAAATGACCAGTATGGGAATTATATCCCATCTTTGGCAGAGGATTGGAGTGTATCCAAGGATGGCTTGACCTATACCTACAAACTGCGTAAAGATGCTAAATGGTATACTGCAGATGGAGATGAATATGCTCCTGTAACTGCCCAAGATTTTGTAACTGGTTTGAAATATGCAGCAGATAAAAAATCCGAAGCCTTATACTTGGTGCAAGAATCCGTTGCTGGTTTAGATGACTATATCAACGGGAAAACAAGCGACTTTTCAACTGTCGGAGTCAAGGCTCTTGACGACCAAACGGTTCAATATACCTTGACACGACCAGAATCTTACTGGAACTCAAAAACAACTTCAACCATTCTCTTCCCAGTCAATGCGGATTTCTTGAAATCAAAAGGTGATGATTTTGGGAAGGTAGACCCATCTAGTATTTTGTACAATGGACCTTTCTTGATGAAATCCTTTGTTTCAAAATCTGTCATTGAATTCAAGAAAAATCCGAACTACTGGGATGCTAAAAATGTCTTTGTAGATGATGTGAAATTGGCTTATTATGATGGTAGTGACCAAGATGCACTAGCTCGTAACTTTGTTGAGGGAGCTTATAGTTATGCTCGCCTTTATCCAAATAGTGCAAGCTTTGAAGGTATTAAAGAAAAGAATAAGGACAATATCATCTATAGCTTGCAAGATGCCACTTCTTATTTCTTAAACTTTAACCTAGATAGAAAATCTTATAAATTCACTTCCAAGACAAGTGATGCTGAAAAGAAATCGACTCAGGAAGCGGTTCTTAATAAAAACTTCCGTCAAGCCATTAACTTTGCCTATGACCGGACAGCTTACGGGGCTCAATCTCAAGGAGAGGATGGTGCAACCAAGATTTTGCGTAACCTAGTCGTTCCACCAAACTTCGTAAGTATCAATGGCAAAGACTTTGGTGAAGTAGTTGCGTCTAAAATGGTTAACTACGGTAAGGAATGGCAAGGAATCAACTTTGCTGATGCCCAAGATCCATACTACAATGCTGAAAAAGCCAAGGCTAAATTTGCAGAGGCTAAGAAAGAACTCCAAGCTAAAGGAGTTCAATTCCCTATCCACTTAGATAAAACTGTAGATTTGACAAATAAGGCAGAAATTCAAGGAATCAATTCCATGAAGCAATCAATAGAATCTGTCTTAGGTGCAGATAATGTTGTGATTGATGTTCATCAACTTTCTACAGAGGACTATGAAAGTTCAGGTTATCTTGCTCAAACTGCAGCTCAGAAGGATTATGATCTTTACAACGGTGGTTGGAGTCCAGACTATCAAGATCCTTCAACCTATCTTGACGTCTTTAACGTTAATTCTGGTGGTTTGATGCAAAATCTAGGTATAGAGCCTGGTGAAGCCAATGATAAAGCCAAGGCTGTTGGACTGGATGTCTACACTCAAATGTTGGAAGAAGCTAATAAGGAGCAAGATCCAGCTAAACGTTATGAAAAATATGCAGATGCCCAAGCTTGGTTAGTAGATAGCTCTCTAGCAATTCCAAATGTTTCACTAGGCGGAACACCAACATTGAGAAAAATTGTTCCTTTCTCAACACCATATTCATTGGCTGGTAATAAAGGGGTTGAATCATATAAATACCTCAAATTACAAGATAAGACAGTCACAAAAGACGAATATGAAAAAGCCAAAGAAAAATGGCTGAAAGAAAAAGAAGAATCCAATAAAAAAGCCCAAGAAGAATTGGCAAAACATGTGAAATAAGGATTTTTCAAGAAAAACGATGGTTTCGAAAGAAGCTGTCGTTTTTATATAGAATGATGGCAAATTTTGAAGAAAAATCTTGCAATTTTTTATTTGTTTGTTGGTTTTATGATATAATGAATATAATAAAAGGTTATGGAAAACTAGGTTCGAAATCTCCCCAATGTTGATTGAAGTATGCACATGCTAGGGTGATTTTATAGGAGGGATGCCATCTACTGTAAAAGTAAGGTAAAATGCAACAAATGATAAGTTCTTCTTTATGTGAAGAGTTCTTATTTGCCTATTTACTAATCGTTATGGAGGTAACATCATGGGCGCTATTATGGAGTTTGCAACAGAAAAACAGATTGCATCATTTCTATCAACTTGTCACATTGAAGGGCAAAGGAATTTTCTGATGGCCTTCAAGAAAAAGACATGGCTGAAATCCTTTATTGATTTCTTCGTTATAGGAGGAGCTTACTATGTTCAGTCGAATGTGAAGCCTAAGATTCTGGCATTCACACCTAAGGGAATCTACTTGATGGACGTCAGTGATGTAACTGAAAATCGTTTTAATCAAGTCCTTGAGATGCCTTGGAATCAGGTTAAAGATTTTGCTTATAAGCCAGTCTTGAATACAGTTAGGCTGAACTGGAACTATCAAAATAAAGCCTATATGTTTTCCGTGGATGTCGGTCAGCTTAGTCAGCGTGTGGGTCAGTATCAATTTAACAAAGAGCATTATGACTATTTAGCCCAACAGGATTTCTTTCGGTCTAAGTAAACCCTAGCAAGGATTTTCACAAAAGAATCTGGAATATTTTCTGGATTCTTTTTTAACTTTATTCGATAAGTGTATAGCTTGAAACTATAACTAGCTCTTGAAAAGAAGAAAATGAGTTGATGAAAATAAGTGGTACAATAGTTACTATAGATTTGGAGGTATTGTATGAGCAAGGAATTACACATCAACACAATTTTGGCCCAGGCGGGTATCAAGTCAGACGAAGCGACAGGAGCTTTGGTGACACCGCTTCATTTTTCAACGACTTATCAGCATCCAGAGTTTGGTAAATCTACTGGATTTGACTATACGCGTACTAAAAATCCGACTCGTAGCAAGGCGGAGGAAGTCTTGGCGGCTATTGAGTCAGCAGACTATGCCCTAGCTACTAGCTCAGGGATGTCAGCTATTGTCTTGGCTTTTAGCGTCTTTCCAGTAGGAAGTAAGGTTTTGGCTGTCCGTGACCTTTACGGTGGTTCTTTCCGCTGGTTCAACCAAGTGGAGCAGGAAGGTCGTTTCCATTTTACCTATGCCAATACAGAAGAAGAGTTGATTGCCGAGTTAGAGAAGGATGTGGATGTTCTCTATATTGAAACACCAACCAATCCTTTGATGTTGGAATTTGATATTGAAAAACTAGCAAAATTGGCTCATGCTAAGGGTGCCAAAGTGGTGGTAGACAATACCTTCTACAGCCCTATCTACCAACGTCCGATTGAAGATGGAGCAGACATCGTCCTTCATTCAGCAACCAAGTATCTAGCAGGGCATAATGATGTCTTGGCTGGAGTGGTTGTGACCAATAGTTTAGAACTATACGAGAAACTCTTCTATAATCTCAATACGACAGGGGCAGTCTTGTCGCCGTTTGATAGCTACCAGTTGATTCGTGGTCTCAAGACCTTGTCTCTTCGTATGGAGCGCTCAACAGCCAATGCCCAAGAAGTGGTTGCCTTTTTGAAGGATTCTCCAGCAGTCAAGGAAGTTCTCTACACTGGTCGTGGGGGCATGATTTCCTTTAAAGTAGCGGATGAAACACGCATTCCACATATCTTGAATAGTCTCAAGGTCTTCTCTTTTGCGGAAAGTTTGGGTGGAGTGGAAAGTCTCATTACCTATCCAACGACGCAAACCCACGCTGATATTCCAGCAGAAGTGCGACATTCTTATGGTTTGACAGATGACCTCTTGCGTTTGTCAATTGGGATTGAGGATGCTAGAGATTTGATTGCGGATTTGCGCCAAGCCTTGGAAGGATAAGACAAAGATGGGGAAATATGATTTTACAAGCCTGCCCAATCGTCTAGGGCACCATACCTACAAATGGAAAGAGGCGGAAACGGATAGTGAAGTCCTACCAGCTTGGATAGCGGATATGGACTTTGTTGTTTTGCCTGAAATCCGCCAAGCCGTGCAAACTTACGCAGACCAACTGGTTTATGGCTATACCTATGCCAGTGAAGAGTTGATTAAGGAAGTTCAAAAGTGGGAAGCCATACAACACAGCTATCACTTTGACAAAGAGGCCCTTGTCTTTATCGAGGGTGTGGTACCAGCTATTTCAACAGCTATTCAAGCCTTTACAAAAGAAGGCGAGGCAGTTCTGATTAATACACCTGTTTACCCACCTTTTGCTCGCAGTGTCAAGTTGAACAACCGCAGATTGATCACCAATTCTTTAGTGGAAAAGGATGGCCTGTTTGAGATTGACTTTGTCCAACTGGAGAAGGATTTGGTAGAAGAGGATGTCAAACTCTATATCCTCTGCAACCCTCATAATCCTGGTGGACGTGTGTGGGAAAAGGAAGTGTTGGAGAAGATTGGCCAACTCTGCCAAAAACATGGTGTTTTCTTGATTTCAGATGAGATTCACCAAGATTTGGCCCTCTTTGGTCACAAGCATCATTCCTTCAATACCATCAACCCTGACTTTAAAGAATTTGCCGTCGTCTTGACTAGTGCCACTAAAACCTTTAACATCGCTGGGACAAAAAATTCCTATGCCGTCATTGAAAATCCTAAGCTGAGAGTGGCTTACCAGAAACGCCAGTTGGCTAATAATCAGCATGAAATTTCAGGTTTGGGTTATTTGGCGACAGAAGCTGCCTATCGCTATGGGAAGGATTGGCTAGAGGAACTCAAGCAAGTCTTTGAAGAACATATCAATTATGTGGTCGATTTATTTGGAAAAGAGACTAAAATCAAGGTCATGAAGCCGCAAGGAACCTACTTGATTTGGCTTGATTTTTCAGCTTATGACCTGACTGATGAAAAATTACAAGAGCTTTTGAGAAATGAAGCCAAGGTTATCCTCAACCGTGGTTTGGATTTTGGAGAGGAAGGAAGTCTCCATGCCCGTCTCAATGTAGCTATGCCTAAATCCCTACTACAAGAAGTTTGTCAGCGGATTGTGACGACTTTTGCCAAACTTTAAAAATCGTTTTTATTATTTTTTAAATATTTTTAAAAAATATTTTCACTTATAAAACACAATAGATAGAGGTCTTGAAGACCTCTATCTATATCTTGTGTTCTTGTGTCTAAAAATAGCACTATATATGGAGTTTTTTGGTTAAAAAAGATTGGAGCTACTACATTTGGTGGTATGGAAAGGGGGTTTACAAAAAATAGGGATTAGGCTATAATAATTGTACAAGAACTCCCAAGGCTCCCTTTGATTAATCAATCAAATAGTTTTGTGAGGCTTTTTTTTTAGGGTGAATGATGAATACAACTGATGAAAAGATTAAGGTAAAAAATATTTCTGTCAAATATTATGCACTAGCCCCTGATAAAAACTCTTCAATGAAAGAATTTCTTGAATTTGATAAGTTGAAGAAGAAGCTTGCTAGACCAGTAAAGAAAACAGGTGCTAAAGTAATAATTAATGAGTCTGATGAGGCTTTCGCTAAACAGTTCCTTTTTCAGACAAATTATTATGATTTTTCAATATACAGAAAGTGTTTACCGAAACGAGAAGATACTACTTTTTCTTTTCAAGACTGTATTGAACTTTATGAATTCAATTCATTTTTGAGAGAAAATTTGATGAAATTTACTGGTAAAATAGAATTGTTAATCAAATCTTCTATTATCCATATTTTATGTAGTAATTATGAAGGGAATTTACAAAAAGGCGAGTGCTATTTAGATAAATCAATTTATAAAAATGAAAATGATTATCAGGAATTTATTGAAAGAATTGGAATGAGATTATTTGAATTAAAAGCTAAATCTCTTCCAATAAGTCACCATGTGAGTAATAAAGATTGTAAGTTTCCTTTTTGGGTTGTTGTACCTGAGCTGACTTTTGGAGAAACAACTAAAATAATTGAGCAGTTGAATGATAAATTTTATAGTTTATGGGTTGAAGAGTTGTTTCTTAGTAATGATTATTATAAAAATGATGCTAACATGCAGGACCATATTATATCTGCAAGTAAAAGTTGGATTTCTGCCACATGGTTTATTAGGAATGTTTGTGCACATTATGGCAGATTATACGCACGTAACTTTAATGTGGGTGTTCCAAGATTCTATACACCAGTTTTGCGGAAGATAAAAATGTATGGGAAGAAAAAAGGAGATAATAAAGACTTATTTGCCTATATGTTGGCAATAAAACAAATTCTTATTTGTCATAATTCAAGCATTCATGATGAGTGGGATACCTTTATTAACGAAATTGAAAGAAAATTTATGACTAGCAGTATCATAGAAAAAACTAGAATTGGTTTTCCGGAATGCTGGAAGGATTGTTTAATAATTAAAAATGTGAATTTAAGCCAAATTGATGAAAGTAAAATTCATAATGGCGTTCTTAATAAACTGTTATTGTTTTTGAAAAAATTTTATATAAAGTTCTGAAAGTACTTAATAAAAATATGAATGAATTATATAGTAATTTCCACAAAAATACCATAATTGGTAAATTCAGCTAAAATCAGATATTTTTAAATAGTAAAATTGTTGATTGCATGCTATTTTAATTGATATAAAAACATTGAGTTAGAACTCAAAATCCAGTGTCCGCAAGGACGTGCCGGTTCGACCCCGGCCGCCGGTATAGTATAGAGGGTAACTTCTAAAACTAACTTCCAGTTTCCCACAACCCTAGCTTTTAGTATGAGAAAAATGCGTGAAATCAGTGGAAATCCGTCTTAGACTAACTTCTAGTTTTGGGAGAGAGATGGAAGTTACTTTGAGAAGTTACGACTTTAAAAATCCAGCCTTCTAGGAGAAAAGTCTTCCTAGAAGGCTATTTTCATAGGTGAAAATATGGTATAATAAAAAGATAAGGTAAAGGTGAAAATATGGCTAAATTGATTCCGGGGAAAGTCCGTATCGAAGGCGTTGCCCTTTATGAAACTGGTAAGGTTGACATCATCAAGGAAAAGAACAATCGGCTCTACGCTCGCGTTGCAGAAGAAGAACTGCGCTATAGTTTAGAGGATGATTTGGTTTTTTGTGCCTGTGATTTTTTCCAAAAGAGGGGCTACTGTGTGCATTTGGCGGCGCTGGAATATTTTCTAAAAAATGATGAGCGTGGTCAGAAAATCTTGCAGAGTCTGGAAGAAGGTCATGAAGAAAAAGAGGCCGTTGAAACCAAGGTGACCTTGGGCGGCAAATTTTTGGAACGAATGATGCCTCAAAAATCAGACCGAGCTTATGAATTATCAGCTGTTGGTCAGGTGGAAGCAGGAACCAATCATATCTTGTGGACATTGAGAATCGGGCAAATTAATAGCCAAAAATACTATGTCATTCGGGATATTCCACTCTTTTTAAGGATTGTCGAGCAGAGAAAGTCTTATATGATTGGCAAAACTTATGAGGAGTCTCTATCTTTGGAATCCTTTGATGAGGCTAGTCAAGAACTTTTGACTTTCTTGCGGGGACTAGTGGAGGAAGGACAGGCTCCAGACCTCTTTTTCCAAAACCAAGGTCGGCACCTCTTTTTTCCTCTGACTTTTTTTGAGCAGGGTGTGAATTTACTGATGACCTTGCCCCATTTTCAATTTGACCATCAAGTGGATAGCTACCAGACCTTACTTTTTCAGGATTTGCATGCTGATGCTAATCTATTTGCCTTTACAGTAACAGAATACTCGGACTATTTTGAAATGGAAATCAGTGAGAGTCCTAGGGTCAATGTCTTTTATCAGGGAGCTGTGCTTTTCCATAAAGGACAGGTTTATTTTCAAACAGATCAGCAGATGCGTCTTCTCAAGGAAATCAAAGCGCTGCCTGTGGATCAACATGGGAAAAAACACCTGCAATTTGATAGCAGTGACCGAGATAAGTTGGCTTCTTGTCTGACTCTTTTTGGCCAGATGGGGACTGTTTCAGCTCCAGAACGCTTACAAATCAAAACGTTTTCGCCATCGTTTTACTTTGACAGGGAAGAGGATAATCGGATTCGTCTAGAAATCCAGTTTGATTATGGGGATAGACAGGTATCTAGCCGACAAGAGCTAGAAGAATTGCCATTTTCGAGTGATGCTGACTTAGAAGAAAGAGTTTTCCAAGTCTGTTTGGCAGCTGGTTTTGAAGCAGATTTTCAATCTCGGCGTCAGGCTTTAAAAGCAGAGTCTGTCTATCATTTCTTTCACGAAATCATTCCAATCTTTGAAAAACTCGGGCAGGTTGACCTATCAGACAAGTTAGCAGAACTTTATAGTCTAGCAAGTCCTCAAGTGCAGATTGCTTCCAAGGGAGGTCTCTTGGAAATCCAGTTTGATTTTCAAGATATTGCCCAAGAGGAAATTGACCAAGCTATGCAGGCCTTGGTTGCCAATCAAGATTTTTACATTGATTCGTCCAATCAAGTCTACTTTTTCGATGAAGAAACCAAGAAAATTCGCCAAAATCTACAGGAACTGGGGCAGTTTGAATTAAAAGATGGCTCCTTGCAGGCTCGGAAATCTTTGGCTTATAGTTTAGCTCATCTCTTTGAAGGGCGAGATCGTGTTTCTTTTTCACAAGAATTCCAGAATCTGGCTCATGATTTGACGCATCCAGAGGACTTTCCTCGACAAGCAACTCAGGTTCAGGCTGATTTGCGAGATTATCAGGAAAAGGGAATCGGCTGGCTACAAATGCTCCATCATTATGGTTTTGGTGGGATTTTGGCTGATGATATGGGATTGGGTAAAACCCTTCAGACTATTGCTTTTTTGACCAGTCAAGTGACAAAAGAAAGTCGGGTTTTGATTTTAGCTCCGTCAGGTTTGATCTACAACTGGGCAGATGAATTTCAAAAATTTGCCCCACAGTTGGATGTGGCTGTTGTGCATGGTCTGAAAACTAGTCGTGAAGAGATTCTTGCTGAGAGCCATCAAATCTATGTGACGAGCTATGCTACCTTCCGTCAGGACAGTGAGCTTTATCAGGGGATGGCCTTTGACTTCCTTTTCTTAGATGAGGCTCAGGTAATGAAGAACGCCCAAACCAAGATTGCTCAGACCTTGAGACAATTTGTGGTGCCGTCAGTTTTTGCCCTGTCAGGGACACCGATTGAAAATCATCTGGGTGAGTTGTGGTCTATTTTCCAAATCGTCATGCCAGGACTTTTGCCAAGCAAGAAAGAATTTATGAAATTGCCAGCAGAGCGAGTGGCTCAGTTCATCAAGCCTTTTGTTATGAGGCGCAAGAAAGAAGAAGTGCTGACTGAATTACCAGACTTAATCGAAGTGGTTTATAAGAATGAACTGGAAGACCAGCAAAAGGCTATTTACCTAGCCCAGTTGCAACAGATGAGAGATAGATTGGCTCAAGTGTCAGATCAGGAATTTCAGCGAAGTCGGGTGGAAATCTTATCTGGTCTGATGCGCTTGCGTCAAATCTGTGACACTCCTGCCCTCTTTATGGAAGATTATCAGGGAGCCAGTGGCAAACTGGATAGTCTCCGAGACCTGCTGGTCCAGGTGGCAGACGGCGGACACCGTGTCTTGATTTTCTCTCAGTTCAAGGGAATGTTGGAGAAAATTGAACAAGAATTGCCAGACTTGGGCATGACTTCCTTTAAAATTACGGGTTCAACCCCAGCTAAGGAAAGACAAGACATGACCAAGGCCTTTAACCAAGGGGAAAGAGATGCCTTTCTGATTTCCCTCAAGGCTGGTGGTGTCGGTCTGAACCTGACAGGTGCTGATACGGTTATCTTGGTTGACCTTTGGTGGAATCCTGCGGTGGAGGCGCAAGCCATTGGCCGTGCCCATCGGATGGGACAGGAAGAAACGGTTGAGGTCTATCGCTTGGTGACCAAGGGAACCATTGAAGAAAAAATTCAGGAACTCCAAGAACAGAAGAAACATCTAGTGTCACAAGTATTGGATGGCACAGAGTCACGTGGCAGTCTCAGCCTAGCAGAAATTAGAGAAATTTTGGGAATTTCTGAAGCCAGCACTTGAAAAATCAAGACAATACGCTATAATGAAGTGTTGAAAGGAAATAGAAAATGAAACAAGAACGATTTCCATTGGTGTCAGATGACGAGGTCATGCTGACTGAAATGCCAGTCATGAACTTGTACGATGAGTCTGATCTGATCAGTAATATCAAGGGTGAGTATCGAGATAAAAATTATTTAGGATGGGCTCCTATTACTGAAGAGGCGCCAGTAAAACCGATTGAAAAGCAAGTCGAGAAACCTAAAAAAGCTCCTTTAGGGGTAAAAAAAGAAGGAAAGAGCTATGCGGAGGTGGCGCGTGAAGAAGCGCGTGCAGACTTGAAAAAGAAACGCTCTGCTAACTATCTAACTCAGGATTTCAGCCGTGCGAGACGTCATTCTAACTCAGGCTTTCTTAGACAGGGCAATCAACCGACAGCGCCTTTCCAAAAGGAAAATCCTGGTGAATTGGTGAAATATAGCCAAAAATTGACCCAGTCTCATTATATCTTGGCGGAAGAAGTTCATTCTATCCCTACCAAGAATGAAGAAGTGTCAGCACCTGCTCCAAAGAAAAACAACTATGATTTTCTAAAGAAGAGCCAAATCTACAATAAAAAAAGTAAACAAACAGAACAAGAACGTCGGGTTGCCCAAGAGTTGAATCTGACCAGAATTACAGAATAGGGGAGAAAACATGCCAAAGACATATCATTTTATCGGAATTAAGGGATCAGGGATGAGTGCCTTGGCCTTGATGTTGCACCAGATGGGGCACAAGGTTCAGGGATCAGATGTTGAAAAGTACTACTTTACCCAACGGGGTCTTGAGCAGGCAGGAATTACTATTCTTCCTTTTGATGAAAAGAATCTAGACGGTGATATGGAAATTATCGCTGGAAATGCCTTTCGTCCAGATAACAACGTCGAAATTGCCTATGCAGACCAAAATGGTATCAGCTACAAACGTTACCATGAATTTCTAGGTAGCTTTATGCGTGACTTTGTTAGCATGGGAGTAGCAGGAGCGCATGGAAAAACTTCAACGACAGGTATGTTGTCTCATGTCTTGTCTCACATTACAGATACTAGCTTCTTGATTGGGGATGGAACAGGTCGTGGTTCGGCCAATGCCAAATATTTTGTCTTTGAATCTGACGAATATGAGCGTCACTTTATGCCTTACCATCCAGAATACTCTATTATCACCAACATTGACTTTGACCATCCAGACTATTTCACAAGTCTAGAGGATGTTTTCAATGCCTTTAACGACTATGCCAAACAAATTACCAAAGGTCTTTTTGTCTATGGTGAAGATGCAGAGTTGCGTAAAATTACGTCTGATGCACCAATTTATTATTATGGTTTTGAAGCAGAAGGTAATGACTTTGTAGCTAGTGAGCTTCTTCGTTCAACAACTGGTTCAACCTTTACCGTTCATTTCCGTGGACAAGAATTGGGTCAATTCCACATCCCAACCTTTGGTCGTCACAATATCATGAATGCGACAGCCGTTATTGGTCTTCTTTACACAGCAGGATTTGATTTGAACTTGGTGCGTGAACACCTGAAAACATTTGCCGGTGTTAAGCGTCGTTTCACTGAGAAAATTGTCAATGATACCGTAATTATCGATGACTTTGCCCACCATCCAACAGAAATCATTGCGACCTTGGATGCGGCTCGTCAGAAATACCCAAGCAAGGAAATTGTTGCAGTCTTCCAACCGCATACCTTTACAAGAACTATTGCCTTGTTGGACGAATTTGCTCACGCTTTGAACCAAGCGGATGCTGTTTACCTAGCGCAAATTTATGGATCTGCTCGTGAAGTGGATCATGGGGATGTTAAGGTAGAAGACCTAGCCCAAAAAATCAACAAAAAACACCAAGTCATTACTGTTGAAAATGTTTCTCCACTCCTTGACCATGACAATGCTGTCTATGTCTTTATGGGAGCAGGAGATATCCAAACCTATGAATATTCGTTTGAACGTCTCTTGTCTAACTTGACAAGCAATGTTCAATAGGATGTTCCCATGGAAATTCCAATTAAGATTATTCAGGCAAATAAGTCTGATTTGGCTGAGATAGAGGCACTTCAGGCATCATCTTTTCCAGCTGACAAGCAGCTGACTTCCCATATTTTAGAAGAAAGTATCCGTAAGTGTGCGGATACCTTTCTTCTAGCTAGGGATGAAAATCAGATTCTGGGCTATGTTCTAGGTGGTCCTTACCCACACAATCCGCAATGTCTAGAAATACATTCTTTGGTCATCAAGGCTGACCATCAGAGACAGGGGTTGGGAACGCTTCTTCTTGCAGCTTTGAAAGAGGTGGCAGTTGAGCTGGAGTACAAGGGGATTCGTTTGGAGAGTCCTGATGAGCTGCTTTCCTATTTTGAAATGAACGGTTTTATTGATGAAGAAACCTCCCTTTATGTAACTAGCCAGGGCTATAGTATGATTTGGTTTAATCCCTTTTATCTGGAGGCACAATGGAAATCAGACAAGCAAAATTAGAAGATTTGGATCGTATCGTTGAGATTGAACTAGAAAATTTCTCGATTGAAGAAGCCATTCCTCACTCTGTTTTTGAGGCGCATTTGAGAGAAATTCAGACCTCGTTTCTGGTTGCGGAAAAAGAAGGTAAGATTATTGGTTATATCGAAGGGCCAGTTGCCCCTCACCGCTATCTACAAGACCAGTCTTTTACAGAAGACATAAAAGACTATAGTCATGAGCCTGGTGGCTATATCTCTGTGACCTGTCTCTCTATTGCCAAGGAGGCACAGGGAATAGGACTAGGTCAGAAATTGCTAACAGCCTTGAAAGAACTGGCTCTTGAAGATGAGAGAGAAGGCATTAACCTAACCTGTCATGACTATCTCATCACCTACTATGAAAAACACGGATTTGTCAACGAAGGCTTATCCCAGTCAACCTTTGCAGGGGAAACTTGGTATGATATGGTCTGGGAAGCTAAAAAATAGGCAAGACAAGGCATCATAGGTTGCTTTTCCTAGACTTTTAAGATATAATATTATGGATTGTCAACGAGGAGGAAAAACTTTTGAGTGAAAAGTCAAGAGAAGAAGAAAAATTAAGCTTTAAAGAGCAGATTTTACGAGATTTAGAACGAGTTAAAAAACATGAAGAAGATCAGGAAGAAGTTGATTTAGCTTCAATAAAACCCCAATTTTCTTCTAAAAATGACCAGTCGATAGAAGAGATAATGGAAGATTCTCTATCAGCTGTAGAGGAGATTATGAGAAAAGCTCCTACCGTGCCTACTCACCCAAGTCAAGATGTACCGGCTTCTTCATCAGATGAGATTCAAAGAGAAAATCCTGGTGTTCCAAGTCATCCAAGTCAAGATGTGCCTTCTTCTCCCGCAGAAGAGGCTGTAAGACAAGCTCCACTTGCTCCTAGTCACCCGAGTCAAGAAGGCCCTTCTACTCCATCAGCGGAGGGAGTATCAAGACCAACTCCAGGACCTGTTAGTCCTAGAAAAGTAGAAAAGGAATTTAATGAAATCCCAACGAGGGTAGCTGTTTCTTATAAGACAGAAGCTCAGAGAGAGGTAAAAAGAGAAGTTCCTACTTCAAAACCAGTAGTGGAAAAGAAAGTTGTAGAAGAAATGCCTGCAACTCCACGTCGTAGCCATCGTGAGACGGTTAAGTCAACCAAGAAGAAAAAATCAGGATTTAAGGCCTTCTTCATTTCTCTACTCATTTTCTTAGGTTTGATTTCAGCAGGTGCTTACTTCGGTTATCAGTATGTTCAGTCATCTTTACAGCCTGTGGATGCTTCATCTAAACAATATGTGACAGTGCAAATCCCAGAAGGAGCCAATGTTCAAACAATTGGTTCAACTCTTGAAAAGTCTGGTTTGATTAAACACGGAGTGATTTTTGCTTTTTATGCGAAATATAAAAATTATTCAGATTTGAAGTCTGGCTATTACAATTTGCAAAAGAGTATGAGTACAGAAGATATCATCCATGAATTGCAAAAAGGTGGAACAGCTGAAGCTCAAGAACCTGCGCTTGCGAATTTAACAATTCCAGAAGGTTATACGATTGATCAAATGGCACAAGCGGTAGGTCAATTGCAAGGTGAATTCAAAGAGCCTTTGACAGCGGAAGCTTTCTTGGCTAAAGTGCAAGATGACAACTTTATTAGTCAAGAAGTTGCCAAATATCCTAGTCTACTTGAAAGCTTGCCTACAAAGGAAAGTGGCGTTCGTTACCGTTTGGAAGGATTCCTCTTCCCAGCTACATACTCTATCAAGGAAAGCACAACTATTGAAAGCTTGATTGATGAGATGTTGGCAGCTATGGACAAGACTTTAGCACCTCATTACAGTACGATTAAGTCTAAGAATTTGACGGTCAATGAATTGCTGACCATTGCTTCTCTTGTCGAAAAAGAAGGAGCTAAGACGGAAGACCGTAAGTTGATTGCAGGTGTATTCTACAATCGCTTGAATCTTGGTATGCCACTTCAAAGCAATATTGCCATCTTGTATGCCCAAGGAAAACTTGGTCAGAAGATTAGTCTTGCTGATGATGCTGGAATTGATACGACAATTAATTCACCGTATAATGTTTATACGAAAGCTGGTTTGATGCCAGGTCCAGTAGATAGTCCAAGCTTAGATGCCATCGAGGCAAGTATTAATCAGACTAAGAGTGATAACTTATACTTTGTAGCTAATGTTACAGATGGTAAGGTCTATTATGCTGCTACTCAGGAGGAGCATGATCGTAATGTCGCTGAACATGTCAACAGCAAATTAAACCAAACAAACTAAAATTATATGATGCTTCACATAATTTTAGTTAGAAAATATCATCAGAAGAAAGTTGAGAAAAATGGCAGAAAAAACATATCCTATGACCCTTGCGGAAAAGGAAAAACTTGAAAAAGAATTAGAAGAATTGAAATTGGTCCGCCGCCCAGAAGTGGTAGAACGCATTAAGATTGCCCGTTCATACGGTGACCTTTCTGAAAACAGTGAATACGAAGCGGCTAAGGATGAACAAGCCTTTGTCGAAGGACAAATCTCTAGCTTGGAAACAAAAATCCGTTATGCTGAAATCGTCAATAGTGACTCAGTTGCTCAAGACGAAGTAGCGATTGGTAAAACAGTCACTATCCAAGAAATTGGTGAGGATGAGGAAGAAGTTTATATTATCGTAGGTTCAGCCGGTGCGGATGCCTTTGCAGGTAAAGTGTCGAATGAAAGCCCAATTGGACAAGCTTTGATTGGCAAGAAAACAGGTGATACAGCAACCATTGAAACACCTGTTGGTAGCTATGATGTAAAAATCTTAAAGGTTGAAAAAACAGCCTAAAAACAAAAAAGGAGTGGGGAGGCTGTGCGCTTCACTCACTCCTTTTTCCATTTTAAATTGAATTGGAGACGATATGAGTTCAAAGAAGAAAAAAAATAAGATGGAGCGTGGTCTGACCAATCGTCACGTGCAGGTTATGGCCATTGCGGGAACAATTGGAACAGGACTCTTTTTGGGAGCAGGTCGCTCTATCAGCCTAACAGGTCCTTCCATTGTACTGATTTATATGATTACTGGAGCCTTTATGTTCCTCATGATGCGTGCGGTTGGGGAAATGCTTTATCAAGATCCTGAGCAACATACCTTTATCAACTTTATCACGCGTCATTTGGGTAAGGGCTGGGGTTATTTCTCAGTTTGGTCTTACTGGCTATCCGTTGTCTTTATCGGTATGGCGGAAATCACAGCTATCTCTCACTACGTTCAGTTTTGGTTCCCTAGCTGGCCAAGTTGGATGATTGAGATTGGATTTTTGACCATTCTAGCCTTGGTCAATCTGATTGCAGTTAAGCTCTTTGGGGAAGTTGAGTTTTGGTTTGCTATGGTCAAGATTGTGGCTATTTTAGCTATGATTGCCACAGGAGTCTTTATGGTCTTGACAGGCTTTAAGACACCACATGGAGTAGCAAGTTTGGCCAATATCGCCGACAATTTCTCCCTCTTCCCAAATGGTGGAGTGAACTTTGTCATGGCCTTTCAGATGGTTTTCTTTGCTTATCTAATGATTGAGTTTATTGGAGTAACAACTTCTGAAACCAAAAATCCACGTCAGGTCTTGCCAAAAGCTGTTAAGGAAATTCCTTTGCGTATCGCCTTTTTCTATGGTGGTGCCCTCTTAGCTATCATGGCTATCATTCCATGGCGTGAGCTTGCATCGGCTGATTCTCCTTTTGTAACAGTATTTGAATTGGCAGGTATCAAGTGGGCAGCGGCCTTAATTAACTTCGTCGTTTTGACGTCAGCAGCATCTGCTCTTAACTCAACCCTTTATTCAACAGGACGTCATTTGTATCAGATTGCCCATGATTCGCCCAATTCATTCTTAAAGGCTATTAAGGCAGATACGCTTTCTCGTCATAACGTGCCACAAAATGCCATCATTGCTTCAGCGGTTTTGATTGCCCTAGCAGCATTTATCAACGTCTTGCCAGGAGTTTCGGATGCCTTTGCCTTGATTACGGCATCATCATCAGGTGTCTATATCGCCATTTATATCTTGATTATGGTGGCTCACCTTAAATACCGCAAGTCACCAGACTTTATGGCAGATGGCTATCTTATGCCCCATTATCGTTTCCTAAATCCTTTAACCATGCTCTTCTTTGCCTTTGTCTTTGTAACCCTCTTTTTACAAGAGTCTACATTTGTAGGAGCAATTGGATCAGCTATCTGGATTATCGGTTTTGGGATTTACAGCCAGTGGAAATTTAGAAAATAGATTAAGGACTCATCAACTCAGGTTGGTGAGTTTTCTAGTTTGACAGTCTATTGAAATAGGACTATAATCAAGCTGTAACAATGTTTGAGGAGGTTTAGATGTACTTTAAATTGGAAAATGAGGATTCCCAGAAGGCGCAAGAAATTGGGAATCTGATTCGTGCTTATAATCGTTCCAAAAGAGAAGAGGCTGAAAGTGAGCCACTTAATCTTTATGTCGAAGATGAAAAGGGCAATCTCCTGGCAGGTTTGATAGCAGAGACTTTTGGAAATTGGCTAGAAATCGAGTATTTATTTGTAAAAGAGGAACTGAGAAGGCAAGGAATCGGTTCAAAGCTATTGCAGCAAGCAGAAACTGAAGCTAAGAATCGAAACTGTCGTTTTGCTTTTGTCAATACCTACCAGTTTCAAGCTCCTGATTTTTATAAAAGGCATGGCTACAAGGAAGTCTTTAGGTTACAAGACTATCCCTACATTGGGCAAAGATATTATTACCAAAAGGATTTGTAAGGAGAATATGAAAGCATAAATCAAAGAGGGGGGCTTGACATAAGTATGAAGTAGATTCTCGATAAATACCAGTTAAATCCTACACATTGTGTCTTTCTAGGTGATATTGAGGACAATACAATTGCAGCTGAGAAATTGGGAATCAAGTCTTATCAGGTTAAGAAAAGAAGTGATGTCGTCGATATTTTGAAACCCTATATTTAAACTTAACACTCTCTATTTTTTATGGTAGAGAGTTTTTTGTTAATAAAATTTTACAAAATGACATTTATATATTGCATTAAGTTAGATATATGATATAATGTTGTTAAAAAGAGGCGCAACTTTTTAAAATTAATGAGAATCAAAGAGAAAACCAAGAATATTAATGGAGGAATAAAAAATGGAAGTTATAAATGTAAGTAAGCATTATGGTCATTCAACCATTCTCAAAGATATAAATTTCGCACTTAACAAGGGTGAAATTGTTGGTCTAGTAGGGAGAAACGGAGTTGGTAAGAGTACGTTGATGAAAATTCTTGTTCAGAATAATCAACCGACTTCAGGGAATATTATAAGTAGTGATAATGTTGGGTATTTAATCGAAGAACCAAAATTATTTTTATCTAAAACAGGTTTAGAGAATTTAAAATATTTGTCAAACTTATATGGTGTTGACTACAATCAAGAAAGATTTGGAAGTTTGATCCAAGAGTTAGATTTGACTCAGTCTATTAATAAAAAAGTAAAGACCTATTCTTTGGGTACAAAACAAAAATTAGCTTTGCTTCTAACTCTTGTTACGGAACCTGATATATTGATTTTAGATGAACCGACTAATGGTTTAGATATTGAATCATCACAAATAGTTTTAGCGGTTCTAAAAAATTTAGCTTTACATGAAAATGTTGGAATTTTAATATCGAGTCATAAATTAGAAGATATTGAAGAAATTTGTGAGAGGGTTCTTTTCTTGGAGAACGGGCTTTTGACATTTCAAAAAGTAGGAAAAGATAGTCATAATTGCTTGTTTGAGATAGCTTTTTCATCAGCTACAGATAGAGACATTTTCATTACCAAACAAGAATTTGGGGATATTGTTCAGGAAGAGGGACTGAGAATTACTATGTCTGGGAATATTCAAAGTAGTGAGTTTTTTAAATTTTTTAACGAAAACTCTATTAAAGTAGTTGATTTTGAAACTAAAAAAGAAACGCTTAAAGATATTTATCTAAATCGTTCAAAATAAAGGAAGGTTATAATCATGAAATTAAATAAATTGAATTTTCTTAAGGAAAATATAAGAGATTTATATTCATCAGGCGTAATATATCTCGGTTTGCTTATCTCGTTTATACCGCCGATATTGGTTACATTCTTTATTCTAAATACTCAAGGGACATCGCTTGGTATTAAGCATATTTCAAACTTTTATGCTATGCTCGGTATGTTAATGGCTGTTATACATGCTAACCGAGTCATTAGTAGAGATTTTTCCCACAATACGGTAAGTTTGTTTTATAATCAACAGAAAAATCGGATGATTTATGTCTTGTCTAATTTTCTATATGCCATCTCAGTTTCCATTATTTATGCTTTGAATGGCATTGTGCTACTAGTCATCGTAAGTAAATTGGGTGTTTCAGGTGATTTAGGATTAGATTTTATAGCAGTCATTGTAGTCAATACAATTTTATTAGTCCTATTTTATTTTCTATTATCTTACATTTTCTATTTATACAAATTGAAAAGTGGCTTGGTATTTGGTATTTTAGTAGCTTTACTACTCTTTGTCCCTAATATATTAAATACGATTATGATGAATACTAGTAATGATTTGTTTATCAAAGCAATTGAACTTCTTCCTTTTTATTCCTTACCTGTATTTGTTGCTTCAAATACGATGTCTATTAGTCAGTATCTTGTGGTAATCACTACAATCATTTTATTGTACTTTTTCACTCTCAAGAAAAGCAAGAAGTATTCATTTTAGTTTCATTTAGTATTATTTTACAGACTTAAAATCCAGCAAAAAATCAGTCATCTTGGTATGCTCCTGCTCTTGTTGTGTACACGTTTTTGTCTTATGCTAGACTCATTTCCAAAAGCATTATATAATAGTGATATGAAATCAACTAAATAAGAAATATAAGCAATCAAAACTCGTTTAAAAGACCCTACTAAAGCTAATACTAAACAAAAAATCAAATAGCAAACTAGGAAGTTTATTTCAAACAATCCAACATACTGATTTTAGGCTGAAGATAATATTGGAGTGCTAATTAATGAGGTTATAATAAATAGCTGACAGCTTGTGTTGGTTTTGGATTTTTTAAGAGTAGATGAGTATTAAAACTATAAGGAGGACGCAGGTGGCTAAAAATTTAAAATTGAAATTAGCTCGTGTAGAGCTTGATTTAACTCAAGGTCAACTGGCAGAGGCTGTGGGGGTGACGCGCCAGACTATTGGTTTGATAGAGGCGGGAAAATACAATCCCAGTCTCTCGCTTTGCCAGTCTATTTGCAGATGTTTAGGAAAAACCCTAGACCAACTATTTTGGGAGGAAGAAGATGGTAAATAAATTCATTCATTATCAATTACTTGACGAAAGAGAAGAACAACTAATCAATAAAGCTGGGGCAGAGTCTTTTTCACTCTTTATTGGGCTTGTACTTCTAAGCTATTTAGTAGCAGTGTTATCTCCATCTCTTTTTAATCCGAATTTTCTAGTGTATACTCTGATAGTAGGAATTTTCTTCTTTTTCAATCGTGCCCGTTATCTGGGAGTAACCTACTATAGTCGTTTTCATTTTACGATTTTGGGTTGTTTTTTCTTAACCTTGGCTATTACGGCTCTTTTGATGTTACAGAATTATCAATTCAACATAGAAGTTTATCAGCACAATCCTTTGAACGTTAAATACCTATCTGCTTGGGCAATTACTTATGTTATTTATCTTCCCTGGGTCTTTATTGGCAATCTTGGTCTTAAGAGCTATGGCGAATGGGCTCAGAAAAAATTTGAGCAAGACATGGATGAACTGGAGAGTGGAGAATAGCTTGTTACTCTTTTCTCAATCCAGATAAAATGTGATATAATAGTACTAATTTATTGGAATACATGAAAGTTCTTGAAAATTTTCATGGGTTTCTAGCTAAGGAAGTAGGAAAAGTATGTATCCAGATGATAGTTTGACATTGCACACGGACTTGTACCAGATTAACATGATGCAGGTTTACTTTGACCAAGGAATTCACAATAAAAAGGCGGTCTTTGAGGTTTATTTCCGCCAACAGCCTTTTAAGAATGGCTATGCGGTTTTTGCAGGTTTGGAAAGAATTGTGAATTATCTTGAAGACTTGCGTTTTTCAGATAGTGATATTGCCTATTTGGAGTCTCTAGGCTATCATGGAGCATTCTTGGATTACCTTCGCAATTTCCAGTTGGAGTTGACCGTTCGTTCTGCCCAAGAAGGGGATTTGGTTTTTGCCAATGAACCGATTGTGCAGGTGGAAGGTCCTCTAGCCCAATGTCAGTTGGTCGAAACGGCTCTTTTGAACATCGTCAACTACCAGACCTTGGTGGCGACTAAGGCAGCTCGTATTCGTTCGGTCATCGAAGATGAACCCTTGATGGAGTTTGGGACACGTCGGGCTCAAGAAATGGATGCGGCTATCTGGGGAACACGCGCAGCGGTGATTGGTGGAGCCAATGGAACCAGCAACGTGCGCGCTGGTAAACTCTTTGACATTCCTGTTTTGGGAACCCATGCCCATGCTTTGGTTCAGGTTTATGGAAATGACTATGAAGCTTTCAAGGCTTATGCTGCGACCCATAAAAATTGCGTCTTTCTTGTGGATACCTATGATACCCTTCGCATTGGGGTACCAGCTGCCATTCAGGTGGCGCGTGAGCTGGGTGATCAGATTAACTTTATGGGTGTGCGGATTGACTCTGGGGATATCGCCTACATTTCCAAGAAAGTCCGTCAGCAATTGGACGAGGCTGGATTTACAGAGGCTAAGATTTATGCTTCTAATGATTTGGACGAAAATACCATCCTCAACCTTAAGATGCAAAAGGCCAAGATTGATGTCTGGGGTGTGGGAACCAAGCTGATTACAGCTTATGACCAGCCCGCTCTTGGGGCAGTTTATAAGATTGTTGCCATCGAAGATGAAAATGGGAACATACGCAATACAATCAAGCTGTCTAATAATGCCGAAAAAGTGTCTACGCCAGGTAAGAAGCAGGTGTGGCGCATTACCAGTCGTGAAAAAGGCAAGTCAGAAGGTGACTACATCACTTATGACGGTGTGGATGTGAGTGACATGACAGAAATCAAGATGTTCCATCCGACTTATACATACATCAAGAAGACGGTTCGTAATTTTGACGCTGTTCCTCTCTTAGTGGATATCTTCAAAGACGGAAAATTGATTTACAACCTGCCTAGCTTGACTGAGATTCAGGCTTATGCTCGTAAGGAATTTGACAAGCTTTGGGATGAGTACAAGCGTGTGCTGAATCCGCAACATTATCCAGTGGATTTGGCGCGTGATGTATGGCAAGACAAGATGGACTTGATTGACAAGATGCGCAAGGAAGCCCTTGGTGAAGGAGAAGAAGAATGAGTTTGCAAGAAACGATTATCCAAGAATTGGGTGTCAAACCTGTGATTGATGCCAAGGAAGAAATCCGTCGTTCCATTGATTTTTTAAAAAGATATCTGAAAAAACACCCCTTCCTAAAAACTTTTGTACTAGGAATTTCTGGAGGACAAGACTCAACCTTAGCAGGACGTTTAGCCCAACTAGCTATGGAAGAACTGCGAGCAGAAACGGGCGATGACAGCTACAAATTTATCGCTGTCCGCCTGCCATACGGAGTGCAAGCTGATGAAGCAGATGCTCAAAAAGCCCTAGCCTTCATCCAGCCAGATATCAGTTTAGTCGTTAATATCAAGGAATCAGCTGATGCCATGACAGCAGCAGTTGAAGCGACAGGAAGCCCTGTTTCTGACTTCAACAAGGGCAATATCAAGGCTCGTTGCCGTATGATTGCTCAGTATGCCCTTGCTGGTGCCCATAGCGGAGCGGTTATTGGAACAGACCATGCTGCGGAAAATATCACAGGTTTCTTTACCAAGTTTGGTGACGGTGGTGCGGATATTCTCCCTCTTTATCGCCTCAATAAACGCCAAGGAAAACAACTCTTACAGGAACTTGGTGCAGACCCAGCCCTTTATGAAAAAATCCCAACGGCAGACCTGGAAGAAGACAAACCAGGCCTAGCTGACGAAGTAGCCCTCGGAGTCACTTATGAAGAGATTGACGACTACCTAGAAGGCAAAACAATCAGCCCAGAAGCCCAAGCAAGAATCGAAAACTGGTGGCACAAAGGTCAACACAAACGCCACCTACCAATCACCGTATTTGATGACTTTTGGGAGTGAGACAGAAATCGGTAACTCACAGAGTTCGATTTCGTCGTCTCACCCCCGCAACGATGACTAGGTTTGAAAAAGCTTGCTAGAGCGCATTTCAAACCAGACAGCGACTGCGTCAAGGAACTAGATGAAAAACTTGTTTTTTAGTTATTACTGAGTTTAGTCTTTTTACCCTGAGCCTATAAATAAGAAAGCGAAGAAGGTCCGGGGGACCTTTTTAGCTTATTATCTTGAAATTCAAAAGCAAGAATAACCTCCAGTGGAGGTTTTCAGCCTCTCACCTTGAAATAAGAAAGTGAGAGAAGGTCCAGTGGGCCTTTTTAGCTTATTACCTTGAAATTAAAAAGTAAAACAAATTTCAATGGAGATTGGACAGAGAATCATCTATCAGAAAGTGAGGTAGTATCGTGAAATCTATCGGTACACAAATATTACAAACAGAACGTTTGATTTTAAGAAGATTTGTGGAGAGTGATGCAGAAGCCATGTTTCAAAATTGGGCTTCATCCGCTGAGAATCTGACCTATGTTACCTGGGATCCCCATCCTGATGTCGAAATTACTCGAAACTCCATTCGAAATTGGGTTGCCTCCTATACCAATCCTAACTATTACAAATGGGCCATTTGTCTCAAAGAGAACCCAGAACAAGTGATAGGAGATATCAGCATCGTTGCAATAGATGAGAACGATTCTTCTTGTGAAATTGGCTATGTTTTAGGAAAAAACTATTGGGGTCGTGGTCTTATGACAGAGGCCTTAAAAGCTGTCTTGGACTTTTGTTTTACTCAAGTAGGCTTTCAAAAAGTCAAAGCTCGATATGCCAGTCTCAACCCAGCTTCAGGTCGTGTCATGGAAAAGGCTGGAATGTCCTATCTACAAACGATTGTTAATGGTGTAGAGAGAAAAGGCTATCTTGCGGATCTTATTTATTATCAGATAAGTAAGAAGGATAGATAAGCTTAACATTTATTGCTTATCCGCTGTTCTTATTTTTTTATTTACTATTTCATTTATCCTTTCTTTTCCGAATAAATAAATAGATAGAGTCAGTGAATCTAGTAATCCTAGATTAAAAAATGTGCTATAATGAAAGGAGAGAAAGAATGATTCTCAGACATCCGGGCATCAGCCCGACCAACGATTTGGTTGCTAAGAAGATTTTTAGCAATCCAGAAATCACTTGTCAATTTATTCGCGATATGTTGGATTTACCTGCAAAAACTGTAACGATTTTGGAGGGAAGCAATATTCATGTCTTGCCTACCCTGTCGTACTCGGCGCAGGATTTCTATACCAGTATAGACGTCTTAGCGGAGTTGGACAATGGGACACAAGTAATTATTGAGATTCAGGTGCATCATCAGAATTTTTTCATCAATCGCCTGTGGGCTTACCTGTGTAGTCAGGTCAATCAAAATCTTGAAAAAATTCGCCAGCAAGAAGGCAATACTCACCAGAGTTATAAACACATCGCACCAGTATACGCTATCGCAATTGTAGATAGTAACTACTTTCAAGATGATCAAGCTTTTCATAGCTTTAGTATGCGAGAGGACACGACAGGTGAGGTCTTAACCATAACAAATAACGGTCAAGAAAACCATCTGGTCAAGATGGCATTCTTGGAATTAAAAAAATACAGAGAAACCAGCAAAGACAAGGTTCGCAAGCCGTGGTTGGAGTTTTTTGGGAACAAGCCCTTTACCCAACAACCTGAGCGAGCCATCAGCCAAGCAGACCAACTGCTGGACTACAAGAGCTGGTCCGAGGAGGACAGGAAAATGTTTAGTCAACTACGTATGCGAGAAGAACAAGCATTATTGGCTCATGACTATGCCTTGGAGCAAGCTGAAGAAAAAGGCTTAGAACGTGGCCGTGCAGAGGGAATCAAAGAGGGGTTAAAAGTAGGTTTAGTAAATCTAGTTCGCCAAGGTCTTCTAACACCTGAGGTTGCCAGCCAGCAATTGGGAATGACCGTTGCTGAGTTTGAGGCCTTGTTGTAAGACTATTACCAATAATGGTTAAAATGGGGTTCTTAGAACTAAAAAATACAGAGGAACCAGCAAAGATAAGGTTCGTAAACCGTGGTTGGAGTTTTTGTAAATCAGTAAATCAATGACAGATTTTTCCGCGATAGATGGAAGAATCTGTTTTTTAATTTACTAAATGTTGGCTCAAAAAACTAAGATAGCTTACCCTTTTACTCATGTTTTTTTGATTTATTTGAAGTATAACCTGATTAAATTCCTATTTTTCCCTATCATTTTCCCTATTTTTTCTGGAGTTTTGGGGCTATAATAGTCCTATCAAATCAAAGAATGGAGGAAGGCAATGGATAATATAATCTTTTTTATCAGTGTTTTTCTTGCTGGAATTCTTTCCTTCTTTTCTCCTTGTATTTTACCCTTGTTACCGGTTTATGCAGGGGTCTTGTTGGATGACAAAGATGGTGCTCAGGCTTCTAGTGGAAAATATTCAATCTCAGTTGTTAGTTTATTGCGAACTCTGGCCTTTATAGCGGGTATTTCTTTTATCTTTATCTTACTGGGATATGGTGCTGGTTTTTTAGGCAATTTGCTGTATGCTTCTTGGTTTCAGTATGTGACGGGTGCGGTTATCATTCTCTTGGGCTTGCACCAGATGGAAGTCTTACATTTGAAAGGACTTTACAAGGAAAGAAGGTTACAATTAAATAGACAAGGGCAAAAGGGTAAGGAATATAGTCAGGCATTTTTACTGGGCTTGACCTTTAGTTTTGCTTGGACGCCATGTGTGGGACCGGTTCTGGGCTCTGTTTTAGCCTTGGCGGCTTCAGGTGGCTCAGGTGCTTGGCAGGGAGCTGGTCTCATGTTGGTTTACACGCTGGGTTTGGCACTACCATTCTTGGTTCTAGCTCTTGCCTCCAGCTATGTTTTGAAACATTTCCGAAAACTTCATCCCTACCTTGGAACCCTCAAAAAAGTAGGTGGTTTCCTCATTATCGTGATGGGAATCTTGGTGCTTTTGGGAAATGCTTCTATTTTAACAAGATTATTTGAATAGAGAGGAATAAGAAATGAAAAAATGGCAAACATGTCTCCTTGGAGTAGGCTCAATTTGTTGCTTGGCAGCCTGTTCGGCTAAAAATATGTCAGACGAATCTACCATGAAGGAGCAAACAAAAACAGAACAAGTCAGTGCGCAAACTGCGACTAAAGGTCAGGCGGTTGCTGATTTTGAACTAACGGGAGTAGACGGCAAGACATATCGCTTGTCTGATTACAAGGGCAAGAAAGTCTATCTCAAATTCTGGGCTTCTTGGTGTTCCATCTGTCTAGCTAGTCTTCCTGACACGGATGAAATTGCTAAAGATGCTGGAGACGACTATGTGGTCTTGACAGTGGTGTCTCCTGGACATAAGGGGGAACAAGCAGAATCAGACTTTAAGAACTGGTACAAGGGCTTGGATTATAAAAATTTCCCAGTTCTAATTGACCCATCAGGTAAACTTTTGGAAACTTATGGTGTTCGTTCTTATCCAACTCAAGCCTTTATAGACAAGGAAGGTAAGCTAGTCAAAACGCAACCTGGTTTTATGGATAAGGATATGATTTTAAAAACATTGAAAGAAATGGGGTAGAGAAAGGTCATGAATGATAAAGTAAAATTGTTTGTCTTGGCAGGAATCTTTTTCCTAGCCATAACCGGTTTCTATTTTCTATTGATGCGAAATGCAGGGCGGACAGATAGCTCGCAAATTGAGAAAGCGGCAGTCAGCCAAGGAGGAAAAACAGTGAAAAAAACAGAAGTGAGTAAAGATGCAGATTTGCATGAAATTTATCTAGCTGGAGGATGTTTCTGGGGAGTGGAGGAATACTTCTCACGCGTTTCCGGTGTGACAGATGCCGTATCAGGCTATGCAAATGGTAGAGGGGAAACAACCAAGTACGAATTGATTAACCAAACAGGTCATGCGGAGACTGTCCATGTTACCTATGATGCCAAGCAAATTTCCCTCAAGGAAATCCTGCTTCATTATTTCCGCATTATCAATCCAACCAGCAAAAATAAACAAGGAAATGATGTGGGAACCCAGTACCGTACTGGTGTTTATTACACAGATGACAAGGATTTAGAGGTGATTAACCAGGTCTTTGATGAGGTAGCGAAGAAATACGATCAACCTCTAGCAGTTGAAAAGGAGGCCTTGAAGAATTTTGTGGTGGCTGAGGACTATCACCAAGACTATCTCAAGAAAAATCCAAATGGCTACTGCCATATCAATGTCAATCAGGCGGCTTATCCTGTCATTGATGCCAGCAAATATCCCAAACCAAGTGATGAAGAATTGAAAAAGACCCTGTCACCTGAGGAGTATGCAGTTACCCAGAAAAATCAAACAGAACGGGCTTTCTCAAACCGCTACTGGGATAAATTTGAATCTGGTATCTATGTGGATGTAGCAACTGGTGAACCTCTCTTTTCATCAAAGGATAAGTTTGAGTCTGGTTGCGGATGGCCTAGTTTCACCCAACCCATCAGCCCAGATGTTGCTACTTACAAAGAAGATAAGTCCTACAATATGACACGTATGGAAGTGAGAAGCCGAGTTGGAGATTCCCACCTTGGCCATGTCTTTACGGACGGCCCACAGGACAAGGGTGGCTTGCGCTACTGTATTAATAGTCTCTCTATCCGCTTTATACCCAAAGGCCAAATGGAAGAAAAAGGCTATGCTTATTTACTAGATTATGTCGATTAAGAGGGCTTTCCTAAGCAGTTAGAGGAGAATTTTGCTATACTGATACTAGTAAGTGGTAAAGGAGCGGAGCATGACCTACACAATCTTAATCGTAGAAGATGAATATCTGGTAAGGCAAGGCTTGACCAAGCTGGTTAATGTAGCAGCTTACGATATGGAAATCATCGGTCAGGCTGAAAATGGAAGGCAGGCTTGGAACTTGATTCAAAAACAGGTGCCAGATATCATTTTAACCGATATCAACATGCCTCAGCTAAATGGCATCCAGTTGGCCAGTCTGGTCCGAGAAACCTATCCTCAGGTTCACCTAGTTTTTTTGACAGGTTACGATGATTTTGATTATGCCTTGTCTGCTGTCAAGCTAGGTGTAGATGACTATCTGCTCAAACCCTTTTCTCGTCAGGATATTGAGGAAATGTTGGGGAAAATCAAGCAAAAATTGGATAAGGAAGAGAAAGAAGAACAGTTACAAGATTTACTGACCGATAAGTTTGAAGGAAACCTGGCTCAGAAAATCCAGTCCCATCTGGGTGACAGTCAGTTTAGTTTGAAGTCTTTGGCCAGTGACTTGGGCTTTAGTCCGACTTATCTGAGCTCCTTGATTAAGAAAGAGTTGGGTCTGCCTTTTCAGGATTACCTGGTGCGAGAACGTGTCAAACAAGCCAAGCTCTTGCTTTTAACTACAGATCTGAAGATTTACGAGATAGCTGAAAAGGTTGGTTTTGAAGATATAAATTACTTTACCCAACGTTTTAAACAGATTGCAGGTGTGACTCCGCGTCAGTTTAAGAAGGGAGAAGATCGATGAGGCGTTCCTCTCTCCTAGTCAGAATGGTTATTTCCATCTTTCTGGTCTTTCTCATTCTACTAGCTCTGGTTGGGACTTTCTACTATCAATCGAGTTCTTCAGCCATTGAGACCACAATTGAAGGCAATAGCCAAACGACTATCAGTCAGACTAGCCATTTTATCCAGTCTTATATCAAAAAATTAGAAACCACCTCGACCAGTTTGACCCAGCAGGAGGATGTCCTAGCCTATGCTGAGAATCCCACTAAAGACAAGGTAAAGGGAATCCGAAATCTGTTTTTGACCATCTTAAAGGCAGATCAGGACTTGAAAACTGTTGTCCTGGTAACCAAATCTGGTCAGGTCATTTCTACAGATGACAGTTTGCAGATGAAAACTTCCTCTGATATGATGGCTGAGGATTGGTACCAAAAGGCCATTCATCAGGGAGCCATGCCTGTTTTGACTCCAGCTCGTCAATCAGATAGTCAGTGGGTTATTTCTGTAACTCAAGAACTTGTTGATGCAAAGGGAGCCAATCTGGGCGTGCTTCGTTTGGATATTTCCTACGAAACTCTGGAAGCCTATCTAAACCAACTCCAGTTGGGTCAGCAGGGCTTCGCCTTTATCATCAATGAAAACCATGAATTTGTTTACCATCCTAAACGCACAGTTTATAGTTCAGCTAGTGAAATGGAGGCCATGAAACCCTACATTGAGACAGGGCAGGGTTACACTTTGGACCACAAATCCTACGTCAGTCAGGAAAAGATTGCAGGAACTGATTGGACGGTGCTTGGCGTGTCTTCACTGGAGAAGTTAAATCAGGTTAGGAGTCAACTCATGTGGACCTTGCTTGGGGCTAGTGTTATATCTCTTCTTGCCTGTCTCTGTTTGGTGTGGCTTAGTCTTAAACGCTGGATTGCTCCTATGAATGACTTGAGAGAAACCATGCTGGAAATTGCATCAGGTGCTCAAAATCTGCGTGCTAAGGAAGCGGGTGCTTATGAACTGAGAGAGGTGACTCGCCAGTTCAATGCTATGTTGAATCAGATTGATCAACTGATGGCTGATGTTCGCAGGCAGGAAGAAACGACCCGTCAGTACCAACTTCAAGCCCTATCTAGCCAGATTAATCCGCATTTCCTCTATAACACTCTGGACACCATCATCTGGATGGCTGAATTTCAGGATAGTCAGCGTGTGGTGCAGGTGACCAAGTCCTTGGCGACCTATTTCCGCTTGGCGCTCAATCAAGGTAAGGATTTGATTTGCCTGTCTGACGAAATCAATCATGTCCGCCAGTACCTCTTTATCCAGAAACAACGTTATGAAGATAAGCTGGAATATGAGATTGATGAAAACCCTGCCTTTGATAAGTTAGTCTTGCCTAAGCTGGTCCTACAACCCCTTGTAGAGAATGCTCTTTACCATGGCATCAAGGAGAAGGAAGGTCAGGGTCATATTAGGGTCTCTGTCCAGAGACAGGATGCAGGATTGGTCATCCGCATTGAGGATGATGGAGTTGGCTTCCAGGCTGCTGTTGATAATAGTCAAAGTCAACTCAAACGTGGGGGAGTTGGTCTTCAAAATGTTAACCAGCGACTCAAACTTCATTTTGGAGAACATTACCAGATGAAGATCGATTCTACACCCCAAAAAGGGACGAAAGTGGAAATATACATAAATAGAATAGAAATTAGCTAACTCCCAGTCAATTCTGGGAGTTTTATGCAGGTTGGAGTAAGGTTTTCAAGTTGTCTATCTTGCTAAAAACAAGAAAAAACGATATGATAGATAATGACAAAAGAGGTATCAAGTATGAAGGAAAAAGACATTCAAAGAGAAACAAGTCAGATTGTAGAAGATGTTTTGGAAAAGGCCAATTTGAAGCAAGGATCCATCTTTGTTTTAGGCCTTTCTTCTAGTGAAGTAATAGGTGGTCAGATTGGCAAGGAATCCAGCCAAGAAATTGGGGAAATCATTGTGAAGACCATCCTAGATATCCTAGAGGAAAAAGGGATTCATCTAGCCGTTCAAGGTTGTGAACATGTCAATCGGGCTCTCGTTGTTGAACGTCAGGTGGCAGAGCAGTTTGGTCTGGAAATGGTCAGTGTCCTTCCTACCCTTCATGCAGGAGGTTCAGGTCAGTTGGCAGCCTTCAAGTTTATGCAAGATCCAGTTGAGGTTGAATTTATCAAGGCTAATGCTGGATTGGATATCGGAGACACTGCGATTGGCATGCATGTCAAGCATGTTCAGGTTCCGATTCGTCCTCTTTTGAGAGAAATTGGGCATGCCCATGTAACGGCTCTTGCTAGCCGTCCAAAATTAATTGGAGGTGCGCGTGCGTATTATCCACAAGATTCTATTAGAAAGTCGTGAAAATGAGAAAAACAAAACAACAACTAGAAAAAATCACAAAATATTCAATTCGTAAGTTAACTGTTGGGGTAGGTCCTGTAGCAATCGGTGCTTTCCTTTTTGGTGCTAGTACTCTTTCAGTAGATAAGGTTCAAGCCAATGAAGTTGGCAGTGCTCATAGTGTTCATTACCGTTATTTGGCGGAGCAGGAATTGACCGAGTCTGAAAAAGCCCTGATTCACCATGAGGTTCCTACAGAATTTCAAGATGATGATATTCTATATGTAGTTTATCGTAAGAAGGCAACTAACAGTCAACAACTTCCTTATACAGGAAGTAAGGAACTAGCTTTGGCAGGTCTTGGCTTGGCAACGGCTTCTCTAGCAGTCTTTTTGGTGTCCAAAAAAGGTCGCAAAGAGGTTCTAGGTGTTCTCTTGATTGGTTCTTTAGGAGCTAGCACGTTTGTGCCTTACGGGACATTTGCATTTGAAAATAAAGAATTGCTTTCTTATAACCAAACTATTTCGGCTACTACACATGAAGGTTTAGCTGAAGGGATTATTCATATTGATGGCTATGAATACATTGGCTACTTCAAGGAAGCAGAACTCCATCCATCAAGACCAGTTTCTGAGAAGCCTCAGTTGCCAGTCGAAAAGCAAAGTTCAAAAGAAATCGAGAAAACAGAAGTCGTTCAAGAAAGACCTGCTGTCACTCCAGAAACTGTCATCGAAAAACCTGTAGTAGAGACTCCAGTTGCTCCTGCTGTTGAAGAAAAACCAGTTTCTGAGAAGCCTCAGGTTAGACAGGAAGAGAGCTTGGTGGAGATTCCTTTTGAAACGGTCACAAGTCCAGATGCGAATCTAGCAGAAGGAAAGACTCGTATCGTCACAGCAGGAGTAAAGGGTCAGCGTCGTCTTGTAACTAAAGTATCGATGGTCAATGGTCAAGAAGTTAGAGAAGTCATTGAAGACCAAGTGGTTCAAAATCCTGTGTCGCAAGTCATTGCAGTCGGAACTAAGAAAGAGGTGCAACCTGCCCCAACTCCAGTACCACAAACTGAACCAAGCCACCAAGTAGCTAAAGGAACCCAAGAGGCAGGCAAAGAAGGTCAAGCACTAACACAGCCAGAATTGCCAGAAGCTACCGTAGAGTCTAAAGGAACCCAAGAGGCAGGCAAAGAAGGTCAAGCACTAACACAGCCAGAATTGCCAGAAGCTAAAGTAGAGTCTAAAGGAACTCAAGAGGTAGGTAAGGAAGGACAAGCCTTAACGCAACCGGAACTACCAGAAGCTATAGTAGAGTCTAAAGGAACTCAAGAGGCAGGTAAGGAAGGACAAGCTCTAACACAACCGGAACTACCAGAAGCTATAGTAGAGTCTAAAGGAACTCAAGAGGTAGGTAAGGAAGGACAAGCCTTAACGCAACCGGAACTACCAGAAGCTATAGTAGAGTCTAAAGGAACTCAAGAGGCAGGTAAGGAAGGTCAAGCTCTAACACAACCGGAACTACCAGAAGCTATAGTAGAGTCTAAAGGAACCCAAGAGGCAGGTAAAGAAGGTCAAGCACTTGTTCAAGATCAATTACCTGAGTATAAGGTGACTGAGGGAACCCTTGTTGAAGAATCAACTACAGAAATTGACTACAAAACTGAAACGACTGAGGATCCAACTAAGTATACAGACGAAGAAACTGTCCTACGAAATGGTGAAAAAGGAAGTCAAGTTACAAAAACAACCTATAAAACGGTAGAAGGTGTCAAAACTGACCAAGTTCTTTCAACTAGTACGGAAGTGACCAAGGAGCCTATAAGTCAACAGGTAAGTCGTGGAACAAAATCAATTGAAGGAACTCTGGTAGAAGAAAGTATTGAAAAGATTCCATTTAAGGAAAAAGTTGAAGAAGATGCTCAACTGAAAAAAGGCTTAGAAGTTGTAGCTCAAGAAGGTAAAGAAGGTCAGAAAAAAATCACCAAGACCTTTAACACCATCAAAGGAGTTAAAACAGAGGACGCTCCAAAAGTTACAGAGGAAATCCTTGAGGCACCTCAAGACCGAATTTTGAAACGTGGTACCAAGACCTTTGAAAAACCAGTATTGACCCTCACTGCAGTTGAACCTAAGGATTTGAAACGTACTTCAGATGTTAAATACAGTCTAGAAAATCCAAGCAAGGCGGCCATTAAATCTATCACCTTAACTTTGAAAAAAGGTGATGAGATTGTGAAAACATTGAATGTTTCACCTGACAACTTAACAGCTAGCCTGACAGATTTGCAATACTACAAAGATTATAAGATTGAAACTAAGATGGTTTATGACCGTGGTGAAGGCGATGAGGAAGTAGTTCTGAATGAAGAACCTCTAAGAATTGACCTCAAAAAAGTTGAAATCAAAAATATCAAAGAAACAAGCTTGATGAGTGTGGTCGCTGACGGTAATGAAACAGATACTAGTTTGCTTACAGAAAAACCAGCTGATGTTGCCCCACTTTATCTACGAGTGACCACTCACGACAACAAGGTTACACGACTTGCTGTTGACAAGATTGAAGAAGTCACAGTTGATGGCAAGACCCTGTATAAGGTCACTGCCAAAGCACCAGACTTAGTTCAACGGAATGCTGACAACACACTGAGCGAAGAGTATGTTCATTACTTTGAAAAACAAAAAGCAAAAGAAGGTAATGTTTACTACAACTTCAATGAGCTTGTAAAAGATATGAAAGCTAACCCTAGCGGTGAGTTCAAACTTGGTGCAGATCTAAATGCAGCTAATGTACCAACTCCAAATAAAGAGTATGTTCCTGGTACATTTAAAGGTAAGTTATCAAGTGTTGAGGGACAACGTTATTCAATCCACAATATGACACGTCAACTATTTGGTGGTATTGAAGGTGGTTCTGTTAAAGATGTTAACTTGGCTAATGTTGATATTAACATGCCTTGGGTTGATAATATTTCTGCACTTGCTAGAACTGTTAAGAATGCTACGGTTGAAAATATTAAAGTAACTGGTAGTATCCTCGGTAGAGATGGAATCGCAGGTATTATTAATAAAGGAGATACTGGAGCTCAATTAACAAACGTTGCATTCATCGGTAATCTTACTGGTGTTGGTAGCAGAGGTTGGGACTTCGGTGGTATTGCCGGAGAACTTTGGAAAGGTAATATAGATAAAGCTTATGTAGACGCTAATATGGTAGCTAATAAAGCTCGTATCGGTGGTCTTGTAGCTAGAACAGATAATGGTTCTGATCCTAATGGAATTGGTAAATATGGAGCTGTTCGTAACGCTGTTACTAAAGGAACTATTAACGTGAAAGAACCTGTTGAAACAGGTGGATTCATCAGTAAAAACTGGGCATGGGGTAAAGTTGCCGATTCTGTTTCTATGATGAAAGTAGACAACGGAGAAGTTTTCTATGGATCTAGAGATATAGAAGCAGAGGATGGTTACTTCTCAAACAATGCATTAGAACGTAACTTTATAGTTAAAGATGTAAGTACAGGTAAACGTTCATTTAGATTCTCTGTTTCTAACAGAATTAAAGAAGTATCTCAAGAAGAAGCAGATAAGAAAATTGCAACATTAGGAATTACGGCTAATGATTATGTTATCAATCCTCTTGTTTCAGATACATTAAATAATGTTAAACCAAAATCTGACACTTACAAAGATACTCAAGATTACAATGCAGACCGTGAACTTGCTTATCGTAATGTTGAAAAACTTCAACCGTTCTACAACAAAGAATGGATTGTAAATCAAGGAAATAAATTAGCTGCTGATAGTCCACTAATGACTAAAGAAGTATTGTCTGTAACTGCTATGAAAGGCAATGACTTTGTCACAGACCTTACAGATGCCGACCATATTATGGTTCACTACGCAGATAAGACAAAAGACATCTTTACAATTTCACCGAAAGAATCTAAAGTGAAACAAGTGAAAGAATATAGCGTGGCTGAATTGGGTGAAGTCGTTTATACACCAAATATGGTTGTTAAAGATCGTACAGATTTAATCAGTGCTATTGAAAGCAAATTAAGTTCAGTTGAATTGCAATCTGACCCGATTTACCAACACTTGGGTAGAACTGGTGGCAACAAAGTCAATGCAATTAAGGACTTGTACTTAGAAGAAAGCTTCAAGTATGTTAAAGATAATCTTAATAAATTCGTTACGAAGTTAGTAGAAAATGAAGATCACCAACTGAACACTGATGAAGCTGCAAAACGTGCCTTGATTAAGAAAATCGATGACAATAAGGCCGCAGTTCTTCTTGGTTTGTCTTACCTCAACCGTTACTACGGAGTTAAATTCGATGACTTTAATATTAAAGAATTAATGCTATTCAAACCTGACTTCTATGGTAAGAATGTTAATGTGTTAGACTTCTTGATTAAAGTTGGTTCTAAAGAAAGTAACATTAAAGGTGATAGAACTTTAGAAGCTTATCGCGAAACGATCGGTGGAGTTATCGGTATAGGCGAGTTAAACAGTTTCTTAGACTATAATATGCGTCTATTCACAAGTGATACAGACTTAAACGATTGGTTCATAAAAGCTACTAAAGATAATGTATATATTGTCGAACCAAAAACAACAACTCCTGAATTTGCTGATAAGAAACACAGAGCATACGAAGGATTAAATAATGATGTTCACGGTAAGATGATTCTTCCTCTATTAAACTTAAAAGATGCCCACATGTTCTTAATCTCAACATATAACACTATGGCTTACAGTTCATTTGAAAAATACGGTAAGAATACTGAAGCCGAACGTGAAGCGTTCAAAGCTGAAATCAATAAAGTTGCTAAAGGTCAACAAAATTACCTAGATTTCTGGTCTCGTCTATCATTGGATAAAGTTCGCAACCAGCTGCTTAAGAGCAATAACATGGTTCCAACTCCTGTGTTAGATAACCAAAACTATAAAGGAATCAGCACAGATAAATACGGACATACGAATAGCGGTAAGGATGTAGCGCCTATCCGTGAATTGTACGGACCAACAGGTCGTTACCACGCAACTGACTGGCGTATGGGAGCTGTAGCTCGTATCTACGGTAATCCATATAAAGATGATTCAGTCTTCTTTATGGTGACGGATATGATTAGTGACTTTGGTATCTCAGCCTTCACTCACGAAACGACTCACGTAAATGACCGTATGGTTTATTTAGGTGGTTCAAGACACCGTGAAGGTACTGACCTAGAAGCATTTGCACAAGGTATGTTGCAATCACCTGCTGAAACAAGTCCAAACGGTGACTTCAAAGCACTTGGATTAAACATGGCATACGAACGTCCAAATGACGGAAATCAATGGTATAACACAAATCCAAATGACCTTACATCTCGCGCTGAAATCGATCATTACATGAAAGGTTTCAACGATACTCTAATGCTTCTTGATTATCTTGAAGGAGAAGCCGTTCTTGATAAAGGTAGCAAAGAACTAAACAACGCTTGGTTCAAGAAAGTTGCTAAGAAATTACGTAACGCTAATACGAAGAACCAATACGATGAGGTTCGTGATTTGAATGCAGAAGAAAAAGAATATAACTTAACTTCTGTTAACGACCTAGTAGATAAGAACTTCATGACCAAACACGGTCCTGGTAATGGTACTTATGACCCAACTGGATTTGGCTCTGCCTATGTAACGGTGCCTATCACTGCTGGTATCTATGGTGGTAATACAAGTGAAGGAGCTCCAGGCTCTATGTCATTCAAACATAACACATTCCGTATGTGGGGTTACTTTGGATATGAAAAAGGCTTCTTAAACTACGCTTCTAACATGCTGAAAAATGAGTCTAAACAGGCTGGTCATGCTACTCTAGGTGATGACTTTATCATTAAGAAAGTTTCTGATGGTAAATTTAATACTCTAGAAGATTGGAAGAAAGAATACTTCAAAGAAGTTGTTGATAAAGCGAAAGCAGGATTTAATCCAGTTACAATTGACGGCACTACATACAGTAGTTACGATGACTTGAAGAATGCATTTGCTACTGCTGTTGATAAAGATAAAGCTACTCTTAAAAATGGATCAGTTAAATTTGATAATACTGTATCACTTAAAGAGAAATTATTCAAGAAACTTCTTCAACAAACAAATAGCTTTAAAACTTCAATCTTTAAATAATCGAAATCTCTCATCTGCTTTGCGGATGAGGGTTTTCTTATTTTGTGCTATACTTAAGGTATGCATAGAAAAACAGTGATTGATTTTAGGGCTTTGGGGGAGAGATACATCTTTACCCAGCCCATTAAAGAGTTAAAAACCAGAGATTTAACAGAAGTAACAGCCTTGCTGGCACAAGTGGAAAGTTTCCAAGAGCAAGGCTATTATGTGGTGGGCTATGTCAGCTACGAGGCTGCACCTGCTTTTGAGGAGAAATTAGCAGTTCACAAGGCTCCTTTATTGGACGAGTATTTGCTTTACTTTACTGTTCACGATAAGGTGGAGACCTCTCCAATTCCTTTGACTTATGATGAGGTTGATTTGCCTTCAAATTGGCAGGAAGTAACGTCTGCAGAGGATTATGAAAAGGCGATTGCTCAGATTCACCATCATTTGCGGCAGGGAGATACCTATCAGGTCAACTATACCGTTCAACTCAAGCAAGATTTAAGTGCTAATCCGTTTGCCATCTACAATCGCATGGTGGTAGAGCAGGAGGCAGGCTATAATGCCTATGTGGAACACGATGAGATGGCAGTGATTTCCATGAGTCCAGAACTCTTTTTTGAGCAAAATGACCGCGAGTTGACAACGCGACCAATGAAGGGAACGACTCAGCGTGGCATGACTGACCAAGAAGACTTGGAGCAGGCCAGTTGGTTGGAACAGGACCCCAAAAATCGCTCTGAAAACATGATGATTGTGGACCTCTTGCGCAATGATATGAATCGTATTTCTGAGGTGGGGAGTGAGCATGTGGAGCATCTCTGCCAAGTGGAACAGTATTCAACTGTTTGGCAGATGACTTCGACTATCAAGAGTCGGTTGCGAGAGGATGTGTACCTTGTTGAAATTTTCCGCTCACTCTTTCCATGTGGTTCCATAACGGGTGCACCCAAAATTGCGACTATGGAAATCATTAAGGACTTGGAGCCCCAACCGCGTGGAGTCTACTGTGGAACGATTGGTCTCTTGCTTCCAAATGGACGACGGATTTTTAATGTTGCCATTCGGACCATTCAACTGCATCAAGGGAAAGCCATCTATGGAGTGGGTGGTGGCATTACTTGGGATAGCACTTGGGAATCTGAATACCGCGAGGTTCATCAAAAGGCGGCAGTTCTTTATCGTAAACAAGCTTGCTTCCAACTGATTACAACTGGAAAAATTAGCCAAAAACAACTGCTGTTTGAAGAACAACATCTGGAAAGACTGAGAAAAGCGAGCCGATATTTTGCCTATCCTTTTTATGCAGAAGACTTAAGACAAAAGATAGAGGTAGAGTGTCAGACTTGTGAAGCTAATCAAGATTACCGTTTGCGAATTAGTCTCAGCAAGTCTGGAGAAATAGAACTCAGTCGTCAAATCTTAACACCTCTTAGTCCTAGCTTCTGTCAGGCTCAACTTTGCATGCAAGAAACGGATTTGAATCAAGTTTTTACCTACTTTAAAACGACTCATAGACCACATTTGAACCTAGGGGAACAAGAGAAGATTTACCACAATAAGTCAGGAGAACTGCTTGAAACCTCTATCGGAAATTTGGTTCTGAAAATTGATGAGACACTCTACACACCGCCTATCCGACTTGGAATCTTGCCAGGAATTTATCGTCAGCATTTGCTGGAAACAGGACAGGTAGAAGAGAAAGTCTTGACTTTAAAAGACTTAGCCCAAGCAGAAGCTGTTTACGGCTGTAATGCAGTGAGAGGCTTGTATGAGTTAAGCTTAGAGGAGAACTAGGTGAAAACTGGTGTTTTTACAGGTATTAGGGCAGTCAGCTGAGTCTTGGAAAGAGGTTCGGAATCAATTGAAGGATAAGCCCACAGAAGCTCTTGAATTGCTGAAATAAGTTTGATAAAATAATAGTGAAATCGATATCATAATTATGGGAGAAAGAAATGAACAAACGTCTATTTTTAAAAATGAGTCTGGCAACCTTGCCAGTTTTAGCCTTGTTTTCACAACCTGTGTTAGCAGAAGAAAACATTCATTTTTCTAGTTGTAAAGAGGCTTGGGCGAATGGATACTCAGATATTCATGAGGGAGAACCTGGTTATTCTGCCAAGTTAGACCGTGATCATGATGGTGTGGCTTGTGAATTGAAAAATGCCCCTAAGGGTGCCTTTAAAGCAAAACAATCAACTGCGGCTCAAAACAATACAAGTTCAGCAACAACAAGTGGCTGGGTTAAGCAGGATGGTGCTTGGTATTACTTTGATGGAAATGGCAATCCAGTGAAAAATGCATGGCAGGGAAGCTACTACCTGAAAGCAGATGGTCAAATGGCACAGAGCGAATGGATTTATGATTCTTCCTATCAAGCTTGGTATTATTTGAAATCAGATGGTTCTTATGCAAAAAATGCATGGCAAGGAGCTTATTACCTTAAATCAAACGGTAAAATGGCACAAGGTGAGTGGGTTTATGATTCTTCTTACCAAGCCTGGTATTACTTGAAATCAGATGGTTCTTATGCTCGCAATGCTTGGCAAGGGAACTACTATTTGAAATCAGATGGTAAAATGGCTAAAAATGAGCGAGTTGATGGAGGCCGCTACTACGTAGATGCTTCAGGTCTATGGAAACCATAAGTAAGGATAAAATCTAGAAAGTTAATGCAAACCTTTGCATAAATGAGTGAATTTTGTTATACTAGTACTGTAAGCATTTTCAATTAATTCATAATGAAAAAGGAGAATATGATGAGTCAAAAGATTATTGGAATTGACCTTGGTGGAACTTCTATCAAATTTGCAATCTTGACAACAGCAGGAGAAATCCAAGAAAAATGGTCTATCAAAACCAACATTTTGGATGAGGGAAGTCATATCGTAGATGATATGATTGAGTCTATTCAACATCGTTTGGACTTGCTTGGATTGGTAGCAGCGGACTTCCAAGGTATTGGAATGGGGTCACCAGGTGTGGTTGACCGTGAAAACGGGACTGTTATTGGTGCCTACAATTTGAACTGGAAAACCCTTCAACCAATCAAAGAAAAGATTGAAAAAGCCTTGGGCATTCCTTTCTTCATCGATAATGATGCCAACGTAGCTGCTCTTGGTGAGCGCTGGATGGGTGCTGGTGATAACCAACCAGATGTTGTCTTTATGACACTCGGTACTGGTGTTGGTGGCGGTATCGTTGCAGAAGGCAAATTGCTTCACGGTGTTGCTGGTGCAGCAGGTGAGCTTGGTCACATCACTGTTGACTTTGACCAACCAATTGCATGTACTTGCGGTAAGAAAGGTTGCCTTGAGACAGTTGCTTCAGCAACAGGGATTGTCAACTTGACTCGTCGCTATGCGGATGAATACGAAGGTGATGCAGCTTTGAAACGCTTGATTGATAATGGAGAAGAAGTAACCGCTAAGACTGTCTTTGATCTTGCAAAAGAAGGAGACGACCTTGCCTTGATCGTTTACCGTAACTTCTCACGTTACTTAGGAATCGCTTGTGCCAACATCGGTTCAATCCTAAACCCATCAACAATCGTTATCGGTGGTGGTGTATCAGCTGCGGGAGAATTCCTTCTACAAGGTGTTCAAAAAGTCTACGACGAAAATAGCTTCCCACAAGTACGCACATCCACTAAATTAGCTCTTGCAACTCTAGGAAACGACGCTGGAGTTATCGGAGCAGCATCACTTGTATTGCAATAAAATAATAAAAGAGGAAAAATGCGAACCTAGAGTTAGTAATGTTCCTCTTTTCTTTTTTATGCTATACTAGTTAGGACAATAAATGAGGTGAGAGTAAATGACAAAAGCAGATACGATTTTTAAAGAGAATATTGAACGAATCCTCAAAGACGGTGTCTTTTCAGAGCAAGCGCGTCCCAAGTACAAGGATGGGACAGTTGCCAACTCTAAATATTTAACGGGTGCCTTTGCCGAGTATGACTTGGCAAAAGGGGAATTCCCCATCACAACTTTGCGTCCCATTGCCATCAAATCAGCTATCAAAGAAGTTCTCTGGATTTACCAAGACCAGTCAAATAGCTTAGAAGTACTTAATGACAAGTACAATGTTCACTACTGGAATGACTGGGAAGTTGGAGACACGGGAACCATTGGTGAGCGCTACGGGGCGGTCGTTAAGAAACACGACATCATCAATAAGCTTCTCAAGCAGTTGGAAGCCAACCCTTGGAACCGCCGCAATATCATATCACTATGGGATTACCAAGCTTTCGAAGAAACAGATGGGTTGCTTCCGTGCGCCTTTCAGACCATGTTTGATGTCCGTCGTATAGATGGAGAAATCTATCTGGATGCGACCTTGACTCAGCGTTCTAACGATATGCTGGTGGCCCACCATATCAACGCTATGCAGTACGTGGCTCTTCAAATGATGATTGCCAAGCATTTTGGCTGGAAGGTTGGGAAGTTCTTCTACTTTATCAACAACCTCCATATCTATGATAATCAATTTGAACAAGCTCAGGAATTGCTTCGTCGGGAGCCGTCAAACTGCCAACCACGTTTGGTCTTGAATGTACCAGATGGGACCAATTTCTTTGATATTAAAGCAGAAGATTTTGAGTTGGTGGATTATGATCCTGTTAAGCCACAGTTGAAGTTTGACCTAGCTATTTAATACTCTTCGAAAATCTCTTCAAACCATGTCAGCGTCGCTTCATCCACAACCTCAAAACAGTGTTTTGAGCTGACTTCGTCAGTCTTATCTACAATCTCAAAGCAGTGCTTTGAGCAACCTGTGGCTAGCTTCCTAGTTTGCTCTTTGATTTTCATTGAGTATAAAAGAATAGAAAAAAGAAGTTGAGACAATAAATCCCAACTTCTTTTGTTTCTTAACGTGACACGCGACGACGAGCTGCTTTTTTACGGTTTTCTTCGATGAAAGCTGCTTTTTGCTCTTCTGGTTCGATTACTTTCTTTTTAAATGCGTATACCGCGCCTGCAAGTGCAGCGACAGTTCCTGCGACACCTGTTACAAGACCTTTAGCAAATCCTTTAGCCATGAGTCTTCCTCCTTTATATTCTTAATCAGCCAGCCTCCTCAAGAGGTCACATTTTTCTGACTGACCTTTTTGTGTTATAATAATAGTAACGAAAAAATGGGAATTTTTCAAGGAAAAAAGATGAAAACAAAAATAATTGTGATTGTTGGACCGACTGCTGTTGGAAAAACAGCCCTTGCCATTGAAGTGGCCAAGCGCTTTGGTGGGGAAGTTGTTAGCGGCGATAGCCAGCAAGTCTATCGAGGTCTAGATATTGGGACGGCTAAGGCTAGTCCAGAAGAGCAGGAGGCTGTTCCTCATCATTTAATCGATGTTAGAGAGGTAACCGAGTCTTACTCGGCTTTTGATTTTGTTTCAGAAGCTAAGATGGCTATTGAAGATATTCACAGCCGTGGTAAGCTAGCCATTATCGCTGGTGGAACTGGGCTTTATATCCAGGGCTTGCTAGAAGGCTACCATCTGGGTGGAGAGACCCCCCATGAGGAGATTTTGGACTATCGAGCTAGTTTGGAGCCCTATACAGATGAGGAATTAGCCCATCTGGTGGACCAAGCAGGCCTTGAAATTCCTCAGTTTAATCGTCGTCGTGCTATGCGCGCCTTGGAAATTGCCCATTTTGGTCAGGATTTGGAAAATCAAGAGACCTTGTATGAACCGCTGATTATCTGCTTGGATGATGAGCGCAGTCAATTATATGAACGTATCAATCGCCGCGTGGATTTGATGTTTGAGGCTGGGCTTTTGGATGAGGCCAAGTGGCTTTTTGACAATTATCCAGATGTGCAGGCTGCTAAAGGAATTGGATATAAGGAACTCTTTCCTTATTTCCGTGGAGAGCAAACCTTGGAGGAAGTCAGTGAGAGTCTCAAACAGGCGACCCGCCGTTTTGCCAAGCGTCAGTTGACATGGTTCCGTAATCGCATGCAGGTGACCTTTTATCAGATTGGAGAAGCTGGTGTACAAGACCGTATTTTAAGCCAGATAGAGGAGTTTTTAGATGATTGATACGGAAAAAAAAGAGGAACGGGTTCTGCTCATAGGTGTTGAATTGCAGGGCATGGACAATTTTGACCTCTCCATGGAAGAATTGGCCAGTCTGGCTAAGACAGCTGGGGCAATTGTTGTAGATAGCTACAGACAAAAACGTGAAAAGTATGATTCTAAGACCTTCGTCGGCTCTGGTAAGTTGGAAGAGATTGCGCTTATGGTGGATGCAGAAGAAATCACCACTGTCATCGTCAACAACCGTCTGACGCCAAGGCAAAATGTTAATCTAGAGGAAGTTCTGGGTGTTAAGGTCATTGACCGTATGCAGTTGATTTTGGATATCTTTGCCATGCGAGCTCGAAGCCATGAAGGGAAGCTTCAAGTTCATTTGGCCCAGCTCAAGTATCTCTTGCCTCGCTTGGTTGGTCAGGGAATTATGCTCAGCCGTCAGGCAGGGGGAATTGGTTCCCGTGGACCTGGTGAAAGCCAGCTGGAGCTGAACCGTCGTAGCGTTCGCAATCAAATCACGGATATCGAGCGCCAGCTTAAGGTGGTTGAGAAAAATCGGGCGACTGTCAGAGAAAAACGTTTGGAGTCAAGCACCTTTAAGATTGGTTTGATTGGTTACACCAATGCTGGGAAGTCAACTATCATGAACACCTTGACCAGTAAGACCCAGTATGAGGCAGACGAGCTGTTTGCGACTCTAGATGCGACGACCAAGAGTATCCATCTGGGGGGCAATCTACAGGTGACTTTAACTGATACTGTTGGCTTTATCCAAGATTTACCGACAGAGTTGGTGTCCAGTTTCAAGTCAACCTTGGAAGAAAGCAAGCATGTAGACCTTCTGGTTCATGTTATCGATGCCAGCAATCCTTACCATGAGGAGCATGAAAAAACAGTTCTGTCCATCATGAAAGACTTGGACATGGAAGATATTCCTCGCCTGACCCTGTATAATAAAGCGGATATGGTGGAGGATTTCACGCCTACCCAAACGCCTTATGCCCTCATTTCTGCCAAGTCTGAGGATAGTCGTGAGAATTTGCAGGCACTATTTTTAGAGAAAATCAAGGATATTTTTGAATCTTTTACCCTGCGCGTGCCTTTTTCAAAATCCTACAAGATTCATGATTTGGAAAGTGTGGCGATTCTTGAAGATCGTGACTACCAAGATGATGGCGAAGTGATTACAGGCTACATTTCCGAGAAAAATAAATGGAGGTTAGAAGAATTTTATGACTGATATTAAAACGTTAGCTCTAAAGTATGGAGGTTATACAAGTCTGGATAAGGTCTATCTGGATCAGCTTCTAGCTGGTAAAACAGAGCAGGAGCAACTAGCCCTCATTACCCCTCCGCCAAGTGTGGTCAATGCTTACTTTGCAGAACTCTACCAGAAAAAAAGTCCTGAGGCTGCGACGGATTATTTTGCGGAACTCAGTCAGGAACTAAATCTCTACAATGTTGAGCCAAGTTTCACCCTCGAAAACAAACCTTTTATTCGTCTTAACCTATCTGGTAAATCCTTTGGTTTTTGTTATGAGAGTGAGGGTTTGGGTCGAATTTTCTCTGAAAATAAAGAGGTTATTTCAGAAGACTTGCTCTTTGAAATTGCGCAAATTTTCCCCCATCAGCTGGTCTTTGAGGAGTCTGGCAAGATTTATATGAAGGCTGTCGGGGACGAGGAAGTTGTTAGCGTGGAAAATCTTACAGCTTTGACTGATTTGGAAAATTTGGCTGATGGTCGCAAACGTCTCAAAGGCTATAGTCAAGAGGAGTTATTACTGGAAGCTACTGCTTTTTCTGGCAAGCGCTATTTCCGATCGGAAAACCGCACAGCCATGTTATATATTGATTAATTAGAAAGTATCGAATGGATATTCAATTTTTAGGAACGGGGGCTGGTCAGCCCTCTAAAGCCCGCAATGTTTCAAGTCTCGCCCTGAAACTCTTGGACGAGATTAACGAAGTCTGGCTCTTTGACTGTGGAGAAGGTACGCAAAATCGTATTCTGGAAACCACAATTCGACCACGTAAGGTCAGCAAAATCTTTATTACTCACCTGCATGGAGACCATATCTTTGGCCTGCCAGGATTCCTTTCTAGTCGTGCCTTTCAGGCCAATGAAGAGCAGACGGATTTGGAAATCTATGGACCTCAAGGAATCAAGTCATTTGTCTTAACCAGCCTTCGTGTGTCAGGTTCGCGTCTGCCTTACCGCATTCATTTTCATGAGTTTGACCAAGATTCTTTAGGAAAAATCCTTGAGACCGATAAATTCACGGTGTATGCAGAGGAGCTGGATCATACTATTTTCTGTGTTGGCTATCGTGTCATTCAAAAGGACCTAGAAGGAACGCTGGATGCTGAAAAACTCAAGGCTGCTGGTGTCCCATTTGGCCCACTTTTTGGGAAAATCAAAAACGGCCAGGATGTTGTTTTGGAAGACGGAACTGAAATCAAGGCAGCAGACTATATCTCAGCTCCACGTCCAGGTAAAATTATCACTATTTTAGGAGACACTCGAAAAACGGATGCCAGTGTGCGTCTGGCTGTCAATGCCGATGTCCTTGTCCATGAATCGACTTATGGCAAGGGTGATGAAAAAATTGCTCGTAACCATGGCCACTCTACTAACATGCAGGCAGCGCAGGTGGCAGTAGAAGCAGGTGCCAAACGCCTCTTGCTTAACCATATCAGTGCCCGTTTTCTCTCAAAAGATATCAGCAAGCTCAAAAAAGACGCTGCTAGTGTCTTTGAAAATGTCCATGTGGTCAAAGACTTGGAAGAAGTGGAAATCTAAAAGATTGAGAAAGGATAAGTATGCCTACTATTCTCATTACTGGAGCTAGCGGTGGCCTAGCCCAAGAAATGGTCAAACTTTTGCCGAATGACCAACTGATTTTGTTAGGTAGAAACAAGGAAAAATTAGCCCAACTCTACGGAGACAATCCCCATGCAGAATTGATTGAAATCGATATTACCGATGACTCAGCCTTAGAAACTCTGGTAACAGACCTCTATCTCCGTTATGGCAAGATTGATGTCTTGATAAACAACGCTGGTTACGGGATCTTTGAGGAATTTGACCAGATTTCCGACAAAGATATTCATCAGATGTTCGAGGTCAATACCTTTGCCCTAATGAATCTGTCTCGTCGCCTTACGGCTCGAATGAAGGAAAGTCGAAAAGGCCATATCATCAATATCGTCAGCATGGCAGGATTGATAGCGACTAGCAAGTCCAGTCTCTACTCAGCGACCAAGTTTGCGGCTATTGGTTTTTCAAATGCTCTGCGTCTCGAACTTATGTCGTATGGTGTTTATGTAACGACGGTCAATCCAGGTCCAATCTGTACAGGATTTTTTGACCAAGCCGATCCAGATGGTACCTATCTCAAGTCGGTTGAACGCTTCCTGTTGAAACCAGATGCAGTGGCTAAAAAGATTGTCAAGATTATAGGAAAAAACAAACGAGAACTCAATCTTCCTGTTTTGTTGAATCTAACCCATAAGTTTTATAGTCTCTTTCCTAAGCTAGCTGATAAGTTGGCAGGGGAAACTTTTAATTATAAGTAAAAAGAACCAATGTGCAGGTTGTTGTAGCCTACATATTGGTTCTTATCATTTCTCAACTATCAAACTGGACTTCTTCTAGGAGATAGTCGATAAAGCGTTCGCCCATCTTGGATAGGCTGGTTTTTTCATGCTGGATATAGACTAGCTCAATGGGGTCATCAATGTCTAGTGGGATGGAAACGATATTGTCTCCATTGAGATTGCTGTTCAAAATCCCTGTCGCAATGGTATAACCATCTAAACCAATCAAGAGATTAAAGAGGGTGGCACGGTCACTGACCACGATAGATTTCTTGTGGTGCTCTTGGGAAAGGATTTCCTCTGAAAAGTAGAAGGAGTTGTGTGTCCCTTGGTCATAGCTGAGGTAAGGGAAGTTTTCCAAATCAGACAGTTTCACCTTGTCTTTCTTTGCCAGAGGGTTGGTCTTGCTGACAAAGATATGGGGCTGGGCTGTAAAGAGATGGTGAGCCAGCAGATGGTTGTCATCCAGCATTTTCGTTAAAACATCACGGTTGTAGCTATTTAGGAAGAGGACACCGACCTCACTACGGAAGTTCTTGACGTCGTCGATAATTTCCCAAGTACGAGTTTCACGAAGGAAGAGCTCGTATTTCTCCATATCGCTTTTCTTGAGCAAAGAGACAAAGGCATTGACCACAAAGGCATAGTGCTGAGACGAAACGCTAAAGAGTTCGCGGTGGGCGACAGGATTTTTATAGCGTTCCTCCAGAAGTTGGGTTTGCTCGACAACTTGACGGGCATAAGAGAGGAACTCCATCCCATCACGGGTCAAGGTAATACCCTTAGGATTGCGGATAAAGATCTCAATGCCCATTTCATTTTCCAAATCTCTCACAGCGTTGGAAAGACTAGGTTGAGTGATAAAGAGTTGCTTGGCCGCCTCATTCATGGAGCCAGTTTCGACGATTTTGATAATATAGTGTAATTGTTGAATTCTCATGTTTTTATTGTACCACACTTGCGTCAGAATCGCCAAAGAAGATAGGAAAATCAGGGGCATTGTGTGAGTCTATTCTTGAAAAAAACACAAAATTTTGCTAGAATGAGTCTTATGAAAACATTCTATGATGTGCAACAATTCCTCAAACGATTTGGTATTATTGTTTACATGGGAAAACGCTTATATGATATTGAACTGATGAAGTTGGAACTCTCACGGATTTACGATGCAGGGTTGATGGACAAATTAGACTATCTAGAAGCAGAAGCGGTTCTTCGCAGAGAGCACAAGGTAGAATTGGATTATATTGAGAAAAATGGAGAAAAGAACTAATGGTTACTTGGATTTTGTGGGCACTTATACTAGCATTGTTGGCGTGGATGGGCTTTAACTATCTTCGTATTCGCCGTGCGGCTAAAATTGTAGACAATGAGGAGTTTGAAGCCTTGATTCGTACGGGTCAATTGATTGATTTGCGCGACCCAGCAGAATTCCACAGAAAACATATTCTTGGGGCTCGCAATATTCCTTCAAGTCAGTTGAAGACTAGTCTTGCAGCCCTTCGTAAGGATAAACCTGTCCTTCTTTACGAAAACCAACGTGCGCAACGTGTGACAAATGCAGCCCTTTACTTGAAAAAACAAGGTTTTTCTGAGATTTATATCCTTTCTTATGGTTTGGATTCTTGGAAAGGGAAAGTCAAAGTCGAGAAATAAGAAAACGAGCTTGGATATTTCCGAGCTCATTTTTTAACCACTTTTTCTGAGAAAGTCACGAATACTTGTTAACTCTTTTGAGTTGAAGGGGCAATAGTCTCCCTCTTGAAGATTTTCATCCAAGCTCCAAGGTCCAAAATGGGTGCGTTTGAGAGAGGTCACCTTGACACCAACTGAGAGGAACATTTTCTTGACTTGATGAAATTTTCCTTCTGAAATGGTGATAGAGGCTTGACTAAGGGAAGGACTTGCAGATAGAATTTTTAGCCTTGCAGGTTTACAGACAGTGCCATCTAAAAAGATAATTCCTTTTTGAAAGGCTTGGATATGGTCAGGTGTTAGAAGTCCATTAACCTCAACTCGATAAGTTTTATCGACATGATATTGGGGATGGAGGAGCTGAAAGCCTAAGGGACCGTTATCGGTCAAGAGGAGGAGCCCTGTCGTATCTCGGTCCAGTCGGCCGACGGCATAGAGCTTGTCAGACTGGATGTCAGGTGACAGCAGGTCCATGACGGTTGGAAGTTTCTTGTCTTTGTTGGCTGTAACGACACCAGCTGGTTTATGAAGCATAAGATAGGTGTGCTCATAGCCTCGAATGATTTGGTCTTGAAAAAGGAGTTTTTGTAGTCCTGTATCGATATTTTGGGCTAGGGAGCGGGCTGGGCGACCATCGACTAGAATTTCCTCTTTGAGTAAGGCTTGTTTCATGGCCTTTCGACTGATTTTTTCTTGGGCTAATAAATTATCTAAACGCATACTGTGCCTATCTTATCATAAGTTGTTTGCTTTGAAAAGTCTTGACGTGAAAAGAAAAGCAGAGTGAAAACATTTACACTTGCTTGAATTATGTTATTTACTTGAAATTATGGTATAATCGTTCAGTTAGAAAATAAATTTTGAATATTATAGAGGAAATCATGACAAAATTAAGAGAAGATATCCGTAACATTGCGATTATCGCCCACGTTGACCACGGTAAAACAACCCTCGTTGACGAATTATTGAAACAATCAGAAACGCTTGATGCACGTACTGAATTGGCAGAGCGTGCTATGGACTCAAACGATATCGAAAAAGAGCGTGGAATTACCATCCTTGCTAAAAATACAGCCGTTGCCTACAACGGAACTCGTATCAACATCATGGACACACCAGGACACGCGGACTTTGGTGGAGAAGTTGAGCGTATCATGAAAATGGTTGACGGTGTTGTTTTGGTCGTAGATGCCTACGAAGGAACAATGCCACAGACTCGTTTCGTATTGAAAAAAGCCTTGGAACAAGACCTTGTCCCAATCGTGGTTGTTAACAAAATCGATAAACCATCAGCTCGTCCAGCAGAAGTAGTGGACGAAGTCTTGGAACTTTTCATCGAGCTTGGTGCAGATGACGACCAGCTTGATTTCCCAGTGGTGTATGCTTCAGCGATCAACGGAACTTCTTCATTGTCAGATGATCCAGCTGACCAAGAAGCTACTATGGCACCAATCTTTGACACAATTATCGACCATATCCCAGCTCCAGTAGATAACTCAGATGAGCCTTTGCAGTTCCAAGTGTCACTTTTGGACTACAACGACTTCGTTGGACGTATCGGTATCGGTCGTGTCTTCCGTGGTACTGTTAAGGTTGGGGACCAAGTTACCCTTTCTAAACTTGACGGCACAACTAAAAACTTCCGTGTTACAAAACTCTTCGGTTTCTTTGGTTTGGAACGTCGTGAAATCCAAGAAGCCAAAGCAGGTGACTTGATTGCTGTTTCAGGTATGGAAGACATCTTTGTCGGTGAAACCATTACTCCGACAGACGCAGTTGAAGCTCTTCCAATCCTACACATCGATGAGCCAACTCTTCAAATGACTTTCTTGGTCAACAACTCACCATTTGCTGGTAAAGAAGGTAAATGGGTAACTTCTCGTAAGGTAGAAGAACGCTTGCAGGCCGAATTGCAAACAGACGTTTCCCTCCGTGTTGACCCAACTGATTCACCAGATAAATGGACAGTTTCAGGTCGTGGAGAATTGCACTTGTCAATCCTTATCGAAACAATGCGTCGTGAGGGATATGAACTTCAAGTATCTCGTCCAGAGGTTATCGTAAAAGAAATCGATGGTGTTAAATGCGAACCATTTGAACGTGTTCAAATCGACACACCAGAAGAATACCAAGGTTCTGTTATCCAAAGCCTTTCTGAACGTAAGGGTGAAATGTTGGATATGATTTCAACTGGTAATGGTCAAACTCGTTTGGTCTTCCTTGTTCCAGCGCGTGGTTTGATTGGATATTCAACTGAGTTCTTGTCAATGACTCGTGGTTACGGTATCATGAACCATACCTTTGACCAATACTTGCCATTGATTCCAGGTGAAATTGGTGGTCGTCACCGTGGTGCCCTTGTTTCTATCGATGCTGGTAAGGCTACAACTTACTCAATCATGTCTATCGAAGAACGTGGTACAATCTTTGTCAACCCAGGTACTGAGGTTTATGAAGGAATGATTATCGGTGAAAACTCTCGTGAAAATGACTTGACAGTTAACATCACTAAGGCAAAACAAATGACTAATGTTCGTTCAGCTACTAAGGACCAAACAGCTGTTATCAAGACACCTCGTATCTTGACACTTGAAGAGTCTCTTGAGTTCTTGAACGACGATGAGTATATGGAAGTAACACCTGAGTCTATCCGTTTGCGTAAACAAATCCTTAACAAGGCAGAGCGTGAGAAAGCTAACAAGAAGAAAAAATCGGCTGAATAAGAGCTAGAAAGAGATAAAGATGGTTTATTTAATCATAGGAATCCTCTTATTACTACTCTATGTATTTGCGACACCAGAAAGCATTAAAGGAACAGTCAATATTGTCCTTGTCGTCTTTGCTTTTGTAGCACTTTTGATTTTGCTGATGTTGTCTATCCTGCAAATCTTTCAGCTACCGACAGAATTCTTCATCGCAGTCGCTATGCTCTTCCTAGCATACTTTAGCTTGCGAGATATTACCCTCATGTCGGTCAGTAAAAACAAAAGAAGATAAAAAGAGAGTTTTGGCTCTCTTTTTGCTTGTTAGAATGCTGAATATGAGCATTTTCGTTTAGAATTATTTCCATAAAAATGGTAAAATAGTAAGAGTAGAAATGGAGTTTGAGACATGAAAGTAATAGATCAATTTAAAAATAAGAAAGTCCTTGTTTTAGGTTTGGCCAAGTCTGGTGAATCTGCAGCTCGTTTGTTGGATAAGCTAGGTGCCATTGTGACAGTAAATGACGGGAAACCTTTCGAGGACAATCCAGCTGCCCAAAGTTTGCTGGAAGAAGGAATCAAGGTTATCACAGGTAGCCATCCTTTGGAACTTTTGGATGAAGAGTTTGCCCTTATGGTGAAAAATCCAGGTATCCCCTACAGCAATCCCATGATTGAAAAGGCTTTGGCCAAAGGTATCCCTGTTTTGACTGAGGTGGAATTGGCTTACTTGATTTCAGAAGCACCGATTGTTGGTATTACTGGTTCAAATGGTAAAACAACCACAACGACTATGATTGGGGAAGTTTTGACTGCTGCTGGGCAACATGGTCTCTTATCAGGGAATATCGGCTATTCAGCTAGTCAAGTGGCTCAAACTGCGACAAATAAGGACACGCTTGTCATGGAACTTTCTTCTTTCCAACTGATGGGCGTCCAAGAATTCCATCCTGAGATTGCGGTTATTACTAACCTCATGCCAACTCATATCGATTACCATGGATCATTTGAGGAATATGTAGCAGCCAAGTGGAATATCCAGAACAAGATGACAGCAGCTGATTTCCTTGTCTTGAACTTTAACCAAGACTTGGCAAAAGAATTGGCTACTAAAACACAAGCTACCGTTGTACCATTCTCAACACTTGAAAAGGTTGATGGAGCTTATTTGGAAGATGGTCAGCTCTACTTCCGTGGAGAAGTGGTCATGGCAGCTAGCGAAATCGGAGTTCCAGGTAGCCACAATGTAGAAAATGCTCTTGCGACTATTGCTGTAGCCAAGCTTCGTGGTGTGGATAACCAAACCATCAAAGAAACTCTTTCAGCCTTTGGTGGTGTCAAACACCGTCTCCAATTTGTGGATGAAATCAAGGGTGTCAAATTCTATAATGATAGTAAATCAACCAATATCTTGGCAACTCAAAAAGCCTTGTCAGGATTTGACAACAGCAAGGTCATTCTGATTGCAGGTGGTTTGGACCGTGGTAATGAGTTTGACGAATTGGTTCCAGACATTACTGGACTCAAGAAGATGGTCATCCTGGGTCAGTCTGCAGAACGTGTCAAACGGGCAGCAGACAAGGCAGGTGTGGCATATGTGGATGCGACTGATATTGCAGATGCGACCCGCAAGGCTTACGAGCTTGCGACTCAAGGAGACGTGGTTCTTCTCAGTCCAGCCAATGCCAGCTGGGATATGTATGCTAACTTTGAAGTACGTGGCGACCTCTTTATCGACACAGTAGCGGAGTTAAAGGAATAATATGAAAAAAATTGTCTTTACAGGTGGGGGGACGGTTGGACACGTCACCCTCAATCTTTTGTTAATGCCCAAGTTCATCGAAGATGGCTGGGAAGTCCACTATATCGGGGACAAGCGTGGTATCGAACACCAAGAAATCCTTAAGTCGGGTTTAGATGTCACCTTCCATTCCATTGCGACTGGAAAATTGCGTCGTTATTTCTCTTGGCAAAATATGCTGGACGTCTTTAAAGTTGGATGGGGAATTGTCCAATCGCTCTTTATCATGTTACGAATTCGTCCACAGGCTCTTTTTTCAAAGGGAGGTTTTGTATCAGTACCGCCTGTTATTGCAGCGCGTGTTTCAGGAGTTCCTGTCTTTATTCATGAATCTGACCTGTCTATGGGCTTGGCCAATAAAATCGCCTATAAATTTGCGACGAAGATGTATTCAACCTTTGAGCAAGCTTCAAGTTTGTCTAAGGTTGAGCATGTGGGAGCAGTGACCAAGGTTTCGAACCAAAAAACTCCAGAACCAGATGAATTGGTGGATATTCAAACCCACTTTAATCCTAAATTGCCAACTGTATTGTTTGTCGGTGGTTCTGCAGGCGCTCGTGTCTTTAACCAATTGGTGACAGACCATAAGAAAGAACTGACAGAACGCTACAATATTATCAATTTAACTGGAGATTCTAGCCTGAACGAGTTGAGCCAAAATCTTTTTCGTGTTGACTATGTGACCAATCTCTATCAACCCTTGATGGAATTGGCTGATATTGTTGTGACACGAGGTGGTGCCAATACGATTTTTGAGCTCTTGGCTATGGCAAAATTACATGTTATTGTGCCACTTGGTCGTGAAGCTAGTCGTGGTGACCAGATTGAAAATGCAGCCTACTTTGTAAAAAAAGGCTATGCAGAAGAGCTTCAAGAAAGCGATTTGACCTTGGATAGTTTGGAAGAGAAGCTTTCTCACTTACTAAGTCATAAGGAAGACTATCAAGCCAAGATGAAGGGTTCAAAGGAATTGAAATCTCTAGCAGATTTTTATCAATTATTGAAAAAAGATTTATCATAAGGAAAGTAAATGTCAAAAGATAAGAAAAATGAGGGCAAAGAAATCCTCGAAGAATTGAAAGAGTTATCAGAATGGCAGAAACGAAACCAAGAATATCTAAAAAAGAAGGCTGAAGAAGAGGCAGCCCTAGCTGAGGAGAAGGAAAAAGAAAGACAAGCTCGAATGGGAGAAGAATCTGAGAAATCAGAGGACAAGCAGGACCAGGAGAGTGAAACAGACCATGAAGACTCAGAATCAGCTAAGGAAGAGTCTGAGGAAAAAGTAGAATCCTCAGAGGGTGACAAAGAGGAAGAAGAGATAGAAGAATCAGGATCTAAAGAGGACGAGGACCAGGATAAAAATCTTGCTAAAAAGGAAAAACCAGCCAAAGCAAAGATTCCTGGCCTCCATATCTTACGAGCCTTAACGATTTTATTTCCAAGTCTGCTTTTATTGATTGTCTCTGCTTACTTACTCAGTCCTTATGCGACCACGAAGGATATCCGTGTTGAGGGAACGGTGCAAACTACGGCTGATGATATCCGACAGGCTTCAGGCATTCAGGATTCGGATTATACGATTAACCTTCTGCTAGACAAGGCAAAATATGAAGAGCGGATCAAGTCTAATTATTGGGTTGAATCAGCTCAGCTTGTTTATCAATTTCCAACTAAGTTCACTATCAAGGTTAAGGAATATGATATTGTGGCCTACTATATTTCTGGTGAAAACCATTATCCTATTCTTTCCAGTGGTCAGCTTGAGACCAGTGCTGTGAGTTTGGTCAGTCTACCAGAAACTTATTTATCAGTTCTCTTTAATGATAGCGAACAAATCAAAACCTTTACGTCAGAACTTGCTCAAATTAGCCCAGAACTCAAGGCGGATATCCAAAAGGTGGAATTAGCCCCAAGCAAGGTCACATCAGATTTAATTCGATTGACTATGAATGATTCGGACGAAGTTTTGGTTCCCCTTTCTGAAATGAGTAAGAAATTGCCTTATTACAGTAAGATTAAGCCTCAATTGTCAGAACCAAGTGTGGTCGATATGGAAGCTGGAATCTACAGCTACACTGTGGCGGATAAATTAATTATGGAAGCAGAGGAAAAAGCCAAAAAAGAGGCCGAAGAAGCTGAGAAGAAACAGAAAGAGGAAGAGAAGAAAAGACTGGAAGAACAGCAGAAAAAATTGGAAGAAGAAAGCAATCGAAATCAAACAAGTCAGCGTTCACCGCGTCGTTAGGTTTACCTTTTCTCTTATAGTTCTTTAGTGACCATGTTTTTACTTGACAAGTGCTAGTAGAAATAATAGAATAGTAAAAAACCTTTAAAGCAGTCCAGAGAGGCAGCTAAGGTTAGACGGTGAAAGGGTGGAGACTACCCATTTTTCGTGGAACCTTGCTGTTGGCAGGTTCCTTTTTTCGTGGCTTCTTGTGTCCAGACTCTCTCACTAGCAAAGGTAAAAGGAGAAACCTATGCGAGAACATCGTCCAGTCATTGCTCTTGATTTTCCTAGTTTTGAGGCGGTCAAGGAATTCTTAGCTCTTTTTCCAGAGGAAGAAAGCCTTTATCTAAAGGTAGGGATGGAGCTTTATTACGCAACGGGGCCTGAGATTGTGTCTTACTTGAAAGATCTGGGTCACAGTGTCTTTTTGGATCTTAAACTTCATGACATTCCCAATACAGTCAAATCAGCCATGAAAGTCCTGTCTCAGCTTGGTGTGGATATGACCAATGTTCATGCTGCTGGCGGTGTAGAGATGATGAAGGCTGCGCGTGAAGGTCTTGGAAGTCAAGCCAAATTGATTGCTGTTACTCAGCTCACATCAACGTCAGAAGCCCAGATGCAGGAGTTCCAAAATATCCAAACTAGCCTGCAAGAGTCTGTGATTCATTATGCTAAGAAGACAGCTGAAGCTGGATTAGATGGTGTTGTCTGCTCGGCTCAGGAAGTGCAGCTCATCAAGCAGGCCACCAATCCAGATTTTATCTGTCTGACACCGGGCATTCGTCCTGCAGGTGCTGCAGTAGGAGATCAAAAACGCGTTATGACACCTGCTGATGCCTATCAAATCGGCAGTGACTATATCGTAGTAGGACGTCCCATTACCCAAGCTGAGGATCCTGTTGTAGCTTATCATGCCATCAAGGATGAATGGACACAGGACTGGAATTAAAGAATAGATTATAAAAATAAAAGGAGAATACCATGACACTTGCTAAAGATATCGCTAGCCACCTCTTGAAAATTCAAGCCGTTTATCTCAAACCAGAGGAGCCTTTCACTTGGGCATCTGGTATCAAGTCGCCGATTTACACGGATAATCGTGTGACATTAGCCTATCCAGAAACTCGTACTCTCATTGAAAATGGTTTTGTGGATGCTATTAAAGAAGCCTTTCCTGAGGTTGAAGTGATTGCAGGAACTGCGACAGCTGGGATTCCACACGGAGCTATCATTGCTGATAAGATGAACTTGCCATTTGCCTACATCCGTAGCAAACCAAAAGACCACGGAGCTGGTAATCAAATCGAAGGTCGCGTAGCTCAGGGTCAAAAAATGGTAGTGGTGGAAGATCTTATTTCAACAGGTGGTTCTGTTCTTGAAGCTGTAGCAGCTGCTAAACGAGAAGGAGCAGAGGTTCTCGGTGTTGTAGCGATTTTCAGCTACCAATTGCCAAAAGCAGATAAGAACTTCTCAGATGCAGGTGTCAAACTAGTGACGCTTTCTAACTACAGTGAGCTCATCCATCTAGCCCAAGAAGAAGGCTACATTACGCCAGAAGGCCTTGATCTTTTAAAACGTTTTAAAGAAGACCAAGAAAATTGGCAAAACGCCTAAAACATAGAAAATCAGGTAGTCACTAGGATTACCTGATTTCTTTTTGTGATTTCATTGAGTATTAGTTGACTTTTCCACCTTCAACAACTAGGTCATCTGCTTTAGCAGCGTCACCGTAGGTTGGGTGAAGTGTTTTTTCATAGGCCTTGTGGAAGAAGTTTTCCTTACCTAATTTTTCAATATCTTTATTGATGAAGTCTAGCAATTCTTGGTTGCCTTTTTGAACTGCTGCTGCGATGGTATCTGGATCACCGAGGGAAGTAATTCCTACTTCAAATCCTTTATTTTCAAGCGCCCAAGCTAGGACTTCCGTATTGTCAGTAGAGAAGGCATCTCCACGTCCGTCAAGAAGAGCTTGGTAAGAGTCACTGTATTGGTCGTATTTTTGGAGTTTGATTTCTGGATGATTCTTTTCAAAATAAGTCTCAGCAGTCGTTCCTTTTGTGACAATCAAGGTTTTACCTTCAAGTTGTTTGACGTCTGTAATGAGACCAGTCTTAGGTGATACGACTCCAAGTGAAACTTTCATGTATGGAAGGGCAAAATCAACTTGTTTCTTGCGTTCGTCAGTTACTGTAAAATTGGCAAGGGTAATATCCACCTTGTTTGAAATCAAGTATTCAGCACGGTTGGCAGCGTCGACTGAAACGTATTTAACCTTAACACCAAGGTCTTGGGCCAGTTGGTTCCCAAGTTCAATATCGTAACCTTGGTAGGAACCGTCATTGTCAACGTAACCAAAGGGTTTCTTGTCTCCAAATACGGCGATTCGTAGTTCACCGCTTTTTTTGATTTCATCGATTGTGCGAGCCTTGGCAGTAGTTTTGCCAGAGGATGAACCAGCGTTTCCACCTGAACTACAAGCTGTGACAAAGATTAGGGCAAAGGCAAGAGCCAAAACAGTTAAAAGTGGTTTGAATAGTTTCATAAGAATCTCCTTTATAGATATGAGCCAAATTGGCTAAAGTCAAAGACATTTAAAAATTCCTGGGCTCGTTTGGTTTGAGGATTTGTGAAGAAGGCTTGAGCTGTTCCTTCTTCAGCAATTTTCCCTTGGTCTAGGAAGATAATGCGGTCGGCAATGGCTTGAGCAAACTGCATTTCATGAGTTACTAAAATCATGGTACGGCCTTCTTGGGCTAAGTCATTGATGAGTTCCAGAACTTCACGCACCATTTCTGGGTCCAGAGAAGCAGTCACTTCGTCAAAAAGGATGATTTCTGGATGCATGAGGAGGGCACGGACAATTGCAACCCGTTGCTTCTGTCCACCAGATAATTGACGGGCAAAGCTATGCTGTTTATCCAGCAAACCAACACGCTCCAGTAGTAGCAGAGCTTCTTCCGTTACTTCCTTCTTGTCGCGTCCCTGAGCTTTGATAGGGCCTAGGATGAGGTTTTGAAGGACATCCAGATGGGGAAAGAGTTCATAGCTTTGAAAGACCATACCAATCTTTTGGCGAACCAGGTGAAAATCTTTTTTATTTTCAACAATAGACTGACCGTCCAGCAGGATGTCTCCACCTTGAATACTTTCTAAGCCATTGAGGCAACGAAGGAGGGTACTTTTTCCACAACCTGATGGTCCTAGAATAACTACAACTTCCCCTTTTTTGATATCTAGAGAAAGCCCTTGGAGGATGGGATTGTCTCCGAAGGATTTTTTTAGTTCCTTGATTTCTAAGATAGTTTCAGACATTTAGTTCCTCCAATGTTTTTCTAGGTGAGTGGATAGTTTGGAAATAGGAAAGCAAACTGCGAAATATAAGACTAGGATGGTTCCATAAATCCAAAAGGAAGCAGTTGGGATAGTCAGGCGATTGCTATCGATGATTTGTTGTCCAACCTTGGTAACTTCAACTACCCCAATCAAGACAACCAAGGAAGTGGTTTTGATCATTCGAGTAACAAGATTGATAGCCTGCGGTAGCAGTCTTCTCAAAACCTGTGGGATGATGATGTGGTAGTAAAGTTGAACATTGGTTAAACCTAGCGCCTGTCCACTTTCAAACTGATGCTTAGGGAGGGAAGTGATGGCTCCACGTACCAAGTCTCCCATTTCAGCTGTTCCCCAGAGGGTAAAAACGATAATAGCTGAAGTCTCGCCTGAGATATTGATATTAAAGTTTCGAGCTAAGCCAAAGTAAACGATGAAGAGTAGCACCAGCTGGGGCATGATACGGATAAATTCCAGATACAATCGTGTTAAAAATCGTACGATTCTAGAATGGGAGGTCATGATGATTCCCATGACTGTTCCGAACATCATGGATAAGAGGACAGACAAGATGGATATTCCAATCGTAACGCCCAATCCCTGTAAGATTCTCAAGAGATTATTTCCCTGAAAGAGTACTTGGATTCCCGAATCCTGCATGGCGGAGCCTCCTTTCTATCCAGCTAAAGACCAGTGAGATGGGTAGCAGCATGATCAGATAAGCAACTACCAACATAGCTAGCGCAATGTCTGTCTCATAGTAGAGCCCAATCAAGTCCTTGGCGACATACATGAGATCGGCCAAAGCCACTGCTGAGAAAACAGAGGTTTCCTTGATCAGGAAAATGACATTGGCACTAAAAGAGGGGAGTGCCACCGCTGTTGCTTGCGGAAGAACCACATAGCGAAAGACCTGTATAGGTGTCAGACCGATAGCTAATCCAATCTCCTGCTGGGTTTGACTGACGGCTTCCAGCCCACTTCGGAAAGATTCTGCCATATAGGAGCCTCCTAAAAAGACCAGTCCTAAAGTGGCACAGACTTCTGAAGATAGGACAATCCCTACTCTAGGAAGACCGAAGTAGAGAAAGAAGAGTTGAATCAAAAGGGGCGTATTGCGTGACAATTCAATATAGTCTGTCGCTACTTGCGCCAAAACAGGGATTTGATAGTGTCGGATGATACTAACGATTAAGCCGAGCAGAAAGGATCCCAGAATCCCCCAAACTGCAATATGCAAGGTCAGAAGAAATGCCTTTTGATATAGTGGTAGATATTGTTCAACAATGGACCAATCCAAAAATAGAACCTCCAATCTAGAAAGATTACAGTTATTGTAGCACTTAAAATCTCCTTTGGATAATATCTATTTTTTATTGCCCTTATAAGGATTTTTTATCATAGACATAAAATTTCTGAAATTTCCAAACAAAATATTTGAAAAATTTTGAAAAAAGAGTTAAGATATTTTTGTAATATACAAAGTAAACGCTTACTTATCAAGGAGGGCATTTTATGTCATACAAAACAAGCAATGCAGAAGGCCATGTAGACTTCATCAACACCTATGATTTGGAACCAATGGCGCAACAAGTGATTCCTAAAGCAGCATTTGGCTATATCGCTAGTGGAGCGGAAGATACTTTCACTTTACGTGAGAATATTCGCGCCTTTAACCACAAACTCATCGTTCCGCATACGCTTTGCAATGTAGAAAATCCAAGTACAGAGATTGAATTTGCAGGCGAAAAATTGTCTTCACCAATCATTATGGCGCCTGTTGCGGCTCATAAATTGGCAAATGAACAGGGTGAAGTGGCGACTGCGCGTGGTGTGCATGAGTTTGGTTCCCTCTATACAACCAGTTCTTACTCTACTGTCGACCTTCCAGAAATTACAGAAGCCCTTCAAGGGACACCACATTGGTTCCAATTTTACTTTAGTAAAGATGACGGAATCAATCGCCACATCATGGACCGTGTGAAAGCTGAAGGTTATAAAGCGATTGTCTTGACAGCAGATGCTACTGTAGGGGGCAATCGTGAAGTAGACAAGCGTAATGGCTTTGTCTTCCCAGTTGGTATGCCGATTGTTGAAGAATATCTGCCAGAAGGTGCTGGAAAATCAATGGACTTTGTTTACAAATCAGCTAAACAACGTTTGTCTCCACGTGATGTAGAATTCATCGCTGAATACTCAGGACTTCCTGTTTATGTCAAGGGACCACAATGCCGTGAGGACGTTGAACGTTCGCTTGCTGCGGGAGCTTCTGGTATCTGGGTAACCAACCATGGTGGCCGTCAAATTGACGGTGGACCAGCTGCCTTTGATTCACTTCAAGAAGTAGCAGAAGCAGTTGATAAACGTGTACCAATCGTCTTTGACTCAGGTATTCGTCGTGGCCAACATGTCTTTAAAGCCTTGGCTTCAGGAGCAGACTTGGTAGCTATTGGTCGCCCTGTTATCTATGGCTTGGCCCTTGGTGGTAGTGTCGGTGTACGCCAAGTCTTTGAACACTTGAATGCGGAATTGAAGACAGTCATGCAATTGTCTGGAACTCAGACCATTGAAGATGTTAAACACTTTAAACTTCGTCATAACCCATACAACCCAACCTTCCCAGTTGACCCACGCGACTTAAAATTGTATTGATAAAAGAGATTGCCTCCACTTGATGTGGAGGTTTTTCTTCGTCTATAGGAGGAAGAAATCACCATTAAAAACAATATAAATATATTTTCTAATCAAATATCTTGCTAGGGCTTTCATTTTTTGCTATACTGGTGCAGTAATTAAATAATAAAGACATTTGGGGTGCTTTAGGCTGAGATGATACCCATTGAACCTGATACAGTTAATACTGGCGAAGGGAAATGTGAAACGTTTTTTCGTATGGCGAAATGAACAATCTAATCTTGTAAGCTAAACTCTAATTCTTGATTGTAATTGGAGTTTTTTTGTTTATACAAACTGGATAGGCTTGTTTAGGTATCTCTCTGCAAATGCCCTCGATTTTCTTTAAAAAGGTCAAGTAAAACTAGGATTTTCTTGATGTTTTGTTGATTACGAACGAGTAAAGAGAGGAAAAGTAAATATGGAAACACAAGACTATGCATTTGAGCCAGGTTTGACTGTTGGAGAATTATTAAAAAGCAGTCAGAAGGATTGGCAGGTTGCAATCAATCATCGTTTTGTTAAGGAACTTTTTGCGGGGACAATTGAGAATAAGGTCTTAAAAGACTACCTAATTCAAGATTACCACTTCTTTGATGCCTTCTTATCCATGCTGGGTGCTTGCGTAGCCCACGCAGACCAGCTTGAATCCAAGCTTCGTTTTGCCAAGCAACTAGGCTTTCTTGAAGCAGATGAAGACGGTTATTTCCAAAAGGCTTTCAAAGAGTTAAAAGTATCTGAGAATGACTATCTGGAAGTGACCTTGCATCCTGTAACAAAAGCCTTTCAGGAGCTTATGTATTCTGCTGTTTCATCATCAGACTACGCTTATCTTTTGGTCATGCTGGTCATTGCAGAAGGTCTCTATTTAGACTGGGGTTCTAAAGATTTGGCTTTACCTGAAACCTATATTCATTCGGAATGGATCAATCTCCACAGAGGTCCTTTCTTTGCAGAGTGGGTTCAATTTCTGGTTGACGAACTCAATCGTGTTGGGAAAGGTCTAGAAGATTTGACAGAACTTCAGCAACGCTGGAACCAAGCAGTTTCTCTAGAATTAGCCTTTTTTGATATTGGTTATGAATTATAGGATGAATTTAATCTTTTTATATAGATTAAAAGAATTAACAAACAAAATATATAAATATATTTTCCAGCCAAATATCTTGCTAGGGCTTTCAATTTCTGTTATACTAGCACAGTAATTAAATAATAAAGACATTTGGGGTGCTTTAGGCTGAGATGATACCCATTGAACCTGATACAGTTAATACTGGCGAAGGGAAATGTGAAAAGTTTTTTTCGTATGTCGAAAAGAACTGTCTAATCTTGTAAGCTAAACTCTAATTCTTGATTGTAATTGGAGTTTTTTTGTTTATTAAAAGAGGATAGGCTGGACGTTAAGCCTTTCGGTAGCTCACCTTGTATGCCCCACTTGTCTTTGAAAAAGGAGTTTTTTATGTTGAAAAAATGGCAATTAAAAGATGTTATCTTACTTGCTTTCTTGTCTATCTTTTTTGGTGGCGTTTTTGTGGGATCCGGCTATCTGTTTGATATCCTCACTCTGATTTTAGCACCTCTTGGTTTACAGGCCTTTGCCAATGAAATCCTCTTTGGTCTCTGGTGTATGGCTGCGCCCATTGCGGCCATCTTTGTTCCAAGAGTCGGAAGTGCAACGATTGGTGAAGTGCTAGCTGCGCTTGCTGAAGTCCTTTATGGTAGCCAATTCGGTCTAGGTGCCCTTTTGTCTGGCTTGGTTCAAGGTTTGGGAAGTGAACTTGGTTTTATCGTAACCAAGAATCGCTATGAAAGTTGGCTCTCTCTAACTGCTAATAGTATTGGGATTACGCTTGTTAGCTTTGTCTATGAATACATTAAGTTAGGTTACTACGCCTTCTCCCTTCCTTTTGTCCTTTCCTTGTTTGTGGTGCGCTTTATTTCTGTCTTTTTCTTCTGTACCATCTTGGTTCGTGCCATTGTCAAACTTTATCATCAGTTTGCAGCTGGGGGCAAGGCATAGATGGGGCTGGAACTACGAGCGATTCAGTCCCCAATCTTCTCTGAACCGCTTGATTTTACTTTTCATGCGCAAGCCTTTACTTTGTTAGTTGGGAGCAGTGGTTCAGGAAAATCTAGCCTCTTTCAAATGATCGCCCAAGTCAGTTCTCTTCCCTATAGCGGTCAAGTCCTGATAAATGGGAGCGAGGTCAGTCAGCTTTCTATCATCGAACGTGTCCAGACGGTTGGTATCCTCTTTCAAAATCCCAATCATCAATTTACCATGGAGAACTTGTTTGAGGAGCTGATTTTTACCTTGGAGAATATTGAGCATCCCGTTCAGGAAATTGATTCTAAAATAGCAGAGGTTGTCCAGCAATGTCGCTGCGAGAAGATCTTGCACCGTCCAATTCATCACTTATCAGGTGGAGAAAAGCAAAAGGCTGCTTTGGCTGTTCTCTTTGCTATGAATCCTAGGGTCTATCTCTTGGATGAGCCCTTCGCTTCCATTGACCGCAAGAGTAGGATAGAGATATTGGAGATTCTAAAAGAGTTGGTCTCTGATGGGAAGACAGTTGTTTTGTGCGACCATGATTTATCTGATTATGAAGCCTATATCGACCATATGGTGGAGCTAAGAGACGGACAACTAAGGAAAATAAATCAAATCCCTGCCTCTGAAATGACACAGGCTGTTTCAAAGGAAGTTGCTTCTAGCCCGGAACTGTTCCATATGGATCGAACGACTTGTGAGCTAGATAAGCGTCCCCTCTTTTCGATTGTGGATTTTACATTTTACCAAGGAATTTCCTGTATCTTGGGTGACAATGGTGTCGGGAAATCAACCCTCTTTCGGTCTATTCTTCAATTTCAAAAGTATAAGGGGCGCATTACCTGGAAGGGGACAGTCCTGAAAAAGAAAAAGGGTTTGTATCGTGACCTGACGGGTGTTGTTCAGGAAGCTGAGAAACAGTTTATCCGAGTCAGTCTGCGAGAGGAACTTCAATTAAATGGACCTGATTCTGAAAGAAATCAGCGGATTCTTCAAGCTTTACGATATTTTGACTTAGAGAAGTCTCTTGATAAGAGCCCCTATCAATTAAGTGGTGGTCAGCAAAAGATTCTTCAGCTCTTGACTATCTTGACTAGCAAGGCTTCTGTGATCTTGCTGGATGAACCTTTTGCAGGTTTGGATGATAGAGCTTGCCATTATTTTTGTCAGTGGATTCTGGAGGAGAGAAATCAAGGAAGAAGTTTTTTGATCATTAGCCATCGTTTAGATCCCTTGATCTCTGTGGTTGATTATTGGATTGAAATGACTAGTCAGGGTCTTAGTCATGTGAAAGCAGTGACAATTACCAAACCACTCACACATCAGAGTAGCAATACTCAAGGGGAGGTGAGGTAGTATGGTCAAAGTAGCAACCCAGACACCGATTATCAGTCTCTTCTTGCTGATTTTATCCTTGGAAACATCTTTCATTCCTTCGATTGCTCTGAATCTTTCGGTAGTCGCATTTTGTATTCTCTTTATGCTCTATTACCGTCGATTTAAAGTATTGGCTTGGATGATTCTGCTCGCCATTTTGCCATCTTTTGCCAACTACTGGGCAGTTCAGTTACATGGAGATGCTTCGCAGGCAGTCATGCTCGGAACGAGGGCCTTTGTGACCGTTTGTATCGGCCTTGTCTTTGTTTCCTCTATTTCCCTAAAAGAGCTTCTTTTGTACTTGGCTCAAAAGGGGTTATCACGCTCTTGGGCCTATGCCTTGATTGTGGTATTTAATTCCTTCCCCCTTATCCAGCAAGAAATCAAGTCCCTCAAGGAAGCGTGCTTATTACGCGGTCAAGAACTGCACTTTTGGTCTCCCTTGATTTACAGCAAGGTTCTGATGACAGTCTTTAGGTGGCGTCATCTTTATCTGAGAGCTCTGTCAGCGCATGGATATGACGAACATGCACAGGTGGAGAATCGCTATCGGACTTTTTATATTCCTCAAAGGACACTATTCATCTACCTGCTTTTCTTTTTATTGCTTCAAACCAGTCTATTTTTATAAAGGAGTTATTATGGAATTTACAGATATTGCGATGGAATTATCCAAGGAAGCTTGGCAGGCTTCCTTTCATCATCCCTTTATTTTACAGTTGCAAGAGGGGAATTTAGAACCTGCCATTTTCCGCTATTACCTGATTCAGGATGCCTACTATCTGAAGGCTTTCTCAGAAATCTATCACCTTTTGGCTGATAAGACTTCAAACCAAGAGATGAAAAGACTCTTGAAACAAAATGCTCAGAGTCTAGTGGAAGGTGAGTTATTTATCCGCCAACAATTTTTCAAGGAATTGGAAATCAGCGACCAGGAAATGGAGCAACACCCAATCGCTCCAACCTGCTATCATTATATCTCTCATATTTATCGTCAATTTGCAGAGCCAAACTTGGGCATTGCCTTTGCAAGTTTGCTGCCTTGTCCTTGGTTATACCATGATATAGGCAAATCACTTAATCTTAAACCATCACCAAATCCTCTCTACCAACAATGGATTGAAACTTATATTACGGATGAGTTGGAGCAGCAGATCAGAGAGGAAGAAGCTTTGGTCAATCAACTCTATCGAGAAAGTGATGAGACAGACAGGAAAAAAATGCTAGATGCCTTCCACATCAGTGTTCATATGGAAGCCAAGTTTTGGGAAATGGCCTACCAACACCAGACATGGAAGAGCGATTTACAGTCTTTAGAAACAGGAGAAGAATAGAAACATGAGAAAGCACCAATTGCAAGTTCACAAATTAACCATTTTATCCATGATGATTGCCCTTGATGTAGTCCTTACGCCTATCTTTCGGATTGAGGGAATGGCACCGATGTCCAGTGTAGTCAATATTCTAGCAGGAATCATGATGGGACCTGTTTATGCTTTGGTTATGGCTACAGTGACAGCCTTTATCCGTATGACGACTCAAGGGATTCCGCCTTTGGCTCTCACAGGAGCGACTTTTGGAGCCCTTCTAGCAGGTCTCTTTTATAAGTATGGTCGAAAATTTCATTATTCCGCTCTAGGAGAAATTTTGGGAACAGGTATTATTGGTTCTATTGTTTCCTATCCTGTTATGGTACTCTTTACAGGATCAGCTGCTAAGCTTAGCTGGTTTATCTACACGCCTCGATTTTTCGGAGCAACCTTGATTGGTACAGCGATTTCCTTTATTGCCTTTCGATTTTTAATCAAGCAGGAATTCTTTAAAAAAGTTCAGGGATATTTCTTTGGTGAAAGGATAGACTGATGCAGGCATTTACAAATCCTTTTCCTCTGGAAACGACTTCCCTCATTCACTGTATTACCAATGAGATTTCTTGTGAGATGCTAGCAAATGGGATTTTGGCTCTGGGATGTAAACCAGTTATGGCAGATGATCCCCGTGAGGTTCTTGATTTTACTAAGCAAAGCCAGGCGCTCTTCATCAATTTGGGGCATTTGTCAGCTGAGAAGGAAAAAGCAATCCGTATGGCAGCTTCTTATGCAGATAAAATTTGTCTCCCAATGGTAGTAGATGCTGTTGGCGTAACAGCTTCATCCATTCGTAAGAGCTTAGTCAGAGACCTTTTAGACTATAGACCTACGGTCCTTAAAGGAAACATGTCAGAAATTCGAAGTCTTGTTGGCTTAAAACATCACGGAGTTGGGGTCGATGCCAGTGCTAAAGATCAAGAAACTGAGGATTTGCTTCAAGTCTTGAAAGACTGGTGTCAGACCTATCCAGGTATGTCATTCTTAGTCACAGGCCCCAAGGACCTCATCGTTTCGAAGAATCAGGTCGCTGTACTGGGAAATGGCTGTGCAGAATTAGACTGGATAACAGGGACAGGAGATTTGGTTGGAGCTTTAACAGCTGTTTTTCTCAGCCAAGGAAAGACTGCCTTTGAAGCTTCGTGTCTAGCGGTCTCTTATCTTAATATCTCCGCTGAGAGAATAGTTGTTCAAGGAATGGGATTGGAAGATTTTCGATACGAAGTTCTCAATCAGCTTTCACTCCTAAAAAGAGATGAAAACTGGTTAGATGCCATCAAAGGAGATGTTTATGAACAGAGAGGCGCTTAGACTGTATCTTGTAACCAATCGCTACCAAGATTCCGTGGAAAGCTTTCTTGAAAAGGTTGAGACGGCTTGCCGTTCAGGGGTTACCATAGTCCAATTACGAGAAAAAAATCTCACAACCAATCAATATTATCAACTGGCGAAACAAGTCAAGGAAATAACAGATGCCTATCAGGTACCCTTGATAATCGATGATCGCTTGGATGTCTGTCTGGCGGTTGATGCTGCTGGTCTGCATATCGGAGACGATGAACTACCAGTTTCGGTTGCCCGCAAAGTCCTAGGTCCTGAAAAAATCCTCGGTGTCACAGCTAAAACTGTAAAAAGAGCCCTTGAGGCAGAAGAAGGAGGGGCGAATTACTTGGGGACAGGAGCCATTTTCCCGACTACGACCAAGGAAAATGCACCCATCACCCTGATTTCAACCTTGAAAACAATTTGCCAAACGGTTGCCATTCCAGTAGTTGCTATTGGAGGCTTGACGTCAGAGAACATTGAACAGCTTATTGGCACTGGCATAGCTGGTGTAGCTGTAGTGCGTGATTTGATGCAGGCAGAAGATATAGAGGCAAAAACGCAAGCCTTCTTAACAAAGTTGGATGACATTATTTTCTAATTAATACTCAATGAAAATCAAAGAGCAAACTAGGAAGCTAGTCGCAGGTTGCTCAAAGCAAAGTTTTGAGGTTACAGATAAAGCTGACGTAGTTTGAAGAGATTTTCAAAGAGTATAAAAACTCTCTAATTCCCTTAAAGCGGGAACTAGAGAGTTTTTTTAATCTTTAAAGCTTGTATGGTTGACTGGGCCAGAACCATGACCGAGTTGAGGAGTGTCTTGGATGGCTTTTGTGATAAATGCCTTGGCTTTATCGACTGCTTGATAGAGGGTTTTCCCCTTGGCTAGTTCAGCAGTAATCACTGCAGCAAAGGTACATCCAGTACCATGTGTATGACAGGTTTGAATTCGTGGACTTTCCCAGACAAATTGGTCATCCTTGGTAAAGAGGAAATCCTTGGCACCGCCTTCGAGATGCCCACCTTTGATGACCACAGACTGAGGACCAAATTCTTTTAAAATCAGGCGACCGGCACGCTGCATGTCTTCAGGATCATGGATTGAAAAACCAACAATCTCTTCTGCCTCAGGAAGATTCGGAGTGATAATAGTTGCAAGGGGAAGCAGGTTTGTTTTTAGGTAGGTTCTGGCACTAGTATCTATCAGGGTATCACCGCTTGTTGCGACCATAACAGGGTCAAGGACATAGGGACAATCCAGCTTTTTAAGATAGGGCTGGATGATTTCCATGATTTCAGTAGTTGCCAACATTCCAGTTTTTACAGCCTGAGGTGGAATATCCGAAAAGACACTCTCCAATTGGGCTTTTAACATTTGAGGAGAAACGTGCTCGATTAATTGAACACCTCTGGTATTTTGAGCGACAAGACTGGTCACAACAGCCATTCCATAGACATCTCTCGCTTGGAACGACTTTAAATCAGCCATAATGCCAGCACCACCACTAGGGTCAGTTCCTGCAATGGTCAAAGCAACGGGTAAATAAGTCATCTAAAACCTCCCAACCAACTGAAGTTTGTATTCTTAAGAACAAGCTAATCTGTTTCAGGAAGGCAATAGAAGACTGCTAGTCCCCATTATCATTTCCACTTCCATCAGCTAGCATTACCTAGATTGAGTCAAAGGGTCTAACAGTTGTTAATCTCAGCTTTACGCACCCCTAGTGGTTGTTTTCTTTTTTCTTTAGTATAGCATATTTTTATAGTTTATATAGTAAAATTTGATTGAAAATCCTTTATCAAATGGTTAAAATTCAAATTTTCAAAGAAAAGATTAATTTCATAGTTGACAAATGTAGATTTTAAAAGTATACTGATAACTGTGATTTACAAATGTAGATTTAGGAGGTGTGCTAATGCAGATTTCAGATGCAGAATGGCAGGTCATGAAAATTATTTGGATGCAAGGAGAGCAGACCAGTACGGATTTGATCAGGGTTCTGGCGGAGCGGTTCGATTGGTCCAAGTCAACCATTCAAACTCTTTTGGCTCGTTTGGTTGAGAAAGAGTGTCTGACAAGGAAAAAAGAAGGCAAGTTCTTTGTCTATTCAGCCCTTTTAACTTTGGAACAAAGTCGGGATTTACTTGTCCAAGATATCAAGGACAAGGTTTGTTCTCGTAGGATTAAGAACTTGTTGGCTGATTTGATTGCTGAATGTGATTTTACTCAGGCTGACTTGGAAGACTTGGAAGCTGTGATTTCTGAGAAGAAATCAAGCGCTGTAACAAAAGTAAAATGTAATTGTATGTAAAGGAGACGTCATGTTAAATAGTATTGTAACCATTATTTGTATTGCCCTTATCGCGTTTATCTTGTTTTGGTTTTTCAAAAAGCCTGAAAAATCTGGACAAAAGGCCCAGCAAAAAAAGGGCTACCAAGAGATTCGAGTGGAGGTCATGGGGGGCTATACGCCTGAGTTGATTATCCTCAAGAAATCAGTGCCAGCACGCATTGTCTTTGACCGCAAGGACCCTTCACCCTGTCTGGACCAAATTGTTTTTCCAGATTTTGGTGTACATGCGGACCTGCCTATGGGCGAAGAGTATGTAGTGGAAATCACGCCTGAGCAGGCTGGAGAGTATGGTTTCTCTTGTGGCATGAATATGATGCACGGCAAGATGATTGTAGAATAGGAGAATGATATGACTGAAATTGTAAAAGCAAGTCTTGAAAATTGTGTTCAAAAAATTCGTATCACGGCAGACAAAGGCTATCATCCAGCCCATATCCAGCTTCAAAAGGGAATTCCAGCTGAGATTACCTTTCATCGTGCTACGCCTTCAAACTGTTATAAGGAAATTCTTTTTGAAGAAGAAGGCATCTTAGAACCAATCGGCGTAGATGAGGAGAAAGTCATTCGTTTTACACCTCAAGAATTAGGTCAACATGAATTTTCTTGTGGCATGAAGATGCAAAAGGGGAGTTATACCGTAGTTGAGAAGACTCGAAAATCTCTATCACTTTTACAGCGTTTTTGGATTACTAGTATCTTTACTGTGCCTCTTGTGATTCTCATGATTGGGATGTCGACAGGAGGAATTAGTCACCAAGTCCTGCGTTGGGGAACCTTTTTAGCCACAACACCGATTATGCTAGTAGCAGGTGGTCCTTATATCCAAAGTGCTTGGGCTAGTTTTAAAAAGCACAATGCCAACATGGATACCTTGGTTGCTCTGGGAACCCTAGTGGCCTATTTCTATAGCTTAGTTGCCCTCTTCGCTGGCCTCCCCGTTTACTTTGAAAGTGCTGCATTTATCTTCTTCTTCGTTCTTATGGGAGCCGTTTTTGAGGAGAAAATGCGGAAAAATACTTCCCAAGCTGTGGAGAAATTACTTGACTTGCAGGCTAAAACAGCAGAAGTCTTGCGTGATGAACGCTATGTTCAAGTTCCTTTGGAACAAGTCAAGGTAGGCGACCTGATTCGAGTGCGTCCCGGTGAAAAGATTGCGGTTGATGGTATCGTAGTGGAAGGTGTCTCCAGTATTGATGAGTCTATGGTGACAGGTGAGAGTCTGCCTGTGGACAAGACAGTTGGAGATACTGTGATTGGCTCAACCATCAATAATAGTGGAACGCTTGTCTTTAGGGCAGAAAAAGTTGGCTCAGAGACTGTTTTGGCTCAGATTGTCGATTTTGTGAAAAAAGCTCAGACTAGCCGTGCGCCGATTCAAGATTTGACAGATAAAATTTCAGGGATTTTTGTCCCAGCAGTTGTCATTTTAGGGATTGTGACCTTCTGGGTTTGGTTCGTCTTGCTCAGGGATAGTGTAGTCGTGCTTGGAGCTAGCTTTGTGTCCTCTCTTCTCTATGGAGTGGCGGTTTTGATTATCGCCTGTCCTTGTGCCTTGGGACTTGCAACACCGACGGCCCTTATGGTGGGGACAGGTCGCAGTGCCAAGATGGGGGTTCTCCTCAAAAATGGAACGGTTCTACAGGAAATCCAGAAAGTCCAAACTATTGTTTTTGATAAGACAGGAACTTTGACGGAAGGGAAACCTGTGGTCACAGATATCATCGGCGACGAAGTAGAAGTGCTTGGATTGGCAGCTTCCTTGGAAGAAGCTTCTCAACACCCACTGGCTGAAGCCGTTGTGAAACGAGCGAGTGAAGCTGGACTTGAGTTTCAAACTGTTGAAAATTTCCAAGCCTTGCACGGAAAAGGTGTCTCAGGGCAAATCAATGGAAAACAAGTTTTGCTTGGAAATGCTAAAATGCTGGATGGCATGGATATTTCTAGCATTTATCAAGAAAAACTAGAAGAACTAGAAAAAGAAGCTAAGACAGTTGTTTTCTTGGCTGTGGACAATGAAATCAAAGGCTTGCTTGCTCTGCAAGATATTCCTAAGGAAAATGCTAAGCTTGCCATCAGTCAGTTGAAAAAACGAGGTCTTAAAACAGTCATGCTGACAGGAGACAATGCAGGTGTGGCGCGTGCTATTGCCGATCAGATCGGAATCGAAGAGGTCATTGCAGGTGTCTTACCAGAAGAAAAAGCCCATGAAATCCATAAACTACAAGCGACTGGAAAAGTAGCCTTTGTTGGTGACGGTATCAATGACGCTCCTGCCCTCAGTGTAGCAGATGTAGGGATTGCTATGGGAGCTGGAACAGATATCGCCATCGAGTCAGCAGATTTGGTGTTGACAACTAATAATCTCCTAGGAGTGGTTCGTGCCTTTGACATGAGTAAGAAAACCTTTCATCGTATTCTGCTCAATCTTTTCTGGGCCTTTATCTACAATGTCGCCGGAATTCCGATTGCAGCAGGAGTCTTTTCTGGTGTTGGACTGGCCCTCAATCCAGAACTAGCTGGTCTAGCCATGGCCTTTAGTTCTGTATCTGTTCTGACTAGTTCACTCTTACTAAACTTTAGTAAAATAGATTAAAAGCGGGCTTGCTCGCTTTTTATACTCTTTGAAAATCTCTTCAAACCACGTCAGCTTTATCTGTAACCTCAAAGCTGTGTTTTGAGCAACCTGCGGCTAGCTTTCTAGTTTGTTCTTTGATTTTCATTGAGTATTATAAAACAGAAACTAAAAACGTTTTCAAACTGTACTGTAATAGAGAATAGAAACTTCTGAGCAGATTCTTAGTAAAGTCAAAATAAATGTGATAAATTAGTAGTGTAAAAATTTACTGAAACGTTTTCAAAAACTATATGAAACCTTTTTTAGTAGATTTAAAAATATTTGAAGGAGAGTTATCATTATGACTCAAGGGAAAATTACTGCATCTGCAGCAATGCTTAATGTATTGAAAACATGGGGCGTAGACACAATTTACGGTATCCCATCAGGAACACTCAGTTCATTGATGGACGCTTTGGCTGAAGACAAAGATATCCGCTTCTTGCAAGTTCGCCACGAAGAAACAGGTGCTCTTGCAGCGGTTATGCAAGCTAAATTCGGCGGCTCAATCGGGGTTGCAGTTGGTTCAGGTGGTCCAGGTGCGACTCACTTGATTAACGGTGTTTACGATGCAGCTATGGATAACACTCCATTCCTAGCAATCCTTGGATCACGTCCAGTTAACGAATTGAACATGGATGCTTTCCAAGAATTGAACCAAAACCCAATGTACAACGGTATCGCTGTATATAACAAACGTGTAGCTTACGCTGAGCAATTGCCAAAAGTAATTGACGAAGCTTGCCGTGCTGCAGTTTCTAAAAAAGGTCCAGCTGTTGTTGAAATCCCAGTAAACTTCGGTTTCCAAGAAATCGACGAAAACTCATACTACGGTTCAGGTTCATACGAGCGTTCATTTATCGCTCCTGCTTTGAACGAAGTTGAAATCGATAAAGCTGTTGAAATCTTGAACAATGCTGAACGTCCAGTTATCTATGCTGGTTACGGTGGTGTTAAAGCTGGTGAAGTGATTACTGAATTGTCACGTAAAATCAAAGCACCAATCATCACAACTGGTAAAAACTTTGAAGCCTTTGAATGGAACTATGAAGGTTTGACAGGTTCTGCTTACCGTGTTGGTTGGAAGCCAGCCAACGAAGTGGTCTTTGAAGCAGACACAGTTCTTTTCCTTGGTTCAAACTTCCCATTTGCTGAAGTTTACGAAGCATTCAAGAATACTGAAAAATTCATCCAAGTCGATATCGACCCTTACAAACTTGGTAAACGTCATGCCCTAGACGCTTCAATCCTTGGTGATGCAGGTCAAGCAGCTAAAGCTATCCTTGACAAAGTGAACCCAGTTGAATCTACTCCATGGTGGCGTGCAAACGTTAAGAACAACCAAAACTGGCGTGATTACATGAACAAAATCGAAGGTAAAACTGAGGGTGAATTGCAATTGTATCAAGTTTACAATGCAATCAACAAACATGCTGATCAAGACGCTATCTACTCAATCGACGTAGGTGACACTACTCAAACATCTACTCGTCACCTTCACATGACACCTAAGAACATGTGGCGTACATCTCCACTCTTTGCGACAATGGGTATTGCCCTTCCTGGTGGTATCGCTGCTAAGAAAGACAATCCAGATCGCCAAGTATGGAACATCATGGGTGACGGTGCATTCAACATGTGCTACCCAGACGTTATCACAAACGTTCAATACGACCTTCCAGTTATCAACGTTGTCTTCTCAAATGGTAAATATGCCTTCATCAAGGACAAATACGAAGACACAAACAAACACTTGTTTGGTTGTGACTTCCCTAATGCTGACTATGCGAAAATCGCTGAAGCGCAAGGAGCTGTTGGATTTACAGTTGACCGTATCGAAGATATCGATGCAGTTGTTGCAGAAGCTGTTAAATTGAACAAAGAAGGTAAAACTGTTGTGATCGATGCTCGCATCACTCCACATCGTCCACTTCCAGTAGAAGTACTTGAATTGGATCCAAAACTTCACTCAGAAGAAGCAATCAAAGCCTTCAAGGAAAAATACGAAGCAGAAGAACTCGTACCATTCCGTCTCTTCTTGGAAGAAGAAGGGTTGCAATCACGCGCAATTAAATAATTTCTCTCGTCGAAAATCAAATTTAAACTGTGTTATCTTCACCTTGCCGTACTTCAGTACTGCCTGCGGTTCGATGCCTTGTTTATTCTTTGATTTTCTTAGAGCGAAACTTAAAAAGATCGGAGCAATCCGGTCTTTTTATGGAGGATAGTAAATGAATTTAAATCAATTAGATATTATCGTTTCCGATGTTCCACAAGTCTGTGCTGACTTGGAGCGTATTTTGGATAAAAAATCCGATTATGTTGATGACAGTTTTGCTCAGTTTACGATTGGCAGTCACTGTCTGATGTTGTCCCAAAATCATTTGATTCCTTTGGAAGATTTTCAGTCAGGAATCATTCTTCATATCGAGGTTGAGGATGTAGACCAGAACTACAAACGGTTGAACGAGCTTGGTATCCAGGTTTTAAACGGTCCAACTGTAACCGATTGGGGAACAGAGTCCTTATTAGTTAAAGGCCCTGCTGGTCTAGTGATTGATTTTTATCGTATGAAATAAGGCGTTTAGTTATTTGAAGATAACCTTAACTATTCTTAAAACAGAATGTGAGAATATGAACTATTGAAAGATCGGAGCAATCCGGTCTTTTTTGTATTTATGCGACTTTCAGTCCGTCTCGCTCCGTTAGGTGCGAGACAAAAAACCACCCGTTTTCACGGGTGGTTATGATTTCTACACTTATTGTTTGGCTTCCTGTTTTAATTGTTGCACCTGTTCCTCGTACTGGACAAGCTCCCTGTCTTTTATATTGATAGTCGCTTCTGCTTCAGCAATGCGGCTTCTCAGATCTTGAGTCTTGTTATGGTGATAGCTAATACCAATAGCACTACCAGCAATGATCCCGATTACTAGACAAGTAAAAATCACCAAAATCAAGGGAGCAGATAGTTGTGTAAAGACAAGACTGACAGTTACTGTTTGACGATTGAGTAGACCAAATGAGATCACAATGACTAATAAGCTCAAACCGCCAATTAGATAAGCCTTATCTTTCAGTGACAATTCATTAAATTTTTTTAGCATAAGTTCCTTTTCTCCTGACTATGTTGATAGAAAACTACACACCATTTAGGTATTAACAAAATTCATTTTACTAGAAAATTTCGATACTGTCAATAATTTCTAACGGCTTATTTACCATCAATCAATCGATTCATTGAAAAGGAGTATTCATTTTCTAATATTTGATTGAGTAAACAGAACGGAGCAATTCGGTCTTTTTTCTGTTCCCTCTTTCTTATAACAAGATTGTGATAGTTTATATCTTTATAACAAAAGTTTTAAAGACTTGATTGTTTTGAAAGAATATTTTAAAATAAGATTCAGTAAAAATGAAAGAGGTTTTGAAAATGTCTGAAAAACAAATGAAAATTTTAGGTTGGGTAGCGACCTTTATGTCTGTTATGATGTATGTGTCTTACTTCCCACAAATCATGAACAATCTGGCTGGTCAAAAAGGAAATTTCATCCAGCCCTTGGTTGCTGCCATCAACTGTAGTCTCTGGGTTTACTACGGTCTTTTCAAAAAAGAAAGAGATATCCCCCTTGCAGCAGCTAATGCACCAGGTATTATTTTTGGCCTAGTGACGGTTATTACAGCTTTGATTTAAAAGGAACAGAGGAGACTAGTTTTCAGTCTTCTTTTTTGTTTCAGGGGAGGCTATTTACTTTTTCTAGAGGATAATTTTTTAAAAAACAATCTGATAAACTTAAATAGTAGAATAGTATCAGTATGTCACAGTATTTTATAAGAAAAGGTTTACAGAATAAGTTATAATATAAGTAAATGAACAAGCAAATAAGAAAGTGAGTAGAGTTATGACCGAAAAACTGACTTTTCCGGATGGTTTCTTGTGGGGCGGAGCGACAGCTGCCAACCAGTGTGAGGGTGCTTATAATTTAGAAGGTCGTGGATTGGCGAATGTGGATGTCGTCCCCATCGGTCCAGATCGTGAAGCCATTATCACAGGTCAGAAAAAGATGTTTTCGTTTGAGGAGGGCTATTTTTACCCAGCCAAGCAAGCTATTGATATGTACCATCATTACAAGGAAGATATTGCCCTTTTTGCGGAAATGGGCTTTAAGACTTATCGTCTATCCATTGCTTGGACTCGGATTTTTCCTAAGGGCGACGAAACAGTGCCAAATGAAGCTGGTCTAGCCTTTTATGAGGATTTATTTAAGGAGTGCCACAAGTATGGTATCCAACCTCTGGTGACTATCACTCATTTCGACTGTCCTATGCACTTGATTACAGAGTACGGTGGTTGGCGCAATCGTCGGATGTTAGACTTCTATGAAAAACTTTGTCGCACACTCTTTACCCGCTATAAGGGTTTGGTCAAATATTGGCTTACCTTCAACGAAATCAACATGATTCTCCATGCCCCCTTTATGGGAGCTGGGCTCTGTTTTGAAGAAGGAGAAAATCAAGAACTGGTTAAATATCAGGCTGCACACTATGAGTTGGTAGCTTCAGCTCTTGCGACAAAGATTGCCCACGAAATTGACCCAGAAAATAAGGTGGGATGTATGTTGGCTGCAGGGCAATACTATCCTAACACAGCCCATCCAAGAGACTACTGGGCAGCCATGGAGGAAGACCGCAAGAGTTACTTCTTCATTGATGTTCAAGCGCGTGGGGAATACCCAAACTACGCCAAGAAGCAGTGGGAGCGTGAGCGAATCGAGATTCAAATGACTGCAGAAGATTTAGAGTTGTTGAAGGACAATACTGTTGACTTTGTTTCCTTCTCTTACTATGCAAGTCTAGTAGCCTCAGGTGATCCAGAAGTTAAAGAATTAACTGCTGGAAATATCTTTGCCTCTCTCAAAAATCCTTATCTTGAATCCTCAGAATGGGGATGGCAGATTGACCCACTTGGTCTTCGTATCACCCTCAATGCTATCTGGGATCGTTACCAAAAGCCAATGTTCATCGTGGAAAACGGTCTAGGTGCTATGGATACACCGGATGAGAATGGTCATGTAGCAGATGACTATCGGATTGCTTACTTAGAGGCTCATATCAAGGCCATGCGAGATGCCATTTACCAAGATGGCGTTGACTTGCTTGGTTATACGACTTGGGGCTGTATCGATCTGGTTTCAGCTGGAACAGGCGAAATGAACAAGCGCTATGGCTTTATCTATGTAGATCGAGATAATGCTGGTCATGGAAGCCTCAAACGTAGCAAGAAGAAATCCTTCTACTGGTACAAGGATGTCATTGCCAGCAATGGTGCAAGCATTGAGTAGAGCACATTTGTTCACTATTTTTATAAAATCTTCTCCCTACTTTATAATATGTGAAAAAGAGTTCAATTAGATGGAGCTTTTTGCTATAATGAGGGGAGAAAAATCAGACAGGAGATCGACATGTCAGAACCATTATTTTTACAATCAGTTATGCAAGAAAAAATCTGGGGTGGAACCAAGCTACGTGATGAGTTTGGTTACGACATCCCAAGTGAAAAAATCGGAGAATATTGGGCCATCTCAGCCCATCCAAATGGAGTCTCTAAAGTTTCCAATGGTCGTTTTGAGGGGACAGACCTAGCTACTTTGTATGCAGAACACCGTGAATTGTTTGGCAATCGTCCAGAACCTGTATTTCCACTGTTGACCAAGATTCTGGATGCCAACGACTGGCTCAGTGTACAAGTTCACCCAGACGATGCCTATGGACTAGAGCATGAAGGCGAGCTTGGAAAAACAGAATGCTGGTATATTATCGCTGCAGACGAAGGTTCAGAGATTATCTACGGTCACAATGCCAAGTCAAAAGAAGAACTCCGCCAGCAAATCGAGGACAAGAATTGGGATGCCTTGTTGACAAAAGTACCAGTTAAAGCTGGAGATTTCTTCTATGTGCCAAGTGGCACTATGCATGCTATTGGTGCGGGCATCTTGATTCTTGAAACCCAGCAGTCTAGTGACACCACCTATCGTGTCTATGACTTTGACCGTAAGGATGATAATGGTAACTTGCGTGAACTTCACCTTGAAAAATCCATTGATGTCTTGAACATTGGTGAGCCTGCAAATAGCCGTCCTGTAACTGTTAAAGCAGATGATTTGCGTTCCACTCTCCTTGTATCCAATGATTTCTTTGCAGTTTACAAGTGGGAAATTACTGGAAAAGTTGACTTCGAAAAGACAGCTGACTACAGCTTGTTTAGTGTCTTAGCTGGTCAAGGTCAACTGACTGTTGACGGAAAAAACTATCCAATCCAAAAAGGTAGCCACTTTATCCTACCAAGTGATGTTGAAGCTTGGACCTTGGAAGGACAAGATTTGGAATTGATTGTTAGTCATCCATAAAAAAGAAAGGGCCTGAGTTCATACTCAATGAAAATCAAAGAGCAAACTAGGAAACTAGCCGCAGGCTGTACTTGAGTACGGCAAGGCGACGTTGACGCAGTTTGAATTTGATTTTCGAAGAGTATCACTACTCAAGTCCTTTTTGACTACATAAATTGGGCGATAAAGACCACGATGATGATGATTGGAATGATGAAACGAAGAAGGAAGAGCCAGACTTGGAACAGTCCCTGTTTCCATACTGTTTCATCAAGATGCAGTTCCTCCATAGCAAGAGCCTTTTTAAAGATATAGCCTGTAAAAAGTGAAAGGCAGAGAGCTCCAAATGGCATGAGGAGATTGGAAACCAAGAAGTCCATAGCGTCAAAGAAGGTCTTCCCGAAGATGTGAACATCCGCCATGACACCGTAAGATAGAGCTGAAGGAATTCCAAAGACAAAGGTCAAGATTCCTAAAATAGCACTCCATTTAGCACGCTTACTGTTGTCCTGATTGGTGATATTGCCCACATTGATTTCAAGCATAACAACGGAAGAAGTGACTGTCGCAAAGAGGAAGAGCAAGAGGAAGAGGATGTAGAAAATGGTTCCAAAAGGCATCTTGTCAAAGAGTTGAGGCAAGACGATAAAGAGCAGGCTCGGTCCCCCTTCAGATTGGATATTGAAGGCTGACATAGCTGGGAAAATGGCTAGACCCGCCATGATAGATACTGAAATATTCATGGCTACGATGGAAATCCCTGATTGGACCAGATTGGTTTTCTTGTCTAAGTAAGAAGCATAGGTCAACATGGCTGTAACCCCTAGTGAGAGGGCAAAGAAAGATTGTCCCAGAGCATAGAGGAGACCAGCACTGGTCAGTTTTGAAAAGTCTGGTTTGAGGAAGTAAAGAACCCCTTCCATGGCATTTGGCAAACTGAGAGAGCGCCCAATGATGACAACAAATATGATAAAGAGCAGGGGCATCATGACCTTAGAAGCTCTTTCAATCCCTTTTTGAACCCCACGTGATACAATAAAGATATTCAATAGAATAAAGGCTGCTTGAGCTCCAAGCGCAATGGCTGGATTTGAAATGATGGAAGTAAATAACTGAGCATAATCACCCGTTCCACCAAGCTGGAACAATTTTCCAAACTCAATGCCTAGATAAACCAGAATCCATCCCCCAATAACACTGTAGAAAGATAAGAGGATAAAGAGGGCAAAGGCACCAATCCAACCGATAAAGTTGTACTTACTATTCTTGCCTAGTTTTCCAAAGGTTTTGATTGCTGAGACACCAGCGCTTCGGCCGAGGGCAAATTCTGCAAGCAAAAGGGGGAAACCGATTAGAATAGTGGAAATGAGAAAGACCAGTAAAAAGCCTCCTCCACCGTTAGCAGCAGTCATGTAGGGAAATTTCCAAACGGCACCAAGTCCGATGGCTGAACCAGCAGATGCTAGAATAAAGCCCAGTTTAGAACCCCATTGAGATTTTTCAGACATAGTTAAACTCCTAAAATTAGTATTACAAAAGAAAAAGCTACTGCCCTTGGCAAATAGCCTCATAAGTACTCAAAATGAGCGTTTCTTTTGATTGATAGACTTGACTATCCTATCATGTTTTCTAAGGTCTGTCAAGAAAACCATTTTCATGTTATGATAAAGTAAAAAAGTAAAAAATTTCGCAAAATCGCTTGACTCTGACCTAAGGGGAGAGGGTATACTATCAATGTAAGGAGGAAATCATGTACCATATAAAAGAAGCTGCGCAGCTTTCAGGTGTCTCTGTCAAGACCCTGCACCACTACGATAAGATAGGACTTTTGGTTCCTTTAAAGTCGGAAAACGGCTATCGAACCTACAGTCAGGAGGATTTGGAACGCCTTCAGGTCATTCTTTATTACAAGTATCTAGGTTTTTCTTTAGAAAAGATAGCAGAGCTATTAAAGGAAGAAAGGACAGATTTATTGCCTCATTTGACTAGGCAGTTGGACTATTTGACTCGAGAAAGGGAACATCTGGATACCTTGATTTCAACTTTGCAAAAAACCATTCAAGAACAAAAAGGAGAAAGAGAAATGAGCATTCAAGAGAAATTTGCTGGATTTAACTACCAAGACCATCAAAAATACCACCAAGAGGCGGTAGAGAAATATGGACAAGAAGTCATGGACCAAGCGCTCGAGCGCCAAAAAGGTCACGAAGACGAAGCTACGGTTGCCTTCAATCAAGTCTTTCGAGCCTTGTCACAAAATCTTCAAGCTGGACTGCCTGTAACAGCAACAGAAAACCAAGAAGAAGCAGCTAAACTCTTACAAGCCATACGTACTTATGGATTTGACTGCTCTATTGAGGTATTCGGTCATATCGGTAAAGGCTACGTCTATAATCCAGAGTTTAAGGAAAATATTGATAAATTTGGACCTGGAACAGCCCAGTACACATCAGATGCCATTGCCCACTATGTCCAAACTCAGATAAAATAAAATCGGAGGAGTATTCTTCCGATTTTTACTAAATTCAAGCACTACTTGCTTAATAATTTTTCTACTACATTTAGTTTTCGCATTGTCAAATCTACATTAAAAAGCTTTTCAAGATAGTTGGTATGGAGTTTCTTTTGTTTTGCAGTTCTAGGGAGATAGAGGTAAAGACAATGGTTACCGATACAAATTTCTTCTTCACCATAATCAATTTTCAATTTTTCTAAAGGGAGACTTTTAATAGATTCTTGATAAAAAATCACGTGTATACGGTCATAAAGATAGTGTTCTCCAAACGGGTTTTCTTGGACAATTTTTTTAAAATCACTTTTGTTCTTGATTACCATTTTTAAGTCAGCACCAATATTTTCATTTATTAGAGTATGAACACGTTCTCGTATTTTTTCTAAATCTAAGTCACTTTCAAGAATGATATTCCCACTTTGAATATAGGTTCGAACTTGTTGAAAACCAGCTTCTGTCAAGATATCTACTAGATAAGACATTTTAGGGATAGCATTTTTTCCATTAGGAGTAACTCCCCTTAACAAGATAATATGTTCCAAAGTAGTTCCTTTCTTTTGGGGCTGATTTAGCCATTGAATAATTTAGATTTAGATTGGATTTGATCCCGCCACCCAGCCGGTGCAGAGGGCAGAAGTGATGTTAAAGCCACCTGTGTGGGCGTTAATATCCATGACCTCGCCAGCAAAGTGGAGCCCAGGAACCAGTTTGCTTTCCAGGGTTTTAGGATTGATTTCCTTGAGACTGACTCCACCCTTGGTAACAAAGGACTTGGCAAGGGACATTTTACCACTCACAGGGATTTTGAGGGTCTTAATAGACTGGAGAAGTTGTTCTTGTTCCTTTTCACTCAACTGTTTGACTTTGTCAGGATAGCCTTGAACAAAAAAATCTGCCAAGCGTTCTGGAAGCAAAGTTTTTAAGGCATTTTTCAAGGATTTTTCCCGATTTTCTTCTAGAAATGTAGTCAAGTCATTTTCAGAAAGATGAGGCAAGACATCCAGTGAAAGGATTTCACCACCCTTGACAAAACTAGACATACGTAGGGCAGCAGGGCCAGACAAACCAAAGTGGGTAAAGAGCAAATCGTGAGTGATGACATGCTTACCATAGCTTAGGGTCACATCGTCCAGCGAAATACCCTGCAAGACCTTGTGTGGAAAATCTGTCAACAAAGGACTCTCAGCGGCCTCAAGTTCGGTGATGGTGTGCTTAAAATGACGGGCAATCTCGTGACCAAACCCAGTTGAACCAGTCGAAGGATAGGATTTACCACCTGTTGTGACAATGAGTTTCTCACAAGTGAAGGTTTGGTCTGCGGACTTAAGGACAAACTGGTCGTCTATCTTTTTAACCGAAACAATCTCCGTTTGAGTAGCAACTCGACCACCGAGTTCAGTGATTTTCTTTTCCAAGGCCTCGATAATGGTCCGAGACTTGTCACTAGCAGGAAAGACGCGTCCGTGGTCTTCGACCTTAAGTTTAACACCATTTTCTGTAAAAAAATTAATGATATCATGGTTATCAAATTGGGAGAAGACACTGTAGAGAAAGCGCCCATTTCCAGGGATGCCAGCTAGTAGGTCATCTAGAGTTCCGTTGTTGGTTACATTGCAACGTCCCCCGCCAGTACCAGCTAATTTTTTTCCAAGTTTCCGATTTTTTTCGATGAGGAGGGTTTTCTGTCCATAAAAGCTACTGGAAATCGTAGCCATCATACCAGCAGGACCTCCACCAATGACGATAGTATCAAAATGTTTCATAGCTCTATTGTACCACAAAAAAACAAGAGATGAAGTTACCTCTTGTCAAGAATGCAATTAATCAATTTCATATCCCATCAGCAAACCACCATCTTCTGCATAAAAACTGCAGAGACCAGATGTTGGGAGAATTTTGATGTTGGCTTGTGGGAAATTTTCACGGATTCGGTCTGAAAGCTGTTGGCAACATTTCTCGTTATTGCGTTGGGCCATGACAATACGGCCACCAGCATATCCTGCTTTCACTAACTCTTCATAGGCTGCCTGAATCGATTTCTTTGGTCCTCGTGCTTTTTGTAGCAATTCGAGGGTTCCAGTTTCACTAGCTTCTCCAACCATACGGATATTGAGAAGGCCAACGACTGTACCGATAAGCTTGCTCAAACGACCGTTCTTCACCAAGTTATCGACTTTGGCTAGGACAAAGAGCAACTTGGTTTTTTCTTGATAGGCGGTGATAGCTTCAACTACTTCTTCAAATGATAAGCCTTGGTCAATCAAATCATTCAATTTTTCTACGAGCAAGTCAACCTCCCCGCCAGCAGACAAACTATCAATCACATGAATCTTAGTGTCAGGATGTTCTTCCAGATAAATATTCTTAGCTAGTTGAGCACTATTGTGACTGCCAGAAAGAGTACCTGTGATAGTTACTAGGAAAATGTTTTTGGCACCTTCAAATGCTTGCAAATAATCATCTGGGCTTGGACAAGCTGATTTTGAAGCTTCTGCAGTTGCATACATGGTTTCCATCATTTGGTCAATGTCAAGACTGGCATCATCAACAAAGACCTGATCAGCTACTTGAATGGTTAAGGGGACACTTACAAAGGTCGTGTCAATAGCTGGTGTTGCCAGCTGACGATAATCACAACCAGAGTCAGCAATAATCTTCCAAGTCATAGAAATTCTCCATCTTTGTCAGTTATACATTGACAAAGGTTCTGTCTTTTTTTACAATTATATCATGAAAGCCCTTGAAACAAAAGCCTCATCCGTCTGTTGTGACAAGTAGAAAGAAAATGTTATGTCTGAACGTAGAATCTCTGAAAAGTCTCTTGAAAATCTCAGAAAATCAAACCAAGAATCCAATTTATTAACTAGAGAAGCCATAGAAACAGCCCTCTTGCAGCTCTTGGAAAAAAAGGACTTGACCAAGATTAGTATTTCTGAATTGGTCAAACGTGCAGGCGTTTCACGTGCGGCCTTTTATCGCAATTATGATTCCAAAGAGGAGATTTTAGAAAGCGTCTTTAAACGAACTGTCCACAATATTATGGAACAGTTGCATCATTATGATTTAAAGACAGACCTTTATCTGGTATGGGTTCATCTTTTCCGAGAAGCAAGAAAGGAAGCCAGAGTGATTCAACTTGCCTTAGATTACCATCTGGAAAAAATCTTTGTCCAAGCCATGCAGGAATTTCTAGAAAAATACCATGGAAAATCAAAAGGTGTCAGCTCTTATCTTCATTCTTTTTGGAGCTCGGCTATCGTCTCTGTCCTTCTAAAATGGATCAAGGATGGCATGAAGGTACCTGCTGAAAAGATAGCAGATTTACGGTTACCATTTTTTAAAAAATAGAGAAAAAGGAGAAGAGATATGACTGAAAAAAGACTGGCCTGGGATGAGTATTTTGCAGCCCAAGCCCTACTAATTGCCAATCGTTCCACTTGTAAACGTGCCAAAGTGGGCGCGATTCTGGTAAAGGATAATAAGGTTATTTCCACTGGTTACAATGGTTCGGTGTCAGGAACCGAGCATTGTATTGATCACGAATGTCTGGTCATTGAAGGCCACTGTGTTCGTACCCTTCACGCTGAGGTCAATGCTATCCTTCAAGGTGCAGAACGTGGTGTTCCTAAAGGTTTTACGGCCTATGTGACGCATTTCCCTTGTCTGAATTGTACCAAACAATTGCTCCAGGTCGGCTGTAAGCGCGTGGTTTATATCAACCAGTACCGAATGGACGATTATGCCCAATACCTTTATCAAGAAAAAGGGACAGAATTGACCCATTTACCACTTGAGACAGTACAGGCCGCTCTTAAAGAGGCAGATCTAATGTAAAAATTATCAAAAATAAATGGTTTAGAAAGATTTTTAAACCGTTTTTTGGTATAATAAGAAGAATAAAGTGAAAGAAGGAATTCCAAAAATGGGAAAAATTGAAGTTATTAATCATCCACTGATTCAACACAAATTGTCAATCTTGCGTCGTACAGATACTTCTACAAAAGCTTTTCGTGAGCTAGTAGATGAGATTGCAATGTTGATGGGGTATGAAGTACTTCGTGATCTTCCACTAGAAGATGTGGAAATCGAAACACCAATCACAAAAACAGTTCAAAAACAATTGGCAGGTAAGAAATTGGCCATCGTTCCAATCTTGCGTGCAGGTATCGGGATGGTTGATGGGCTCTTGAGCTTGGTTCCAGCTGCTAAAGTTGGTCATATCGGTATGTACCGTGATGAAGAAACACTTCAACCAGTTGAGTACTTGGTGAAATTGCCTGAAGATATTGACCAACGTCAAATTTTTGTGGTAGACCCAATGTTGGCAACAGGTGGTTCAGCAATCTTGGCTGTTGATTCTCTTAAAAAACGTGGCGCATCAAATATCAAATTTGTCTGCCTTGTATCTGCTCCAGAAGGTGTTAAAGCCCTTCAAGAAGCTCATCCAGATGTAGAAATCTTTACAGCAGCCTTGGATGAACGCTTGAACGAACACGGTTATATCGTTCCAGGTCTTGGAGATGCTGGGGACCGCTTGTTCGGTACAAAATAAAATTAAAAAGAGATTGACTTGGAAAAGGATTTCCAGTCGTGAAAGGAGGTTGAATTTTTGTTTCTGTCTAATGAAAACAGAGCAAAAATTTGACCTTTTTTGACCAAGATATTATAATAGTCTTATCTTCAGTCATTTGACCAACAAAATAAAACTCAAAAGGAGAAATAAATGATTCCTGTAGTTATTGAACAAACAAGCCGTGGAGAACGTTCTTACGATATTTATTCACGTCTTCTCAAAGACCGCATCATTATGCTGACAGGTCCAGTTGAAGACAATATGGCTAACTCTGTTATTGCCCAATTGCTTTTCTTGGATGCCCAAGACAGCACAAAAGATATTTACCTTTATGTAAACACACCTGGGGGTTCCGTTTCAGCTGGTTTGGCAATCGTTGATACCATGAACTTTATCAAGGCAGATGTCCAAACCATTGTTATGGGAATGGCCGCATCTATGGGGACGGTCATTGCATCAAGTGGAGCAAAAGGAAAACGTTTCATGCTTCCAAATGCTGAATACATGATCCACCAACCAATGGGTGGTACAGGTGGTGGTACTCAACAAACCGATATGGCGATTGCTGCAGAACACTTGCTTAAAACTCGTAACACTTTGGAAAAAATCTTGGCTGAAAATTCAGGTCAGTCAATCGAAAAAGTTCACGCAGATGCAGAGAGAGATAACTGGATGAGTGCCCAAGAAACACTTGAATATGGCTTTATTGATGAAATCATGGCTAACAATTCATTGAACTAATGATGAAAGAAGGCAAACTCGACTGAGTTTGCTTTTTTTGGTATAATAGAGGGAGATTTCTTAGAAAGAGGATTTATCATGTTTGAAAAAGTCAATCGATCTGGATTGATTATCTATCTTTACTATAATCGTGATGCCAAAAAACTGCAGGATTATGGAGATATTACCTATCATTCCAAGAAACATCGTTACTTACAACTCTATGTTCCAACTCAAGAAGTGGAGCAATTGGTCGGGCGCTTGGGCAAGGAAAAGTTTATAAAAAAAGTCAGAGTTTGTCATATCCAAGAGCTGGAAACACCCTTTGTTGGCAATCTTTATCGAGAGGAAAACGTTATCATCGAAAAAGTTCAAGAAAAGTGTTGACAATTTTCTGATAATTCGGTATATTCTTAACATGCTATTTATTTAAGAAATAAGGAGACAAAAAAAGATGAAGAAAAAATTTGCCCTATCGTTTGTGGCGCTTGCAAGTGTAGCACTTCTTGCAGCCTGTGGAGAAGTGAAGTCTGGAGCGTCAAACGCTGCTGGTAACTCAGTAGAGGAAAAGACAATCAAAATCGGATTTAACTTCGAGGAAACTGGTGCTGTAGCAGCCTACGGTACATCTGAACAAAAAGGTGCCCAACTTGCCGTTGATGAAATCAATGCAGCAGGTGGTATCGATGGAAAACAAATCGAAGTAGTTGATAAAGATAACAAGTCTGAAACAGCAGAGGCTGCTTCAGTAACAACTAACCTTGTAACCCAATCTAAAGTATCAGCAATCGTAGGACCTGCGACATCTGGTGCAACTGCAGCTGCGGTAGCGAACGCTACAAAAGCAGGTGTTCCATTGATTTCACCAAGTGCGACTCAAGATGGATTGACTAAAGGTCAAGATTACCTCTTTATCGGAACTTTCCAAGATAGCTTCCAAGGAAAAATTATCTCAAACTATGTTTCTGAAAAATTGCAAGCTAAGAAAGTTGTTCTTTACACTGACAATGCCAGCGACTATGCTAAAGGTATTGCCAAAGCCTTCCGTGAAGCTTACAAAGGTGAAATCGTTGCAGATGAAACTTTCGTAGCAGGTGACACAGACTTCCAAGCAGCCCTTACAAAAATGAAAGGGAAAGACTTTGATGCTATCATCGTCCCAGGTTACTACACTGAAGCTGGTAAAATTGTAAACCAAGCGCGTGGTATGGGAATTGACAAACCAATCGTTGGTGGTGATGGATTTAACGGTGAAGAGTTTGTACAACAAGCAACTGCTGAAAAAGCATCAAACATCTACTTTATCTCAGGCTTCTCAACTACTGTAGAAGTTTCAGCTAAAGCTAAAGCCTTCCTTGACGCATACCGTGCTAAGTACAATGAAGAGCCTTCAACATTTGCAGCCTTGGCTTATGACTCAGTTCACCTTGTAGCAAACGCAGCAAAAGGTGCTAAGAACTCTGGTGAAATCAAGGATAACCTTGCTAAAACAAAAGATTTTGAAGGTGTAACTGGTCAAACAAGCTTCGATGCAGACCACAACACAGTCAAAACTGCTTACATGATGACCATGAACAATGGTAAGGTTGAGGCAGCAGAAGTTGTAAAACCATAATAGAAAAATGTTGAAATAGGGAATGAGCCTCGGACTCACTCCCTGTTTCGATGTTTAATACTCTTTGAAAATCAAATTCAAACTGCGTCAACGTCGCCTTGTCGTACTCAAGTACAGCCTGCAGCTAGTTTCCTAGTTTGCTCTTTGATTTTCATTGAGTAAAAGAACTTATCAAAAAGTGAGGGGAAAGCCTCAAAATTATAAATAGAAAGAGTGAATCTTATGCTCCAACAACTAGTAAATGGTTTGATTCTAGGTAGTGTTTATGCGCTGTTAGCCCTAGGATATACCATGGTTTACGGAATTATCAAGCTCATCAACTTCGCCCACGGTGATATTTATATGATGGGAGCCTTTATCGGTTATTTCTTGATTAATTCTTTCCAAATGAATTTCTTTGTAGCTCTTATTGTAGCTATGCTAGCGACAGCTATTCTAGGTGTCGTAATTGAGTTCCTTGCTTACCGACCTTTGCGTCACTCTACTCGTATTGCTGTTTTGATTACAGCTATTGGGGTTTCTTTCCTATTGGAGTATGGGATGGTTTATCTGGTTGGTGCCAATACTCGTGCCTTCCCTCAAGCGATTCAAACAGTTCGCTATGATTTGGGGCCAATTAGCTTAACGAATGTACAGTTAATGATTTTGGCGATTTCCTTGATCTTGATGATTTTGTTACAAGTTATTGTTCAAAAGACTAAGATGGGGAAAGCCATGCGTGCAGTATCCGTAGATAGCGATGCAGCGCAATTGATGGGGATTAATGTGAACCGTACTATCAGCTTTACCTTCGCTTTGGGTTCAGCTCTTGCGGGTGCGGCTGGTGTTCTGATTGCCCTCTATTATAACTCTCTTGAGCCTTTGATGGGTGTTACTCCAGGTCTTAAGTCTTTCGTTGCCGCAGTACTTGGTGGAATCGGAATCATTCCTGGAGCGGCGCTTGGTGGATTTGTAATTGGTCTATTAGAAACCTTTGCGACAGCCTTTGGGATGTCAGACTTCCGTGATGCCATTGTTTATGGAATTTTGTTGTTGATCTTGATTGTCCGCCCAGCTGGTATCCTTGGTAAAAATGTGAAAGAGAAGGTGTAAACGATGAAGGAAAATTTAAAAGTTAATATTCTATGGTTACTCCTTTTGTTAGCTGGCTATGGCTTGATTAGTGTACTGGTTTCAGTCGGAGTACTCAACCTATTCTATGTACAGATTTTACAACAAATTGGAATTAATATTATTTTGGCTGTTGGTCTCAACTTAATCGTTGGTTTTTCAGGACAATTTTCACTTGGGCATGCTGGTTTCATGGCGATTGGTGCCTACGCAGCAGCTATTATTGGTTCTAAATCACCAACCTACGGTGCCTTCTTTGGAGCCATGCTGGTAGGGGCTTTGCTTTCAGGAGCCGTTGCCTTGCTTGTCGGAATTCCAACCTTGCGCTTGAAGGGGGACTATCTTGCGGTAGCGACTCTAGGTGTTTCTGAAATTATCCGTATCTTTATCATCAATGGCGGAAGCCTTACAAATGGAGCGGCAGGTATCTTGGGAATTCCAAACTTTACAACTTGGCCAATGGTTTACTTCTTTGTCGTAATTACAACCATTGCAACCTTGAACTTCTTACGAAGCCCAATTGGACGTTCAACCCTATCCGTTCGTGAAGATGAAATCGCTGCAGAGTCAGTCGGTGTTAATACGACTAAAATTAAAATTATCGCCTTTGTCTTTGGTGCCATTACTGCAAGTATTGCAGGGTCGCTTCAAGCAGGATTTATCGGTTCAGTTGTACCGAAAGATTACACTTTCATCAACTCAATCAACGTTTTGATTATTGTTGTCTTTGGTGGACTTGGTTCCATTACAGGTGCCATTGTTTCAGCTATTGTTTTGGGAATTTTGAATATGCTTCTCCAAGATGTTGCTAGTGTGCGTATGATTATTTACGCTTTGGCTTTGGTATTGGTAATGATTTTCAGACCAGGTGGACTCCTTGGAACATGGGAATTGAGCCTATCACGTTTCTTTAAAAAATCTAAGAAGGAGGAACAAAACTAATGGCATTACTTGAAGTAAAACAGTTAACCAAACATTTTGGCGGTCTAACAGCTGTTGGAGATGTGACTCTTGAATTGAACGAAGGGGAATTAGTTGGACTAATCGGTCCAAATGGAGCTGGTAAAACTACTCTTTTCAACCTCTTGACGGGTGTTTATGAACCGAGTGAGGGAACAGTAACCCTTGATGGTCATCTTTTGAATGGAAAGGCACCTTATAAGATTGCCTCTTTGGGCCTTGGACGTACTTTCCAAAATATCCGTCTCTTTAAAGATTTAACCGTTTTGGACAATGTTTTGATTGCCTTTGGCAACCATCACAAGCAACATGTTTTTGCTAGTTTCTTACGCTTGCCAGCTTTTTACAAGAGTGAAAATGAATTAAAGGATAAGGCTTTGGAATTGTTGAAAATCTTTGATTTAGATGGTGATGCAGAGACTCTTGCTAAAAACCTTGCCTACGGACAACAACGTCGTTTGGAAATTGTTCGTGCCCTCGCTACGGAACCTAAAATTCTCTTTTTGGATGAACCAGCCGCAGGTATGAACCCACAGGAAACAGCCGAATTGACTGAGTTAATTCGGCGTATCAAAGATGAATTTAAGATTACGATCATGCTGATTGAACACGATATGAATCTGGTTATGGAAGTAACAGAACGTATCTACGTACTTGAATATGGTCGTTTGATTGCTCAGGGAACTCCAGACGAAATTAAGACCAATAAACGCGTTATCGAAGCTTATCTAGGAGGTGAAGCCTAATGTCTATGTTAAAAGTTGATAATCTTTCTGTGCATTACGGTATGATCCAAGCAGTCCGTGATGTAAGCTTTGAAGTGAATGAAGGAGAAGTTGTTTCCCTTATCGGTGCCAATGGTGCTGGTAAAACAACCATTCTCCGTACCTTGTCTGGTTTGGTTCGACCAAGCTCAGGAAAGATTGAATTTTTTGGTCAAGAAATCCAAAAAATGCCAGCTCAGAAAATCGTGGCAGGTGGTCTTTCGCAAGTTCCAGAAGGACGCCACGTCTTTCCTGGCTTGACTGTTATGGAAAATCTTGAAATGGGAGCTTTCTTAAAGAAAAATCGTGAAGAAAATCAAGCTAACTTGAAGAAGGTCTTTTCTCGCTTCCCACGTCTTGAAGAACGCAAGAACCAGGACGCAGCCACTCTTTCAGGAGGAGAACAACAAATGCTTGCCATGGGACGCGCTCTTATGTCAACACCAAAACTTCTTCTCTTAGATGAACCATCAATGGGACTTGCCCCAATCTTTATTCAAGAGATTTTTGATATCATTCAAGATATTCAGAAGCAAGGAACAACCGTCCTCTTGATTGAACAAAATGCCAATAAGGCACTCGCAATCTCTGACCGAGGCTATGTACTGGAAACAGGGAAAATCGTTCTATCAGGAACAGGAAAAGAACTCGCCTCATCAGAAGAAGTCAGAAAAGCATATCTAGGTGGCTAAAACAATCCAGTGGATTGTTTTAGTCGGTGGATGAGGATTACGAAGTAATCATCATTATAGTCCGGGGGACCTTTTTAGTTGGCAGATGAAGATTGCGTAAGCAATCTTCGCATAGTCTGGGAGACTAGTTTAGGTTGCGGATAGAGATTGCAAAGCAATCTTTATCTACATTAAAAGATGAATTTCTAATAATTGAAAAAATCGAATGAAACGTATCTTACCTTCATTCACAGAGCTCGATTTCAGAGCTCTTTTTGCTAGCTTATTCATACTTTTCTGAATTTTGAAAAAGAAATGTAAGCGTTTGATAGATTTGCAAAAAGATTGTATAATAGGGATAAGAATAGAAAAGGAGAAGTCTCATGGCAGTTAAAGATTTTATGACCCGCAAGGTAGTTTATATTAGTCCAGATACAACAGTATCTCATGCAGCAGATTTGATGAGAGAGCAAGGATTGCACCGCTTGCCTGTTATCGAAAATGATCAATTGGTTGGTTTGGTGACTGAGGGGACCATTGCTCAAGCTAGTCCATCAAAAGCAACAAGCCTTTCTATCTATGAGATGAACTATCTTCTAAATAAGACAAAAGTAAAAGATGTCATGATTCGCGATGTTGTCACTGTTTCAGGCTATGCGAGTCTAGAGGATGCAACTTATCTGATGTTGAAAAACAAGATTGGTATTCTTCCTGTCGTAGATAATCATCAAGTATACGGAGTTATTACGGACCGTGATGTTTTCCAAGCCTTTCTTGAAATTGCTGGTTATGGTGAAGAAGGAATTCGTGTGCGCTTTGTTACAGAAGATGAAGTTGGTGTCCTCGGAAAGATTGTTTCTTTGATTGCAGAAGAAAATTTGAATATCTCTCATACAGTCAATATTCCGCGTAAAGATGGTAAGGTGATTATCGAAGTTCAAATCGATGGCTCAATTGATTTACCAGCCTTGAAAGAAAAATTTGAATCAGAGAATATTCAAGTAGAAGAAATTACTCGTACTTCAGCAAAAGTCTTGTAAGAAGGGAAGCCGAAAGGCTTCTTTTTACGTGTAATAAGAGATTAGAGCAAAAGATGGAAAGAAATGATAAAATATGCTATAATGAAATGATGTAAAAAAGGAGTATTTATGGACATTTCAGTAATTCGTCAGAAAATTGACGCAAATCGTGAAAAATTAGCTTCTTTCAGGGGGTCTCTTTGACCTAGAAGGTCTAGAGGAAGAGATTGCCATCTTGGAAAATAAGATGACAGAACCTGATTTTTGGAACGATAATATCGCGGCCCAAAAAACGTCGCAAGAATTAAATGAATTAAAAAACACCTACAACACCTTCCACAAAATGGAAGAGTTGCAGGATGAAGTTGAAATTTTATTGGACTTTGTAGCAGAAGACGAGTCAGTGCATGAGGAACTGGTTGAGCAGTTATCAGAACTTGATAAGATGATGACCAGTTACGAGATGACCTTGCTCTTGTCAGAACCTTATGACCATAATAATGCGATTTTGGAAATCCATCCAGGATCCGGTGGTACTGAGGCTCAGGACTGGGGTGATATGTTGCTTCGTATGTACACTCGCTATGGAAATGCTAAAGGCTTTAAAGTAGAAGTCTTGGATTATCAAGCAGGTGATGAGGCTGGTATCAAGTCAGTAACCTTATCATTTGAAGGTCCTAATGCCTATGGTCTTCTCAAGTCGGAAATGGGAGTTCACCGTTTGGTGCGAATTTCGCCGTTCGACTCTGCCAAACGTCGCCATACCTCTTTCACATCTGTAGAAGTGATGCCTGAGTTGGATGATACCATTGAAGTGGAAATCAGGGAAGATGACATCAAGATGGATACCTTCCGTTCAGGTGGTGCCGGTGGACAAAACGTCAACAAGGTTTCAACAGGTGTGCGTCTGACCCACATTCCAACTGGAATTGTTGTCCAATCAACGGTCGATCGTACCCAGTATGGAAATAGAGATCGAGCTATGAAGATGTTGCAGGCTAAGCTCTATCAAATGGAGCAAGAAAAGAAAGCTGCGGAGGTAGATTCCCTCAAGGGTGAGAAAAAAGAAATCACATGGGGAAGCCAAATCCGTTCTTATGTCTTCACGCCTTATACTATGGTAAAAGATCATCGAACTAGCTTTGAAGTTGCTCAGGTAGATAAGGTTATGGATGGAGACCTAGATGGTTTTATCGATGCTTATCTCAAGTGGCGAATCAGCTAAGATAGAAAGGAACTCACATGTCAATCATTGAAATGAGAGATGTCGTCAAAAAATACGACAACGGAACGACTGCCCTACGCGGTGTTTCGGTTAGCGTTCAACCGGGAGAATTTGCTTACATTGTAGGACCTTCAGGAGCAGGGAAGTCAACCTTCATTCGTTCTCTATATCGTGAAGTAAAAATCGATAAAGGAAGCCTATCAGTTGCTGGTTTTAATCTGGTTAAGATCAAAAAGAAAGACGTCCCGCTTCTACGTCGTAGTGTTGGGGTTGTCTTTCAGGATTATAAACTCTTGCCAAAGAAAACGGTCTATGAAAATATTGCTTACGCTATGGAAGTAATCGGGGAAAATCGCCGTAATATCAAAAAACGTGTGATGGAAGTTTTAGACTTGGTTGGGTTGAAGCACAAGGTTCGTTCTTTCCCAAATGAGCTCTCAGGTGGAGAGCAACAGCGGATTGCGATTGCACGTGCCATTGTAAATAATCCCAAAGTATTGATAGCCGATGAACCAACAGGAAACCTGGACCCGGATAATTCATGGGAAATTATGAATCTCTTGGAACGGATTAACCTACAAGGGACAACTATTTTGATGGCGACTCATAATAGCCAGATTGTAAATACCTTGCGCCACCGTGTCATTGCCATTGAAAATGGCCGTGTCGTTCGTGACGAATCAAAAGGAGAGTATGGATACGATGATTAGTAGATTTTTTCGCCATTTATTTGAATCACTAAAAAGTTTGAAACGAAATGGTTGGATGACAGTGGCTGCTGTCAGCTCAGTCATGATTACTTTGACCTTGGTTGCCATATTTGCTTCTGTTATTTTCAATACAGCGAAACTAGCTACAGATATTGAAAATAATGTTCGAGTGATGGTTTATATTCGTAAGGATGTAGCTGATAATAGCGAGACTATTGAAAAAGAAGGTCAAACTGTTACAAATAATGACTACCACAAGGTATACAATGCTTTGAAGGGGATGTCTACTGTTAAGAGTGTTACTTTTTCAAGTAAAGAAGAACAATATGAAAAATTAACCGAGACAATGGGTGATAACTGGAAAATTTTTGAAGGAGATGCCAATCCCCTCTATGATGCCTATATCGTTGATACAAATACGCCAAGTGATGTAAAAACTGTGGCTGAAGATGCTAAAAAAATTGAAGGTGTGTCTGAGGTTCAGGATGGTGGTGCCAATACAGAACGCCTATTCCAACTAGCATCATTTATCCGTGTTTGGGGATTAGTTATTGCAGGACTTTTGATTTTCATTGCAGTTTTCTTGATTTCAAATACTATTCGTATCACCATTATTTCCCGCAGTCGTGAAATTCAAATCATGCGCTTGGTTGGTGCTAAGAACAGTTATATCCGTGGACCGTTCTTACTTGAAGGTGCCTTCATTGGTTTGCTTGGAGCAACTGCGCCATCAGTGTTGGTCTTTATTGTTTATCGAATGGTTTACCAATCTGTCAATAAGTCATTGGTCGGACAAAATCTTTCTATGATCGCGCCAGAGGTATTTACTCCTCTGATGATTGCCCTATTATTTGTGATTGGAATTTTCATTGGTTCACTGGGATCAGGAATTTCCATGCGCCGATTCTTGAAGATTTAGGTAAACTAGTTACTTTTATGAGGAGATTAAGGCTCTTTGTCAACTGTAGTGGGTTGAAGAAAAGCTAAGATCTAGAAAGGACGAAATTTGTCCTTTCTTTTTTGATATTGAGAGCGATAAAAATTCGTTTTTTGAAGTTTTCAAAGTTCCGAAATCCAAAGGCATTTCGTTTGATAAGTTTA